>JAKFER010000166.1:0-1547 GCA_036675565.1 Chitinophagaceae bacterium
TTGCGAGCCCAAAGGAACGAAAGATGATAGCCCGGAAAAATAGAGCTATGCATAATTGTTTTGTAATAATTCATAGGGAGCTCATGTCGAATTTATTCTACAGGAAATCTGGTATTTCCCTTTAGGATACCATTAATACAAGCAATAAAATGAGCGGTGAATAAGCAGTAAGCTGGTTGTCAATACATGCCTGATGCTTAAAGCAATAAGCTGTGCATAAGAAGCGTTTGAGAAAATGACTTTCCGCGGACAATTTCCTTAAAAAAAAATATTTATGGCATTCTTATTCAGAATTGGAAGTAAGCCAGTTTTAGCGATTACTATATTCTTACTGATTGTATTCTTAGCGGCATGTTCAGATAGATCAGAAAATGATCTGGCGGTGTTTAGGGTGCTGGATGAGAGTTTGGTGAATGCGAATAAAACGATCAATAAAGGAACTGAAATGCAATTGGCGACATTAAACGGTAAAACAACAGAACCTGCTTCTGCTTACCGGGCAAACATATGGTATCCCAAAGCAGTGGCAGCTAAAGAAAAATCGGCTAACATTATATCTTACCTGGATGAATTAAAATTATTACTCAAAAAAGAAGCTGGTTCAGAGTCCACTGGTAATTCATTTAACGAAGCTGATAAAGCTGCTGTTGAACGATTGTTTGAGTCAAAAGGAAAAGAAAAAGCTTTGTATGAGAAGCTTAACCGGTATAAAAACGATGTTCTTGCAATCGATTCAGGCATAAGAGTAACGTTTATAGATATGATACTCCCATCCATACCTGCTCCTGATTCATTAACTAAAAAAACAAAGACATTTTTTAAAAACATTACTGCGGCCGCCGCCCTGGCTGCTTTAAGTAAGTTTCAGAACGACATTAAGATTACTGAAAACAGATTAATAGCCTTTTGTAATAATAAGGTTGGTTCGTTCATAGAGTCTTATACTACCTATTCGGCAATAGTGGGACAAAGCAGTAGCTATGTAAGAGTCGGCGAGGAAATTGAGATTACAGCAGGTATTGGCTCATTCAGTAGGGCTGTAAGACCTGAAATAACTGTTAATAAAATGAATATTGAGATTAATGAATCCGGCACAGCGGTCTATAAATTTAAGGCCTCAACTAAAACCGGTAAACATACCGTGCCGGTAAAGATCAATTTTACCGGGGAGGATGGTATCCGGCAAGAAATAACAAAGGATGTAGAATACACTGTCCTAAAATAAACAACCCCGCCTGACCCTTTACATCAACCTTAGTAGCCATCAATTGCGTGATGGAAGCAACCTTATTCTTCTTTAAATAAAATCAGCCAACATATCACGCAATCTGATGAAATCCCATAGCGGGATTAAGGTAATAAGGTTTGTTCTTTATGTAATTCTTTTTCTACTAAGGTTAACAGATCGCTGACTTCAAAGCAGCCCTTCTGGCCAGCAGAAAAGAAAATCGAAATAAGGTTTGGGAACAACCGTGGCTACCTGATCAAGTGAATCTAAATATGAACCAGCCATTCTTTATCCCCTCACTTAATTATGCTACCTTAGA
>JAKFER010000024.1:0-1544 GCA_036675565.1 Chitinophagaceae bacterium
ATGGCATCATTACCAATGGCGCTAAACTTTTATATGCATTAAGTGAAGCAACCGTGCCCCGTGTTACGGTTATTACAAGAAAAGCTTATGGCGGTGCTTATGATGTAATGAATTCAAAACATATCGGCGCCGATATGAATTTTGCATGGCCCACTGCTGAAATAGCCGTGATGGGCGCCAAAGGCGCCAGTGAAATTATTTTCAAAAAAGAAATAACAGAAGCTGCAGATCCTGCGAAAAAATTGTTGGAAAAAGAAGCGGAGTATGCGGAAAAATTCGCTACTCCTTACCTGGCTGCCGAAAGAGGTTTTATTGATGAAGTAATAGAACCCAAAGAAACACGTAAGAAACTGATCAAGGCTTTTGCGATGCTGGAGAATAAAGTGGCCAAATTGCCAAAAAAGAAGCATGGAAATATTCCTTTATAAAAAATAGGAATAGGTAAAAAAATCATCCCAATTAAGATACCCCCGCCGGGCATTATAGTTCCTTAACCTGATGATATTGCTTGGAGGATCGGGTAAGTTGCGGTTAAAACAAATAAACCCTCCGGGCAATTAAAGTTTTAATACCAGTACGCTGATAGTCGTTTGCTGTCCGGAATTTTCAATCAGCAGTTCATCTTTCTTTTTATAATAAGGAAGCAGCCGGTCTATAAATGGTTTGGCCATCAACCGTTGGGGAGTGCTTAATATAATAGTGGTTCCATTATTTAGAAAGCGTTGTACTAAACTATATACATTATCAAATACAGCCGGGTCATAGTTGATATCGCTCAGTAATAAAACATCGGAGCTAATTGATCCGGGAAGATGGTTCCAATTCAGTAAGCTGCATTGCATATTCATTGCGCCATTATGATCAGCCGACCGCTTCATCAACTCTACTGCTTCGGGTATATAATCACTGGCCTGCACTTCACATGCATAACGGGCGGCAAGCAGGGAAGGCAATCCCAGTCCCGCAGCCAGTTCCAGTACTTTTTTATCCTGTATATAATGAGTATGATCAACCAAAAACCTGCAAAGCCCCAGCGCAGCCGGCCATACCTGCGACCAATAAGGGAAAGCGATAGAAGGGTTTGCTTTTTTTAAATGTTGATATTGTTTCTTTACAGCGGTTAAATCCGGTACAAATACCCGTAATTTTTCTGGTCCGAATTCAAAATTTTGCAAGGTGGCGGATACTATCATGGTCGGTGGATAAAAGGCAAAGATGCGGTATCTGCAAAAAAGCCCTTTGAATTCTTTCATCTTTTACTAATAAAATTTCTACATCAGTAATTTCATAGATTTGATAGCTGGCTAAAATATAAATTAGCAGACTGTATTGCCATCATAAATAAAACAATCCTCTGCATGAATTGGAACCTGGGCCTGAACTGGATCATTGGAATTATTTATACAGTAATACTGGTATTGATATGCCTGCGCATTATTTATGAAACCCGAAGCACCAACAAAACCCTTGCCTACCTGCTGTTCTGTATTTTTATTCCGTTGATCGGTATCGGTTTTTACCTGGTCTTTGGGATCAATTACTGG
>JAKFER010000089.1:0-1539 GCA_036675565.1 Chitinophagaceae bacterium
ATTACTGGTACAGATATAGACTTTGCCATCGGGTGAAATACACAGGTCACGCATTCTTCCATACTTACTTCTAAAGTATTCATTGGTATTGGTGATTGATGTAAACGAATCATCAAGTTTCATTTGGTATAGCCTGGCATTTTTTAATGTCACCAATAACAATGAATTTTTCCATTGCGGGATCAGGTCGCTGTTATAATAATCAAGTCCGCAGGTAGCTATAGTAGGTGTCCAAGCTTTGATAGGTTCAACAACATTATTGTCATTGCAAAAACCTTGTTCAGCAGGTTGATTGCAAACGCCCTGAACAAATGGCCAGCCGTAATTTCTTCCTTTCTCAATGATATTTATTTCATCATCATTGTTAGGTCCATGCTCCGAACTATATAATCTGTTATTGGCAAAAACCAAACCCTGGGCATTGCGGTGTCCGAATGACCAGTAAGGATTACCAGGAACGGGATTGTCTGCAGGTAGAGTTCCATCAAGGTTCAATCGTAAAATTTTTCCATTGACAGAAGCAACATTTTGTGAATTGGATTGATTAGATGCATCTCCCGTACTGATAAATAATTTGTCATCTACAATAAGCAACCGGCTACCATTATGAATACCTGCAGCCTGAATATTATCAATAACAATTAAAGGGTTCTCCAGCGTAGTACCATTATAATTATACCTCACAACTTTTTCCTTGTATCCGGAGCCATTATCATAATTGTATACAACAAAAAGTTGTGGAGTAGTCGCAAAATTTGGATGTAATGCCATACCCAGCATTCCACCTTCTCCATTTGATTCAACTTCATCAATAGTTAGTACTGGAGTAATTACTCCTGTTGAAGGATTTATCCGGCTTATCTTTCCGCCACGTTCGGTCATCCAGATATGATTATCAGGACCCCATAGTATTTCCCAAGGATGACTTAAATTTCCGGCAATCACACTGTCTCTTATTTCTATAGCACCGGGAGGTTCTATATTTTTATTAGATTTTTTACAAAACAAAGAAGCCGATACCGGTAATACGAGTAAAACCCAGATAGAATTTTTAAAAAAATTCATATGAATTAAATGTATGAAAATGGTGTCTAAAACCATACCACATAGTTACGTAAAAACAATGGAAGCAGCCTTTATCCCTGACGAATGGAAAATTTAACTTGGCGAAATGCTAAAAACCTTAATTTTATTCTTACACAAAAAACTATTGACCATGAAATGAGCCATAAAATTTTCGAGCTATCATACCACAACCGGCGAAGAAAATTTTATGACGAATTCCATGTGGCCAAAAAACAATCAAAAAATATACATATGAAAGGAACTAAAAACCTGACTTTAATAATTGTACTTGCAATCGTCCTTATTCTTGGTTTTATGGGATGCAGTGGCTATAATGGAATCGTAAAACAAGATGAAGAAGTAAAAAAGACATGGAATAATGTCAATACGGAATATCAGAAAAGAGCTGACCTGGTAGACAACCTTGTGAATACAGTAAAAGGTGCTGCTAATTTTGAAAAGGAAACCCTGACC
>JAKFER010000188.1:0-52578 GCA_036675565.1 Chitinophagaceae bacterium
GCTTTACAGGATCATGGTAATAAAGCTTATTTTAAGAATATCAGGATAAAAGAATTGTAGCAGAGAATGTAAAACTCAAAATGAAAAATTTAAAAAGATCCCGCGGTGAGCGGGATTTTTTTTTGTCCGTCAGGCATGCTCATTATTCGGTTATGCATGGTGTTTATGTTGAAAGTTATTCAATGTTCAGGTGGGTGCTCAGCATTGAACAATTGTAGTGCTGCAAAAAATTTGAAATTAAAATACAACTCTCTTTTGCACATTACCCCTGGTGATATTCAAATAAATAAGTCCCTGATTTTGCATAAATTGAATACACGCAAAACCATTCATTCAATGAACAAACAATTACCCCAGCTTTCATATGCAGAAGCAAAAGACACTTACGATACGCTGCACCTGTGGACACAGATCGTGGGTAAGATCAAGGTGGCTAAACTTCCCTGGATCAATCATTCATGGCATGTAACGCTGACAGTTACGCCTACAGGATTAAGTTCTTCGAATATCCCTGACGGTGAGCGGCATTTTGAAATCAGTTTTGACTTTTGCCGGCACCTGCTGGTAATCGTAACAAGAGATGGAGATCGCCGCCAATTTCAACTGGAGCCTATGCCGGTAGCTGAGTTTTATCAACGGGTAATGGAAAATTTAAATGAACTGGGCATTGATGTTAGCATTCATATGCTTCCCAATGAGTTGGAAAATGCCATTCCATTTGATAAAGATTTCGAACATGCAAGTTATAATCCGCAACATGCAGAGGCATTGCATAAAGCGCTGCTTTTTTCACAGGATGTAATGACCCGTTTTCGAGCGGGGTTTATTGGCAAATGCAGTCCTGTTCATTTTTTCTGGGGCAGTTTTGATCTGGCCGTATCGCGATTTTCGGGACGCCAGGCACCGCTGCACCCGGGAGGTATTCCCAACCTGCCGGACAGGGTAGCACAGGAAGCTTACAGCCACGAGGTTTGCAGTGCGGGATTTTGGCCTGGGAACAGTGCGGTCCCTTTTGCTGCTTATTACGCTTATATCTATCCCGAACCTTCCGGTTTTAATGAAGTAACGATCCGACCCAAAGAAGCTTATTATGATCAGACATTAAGAGAGTTCCTGCTGCCTTATGAGGCAGTTAGGTTATCTGCGGATCCCGGTAAAATGCTGATGGATTTCCTGGAAAGCAGTTATGAAGTGGCGGCCAACCTGGCCGGCTGGGACCGCAAAGCACTGGAGAGATGAGGGTATAATGATCATTCCTGGTCGTTGTATAAATAAGACAATCATTTTCGCATACTCCCGTTATTCTTACCCATTCAAAACCGGTCATCCCGATTTATGATTATGCTGCAGGGCATCTTATTATTTTTCCAAAAATTATAATTATGAAACTTTTGCAATTGGCATTGATGATGGTTTGCCTGCTGGCCATTCAACAAATATTAACAGCACAACAGGCTCCTATTCAAAAAGAAAAATTTCACTATGGTGGTGTGGAGCAGGATACCGCTTCGGGTTATGCGCAGGCGATCAAAGTAGATAATGTTATTTATATTTCGGGTACGGTTGCCCGTGATATAACGCCTGAGGGCATCAGAAGGCTTTACGCCACACTTGAAAAAACCCTGGCTCATTATGGCGCGGGCTTTCAACATGTTGTTAAAGAGAATCTTTATACCACCGATATTGAAGCCATGAAAAGTCATAACGACGCCCGGAAAGTATTTTATAAAAATGATTTTCCGGCGGCTACCTGGGTACAGATTAGCCGCTTATTTATGCCTGACTCCAAACTGGAAGTGGAACTCATTGCCCATTTACCAAAAGAATAAGGATAGGTGGGAATAGGTTTGAAGATTAATAAATGCATTTCCGTGGATTTTCCCATTAAAAAGCGGTTCCGGCAAAGCGAGCTTTAAAAAAATGTCCCGGGTTAAATACCAGTTTCTTTACCAAAACGTTAATTCATTCCGGCATAATATTTTATCTGTTTAATCCTATGTAGCTTGCGTGGCTTCTACCAACGATTATGTTCAACATTTTACTGTTTACTTTTTTATTGAGTATCTCGCCACTGGGTGAAGCCCGGGTTGGCATTCCATACGCTATTCTGAACGATGTGCCCTTTGCCTGGGCATTCATAGTAGGGCTGGTAGCCAACCTGCTCATTTTCCCGTTGCTGATGTTGCTGATCGATACATTTAATGCCCGTTTTTGGCCAAATCGCCATTATAAAAAAGGGGTTGTTCGCCTTTCAAGGATTGCTAAAAAGAGGACCGGCAACAGCATTGAAAAATATGGTTTTTGGGGATTGATGATTTTTGTCATGATCCCATTACCCGGAACCGGCGCCTATGTGGGTACTATTGCGGCGGCCATATTTAAAATCAACCGGCAGAAAGCATTTTGGGCTGTTAGCCTGGGTGTGATCATCTCCTGCATTATTATGGCTATTGCATCCCATTATGGAAATATTGGTTTAGATAGTTTCTAACCTGCAAATTCAAATTTCATTTTCAATTCATATTCAATCTTCTTTTTCTGCATGCGAAGATGTGCGGATGGGTTCGTTGATATGCATGCTGAAAACTTTAGTAAATGCCGCGCCAAAATAAAAGATCAGCGCAGAATAAAATACAAACAAAAGCAAAAGGATCACAGATGCAGATGTTCCATAAAGAGATTGCAGGTTCGAATTGGTTAAAAGAAACCTTAGCACCCATTTACCTATATTAAAAAAGATGCTGGTAAACAACCCGCCGATCAGCGCCACTTTCCAGGTTGGATGTCCATCAGGTAAAAACCGGAATAAAATAATAAACCAGCCACTGACAATAATCACGGAAATAAAAACATTCGACAGCACAATTAAAAAAGGCATCAGCCCGGGTAAAAAATCCCTTAAAGAGTTACCCAAAAAAAGCTGAATACTGTCTACCATTAATCCCAGCACGAATAAAAACCCGGCAAATAAAATGACCAGTAAGGAACGTAAGCGGATCCTTAATCTGAAACTGATTTTCGGGTGAGCCAGCAAGCGGATACCCCAAATCTGGTTCAATGAACTTTTAATGACTACAAATAATGTTGTAGCCACAAAAATTAAAAAAACAAATCCGCCAATCGTAATAAACCAATTGTCCGCCAGGTTGCTGAATCCACTTAAAGTTTCCGTTACCTGTTCTACTGTTTGCCTGCCTAAAATAGTACTGAGTTTTTGCAGAAGATCATTGCTGATCGTTTCTCGCTTAAATACAAGACCCAATGTCTGGATCAATATCACCAGTATAGCCGGCAGGGCAAATGTTGTAAAAAATGCTGTGGCACCAGCCATGCGCAACGGATCGTTCCTTTGCAATAATCTCATTGCCTGCCTTAATAACCGCGGTATGTCCCAAAAGACTTTCAGATTCATGAAGCTGTTTAATGCTTATCAACAAAGATAGAACCATATAGTACGGGCATGATATTATTATATTGTATGAACGGTGGAATAACCACCTTAAAAGTTGGTAAATTCAGTAAGAGACCAATCTTATCTTAAAACCGGTTCATATTGAGAAAACTAAGGCCACAAAAATTAGTAACACCAAAAATTTCATCATGAAAAAGCTTGTTTTCTTTATTTTATTTTCTGCCGGGTTAAACCTGGCTGCGCAAAAGGTAATTGATGTAAGCAAAGAAGGATCAAAGGACCTGGTAATGCAAAGTTTTTACATTGTAGGTGGTGAACCTTTTTCAAATCTTCAGTATGTAAAAATTGTTGAGGGCACTCCATTTTATAATGATAAATGGATGAAAGGAACTGTTTATTTTGAAGACGGTACCGGTTACACCGGTCTTTATCTGAAAATTGATATGCTGAAAGGCAATGTTCATTACATGGGTGAAAATGATGCTGAATTCGTTGTGGATGCCAGGCTGAAAAAAGTTGTACTAACGGATACGGTTACTGGTAAAAGCACTGAATTTGTCCATAGTGATTACTGGAACAATGAAGCGGTTACCAAGGGTTGGTACCAGGTGATCACGGAAGGAAATGCTTCTTTGTATAAGTTGGACCGAAAGATCATCCGTGAAAATAAACGATATGGATCCAGTACTACAGAACAACAGATAGAAACCAAACCGCAATATGCAGTGATGTATAAGCAAACCGTGGTGCCGGTAAAAAAATGGAAGGACCTTCCCGGTATTTTATCCGATCGTACAAAAGAAATTTCCAGTTATATCCGTCAACATGGTCTGGATGGAAAATCTGAGGCAGATTATATTAATGTAGTTGATTACTATAACGGATTGTAGTAACTTCTCTCCCAAAAATTATATTATACAACTGCCTGCATGCTCAAAGAATTAAGACCGGATAAAATAGTAAAAACATTGATGCAGCCGCTGTTTGGTTCGCAAAGGACCAAAGAGATCCTGCACATCAATCCAACGATTATCCCTACCCGGGAAGAGGCCGCAGAAGTACAGGTGTATGTGTATGATTACAATTCAAAAGACCTGGTAGAAAAACAATTGGCATCTGTACAAGATGCCATCGAATACAAAAGCAATAACCGGAATACCTGGATCAATATAAACGGGCTGCGAAAAAAGGATACAGAACTCATCGCGGAGCAATATGGTATCCACCCGCTGATCGTTGAAGATATTTTAAGCATTCACCAGCGCCCCAAAATGGATGAAGTGGATGATCTGTTGTTTTGCCTGCTCAATATGCTGTACTTCAATGACGAAAAAAAAACCGTAGAAGTAGAACAGATCAGCATTGTGATGGGTAACAATTTCGTGATCTCCTTCCAGGAAGATGCCACCCGGGATGTATTTAATCCATTAAGGCATAAATTAAAAATGTCCGGTAGTAAGATCAGGGAAAGAGGAATGGATTACCTGTTATACGGGCTGCTTGACTTAATTGTAGATAATTATTTTTTGGTGATGGAAAAAATAGGCGACCAGATAGAGGATCTTGAGGAAGAAGTGATTCGCCGGCATTCAAAAAGATCACTGGCACGCATCAACCAGGTTCGCAAGGAACTGATCGTTTTAAAAAGAAACCTGGCACCGGTCCGTGAGCTCACCAACGGATTTATAAGGAGTGAGAATAAACTGCTGGAGGAGCGCACCAACAAATATTTTAAAGATGTTTACGATCACATCCTCCAGGCTTATGACCTGAGTGAAAACTACCGTGATGTGATGATGAGCATGCAGGATCTTTATATCAATAATGTAAACCTTCGCATGAACGAAGTAATGAAAGTAATGGCGATCGTGACCGTCTTACTGGCACCCCCAACCGTAATTGGTGGCATCTTCGGGATGAATTTTGACAGGATCCCTTTTTCACACCAGCCGCTGGCTTTTTATTCCACTGTTGCAGCTATGTTGCTGATCCCTGCATTGATGTTGATTGTATTTAAAAAGAGAGGTTGGTTTTAATTTGGTATGGTTACGCCTGGCATTTTGCGGCGCAAATAACCTTCCCGGCTGATGGATGAATCCAGTTCAACACCTTCCATGGTGAATAATTCCATGCTTTTGTGTTTCAGATCGATGATCCAGTAAACGGGTGTTTTTTCCTCTGTGCCGGCTACCATAACTTTATTGCTGTCAACCCATTGAGCATCCCAGAAAGAAAGCATGGGCCCGCTAAAAAAAAGGCGTTGGGATGTATTGTCTTTTATATTCACCAGGTTTATCTGTGCATCTGGTCCGCCATTCATGTAAACACGCTGATCCCCTTTGCTGCTGGTCACAGAACTGTAGCTGTAAATATCAATGGCTTGGGTGCTGTCAGCATTATAAGCAAGATAGGGTTTGAAAAAATTTAACTCTTTTTCATTAACCGGGTAGGGTGGAAAAGTTTCTAACGGTACGGTATATGCGGCATTAAAATCTTCCGCATTAAAATCGGGGAACTGCTGTTCCATGTAATTCCGCCATAGTGGAAGCCGGTCTATATTCGAAATTTCGGCAGGCGGAGCAACAGCAACCGAATCCGTTGCAGAAACTTCTTCAGCAGGCTGATCACTGTTAGTACAGGAATGCATGAAAACAGTCATGACCACTAAAAGAGAAAGTGTAAAAATTTTTATCATGGATCGCAATATAAGTTAATGAGCACTAAACAGGCAGGTAATGTAGCCATGATGCCGTTAGCAGTGCAAAAAACATGGTTAAAAAAATTTTAATAAGTCAAAAACAAGGCCAGTATTAAATGGGCTTAACTTTTTTTAACCAAAGGCTGTTTAAATATGGGAACCGTGCTGCAAGGCTCCCCGTACATAATGCTTTTAACGTGGGGTCGCAGGATCTTCGTGATCTCTGCATATGCAAAATCTTCAATTGGGGTATTCCCACAACCCTTAATGACCACACGCACATC
Organism: Chitinophagaceae bacterium; assembly: GCA_036675565.1. GTDB lineage: Bacteria > Bacteroidota > Bacteroidia > Chitinophagales > Chitinophagaceae > JACCYQ01. Next base: position 6,395 of record JAKFER010000188.1, read on the forward strand.
TTTGTATTGCTGCGGATTAATGGTTGATATATTTTTTAAAAATAAATGGCGGTGCAGTTGTTTTTCATCACCCATAATAAAATCCTGTGCAACAGGTTGCAGGTAAGCCGCTACCAGCATATAAGCCCATACGGGAATTATGGCATCGGCGGTGCAGGTAATCGCTACATATTTATCCCTGTAAATTTCCCAGTCAATTTGTTTAAGCGATTCCCTGAAATCTTTTTCTTTCAGGATCATGCCCATAAACAAATAATCTTTCAGGTCAAATACAGCCTTTTCGCCTTTTGGATAAAAGTCTTCCAGGTTTAATGTAACCAAACCACTTTCCGCAACTTTATTGATAATGGGATCGCTCATAAAAATTATAATTATGCCGATGGCATCTATATTATCCAATTTCATTACCCTAAGAATATTTTTGGGGACTGTCCCGGCATTATACCGGAAAAATCGGAATAATTAATAACCCTTCGGTATAACAAAAATAACAAATGCACGGGTGTCTTTGTTTTCAATGAATGATATAAAAAAGGCTGTATGATATGATCATACAGCCTTTAACATGTTTTTAAAGTTTATTAATAAAACTTAGATCTTTTATCTTCAATGTCGGCTGCTTTCTTCAACACATCTGCGGGATTATTGCGATACATCATTTGCTGACGCATCTGCATTTCAAGACCGCGACGCTGTTCTTCAATATCTGCAGATTGAACAGGTGTTGCACTCAGGTTATCAACCCGTATAACATATACGCCTGACTGACCTTCGATAGCTTCCGGAACAACTTTTCCTTTATTTGCAGGATTAAATGCAGCACCAATCACTTTCATTTCAAAACCTAAAGCAGGATTTTGCGTGTTGCTTAAACGCAGACTATCTGCTGTTTGAATTGCCTGCCCGGTAGCAGCAGATGCTGCTTCCAGCGTACTGATGGTTCCGATTTTTTTCTTGATCACTTCTGCTTTCTTTTGATTTACCAGTATAGGTTCTACACGGAACCTGGCACTGGCCGGAGTAGCCAATCCTTCTTCATTAACTTCTGTAACAGCAGCTACTACATATTTATCGTCTACACGTATCGGTTGCAATACATCTCCCTGGTCCGCGTCGTAAATAGCCTTAACCAATTCACGGGATGTGCCGATGCCTTCGATGGTAAATGCGTTAGGTTCTATATTTGTTGCAAGCATTTTATTCATGCCCTTGCCTTTTAAATTCTTTTCAAAATTTTCATTAAAGGCTTTCAGATCGCGGCTGTCGCCGGCAAATTGGATAGCGGCATTGCTTACTGTATTTTCTGTTTCATTGCTAGGAACAATTGGTTTTGCAAAATAGGCCACCTTATAATATGGCTGTGAACCTTTATGTCCCAACACTTCAACAATATGATATCCAAATTCAGTTTTTACAACGCCTCTTGTTCCAACCGGATTTTCAAAAGCAAAATCATTAAATGCTTTTACCATTTGCCCTTGTGGAAAATAATCATACACACCACCATTCTGTACGCTTCCCTGGTCATTGGAATATTGCATAACCAATGCTTCGAAATTTGCTCCAGCTTTTAATGCATTATTAATACTGTCTGCACGCTGTTTTGCTGTGCTGTCATCCAGCATCATAGTTCCCGCCTGCGGATCTACTGTCTGGATCAGGATATGACGAACTGTTGCTGAATCCGGTAATGTTTTAAAGTCAATCATCTTCGCCATCACATAAGCATTACCATCTACATAAGGGCCAAAAACTTCACCCCTGTTTAAATTCAGAATGCTATCCTTATAAGACATATTCATTTGCTGGTTGGCCGTTTGCATTTGTGAGCGACCGGTGTAACCATCATTGAATTTGATGGTGCTTCCATAACGGTTAAGGAAAACCGAAGGTTCCTGGCTTGTTGCAAATTCTTCTTTCAATGCATTTACTTCCTGGAAAACAACCGCACTGTCAGCTTTGGTTGCAGAAGCATCGAAAAGGGTATAAGAAATACTGCGATTTTCTTTTTGCTGAAAATCTTCTTTGTGATTGCTGATATATTCTTTGATTTCCGCATCCGTAACTTTTATGCTGCTATCCAGGATAGAAGCGTAAGGAACGGCTACGTATGAAATGCTTGCGATCTGTGCTTCATCTGCATTTTGCTTTTCAATTAACCATTTTGGGAAATGGATCGAGTTCCCTAACAAGCTGGAATATTTTTCCATTTTGCGGCTGAATTCTAATCCCGCCAGGTATTGATTCAACTGGTCTATCTCCTGTTGGTTGCGACTGTTCTTAACCTGGTTGATCAGTTGCTGAGCCTGTGCTGCATTGTAAACACCTGTGTTTGGATCGGTGAAACGCTGCGCCAAATCCTGGGGAGGATTTTTTCCGAATAAAATATCGGTCAGCTCATTTTTACCAATCTCTAATCCTAATTTTTCAAATTCAGAAGCTAAAAGGATCTGGTTAATTTCCTGGTTCCAGGTACTTTCAAGCAATTGCTGGCGATTACCCGCATTGGTAGGATAGCCTTGTGATTGCTGGTAGGCTTCCTGCTGCCTTACTTTTTGCTCAAAATCAAGATAATCGATATCTTCTCCATCAACACTACCAATAGTGGTAGAGTTATCTCCGAACAAATTACTTCTACCCGAGAAAGCATCCATCATAATAAATCCCAAAAGAGCTAAGGCGATGGCCACTACGGATATCCTGGCATATTTATCCCGGATACTTTGAATTACTGACATAGTTATATAAAGGGTTTAAAAAAGGATGGCAAAAATAGGGTAATTAGTCAAGAACCCCAAACCGCTTAAACAAGCATGAGGATTGATTTTCAGCCCCTAAAGCAAGGTTATTTTGTTGATTTTGCCTTCGTTTGATTCTTTTTAGGGTGAACAAGATTCATTTCTTTTACCAAATGGCCGGCTCCGCCCAACTTATCAATCACAAATAAGATGAAACGGGCATCCACCATAATATTTCTGCAAATAGATGCATCATAATTATAATCACTCATGGTACCTTCCCAAACGCGGTCGAAATTTAATCCTACCAGGTTTCCATAAGCATCCAACGCCGGGCTGCCGGAGTTACCACCTGTTGTATGATTTGAACCAATAAAACAAACAGGCATTTTTCCATTTTTTCCATAAACCCCATAATCTTTGGCCTCGTGTAATTCAATCAGTTTAGCCGGAACATCAAATTCATAATCTCCCGGGATATATTTTGCCATTAGTCCATCCAGGTCAGTGTACAATTCATATTTCACTGCATCCCTGGGCTCGTAACCATTTGCTTTGCCATAGGTTAATCTTAATGTGCTGTTGGCATCCGGGTAAAAACGTTTGTCTTTAAAAACATCCAACTGAGCCTGCATATATATACGCTGCAGGTTATTGATAGATGATTGCAGTTCATTCAACTTACCGGTAATGGTTTCGCTGTACTTTGCAATCAGGCTGTTGGCAAATTGAAGGGCATCATCCTGGCTCAACGCTGTTATGGCGTTTTCTGGCGGCATTTCCAGCAATGTTTTAATTTTAGATTCATCAACCAGGCGGGTTTTGCTATAAATATAATCAGCCAGTTTATCGCCAGATTCATCCTGCTTTTTCCAGGTGGCCATCGCTTCATCGCCAATATATTGAGCCGGTACATTTTTAAAATAAATATTCATCAACACTCCAAAAACAGCTTCATCCACCTTTTCATTGTAATCAGCATAAAAACCTTTTAACCTGTTCAGAATTTTTTCCTTTTCAGTGGTATAACCCGTAACACCATTATTATTATAAGTTCTGTATAGTGTATTCATCAATCCAACAATTGTAAACAACTCCGTATTACGGGTTACTTCAGTAAAATTATCCCTTACAAGGGCAAGGGGTTCCATTTCTGCATAAAGTTTATTCAACTGAGGCAAAACAGTTCCATATTTTTGTTTGAAGGCGGGATTGGCATCTACTCTTTTTTGAAATTCTTTTTCATAGGCCAGTTTCCTTTCAATGCCACCGGTTCTTTCCAATCCCTGGCTTTCGCCGATCCATTTTTTCCAGTAATTAGCGGTACTCGCAAATTTGGATGCATACTGAATTTTAATTTTTGGATCGTTGCGCATAAAACCATCAATTTGTTTCAATGCTTCATCACGGATATTGATTTTAACCGGGTTTAAAACTTCGGCCTGTTGCTTAACCGCGCTGGCTGGCAAGTACTGATAGGTACGGCCAGGGAAACCAAAAACCATGGTGAAATCACCTTCTTCAACGCCATCCAAAGAAATGGACAATGATTTTTTAGGTTTGAGTGGAACGTTTGATGCGCTGTATTCTGCAGGTCGGTTATTTTTATCTGCGTAAATTCTGAATACAGAAAAATCTCCTGTATGCCTTGGCCACATCCAGTTATCCGTATCTGCACCAAACTTTCCGATTGAGGAAGGTGGTGCGCCTACTAATCTTACATCTCGATAGGTTTCTGTAATAAAAAGGTAATATTTATTGCCTTCATAAAATGGTCGGATCATCACATCTTCCCATTCATTCTTTTTGGCAGTGGCCCTGATCTGAACCAGGTTTTTATCAATCATTGATTGACGTGTTTTTTCATCCATATTATCGGTAACGCCTTTTAATGCGGCGTTACTCACATCTTCCATACGTACTATAAATGTGGCGAACAAACCGGCGTTGGGTAATTCCTGCCCATGATTCATGGCCCAGAAACCGGTCTCCAGAAAATTATGTTCAACCGTGGAATGACTTTGAATAGCGCCATATCCGCAATGGTGATTGGTGAGGATCAAACCCTGGTTGGAAATGACTTCCCCGGTACAAAATCCACCAAAACTTACAATAGCATCTTTTAGGCTACCATTATTAATATTATAGATATCCTTCGCACTGATCTTCATACCCATGCTTTTCATTTCCTTTTCATTCATACTTTCCAAGAGCAAGGGAAGCCACATGCCTTCGTTGGCAAACAAAAAAGAGAGTGGGCTAAAAACCAAAACAAGCAATAACAATTTCAATTTTTTCATATGTATATTTTATTTTTTTTGGTCATATTTAATTGATCACAAAAATTTTCATCGTCCTGATGGTTATCCGGAGTTAGTTGCTTGATATTTTTATAATTCCTTTCATATCCTGTTCTTTTATTTAAGAACAGTAAATTTATAGCATTTTCATTTGGAGCTATATGACTTTTATTAAGGGTTAACTATTATGGTATTTTTGATGATGCAGAAAATTTTGCTCACATGGATGTGTTAACAGGAATAATACAATGTTAGTAACCCTGCGTGAAACGTTGACATTCCCGTTAATCATTGGCCGCTAATATTGGAGTGAACATAAAAAAAGATGAACCCTGTGGGTTAATGCAAGATTATCCGGAAACAATTAACAATTATTTCCGACCAAACTATAAAGGTTTTTTGTTTTAATGGTTGTACACAGGCTGGTGAAAAAATATATCAAATGCAGGTGTGGCGGGAAAAGATGCTGTGGATTAATCCGAATTCAATGTGAATAAACTATAGTAATTAACTTTGCCAAAAGAAATTCCGGTGATTTATCCACCAATCCACAGCCGTAATAATAATATACTTTTTCTTATAAAAATATATTAAGGTTATTATCTAGGCTGAATCAATTGAAGAAAAAATTTTAGGATTGATGAAGGAAAACAAAATACATTGCACACCCTCTCAAAAAGTTTTTGCAAAATGAACACAGGCACATTGACAGCAACTGAAGATTTACAGAAAGCCAAAGAACAGGTTGAAGCTATTGGTTTTCTTGACCTGGATATTGATCCAACATTAGACTTGTTTGCAGAAATTGAAAAATTAAAAAAAGAAAAAAACGCGGTTATCCTGGCGCACTATTACCAGGAGCCTGATATACAGGATGTGGCGGATTATATTGGCGATAGTCTTGGATTGGCACAACAAGCAGAGCAAACCAATGCGGATATGATCGTGTTTGCCGGTGTACACTTTATGGCTGAAACGGCTAAGATTTTAAATCCCACAAAAAAAGTGGTGATACCGGATTTGAAAGCGGGTTGTTCTTTGAGTGATTCCTGTCCACCACCATTGTTTAAAAAATTCAAGGAACAACATCCGGATCACGTGGTGGTTTCATATATCAACTGCAGTGCGGGCATCAAGGCATTGAGTGATGTAATTTGTACCAGCAGCAATGCCAAAGTGATTGTTGACAGTTTTCCTGAGACACAACCCATCATTTTTGCCCCGGATAAAAACCTGGGAGCTTATATCAACAAAGTAACGGGCAGGAATATGCTATTATGGAATGGCGCCTGTATGGTACATGAAATATTCAGTTTGGAAAAAATTTCCAAATTAAAAATCCGGCACCCCAATGCAAAACTGATTGCACATCCTGAATGCGAAGAAACCATTTTGCGTTTGGCAGATTACATTGGTTCTACAACCGGGTTATTAAAATATACGCAGAGTAACGAATCGCAGGAATTTATCGTTGCAACAGAAGCGGGTATTTTACACCAGATGATGAAAGCATCACCTGGCAAAACATTTATACCGGCCCCACCGGATAATAGCTGTGCATGTAATGATTGTCCGCACATGAAAAGAAATACATTGGAAAAAATTTACCTCTGTATGAAATATGAACTGCCGGATATAGAAATGGATGAAGACTTGCGTAAGGCAGCTTTAAAGCCCATTCAGCGCATGATGGAGATTAGTGCAGCAGCGGGTTTATAAACTTATTTTATTCTTACCAGGACCAGTTTATTTAATTTTTCTTTTCTCGTTTTTGGATTGATAAATTTTAAATCTAAACGGGTTATTTCATAATCCGGGTGAGATACGGTTTCCATAACGGTATAACCTTTCTCAGTTAATTCATACATATTTTTTTCCTGGATCATGATCCATACAGGCGTGGATGATGGAATATTGGTAGTATCTATTTCTTTCCTCAGTACACCAGCATAAAAATCATAGGAAGAACTGTAAATGCCCGGCCAGTAATAAACATTTGTTGCCTCTATTTTATTTTGGGTAGAAAATGCCAGTTCATTTCCTCCCTGGTATTTTAATAACGATGGATAGAAATTTAAATTCAATAAATAAAAGATCAGTATGAAAGTCATTACGGTAATACTGATTAGTTTTTGATATCGATTATTTTGTTTTATAAATACATAAACTGACAGCAGTATTAATAAAATAAATCCAGCAACTATCCATGGATTGGTTAAAGGAAATGCCCAGGTATTTAAAATAATTATTAATATTAACGCTAATGAACAAACGATATATTGAATGATCAGTAAGTATTTTATCAATGAAGATTGTTTGTTTTTAACCAGGTAACCTGCAACCATGATTGCAGAAACAGGAAATATAATATTTAAATAATGCGGTAATTTAAATCCTGTAAAAGTGATGATAACTGAAAAAGCCACTATTGTCCCTGCTGTTACCCATTCACTGTTTTGTTTTTTTATAACTTTTATTTTATTGAATAAAGCCAGGTAAGCTAAAATGCTCCATGGAGCAAATGCCCATAAATAGGTATGAAAGAAAAAGAAACGATCACCGGCTGGATCACTGCCAAAGTTCTCACCTGATATTCTCTCAATATTCTGGTTCCATAAAATAAAAGCTACCCCTGATCTGCCAGCTTTACCGCGAATAACTTTTTCAGGATGAAGATCGAACTGTAAATAGTAGGAATACAACACAGGAGAAATAAAAACAAAAAAGGAAATACCGAAAAGAAGAATATGCCAATGATAAAGTGCTGAATATTTTTTTTGATAAAGGATATACAGAAATATACTCAGGGCCGGTATCAATAAAGCAATATGACCTTTGGTACTAAAACCCAGTGCTGCACCCAATGCAACCAGCAGTATGCTTCCAATATTTTTTTTATTAACCCATTCAACACCTTGCCAGGTAGCGAATATGATACAGGATGTCAGGATGGCATCCATTCTTACATCACCCATGGCCAGGAAAAAGGCAAACGAAGTTAAAAGGACCAATGCAGCTAGTTTGCCTGTTTCTTTATTATAAAGTATACTACCCAGCCTGTACGTAGCATACATTCCAGGTATACTAAAAAGGAAAGAAGGAAGCTTATAAGCAAATTCATTCACCCCAAATAAATGATAACTGCCTGCAGCAAGCCAGAAATGTAAATGAGGTTTATCCAGGTAATCTCCGTTGTGATTTACCAGGTTTACATAATCGCCTGTCAGATACATATGTAAGGCAATGTTGGCATGATGAGCTGCATCATTATCCATTAATGGGATAAATAATCCAGCAATGCTTATACAGGCTGCCAATGCAAAAAACAGGCGATAAAGATTACCGGGAAAGAGCAATGCTTTTTACAGGCAAAATACTTTATTAGGTTGACTATTCATTCACCAGTATTTTTTTCATCACAATGGCTGATGCAGGACATACGCTGCTGAATTCTGATGTTGACCGGATAGAAGCTGGTACTTCATCTCTTTGTATAGTATTAAATCCTTGCTTTTTAAAGAATCCTTCTGCTGTTGTGGTGAGTAAATACAGGCAACGAATATTTTTTGATTGAGCAACCTGTTCCAGCTCCTTTTGCAATATCACACCATAACCTTTGCCTTGTAAGTGTTTTTGGATGCTGATGCTGCGGATCAGCGCACAATCGCCAAATACCTCCAGACCAGCTGAACCCGACAATGTATCATCATCCATGAATCCAAATAATAAAGTATGGTCCCCGATATCATCTACCGGTAATGCATTTTCTTTTAGCAGGTTAATAATGGGTTCCCTGCTTTCTAAATCATTAAAGGGTGTTAGTTTCATTTGAAATTAAATTTAGCAGCATCTGCTGCCTGGTTCGCAGCAATTACGGTCATCCTTAGCCGGTTTTTTACCATAAACCGTTATACTGTAAATCCCGGTTTCTTTTTGTACTGAATTTACCGCATCGGCTGACAGGTACTGACTTAAAATTTCACCAGGAATCGTGATCTTTTTCTCTTTCTGTACTTTTATATCTTCAAATCCACTTTCTTCAATAATGGCCAGGTAATCTTTTTTTTGAATAGCACCGGATACACAACCCGCATACATTTCCGCAGCCTGTTTCAGGTCATTGGGTAATTCACCTTCCAGCACAATATCTGAAATGGAAAAATGGGCGCCGGGTTTAAGTACCCTGTAAATCTCACTGAAAACTTTATGTTTATTGGGTACCAGGTTAAGCACGCAATTACTCAAAATAACATCCGCTTTGTTTGATGTAACGGGCATGCTTTCAATATCACCCTGCCTGAATTCAACATTATTAAATCCTGTTTTTTCAGCATTTTCTCTTGCTTTGTGGATCATACTTTCCGTAAAGTCTATACCGATTACTTTACCTGTTTCACCAACAAAACGACGGGCAACAAATGCATCATTACCCGCACCACTTCCCAAATCTATAACAGTGTCACCTTCTTTCATAAAGGCAAACTGCGTGGGTATACCACATCCTAAACCAAGATCCGCATCGGGGTTGTAGCCTTCCAGTTTGGAGTAATCGTCAGCCATAATGCTGTACATTTCATCATCACAGCAACCGGTAGCGCCGCAACATGAACTCAGGTTTTGTTGAAGGGATTGGTTGGCTATTTCACCATATTTTTCCTTCACTATTTCTTTTAATTGATTCTCGTTTTGCATGATTTTATTTTTTTAATAATTGAATGAGGGTTTTTAACAACAGGCTTTTTCATTTTTTATTTTGAGTGAATCAAAAAGACTATTCATTCCAGCATTAAATTTTTCAAATGCTTTCCAGTTAATACAATAACATGATCGGGGTCCGTCAATGGTACCACTGATCAATCCAGCATTTTTTAATTCTTTCAGATGTTGTGAAACAGTGGATTGCGCCAAAGGCAACTCGTTAACGATATCGCCGCAAATGCATTCATTTCGTTGGGCTAATATTTTTAAAATAGCAATCCTTGCCGGGTGGCTCATTGCTTTGGCAAAATCTGCCAGTTCCTGTTCTTTGATGGTAAATGCTTCTTTCTTATTAAAGGCCATAACTTAAAATGTATATCGCAAATATACGATTAAGATAATTGCTTCCAAATTTATTTTGCAATTATTTATTTTTTTCTTTTGTGGATGGAGACTATAATCCCACCGGCAATGATGAGACTGATGCCAAGCCAGGATATTGGATCCGGAAAAGCATCACCCAATAAAACGCCGATGAATACTGAAAATAAAATGTTTACATAACTCACCGCGGAAACAATACCAGCCTTGTCTGCAGCATAAGCCCGGGTTACAAAGTATTGCCCAAATAAAGCAGAGAGGGCCAGCAACAGAACGCTAAACCATTGCCAGCCAGATGGCCACTTCCAGGCAATGATAAAAAGACCATCTTCTTTTAGTCCTCCAAAATAATGAAGCATAAATGAAAAAAGCGGGAGGAAAATACCGCCTAACAGAAAGGACAGTACAATAACCCTGGTATCATAAAACGCGGCAAGTCGACCAACGGTTAAATAAGCTATGGCAGATGCAATACCTGAAATAAATCCGGCCAGGTGGTACTGCCAGGCAAGATCCATATGTGGTTTATAGATCAGTAACATTCCACTAAAACCCAGTAACAATGCAATGAGGACGAAGTATCCATTAAATTCTCTGAATAAAAGAAAGGAGAAGAGCGCAATGAAAATAGCGGAACTTAAATTATAACTCATTGCCGTTCCCAAAGGCATATTTAATACACAATATAATAGGCCATATAAAGCAATGGTCCCAATAATTCCCCTGAATATTAGTAAATGAAATTTGCCACCCTTGTTTTCAGGTGGTCTTTTTGCAAACCCTATTAACAGGAAAAGAAATCCAATCAGGTTCCTGAAAAAAACCAGCTGTCCGGCATTTAAAATCCCGGTTAATGTTTTTGCAGCACCTCCCATTACAGCAAAACCGAAAGAAGCAAGGAGCATATAAAATATGCCGGCATAACGCTGATCTGTAACCGTTGCTGAATGAATGTTCAAAGTTCCTTTAATTTTTCAACGGCTTTTTTAAGAGTTTCTTCTTTTTTGGCAAAACAAAACCGGATCACTTTATGATCGCAGCCAGATTGGTAAAAGGCTGAAACAGGGATTGTAGCCACACCATGTTCTTCTGTTAGTCGTTTGGCAAATGCAACATCCGGTTCATTGGAGATAGCACTGTAATCATACAGTTGAAAATAACTTCCATAACTGGGTAAGGCCGTAAACCTTGTGTCTTTCATTAGCGCCGCAAACAAATCCCTCTTTTCTTGTAGAAAATTATTCAATGTCATATAGTGCTCCGGTTTCTTTAAATAATGCGCCAGTGCAACTTGTGTTGGTGTATGTGTGGTGAATGCATTGAATTGGTGAATCTTTCTGAATTCGGACATTAACATCGGGGATGAAATACAATAACCCGTTTTCCACCCGGTGCAATGATATACTTTACCAAATGAGAAACAAACAAAGCTGCGTTCCAGCAATTCAGGATAGCGCAGCATGCTCAGGTGTTTTTTCTCATCGAAAATAACATGCTCATATACTTCATCACTCAATATGATGATGTCCGTATCTTTTACAATCTCTTTTAATTGAATGATGTCATCATCATTTAATACAGCGCCTGTTGGATTGTGCGGAGAATTTAAAATGATCATTCTCGTTTTTGCAGTGATCCTTTTTCTTACTTCATCCCAATTAATGGAATAACCCGGAAACTCCAATTCAATCAAAACAGGAATGGCGCCATTTAATTTTACAGTTGGCAGGTAACAATCATAAGCAGGTTCAAAAATAATCACCTCATCTCCTGGTTGGAGGGTTGTTGTTAGTGCCGTGAATATGGCATAGGTACCACCAGGGGTAATGGTAATCTGTGTTTCAGGATCAATATCGGTTTCATAAAACAGTTTAACTTTTTCAGCCAATATATCCCGCAATGGTGGATAGCCGGCCATATGCGTATACTGGTTATAGTTATTCTGCATAGCGGCTGTTACCAGGTTAACCAGCTCTTCATTCATGGCAAAATCAGGATATCCCTGCCCCAGGTTTACCGCATCGTGTTTAGCCGCCAGGCTGCTCATGACGGTGAAAATGGTTGTACCTGAATCGGGAAGTTTGGATTGAAGACGTGGGGGCATAAGTTAATTTTGATGAATGTAAAATTCAGTAAAAATCCCAGACTTTACATACAAAGTATCATGTCCCCATTATATAACTATATCAGGATGTAGGCATTATTTTCTGAGCCTCTGACAACGCAAGTTCATTGGTCAGGTCAAGACGCAAAGGTGTGATGGAAACAAAATTATTTTCTACCGCCCAACGGTCTGTTCCTTCTTCTGCCGGCTCAAGTGGAGTTACAGTATACCAATAATGTTTACGACCCATCGGATCGATGCCGGGTACAATCTTTCCATCGTATAACCGAACAGATTGACGTGTCCACTTAATACCCTGTGGGTGCATGGGAAGATTTACATTGTATAATGCGAGTGCATTATTCTCTAACAATAAGTTCAATGTTTTTTCAACAAAATAACTCAGTCCTTCAAAATCGGGTTCTTCTTTTCCTACCGGGGTACTGAAAGCTATTCCTTTAATACCAAACAGAACGGCTTGTTTCGCTGCAGCCAATGTACCTGAGTGCCACATTGAATTTCCCAGGTTTGGTCCCATGTTAATGCCGGATAAAACCACATCCGTTTTTGCCCATAAATGCGTACCCAATGCGACACAATCCGCCGGTGTTCCATTTACACGAAATGCCTGTATCCCTTCAAAATGAATGGGCGATTTTTTATACGACAAAGGTCTTGAAGCGGTTATGGCATGGCCCATGGATGATTGTTCAACATCTGGCGCAACAACTCTTACTTCGCCAAACTTAGTTGCGACCTTAGCCAGGGCTGCAATCCCCGGGCTGTAAATACCATCATCATTTGTTATCAGAATTCTCATATTTCATTTTGTCACATTTTCGTGCCAGCATTTTTGTGTCTGGTACATTTTTATATCTGTATTCGTTAACTAAATAAGATAAATGAAAATATCTAAGCTGTTTCACAACCCCGGAGCCGGAGATGAGGAACATGATAAGAAGAACCTGGTGGCCATAATTAAAGAGGAGGGATATGATTGTAGATATTCATCCACAAAGAAAAAGGGATGGTTTGAGGTTGAACCGGAAACGGATTTGATCATTATTGCCGGGGGTGATGGAACGGTGAGGGATGTAGCCGCTCATTTACTTTCCAGGAAGCGAATTGAAAAACATTGGCCGTTGGCCCTTTTACCGTTGGGGACTGCAAATAATATTGCTAAAACACTTTCCATCAAAGGAGAGCCTAAAGAGATCATTCAAGGTTTGGATAAGGCGGGAATCAAGAAATTCGATGTAGGGCAATTAACCGGCGGTGAAAAGACCTTGTTCTTTTTAGAAAGTTTTGGCTACGGAATTTTTCCATACCTGATGATGGAAATGAAAAAGCAGGATAAAGAAGATATGGATGAACCTGCCAAAAAAATAAAGACCGCACTTAAGTTGATGCATCGCTTAATACTTTCGTATAAGCCCCGGTACTGCCATTTAGAAATTGATGGTGTTGATCATTCGGGTAAATTTTTACTTACTGAAATTATGAATACCCGAACCATTGGACCCAATTTATGTTTGGCTCCAAAATCTGATCCGGGTGATGGACAATTGGAGGTTGTGGTTGTACTTGAATCGGAAAAGGAAAAATTTGCAGATTATATTTTAGGGATGATCAATGGAAAAGAGGAAAAATTTTCTTTTCAAACGATTCCTGCAAAATCCATAAAAGTAAGTTGGGACGGTACGCATGTGCATGTGGATGACGAAATTCTAAAAATCGAAAAAGAAGCTCCGATGAAAGTAGAGTTGCTGAAAGATGCTTTGGAGTTTTTGATCCCGGGTAAATGATTTGGAACTGTTAATCTTCAGTTACAATCGCTGTTGCTTCAATTTCGATCATGCATTCAGGTGAGATGAGCCTGCTAATTTCTATCATACTGGTGCAAGGCCTGATGATTTTAAAGAATTCATTGTGAGCCCTGCCATATTCCTGCCACTGGGAAATATCCGTTACAAACATTCTTGTACGTACCACGGATTGTAAACCCGCACCGGCTTCGATTAATATTTTTTCAATTTTCTGTAATATGAAACGCGTTTGTTCATAGGGGTTATTTTCACCCATAATTTTTCCTTCATCATTTACGGCTACTGTACCCGTTACTTCAATAATATTACCTACTTTAACTGCACGGCTATAGCCAACCAATGCTTCCCATTTAACGCCAGAACTATAATTTTTTCGTTCCATTTTTTAATCCTTTATTTCTATATGTTCATTTGCAATCAAACTTTCATTATTCAGCCTTAAGTAAACCTGCGCAACGGTGATCACATCTTTCTGGCAATAAGTAACAATGCGCTGCAAATCTTTTTCTTTCCAGTATGTTTTACCAACCATGCTTCCATCAATATCATCTTTGGGTGTTGGTATGCCGAGTGTATGAGCCAGCAAACTCAGGCTTGTAAAGTTTTTGTAATCGCCAAACTTCCACATTTCCATGGTATCCAGGTGAGGAATATCCCAAGGCTTTTTCCCGGATAATTGTAAAATCCCGGGGATCGGCAGGTTATTAATGATCAGCCTGCGACATAAATAAGGATAATCAAATTCTTTTCCATTATGGGCACAAAGAAATTTTCCGGGTTCGCAGGCCCACCTGCCCAGCATATCACAAAAGCGGGTGAGTACATCTTTTTCATCATCTCCATAAAATGATTTCAAACTTATTTTTTTTTCTGTCCCGATACCCTGGATAATGCCACAACTGATACAAATTATTTTACCAAACTCTGCATAGATACCGGCCCTTTCATATACTTCTGAAGCATTAACGGGTTCGCTGTTCCTTACCAGGAACTGGCTTTTATGATCCCACAATTTTTTCCATTCCAGTGGCATTTCTTCGTAGCCCGCATGTTGTGAAACGGTTTCGATATCAATAAATAAAATGTGCTGTAGTGCAATGGGAGACGACATAAAATAAGATTGTTCTTCAATTTAAACAATGATCCGTTAATATGGGTTGATGAAAAACAAAAACCCGGCATAAACCGGGTTTCATTTTTATAAAAACTTTTCTCCTTTATTTCGTTTTATTTCGGCAACAAATTCCTTGATGTCCTGTTCTTTATCTTTTTTACATACAAGCAATACATCTTCAGTATCAGCAACAATATAATCATCAAGACCTTGCAACACAACCAGTTTTTTATTGGGCACATGCACAACGCATCGGTTGGCATCCATTAGCAAAACATGCTTACCGGCAACCGCATTTTCCTGTTCATCTTTTTCCATGCTGTCCCAGGCACTGTTCCAGGTTCCCAGGTCGCTCCACCCAAATGAAGCAGGGATCACGTAAACGTTATCAGCTTTTTCCATGATTCCGAAATCGATGGAGATATTGGTGCACTGTGGGTAAATTTGTTCTATTGCTTCTTTTTCCTGGGGCGTATTGAACTTATCTTTTTCAGCCGCAAATACCTCATACATTTCTGGAAGAAATTTTTCAAATGCAGATAAAACATTTTTTACTTTCCAGATAAAGATGCCGGCATTCCATAAAAAGTCGCCGCTTTCAATAAAGGTTTGTGCCAATTCAAGATTGGGTTTTTCTGTAAACGTTTTTACTTTAAAAACACCAGGTGCGGCTTGTAAAGATTCATGCTGTATATAACCATAACCCGTATTGGGATAGGTTGGTTTCATCCCCAGTGTAACAAATGAATTGATGTGGCAAACAAAATCAAATCCCTTATCTACAATTTTTACAAATTCTTCATTATCCAACACCAGGTTATCGGATGGTGCAACAACCATGCAGGCTTCAGGATCTTTTTGTAAAAGTTTGAATGAAATATATGCAATACAGGGTGCGGTATTTTTTCGAAACGGCTCTCCCAAAATATTTTCTGGTGGCAGGTCCGGGAGTTGTTGTTTTACAATGGGAATATATTCTTCTGACGTTATAACGAAAATATTCTCTGCTGCAACCACTTTATTATACCGGTCAAAAGTTTGTTGAATAAGTGTACGGCCGGTGCCTAAAATATCGAGAAACTGTTTAGGGAATTTTGTTCGACTCATTGGCCAGAAACGGCTGCCAATTCCCCCCGCCATAATCGCCACATACTTTGACCCTTGCTTCTTTGCTGGTTTTATTGTTGACATGTTCTTAATATTTAAATAAGGCCTTCCCTTACCAGGTCGTGCAGGTGTATGATGCCTTCGTATTGATTATTTTTTTCTACCACCAGTTGAGTGATTTCGTATTTACGCATTTCTTCCAGTGCATTTACCGCCAGCTGTTCCACACCGATTGTTTTTGGATTGGGATTCATGATATCACTGGCATGCATATCCGTTAATGAAAAATCTTTTTCCATCATCCTGCGAATATCCCCATCGGTTATAATGCCCAGGATTTTATTTTCTTTATCGATAACAGCGGTTACTCCTAATCGTTTTTGAGAAATTTCAATGATCACCTCTTTTAATTTTTGGTCAGCATAAACTGCTGGTTTTTCATTTTGTGTATAGAGGTCATTTACCCGCAGGTATAATTTTTTGCCTAATGTTCCGCCGGGATGAAATTTTGCAAAATCATCACTGGTAAATCCTTTTAGTTCCATTAAACAAATGGATATAGCATCACCCATTACTAATTGAGCCGTTGTGCTGCTAGTGGGGGCCAGGTTATGCGGACAGGCTTCCTGGTTTACGGTGGTGTTTAAAACAAAATCCGCTTTTTTTGCCAGGAAAGAAGATTTGTTGCCTACAATGGCAATCAGCGGGTTGCCAAAATTCTTAACCAGCGGAACTAATACTTTGATCTCGGGGCTTTCACCACTTTTACTGATGATAATCACAACATCTTCCTGTCTAACTACACCAAGATCACCATGAATAGCATCTGCAGCATGCATAAAAATGGCCGGGGTCCCGGTACTGTTAAGGGTTGCAACGATCTTTTGCGCAATCACGGCGCTTTTTCCAATGCCACTGATTACAACCCTGCCATTACAGGAAGCTATAGCTTGTACGGCATTTTCAAAATCCTGGTCTATATAATCAATCAACTGGCGAATGGAATCTGATTCCTGTAAAATGGTTCGCTTAGCAATCTGCTGTATGTTCATGGTGGTTTTCAAAGCGGCAAAATTAGGGTTTAATTTTATAGCGCCTTTGGGGGATAAATTTAACCTTTCTCTGCCTGCGGAATAAGCCCCTGGTTTCGTAAATTCGCAAACCTGAAGAAAGGACCGGTTAAGGCTTATCATACCAATGGCGACGCGATTAAGAGAAAACACTCATTCCTCCGCCAGCATTAAATCTGTTTTATTAAAACAAGGTGAGCATTAACTATTTATACCCTTTTGAAAGGATTAACTTAAATGGATTCTAAAATAATTTCAGCGTGAAAGGAAAAATACTGAGAACATGGCAATAACAACATCAAATCCAACCAGCAAAACCAAAACAAAAACGACTTCTAAAAAAACCGTGACCACAAAAACAAACGGTGCTTTTAAAAACAAACCTGATCTCCATCAATTACTCCAGGAGCATTTCGGATTCAATAAATTTAAAGACAGCCAGGAGCAGATCATTGAAGCTGTTTTAATGGGTAAAGACACTTTTGTGATCATGCCAACAGGTGGCGGCAAAAGTCTTTGTTATCAATTACCGGCTTTAGTAAGTGAGGGCGTTGCCATCGTGGTTTCTCCATTGATCGCACTCATGAAAAACCAGGTGGACCTGATCCGCGGATACAGCAGCAAAGATCATATTGCCCACTTTCTCAATTCAACCCTGAATAAAAAAGAAACAAAACTGGTGCATGACGATCTGCAAAGCGGAAAAACAAAACTGCTTTACGTGGCGCCTGAGACCATGACCAAACAAGAGAATCTTGATTTTTTCAAAGATCTGAAACTGTCTTTTTTCGCGGTTGATGAAGCACACTGTATTTCAGAATGGGGACATGATTTCCGTCCGGAATATCGCCGGCTAAGAGAGATGATGGATAAGATTAATCCTGAAATTCCAGTCATTGCATTAACGGCAACGGCAACCCCTAAAGTTCAAAGTGACATTATCAAAAACCTGGGATTGAGATCCCCGGAAATTTATATGTCATCCTTTAATCGCCCCAATCTTTATTATGAAGTATTACCCAAAATAAAAAAGGGACAGACTGAAGAAAGCATTGTTCGTTTTATTAAAGGAATGAAGAACAGCAGCGGGATCATTTATACTTTGAACCGCAAAACTACCGAGGAACTGGCCATGACCTTAATGGCTAACGGCATCAAAGCGGTGGCTTATCATGCCGGGTTAGACAGCAAGTTGCGTTCTAAAAGACAAGACCAGTTTCTGAGTGAAGAAGTACAGGTTATTGTAGCAACTATCGCATTTGGCATGGGTATAGATAAACCAGATATCCGTTTTGTTATTCATTATAATATTCCCAAATCAATCGAAAACTTTTACCAGGAAACCGGTCGTGCAGGACGTGATGGGTTAGAAGGTAAATGTCTTTTATATTATTCGCACAAAGATGTTTCGAAGCTGGAGCACCTGATGCGTGATAAACCTTTGAGTGAAAGAGAAGTTGGTGCACAGTTGATCAATGAAACGGTAGCATATGCAGAAAGTGGTGTTTGCCGCAGGAAAGTGCTGATGAGTTATTTTGGTGAAGAATATGCCCAGGAAAATTGCGGCAGTTGTGATAATTGTAAGAATCCAAAAGAAAAAGTTGAAGCTAAAGCAGAAGTGGTATTGGCTTTGAAGGCCATCAAGGCTTTGAAAGAAGGATTTGTTACTAACTACACCGTACAGGTTTTAATTGGCAAACCCACACCTCAGATTAAAATGTACCGGCATGAAGCATTGCCTGTATTTGGAACGGGGAAAGACAAAGATGAACACTTCTGGAATTCATTGATACGCCAGTTAATGCTGGAAGGATTGATTAAAAAAGATATTGAAGAATATGGTGTTTTGAAATTCACCAAAAAGGGTGAAGAGTTTTTAAAGAAGCCCAAGCCTTTCACTATTGTATTAAACAATTTATATAAGGAAGCCAATTTGGATGATGAAGATGCTGCTGAAGCGGCTGCGGCAACTATTTCGGTAGATGAACCATTGTTTGAAATGTTGAAGGAGCTGAGACAGAAAGAAGCCAAGAAAAAGTCTTTACCTCCGTTTGTGCTGTTCCTGGAAAGTTCTTTACAGGACATGGCGACTATGTATCCAACAACAACAGCGGAACTGGAAAAATGCCAGGGCGTTAGCAAGGGTAAAGCCATGCGGTATGGAAAGCCTTTTGTTGAATTGATAGCTAAATATGTTGAAGAGAACAATATTGAAAAGCCGGATGATTTTGTGATGAAGAGCGTGGTAAATAAAAGCGGGTTAAAGGTTTTCATCATTCAGCAAACAGACAAAAAAATGCCTTTGGAAAATATTGCCAAAAGCAAGGATATGCGTTTGGATGCATTGCTGGAAGAAATTGAAACCATTACGGCCAGTGGCACCAAGTTAAACCTGGATTATGCCATTGATGAAATGCTGGATGAATATGAGCAGGAAGAAGTGCTGGAATATTTCAAAAGCTGCGAAACATCATCGTTGCAAGTAGCGCAAAAAGAATTAACCGACAGTGAATTTAGCTGGGAGCAGTTAAAGATCATGCGGATTAAATTCCTGAATGTGTACGGTAACTAAAAAGATATAAAATATATATTCAAGCGGCAGGACTTTGGTTTTGCCGCTTTTTTTATGCGAGATAGAATAATGTTTTATGATTAATGAAAGGGCATTAAAAAACCCCAACTAATTGGGGTTTTTTCGTGGTGTGGGCCGGGATCGAACCGGCGACACAAGGATTTTCAGTCCTTTGCTCTACCGACTGAGCTACCGCACCATTCCGATTTTTTTTAACCGGGCAGCAAAAATAGGCGTTTCTGCTAAAAAACTAAAATCTAAATCATAATCTTCCTGAAAGAACAGAAATATTATATCCTGTTTTTAAGACTGTAGGCATTATGGTAAATCCATATGTTCAATAAAAAACTGCCGGTTACATTCCGGCAGTTGATATTATTTCTTGTTTTAATAAAGGGATATGAACTTATTAATTTTAATTGGATCTTTTGACCACGCCACCTTTTTTACTATCTACTGTAATGGTGTATTTCCCGGCACCCTGTACAATCCATCGCACCGTCACAACACCATGGCCGGGAATATTTTTCACTTCAATGGTTGCAGGGTTATTTGGTTGTTCCGTGGTCAGCCCGAGATCAGCATTATCTACCAGCATCCCGGCTAAAACTTTTGGACCGGTTAAAGTAATATGATCCGGTCTTTCAATTTTAAATTTCAGATCATGACTGGAGTGGGTCGGCATTAATCTTTGGTTTGAAATAATGGCTGTAATTTCTCTCAATCCATCGCCCAAATTTTTTTCTGCAATAGAATCAATTTGCAATTTAGGCGTATGATAGCCATGATAAATAGTGAAAGCCATATTCCGGTGTGCATCGCTTTCCAACAAAAAACCTGGATGTGCTCTTCCAAAATTCTTTTTAAACCCGCCGATTTCAATTTTGCCATATTGCGGGTGATCCATTTCGTGCCAGTCAATAAATGCATCCTGGAATAAAAGGAAACGATCAAATTGAAAAGAGGTTTCATCCTGCGAACCCCGGGTAGCTTCTTTGTTAAACATCAGGCTTGGCGTCCATAACTCATTGCTGTATGTGAAAATGCCGCGACCTCCATAAAACCAGTCCAGTTCGCCACCATAAACAGAATACATATCCTTGTAAACTACCAGGTACCTGTAACCGGGAATAAGTTCGGCGCCTTTATTGGCGATGGCATCATAAACCCGGACATCTTCTGCATTATAAGTGCTGACATCTTCGGAGCCACCCGGTCCTCTCAGGATCATTCCGCCGGCATTATGGTATGATTGTGCAGCCGCAATATTCGGATGCTTCATTACAAAATTCATAACGTTCCTGTTCTCCGGTAAGGAGAATGGATATTTATAAGCGCCGCCTTGTATGTAATTCGGTTGCCAGTTCCAACCCCAGTCACGGTTTGGATCGTATTCAAATGTGTAGCCATCTTCATTAACCAAACCATCTCCATCATTATCTTTTCCTTCCAGGCCTAAAAATTCATAGTCACCCTTTTCATCATTGCCCACCTGTATCATGCGGCGCGGATCAGCCGGATCTGCCCGATACCTTCCGTTTATATTTTTTCTGCGCATCATTACAATGTGCCCGTCACCATCCAGGTCATCATAGCCATCTTCATTTATTTGTCCATCCCGGTCATTGTCAATAGGAATCACGCCACTACGTGGTGAACTGCCTGTATTTGCATCATGAAAATAACTATCCCGTGCATCGGGGTTAATAGTAGGTACGATGTAAAAAACCTTATCAGCCAGTAATTCCTGGATGAATTTTGTATCGGCAAAAGTTTCTGTTAAATACCAGGCCGTATATAATGAGAACTCAGATCCCTGTACTTCGTTGGAATGTATATTTCCATCGATATACATACCCGGTTTTTTGTCAGGATCGCCTTTTTTAAAATCAGTGATCGTCAGCACCCACATATCTTTTCCCATATATGATTTTCCTATGGACTCCAATTTGGCAAGTTGCGGATGTGCTGCGGCAATTTTTTTACAGATATCGGTAATGCCGCCATAATCGTAATAACGGTTCCAGCTTACATTTACTTTGGGCTTTGCCGGGCTGCCGGCGGCTTTAAATATTTGTTCTGCTGTTTGCGCATGCACCAGGCCAAAACAAAAAATGGTGCTGATAAATAATATTGATTTTTTTATGATCGATTGCATGGATTTGCTTTTGTAATTATAAAGGGATGTCAATTTTTTTAATGCCGGTTGTAGGGCTTCCTGCTTCAATATTTATTTTACCGCTTCCTTTTATCAGCCAGCTGATTTTTTCAGAGCCGTATCCTTCCAATGACTCTAAGAGATGATTCTTTTTACCACTAACCAGAGATTGGTTCCCGGTTAAGTTGAGTTTTACGTTGATGCGTTTCACCCAATAATTTCTTTCACCTATTTTGGAATGTGAAGCCAGCGCCCCTTTGTTTATAACGTCAATGGTTATACGCGTTAACCCGGAACTTACTTTTTCTGTTTTTACATTCACTATATCCAGCTCCGGTTGCATGGCTGCCAGCTTTGCTATAAACTCGCTGTGTTTTTTTACCAGGTCAGCCACCATATTGTATGGCGGATTGATCAAAACAAATGGATCTGGTCCACCCACTTCAACTTGTTGCCCGGGGAAGTCAGGATGATTAACTGGCTTCCATGGCGTGAATGAAGCAGCTATTCCCTGTTGAGATGTCCACCGCAAATAATTGGCAACGGAATCTTCTATTGAAAAGGCCTTTTCGTTTTTGGTTGAATCAGGTTTTATTTTTGGCACCCACCAACCCGGTGTGCTAAAACTATAACGTCCATAATGATAATATGCCCATGATCCAAAATCACCACCTTCTGCTTTTGTCTTTGGTGCTTCTTTTAAACCGGTGATTTTATTATACAACTCTGATACAGCTGCATTTTGTTTTGCATCAGCTTCCATCCAACTGGCTACCAGTCGTTGAGACGCAGCTTGTGCATTATATGTGTTTGGTGTTGAAAGATTGTTTGCGCCTCCGAAACTGATCACAGCATAAATATTAAATTGTTCAAACAACAGATCGAGCAATGCCCTGTTTTCATTTTCTGAAACAGGAAATTCACCCGAACCTTCTGTAAACGAAGGATGTTTGTAACTGAAATTTTTATTGAACCAGACTCCACCAGCACCATCTTCGTTAAACAAATCATCTTTATCATTATCACGACCTTCAGTATAAATTTTGTATGAACCTTTTTCTGGCTTACCTGTATTTATTTTTACCATCACTCTTTCATCTTCCGGGTGTGAACGATAATCACCAATGGGTGAATGCACTCTCATTAAAGTGATCTTACCATTTCCATCCAGGTCATCATAACCATCTTCGTTGGTTGATCCATCACGATCATCATCCGTGTCAGAAGCATTTCCTTGTCTTTCATATTTAATGGATGCAAAGTATTGCTCCATGGCATCTGGACTCATGTTTGGAAAAATATAAAATGTTGTTTTTTCCAGCAGGTTTTTAATGCTATCCTTTTGACTGTTTTGCAAAAGTGCTTCCGCAAAACCGAGGGCTAATTCAGTACCCAGCAAATGATTTCCCTGCACTCCGCCTACTACGGCAATAGCTGGTTTGGCAGAAGTGTTTCCTGTTCCAATTGTTATTTGCCAGATATCTTTTCCACCAGCAGTTTTTACAAGTGAATTGGTTTTTACAAATTGAGGATATGTTTTTCCAAGTGCATTTACCCGGTCCGTTTGCCTTGAAAAATTACTGTAATCATTTTGAGCGTTTCCGTAATAAAATAAAAGAGTGAATAGCCATGAAGCAATTAATCGTATGAACATGCAGAATTTTTTTGTTTCTAAATTTAGGGAAAAGAATGGATGAGCATTAAAACTTTATGGATTCACCATTTATAAAGTACAAAATCACTGGTTTGTTTTACCATTTTCATATTGTTGTCTAAGTAATTTTTAAATGCCGGGTGATTATTTGAAATTTCCTGGTAATGCTTATCAACTATACCAAACCAATCAGCTCCCTGCGATCGCAGGTCTTCTAAAATGGCAATGGACTCTGCATCATCTTTCGGCAATTCAGTAGGTGCCCATTTGTATGCCGGCGGAAATAAAAAACCTTTTCCACCACTATAATAAATGGCCACCGGGTCACCAATATTATAGGGTAATGTAATGACCAGTTCGCCGGGTTGTTTAAGGGCTTTTAATTCTTTACCCATTCTATATCCCTGCGCCGCACCGGGATCCCAGAAAAGATTTTGCTTCAACATTTGAATGTTATATCCCAGCATTAAGAGAAACACCAGCGCAACAGGCAAATATGGTTTTTGGGTGATCAGGAATTTATGAGAAAATAAGATGACAAGAAAACGTCCGCAGAAAACGGATATAACGGGCAGGAAAAGGTGAAAATTCCAGGGATTCCGTACCAACTCCCTTCCTCCAATAAAATAATAAAACATACAACCCAATAACATAAAATGAAAAAACCATTTTAATCCTGGCGTGCTATTGGATTTTTTTTGAGGGGGTAAAAATAATATGCCTAAGATGAATAAATAGATTGCCGGGTAACCAAGGAGCCAGTATTCAAATTCAACTTTCATTTTCGCCAGGAAATATTTTTCCTGTATGTAAATCTTCCAATCATTCCATATCCAGTTACCCGAACCGGCAAAGTGATATGGCGGGTAACTCATCGACAAGTGCCGGGCCCATAAATAATAAGCAGTTACTGGAATTAACACCAGGATAGCTGCAAGCAGGATAGGTTTTAACCTCGCAAAATGCAGTTCTCCCTTTTGTTTATAATAACTGACCATTGCATAAGCCATGGGAAATGCGATGATCATTCCGGGAATTTTGGTCAATATGCCCAGGCAACCTGCAGCTGCGGCTAACCACAAATAGATTGGCTTGTCTTTTTGCAAATAAAAAACAAACAGCCACATACAGGTCGTTGTTAAACTAACCATCACCGGGTCTGGTAAAAAGGAGCGATCAATAAAAGCACTCCCTGGGATAACAGCCATCATGGCGGTTCCTGCCAAAGCATGCCTTTTATCCCAAACCAATAATATAAGATTGTAAAGTGCAATGAGACCCCACATGCCAAATCCAACAGCAATGATGCGCCCGATATAATCATGCTGGCCAAATATTTTATAACCAATAGCCGCCAGGTAAGTGATGGTTTGAAATTCACGGCCCTGGTAGCCGGTTCCCGGCCCCGTCCAGTTAACCTGCGGATAAAAAATATTCCAATCCAGTTTATAAAAGTTTTCTGCCATCATTGCGGTGCTGCTTTGCCGCCAGCTAAAAATATCTATCAGGGGCTGCGTGATCTGCATGGTCCGCAATAAAAATGCAACTAATAAAATGATTAATAGCAACCAGTTGTCAAGAAGAAAAAGTTTTAACCGGGAATAATTCATAAGCAGAAACTGTTGTGCTAAAAATACAAATTAATGAATGCATTGGTATGCTGTCATCGACTCCATGGCAGGAATATTGAATATATTTAAACCCGGTTGATTACAATTCTTTTAAAATAATTCTGGAAAGAAAAGTTTTAGCAGGGTTATATTATGTACCGTTAACCACTAAAGATTTTATATGGATTCTACTATTTATCCCGGAAGCCCATACCCGCTTGGTGCCACCTGGGATGGAGAAGGTGTAAATTTTGCCATTTTTTCTGAGAATGCTGAAGCGATTGAGCTCTGTTTGTTTAATGAAGAAAAGGATGCTTCAGAAGCCGTTAGAATTCCAGTTAAAGAAAGAGATCATCATGTGTGGCATGTGTATATTCCGGGATTAAAGCCAGGGCAGTTATATGGTTACCGGGTCTATGGGCCTTTTGATCCAGCGAACGGGTTTCGATTTAATCCAAATAAGCTGTTGATTGATCCATATGCAAAAGCCATTTCCGGAACCATCTCCTGGCATGATTCACTTTTTGGGTACGAATTGGGTAACGAACTGGAAGACCTCAGTCTTAATAAACAAGATAGTGCCCATTTTATTCCCAAATCAATGATCATAGATCCAAACTATGATTGGGAAGGGGTAAAAGCTCCAAAAATTCCATATCATAAATCTATTATTTACGAAGCACATGTAAAGGGCCTTACACAACTTCATCCGGGTATTCCCGAAGAAATCCGTGGAACTTATGAGGCTATTGCGCACCCGGTCATGATCGAATATTTTCAAAAATTGGGTGTTAATGCCATTGAATTAATGCCGGTACATCATTTTGCTGTAGACCGGCATTTAAAAGATTCAGGTTTAACCAATTACTGGGGCTATAATACCATTGGCTTTTTTGCACCTGATATCCGCTATGCAAAAAATAATGGTGGAGCGCAGGTTTCTGAATTCAAACATATGGTGAAAGAGCTGCATCGTGCAGGTATTGAGGTGATATTGGATGTAGTTTATAATCATACCGCGGAGGGTAACCAGTTGGGTCCAACCCTGTCATTTCGGGGTATTGATAATTCAACATATTATCGGCTGGCATCTACCCGTCAATATTATATGGATTATACCGGCACGGGCAATACTTTAAATGCCATGAGCCCCAATGTACTTCGGTTAATCATGGATAGCCTGCGTTATTGGATTCAGGAAATGCATGTGGATGGTTTTCGTTTTGACCTGGCGTCTGCGCTTGCCCGAGAGTTGCATGCAGTGGACCGGCTGGGATCGTTTTTTGATATTATTCACCAGGACCCGGTTATTTCCCAGGTGAAATTAATTGCAGAACCCTGGGATATCGGGGAAGGGGGTTACCAGGTTGGAAAATTTCCGCCAGGTTGGGCAGAGTGGAATGGTAAATACCGGGATTGTATACGTGATTATTGGCGGGGGGCACACAGCATGCTGGGTGAGTTTGCAGAAAGGTTTACAGGAAGCTCTGATCTTTATCGCAACGATTACCGTCTGCCCACAGCAAGTATAAATTTTGTTACTGCGCATGATGGTTTTACGTTGCACGATCTTGTTTCATATAATGAAAAACATAATGAAGCAAATGGTGAAAATAATAATGATGGCGAATCGCATAACCGATCCTGGAACTGTGGCGTGGAAGGGCCAACAGATAATAAAGAGATTAACGCGTTAAGAAACCGGCAAAAGAGAAATTTTTTGACAACTTTATTTTTATCCCAGGGTGTGCCCATGCTGGTTGCGGGGGATGAATTAGGGAAAACGCAAATGGGGAATAACAATCCTTATTGCCAGGATAATGAAATAAGCTGGATTGATTGGGAGAATAAGGACGAAGCACTTCTTGCTTTTACTCAAAAGATCATTCATTTTACCCGGAGGCATCCTGTTTTCAACCGGCGTGGTTGGTTCATAGGCCTGCCGATTAAGGGTATTGGTGTGGAAGATATTGCCTGGTTTGTTCCGGATGGAAAGGAGATGCCAGATGAGAGTTGGGATCATGATTATGCCAAGTCATTAGGTGTTTTTTTAAATGGACATGGCATACATACGGTTGGTCCTTTGGGCGAGAAAGTAGTGGATGATAGTTTTTATATCATGTTTAATGCGCATAATGAAGAATTGAATTTTAAAATACCCCGTGCCCGTTACGGCAGGCAATGGCAGGAAGTTATTAATACAGCTAAAGACCTGGTTGTTGAAAAAGGGATACAATACCGGGCGAATGCACATATCAAATTACCCGGTCATTCCATTATCGTTTTGCAGTTGTTGAACTAAGTACAACTCATTTTTTGGGTTGAAATAAAATGAAGATTATGAAGCAGCAAGTTTTTGATCCATTAGAAACGTATCGTTTGCAGTTACATAAAGGTTTTGGATTTAAGGCGTTGAAGAAAATCATTCCCTATTTATCAGAAATGGGCATAAAAACTATTTATGCATCACCGATATTTTCGGCTAGCCCTGGCAGTGAGCATGGTTATGACGGAGTTGATCCATTATCCATTAACCCGGAAATAGGCAGTTTAGAAGAGTTGTACGAGATATCAGCAATGTTGAAAAAAAAAGGCATGGGTTGGATCCAGGATTTTGTTCCTAACCATATGGCCTTTCATTCCAATAATAAATGGCTGATGGATGTGTTGGAAAAAGGAAAGTATTCCGGCTATGCCAGTTATTTTGATATACAGTGGGATAACCCCGAAACCAATGGAAAGATCATGGTTCCTTTTTTAGGTGACCAGTTAGAAAAAATAATTAAACAAGGGGAATTGCAAATTAAGCTGGCTGAGAATAAATTATGGATTGATTATTTTGGAAGTTCCTGGCCGCTGAATCTTGATTCTTATTCAATTGTATTAAAAGAAATTAATACGCCAACATCATTAACTGAGTGGATACATTCAACAAAAGAAACTGACAAACAGTTATTTTTTAATGAGAGATATGAAAAAATGTTTCTTGCATTCAAAGATCTATTGCGGAATGGTGAAATAGAAAAACAAATTATAAAAGCCATTGAGGATGTTAACGCAAATAAAAAAATAATTCAATCCATAATAGATCAGCAGTATTATTTACCCTGCCATTGGAAGCTCACGGACACACAGATTTCATACCGTCGGTTTTTTACAGTGAATAGTTTGATCTGTATGAATATGCAGGATGAAAATGTTTTCACTTCTTATCATGCATTATTGAAAAAACTTTGTGATGAGGAAGTAATTGATGGTGTTAGGATTGATCATGTTGATGGTTTGTACGATCCAGGGGAATACCTGGAACGATTAGCAGATCATATTGGGAGGCATAAATACCTGGTCGTTGAAAAAATTTTGGAAGAAGGGGAAGACCTGGAAAAATGGCCAGTTGCCGGAACAACAGGTTATGATTTTTTAGCTACGGTAAATAATTTATTGACCAATGGCTTAAAGGAAAAGGAGTTCAATAATTTTTATGAATCCTTTACCGGGTTATCATCTGATGTCGGTAACCAGGTTTATGAAAAGAAAGCTTTAATCCTGGATAAACACATGCAGGGCGAGTTAAATAATCTTGTTCGATTATTTAATGAATTGAAACTGTCAGGTAAGAAATATAGTGAAGAACAGATTAAAAGTGCATTGTCGGCCCTATTAATTCATTGCCCGGTTTATCGCTTTTATTTTAAAAAATTTCCTTTAGAGGAAAAAGAACAGGCATTATTAAGAACAACTTTCCGTGATATTCTAAAGCATAAACCTCGTTTAAAAAAGGAAGTTGCTTTACTTGAACAAATTTTCATAGAAATTCCGAAGACTGCTGATGACAGCCTGGTCAAGTCAATTGCACATTTTTTTACAAGAGCAATGCAATTCTCAGGTCCATTAATGGCCAAGGGTGTAGAGGATACTTTGATGTATACTTTCAACCGGTTTATTGTTCATAACGAGGTGGGTGATGCGCCTGCTGCATTTGGAATATCTGTTTCTGAATTTCACCAGGAGATGCAGAAGCGGCATAAGAGCTGGCAGGCAGCAATGAATGCGACGGCAACACACGATACCAAACGAGGCGAGGATGCGAGGGCCAGGTTAAATGTAATCAGTGATATGCCGGAAAAATGGTTTACAAAAGTTTCGGAATGGCAATTGATGAATGAGTCATTCAAAATCAACTCATGGCCAGATAGTAATGTTGAATATTTTATTTATCAATCCATATTGGCACATTTTCCTTTAGTGGAAAATGATATTGATTCTTTTCCCGGGCGCTTAACAGCCTACCTGGAAAAGGCGGGCAGGGAAGGTAAGTTACATTCAGATTGGGCAGAGCCGAATGTTGAATATGAAGCTGCAATTACAGATTTTACAAATGCCATTTTAAATAAAGAAACCGCTTTTTATAAGAGTTTCCGTTCATTTTTAAATGAAGTGATAGATCATGGTCTTTTGAATTCCATCAGTCAATTGATATTGAAATTTACCTGCCCGGGCGTTCCTGATATTTACCAGGGTTGTGAAAACTGGGATTTTAGTTTTGTAGATCCTGATAACAGGCGGCCTGTAAAATATGATTTACTGGAAGCATCGTTAAATGATTTCAAAGCAATATCTGGTTATGAGGGATTGGATGCTTTATGGAGAGATCGGGAGGATGGTAAAATAAAAGCATGGTTTGTAAAACTACTTGCTGAAACCAGGAAACAAAATCCTGAGCTTTTTGCCAGGGGAAATTATCAACCCGTTGAAGTTAATGGCCGGCTAAAAGATCATGTAATAGCTTTTATACGTGAATATCAAAGAGAGTGGATATTGATAGTTGTTCCGTTAAATACTGCCGCAATAAAAGATGAGAATGTTTATAACCAAAGCGGCTGGAGTGAAACTTATCTTAGTCTTCCAATTTATGCTTCAACTGCTAATAATGTTTTAAGAAATCATAAAATAAAAATTGATCGTGAAATTACTCTTGATCAACTATTCAGTCATCTGCCCTTTGCCATTTTACGAGGAAAATCGCATGTTGGTGACCGTAAGTCCGGATTGTTATGTCATGTTTCAAGCCTACCATCAGAATTTGGTATCGGCGACCTTGGACCGGAAGCTTATCGGTTTGCTGATTTTCTTTATGAATCTAATCAACGCATCTGGCAAATGTTGCCGATAAACCCGGTGGAAGAAGGGCAAGGGTTTTCTCCTTATAGTTCAATCAGTAGCCGGGCAGGAAATAGCTTAATAATCAGTCCTGAATTATTGGTGAAAGAAAATCTTGTATCCAAAAATTTTTTGCAATCAATTAAGTTACCGACTGCTTCTACGGTTAATTATCCGGAAGCTGTAACAGCAAAAAGAAAATTGCTGGATGAAGCCTGGAAAAATTATCAGAAAGAATTGAATGGTGCTGAAGAAGGGGAGTATGGATCTTTTTGCAATGAGCAACGGGAATGGTTACACGATTTTGCTTTGTTCTGTGTTATCCGGGATCATCATGATAGTAAGCCCTGGTATGAATGGCCCCGGGAACTTAAATCGCGGGATAAGGAAAGTCTGAATGATTTTGCTAAGAAACAACATGAGGAAATTCAGCGAATTAAATGGGAACAATTTGTTTTTAATAAGCAGTGGCACGAATTAAAAGTTTATTGCAACAACCTGGATATAGAATTATTTGGAGATCTCCCTTTTTATGTAAGTCATGACTCCGCCGATGTTTGGGCCAATCCCACCATATTTAAACTAGACCCAGATGGAAAGCCTTTAAGTGTTGCTGGCGTTCCTCCTGATTTTTTTAGTGCAGATGGACAGTTATGGGGCATGCCTGTTTTTAAATGGGATGTTTTAAAAGAAAATGGATTTGGTTGGTGGGCAGAACGTCTAAACAGGAATATGCAGTTGTTCGACCTGGTGCGGTTAGATCATTTTCGTGCTTTCTCTGCATATTGGGAAGTGCCTGCTTCTGAGAAAACCGCTATTAAAGGGAAATGGAAAAAAGTAAATGGCGATTATTTTTTTAGAGAGATGCAAAAGCGTTTAGGGAGCCTTCCATTTGTAGCAGAAGATTTAGGAGACATTGATGAACCCGTTTATAAACTGCGGGATAAATTTAATTTCCCCGGGATGAAAGTGTTACAATTTGCTTTTGGAGAAACCATGCCTTCATCGATTTTTATTCCACATAATTATGGTAAAAATTTTATTGCCTACACCGGTACGCATGATAACAACACCCTGGTTGGTTGGTACAACGAAATGGATGAAGAAACCAGAATGCAATTGGAACAATATGTTGGTCAACCAATAAATGCTGATAATATTTTTAATGTGCTGGGAAGAAGTTTGTATGCATCCGTTGCAAATACAGTTATTTTTCCTGTACAGGATATTTTGAAACTGGATGCTGATGCACGAATGAATGCGCCTTCCATTGCACACGGTAACTGGGGCTGGCGTTTGTTGCCTGGTCAACTCACACAAAAAGAAAATGAGCTTTTACAGGGGTGGACATTGTTATATAACAGGTAGGCATAGCCGAAAATAATCATCTCCCCATAAATACCATGAGTATCTGAACATCACTTGGGTTGATACCGGAAATGCGACTTGCCTGTCCTAATGTTGCAGGCCTGATGCGGCTTAATTTTTCCCTGGCTTCGTTGCCCAATGAAACCAATTTTCGGTAGTCAAAACTCTCTGGTATCTGGAGTTCTTCCATTTGTGACATTTTCTCTACCAGGTCTTTTTCCTTCTGTATATATGTGCCGTATTTTATTTGAATGGAAGCCTGTTCCGTGGATTCAACAGGATAGTTGTCTAACTTTTCACGAATGCTCGACACATTGGTAACCAGGTCTTTCAATTCAATGGATGGTCTTAAAAGAATCTTTTCTGCCTTTTGTTTTTCTGTAATTGGCGAAGAAGCAATTTGTTGCAGAAATTCATTGATCTCTCCTGGTTCAATGGACAGCTCACTTAATGCCTGTTTGATATCGGTAACTTCTTTATGCTTCTTTTCAACCTTTTCCATTCTTTCAGCACTCGCTAATCCTAGTTCAAAACTTTTGGGTGTAAGGCGAAGATCAGCATTGTCTTGCCTGAGCAAAGTTCTGAATTCTGCCCTCGAAGTAAACATCCGGTATGGCTCATCCGTTCCTTTATTGATCAGATCATCAATTAAAACTCCGATATAAGCTTCGCTTCTTTTTAAAACAAACGGCGCTTTTTCATTGATTTTTAAATGCGCATTGATTCCCGCCACCAAACCCTGGCAGGCAGCTTCTTCATAACCGGTGGTGCCATTTATTTGACCGGCAAAAAATAAGTTTTGTATTTGTTTGGTTTCCAATGAGAAACGCAATTGAGTAGGAGGGAAATAATCGTATTCAATAGCATAACCCGGGCGAAACATCTTTACCTTTTCAAAACCCGGAACCATTTTAAGCGCTTCATATTGCACTTCTTCAGGTAGGGAGGTGGAAAATCCGTTTACATATATTTCAACAGTATTCCATCCTTCGGGTTCTATAAACAACTGGTGGCGATCTCGTTCTGCAAAACGATTGATCTTATCTTCTATACTTGGACAATAACGGGGCCCGGTTCCTTCAATCCTTCCCGCAAACATAGGGCTCCTGTCAAATCCGGTTTTAAGAATGTCATGTACGGTGCTGTTGGTATAACTGATCCAGCAACTTCTTTGTTGGGTAGGTAGGGGCTGGTCCAGGTAAGAAAAGCCGGTTATTTCATCATCTCCTTTTTGCTCTTCCATTTTCGAATAATCCAGGCTTCTTCCATCAATTCGCGGAGGTGTTCCCGTTTTAAGACGGTCACTTTCAAATCCTAAGGAAACCAATTGTTCAGTTAGTCCAGTTGCAGCTTTCTCTGCAACCCTTCCTCCACCAAATCGCTTTTCACCAATATGAATAACCCCGTTTAAAAATGTTCCATTTGTCAATACAACCGATTTTGCCCTGATTGTATGCCCCATTCCGGTTATTACGCCACAAACTCGCCCTTCTTCTATCACTAATTCCTTAACCATATCCTGGTAGAAATCAAGGTTTGAAGTTTGCTCAAGCATCTCCCGCCACTTCTGGCTAAAAAGCATCCGATCGTTTTGGGTTCTTGGGCTCCACATGGCGGGGCCTTTAGACCGGTTAAGCATCCTGAATTGTATCATGGAGGCATCCGAAACTATTCCGGAATAACCCCCCAGGGCATCTATTTCCCGGACAATTTGCCCTTTTGCTATTCCACCCATTGCTGGATTGCAACTCATTTGGGCTATGGTCTGCAAATTCATGGTGATAAGCAGGGTGGCAGATCCAAGATTTGCCGCCGCCGCCGCCGCCTCGCAACCGGCATGGCCAGCACCTACTACAATTACATCGTATGATTGAAACATAATGAACTATTGGAGGGCAAAAGTACAAAATAGCTAAGGGCAATCTTAAATTAAAGCATGTTCCACGTGGAACAGGGTAAAAATTAACGAGCTTTTTGTTCCACGTGGAACATTAGCAAAAATACAGGGATAAATAGTAGTCTTCCTTTTTTCTCATCTGTTTTGCTTGTTCCTGGGATTTGTCATTTTGCCCAGAAAGATGGAGGGCCCCATGAAAAATAACCCGGTGCAGTTCATTTGTAAAGGTTGATTCGTTCGTTCTGGCGTTTTCCTGTACGCGATCTATACTTATATACACTTCACCAATGATGAACCCGGCAGACTCAGACAAGTCAAAAGTTATGATGTCTGTATAATAGTCATGATTAAGATATTGGCGATTTATTTTCAAAAGGTATTCATCAGAACAGAATATATAGGAAACTGATGCAGATTTACCTGTTTCTTGTTTAATTATGGATTGAATAAAAGGTTTTAGTCTTTTACGGTCTTTGAGTGTTAGGGAAACCTCATGAGCATGAAATTCAATTTTTGCATTTAATTCATCCATAATTTCAAAATTCGTAAACATAAAAGGAAATACAAGGGTAGATTTGCTTTTATAATCATCAATATGAATTATAAGCTTTCAGAACTGAGCGCAGGACAAAAGGGAATTATTGTAAATTTTTCCAAAAGTGAGCTATTGTTGAAGTTGCTTGAGATGGGATGTGTACCAGGTGAGATTATTACCATTGAGCAGGTAGCGCCCATGAGTGGTCCCATTTCCATTTCTGTTTCTGGTTATCTATTAAGCCTTAGAAAAACTGAAGCCGAACAGATATATGTTGAACTGGTT
The DNA here is from genome assembly GCA_036675565.1 of Chitinophagaceae bacterium. GTDB lineage: Bacteria > Bacteroidota > Bacteroidia > Chitinophagales > Chitinophagaceae > JACCYQ01. The sequence continues at coordinate 40,972 of JAKFER010000188.1, forward strand.
GATAATCATTCTATAAAATAAGCGATAAAAAAATTGAATACCAAAGTGGAATGTATAAGGAGATTGCGTTTGGTTATAAAAATAATAACATGAATACATGAAAATTGGTTTATACTTCGGATCATTTAATCCAATTCATACTGGTCATTTAATTATTGCGAATCATGTGCTTAATTCCGGAATCATTGATAAGCTTTGGTTTGTAGTATCACCCCAAAATCCTTTTAAAAAAAGCAACTCTCTATTAAATGAATATGACCGGTTGCATTTAGTTAGAATTGCAACGGAAGAGGATAACAGGATTTATGTTACAGATGCTGAGTTTCATCTGGAAAAACCTTCCTATACTTCGCAAACTTTAATTTATCTCACCGAAAAATACCCGGACCACAATTTCTATATCATCATAGGTAGTGATAGCTATCAAAACCTTCCTCAATGGAAAAACGGTGCTTTTATGATGAAGCAATATGACTTTATCATTTATCCAAGACCTGGTTTCAACATAGAGCAGGTAATACCACCAAATATGCTTGTAATTCCCGCAGCTCCATTGCTTGACATATCTTCAACCCAGATAAGAAATTTGATAAAAGACGGAAAATCAATAAGATACATGGTTCCAGAGGCGGTTTTCGAAGAAATTGGCGCAAACCGTTTTTATAAAAAATAACCCAACAATAAGCAGGCTATTACGATTAATGGAGATGCGATCCGGGTATAATGCAATAATAAATAAGTACAAAGAATAACAACAATGTTTACAAGGCTTATCGTCCTGCCTTCCAGCAACGAAATATCATGCATGATATATAAGGTTGAGGCGATCATAATGCCCACTACAGAAGCCTGGATACCTTCCTGCGACCGGTAAATAGCTGCATATTTTTTCAGGTTATTCCATATTGGGAAAAAGAAGAGGACCAACAAGGCAGAGGGAAGAAATATGGCAATTGATCCAATTAAACAACCCAAAAACTGCATATAAGGTCCCTGGTCTTTTAAAGCTAATCCACCGGTAAAGGATGCAATTGAAAAAACAGGTCCTGGTACTGCCCGAACAATACCCATCCCGGTGTACATTTCTTCCTTATCAATCCGGATCATCTCTTTCCCTTCATTTTTAGGAGCAAGTGGCCTGATTGAAAACTGTTCATACATCATTGGCATTAAAACCTGTCCACCACCAAATACAAGACTGCCCATCCTGTATATATTTTCAAATAAATTGACCGGTTTTCTTGATTCCCATTCGTTTTTCCTGGCCGTTTCACTAAATATACCGGCGATTAAAAAAATAAAAGCAAACAACCAGATGTTCCACCATTTAATTTGTTTGGGTTTTTGGTGAACCTGCGGGATGCGTTTATGGCTGATATTGGTTGCCGCACCACCTAATACGATCAACAGTGGAAATATCCATGGTTGTTTGAACAATAGGTAGGTGGCAATGGCACCCACAATCATAATGATCCAGGTTATGGTATTTCGAATAGATACCTGGAAGGCTAACACTGATGCATAGGCTAAAAAACCAGCAGCCATTGGAGGTATAAATTTAAATATATCCGTATGCAAAGCCTTCCTGTCAAAATAATGAAGCAGGAAAGAAAATGCTCCCATAAAAACACAAGCTGGCAAAATCCAAATCAATAATGTTACTACTGCTAATGAAACGCCTCCGCGTTTATATCCTATAAGCGTTAATATTTGTGTAGAAGAAGCGCCAGGTAATAAATGGCAAAACGCATTATAATCAATCAACTCTTCTTTAGTAATATATGGCCGTTTATTAACGAAGGTTTTCATCATCATGGCAAGATGGGCCTGTGGGCCACCAAATGCAGTGATACTATGATAAAAAACATCTTTTAAAAAAGGGACATGACGAAGAAGCATATTGGGGTTAAAATTATAAAAATTCATTTACCTTCTTCAAAATCTGAAAAATAGAAACTGAATTAGGTAAATTCATTAAAATTTTTACTTTATGCTACGCATACCTCTTTTATTTTGTTTGATGTTTTGCGGCTTGTCTTTTTGCAACGCACAAACGGACCTCACCGTTTTACAACAAAAATTAAAATCCGCTGTCGATAAAATTGAACCTAAAAGTATTGAGTGGCGTAGGCATCTTCATCAATACCCGGAATTAAGTAACCGGGAATTTAAGACGGCTAAAATGATTGCTGATCATTTAAAAAGCCTGGGAATGGAGGTACAGGAAAACATTGCAAAAACAGGTGTAGTGGGAATATTAAAAGGCGGCAAACCCGGTCCTGTCATTGGTTTAAGGGCTGATATGGATGCATTGCCTGTAGCAGAAAGATCCAGTTTATCATTTGCATCAAAACAAAAATCTGAATATAATGGCCAGGAGGTAAGTGTGATGCATGCTTGCGGTCATGATACACATGTTGCTATGCTGATGAGTGTTGCAGAAATATTAGCCGGGGTAAAAAACGATTTAAAGGGAACGATAAAATTTGTTTTTCAACCAGCAGAAGAAGGTCCACCCGAAGGTGAAGAAGGTGGAGCACCCCTGATGGTGAAAGAAGGTGTATTAAGAAATCCGGATGTGGACATTATGCTTGGGTTGCATATCAATGCACAAACACCGGTGGGCACCATCAAATACAGGGCAGAAGGGATGATGGCTGCATCGGACTGGTTTACAATTAAAGTAAAAGGTAAACAATCGCATGGCTCACAGCCATGGTTAGGCGTAGATCCTGTAGTGGTATCTGCGCAGATCATTACAGGACTTCAAACCATTGTGAGCCGGCAAACTGAATTGACAAAAAATGCGGCCGTGATTTCTGTTTGCATCATTAATGGGGGCGTAAGAGCCAATATTATTCCAGAAGAAGTTGAAATGACGGGTACCATCAGAACGCTGGATAAAGACATGCAAAAGAATATTCACGAACGAATTAAAATAACGGCGGAAAAAATTGCTGAAAGCAGCGGGGCAACTGCTGTTGTTGAAATTGAAAACAAAACATTAGTTACCTATAATGACCCGGCACTTACAAGAAAATTACTGCCATCATTGGTAAAGGCTGCGGGCAAAGAAAACGTGCTGGAAATGGATGCCGTAACCGGCGCGGAAGATTTTTCATTCTTTGCTGAGCAAATTCCTTCTTTGTATTTATATGTTGGCGGGCTACCTTCGGGTAAGGATCCCCGTGAGGCCGCAGCACATCATACCCCTGATTTTTTTGTTGATGACGCCGGTATGAAAACAGGCATTCTCGCCTTCCTGATGATGGTCACCGATTACATGAACATGCAAAAATAAATTATGATTTTTAGAAGAATTTTCTTTTTAGTTTTTCTGTTATCACCTTGTTTATTATTTGCACAAAAAACAGACAAGGCGTTACAAAAAAAACTGGAGCAGGCACTTACAGGTTTTAATGGTGATATTGGCATTTATGTAAAAAATTTAAAGAATGGAAAAATTGCTGCTATCAATGCAGATACCATTTTCCCTACAGCCAGTATGGTGAAAGTTCCCATCATGATAGGAGTGATGGATAAAATTGAAAAAGGGGAGCTAACTTATGAACAGGAATTAATTTATAAAGACTCATTACTTTATGAAGGAGAAGATATCCTGGGATCGTTTAAAGAAGGCGAAAAGATACGTTTAAACAAAGTCATGATGCTGATGCTTACCATGAGTGATAATACTGCCAGTTTATGGCTTCAAAGCCTGGCCGGTACGGGAGCTCATATCAATGAACTGATGGAAGAGCTGGGAATGAAAAGCACCCGGGTAAATTCGCGTACGCCTAACCGTGAGAGTGACTGGCGGATATACGGATGGGGACAAACAACACCACGGGAAATGGCCACTTTACTTGAAATGATCATTAACAAACAGGTTGTTTCCCCTGCAGCCTCAAACAGGATGGCAAGAAACCTGGGAAGAAATTTCTGGGATGATGTTGCCTTGTCAGAAATACCGCCCTATGAAAAAGTGCTTAGCAAGAATGGTGCGGTAAATGCATCACGCAGTGAAGTATTATTAGTTACCGGTCCAAAAAGCCAGTATGTTTTTTGTATCACTACAAAAAATAATAAAGATGTGAGTTGGGAGAATGACAATGAAGCGTGGGTACTTACAAGAAAAGTATCACAGATCCTTTGGAATTATTTTGAACCTAAAAGCAAATGGACCAAACCTTCAGGAACTGAAAAATTTAATTGAACTGGTACCTGAACCCTAATTCATATACATTATCATTTCCAGCATCAAAGGGAAGTTTGCCTGCAGCGAAGCTGGCAAAAAATCCTTTTGAAGACGATACTGAAGCCGAAAAATAAGTATGCTTATCGACGTTCACCTGCCGGATAATTTCCGGAGCATTCATCTCCTTAAAAAATCGCAAATCTGCATTAAAGAAAATGGACTGGTCTTTAAATTCACTGATCAGTGTTCTGAATCCTATTTCCATATTCAACCGGGCAAAGCTATTTTCATTTCCAGTTAAATCTTTACGGGCCATATCATCCACTGGTTTTACATAATCAATCCTGGCCATAAAAACCGGGATGGTTGCACCATCGGGTTGAAAAGTTTTATCCGTGCCAGTGATCATCCTTAATAAGGCAAAAGGATAATCAGGCAAATTGAAATAAGCCAGGGTAGAATGCTCTGCCCAACCTTTTGCACCTAATCCAAGTTTTACACCGGCCACCCATTGTTTTTTTCGAAAATCCTGTGTGTTTTCTAATTCAATGGCTCCATCTAAACCAATATAATATTGATTCGTCAACACCAGGTTTTCATTGAAAGTTTTCCATTCTTCACTGTTTTCAATTTCTTCTGTTGATGTCATGGTTGCCAGGCTAAGTTCCAATTCGTTTAAAAGATCTCTTACTTCGTCCGTGGTTTTATTCGCTACACCGCCACTGTATTGAAACCCACCAAATGAAACGCCTGAACTCAGAAAATCATAAGGATTCAATTGCTTTTTAAAAGCCACGTTTCCATTCGATTGAATTTGAAATGAAAACCCATTTCTCTTTAATGATGATTCATGGAATCGGCGCCAGTCAAAATTCCAGTCATATTTAAAACCCAAACCAATTAGATCCTCTTTTTCAATTTCAAAAGTTTTGAATTCTACGTCCAGGTCCCGGAAAAGTAAAAGGGCTTTTGATTGGTTTTTGATTTCCATGATCTTTGCCCATGCCCGGTTATATAAATCGGGATCAGTGGTCAGTTTCTTTTTGAGGTCGTTCAGCAAAGTTGCCGCAGCATGACCGGGCAAAGAATTTTCAACGGTGGCAACTAATTCATCTGCAAACAATAATTGAGAACTATCCTGCTGGGAAAAAACTTTTGTTTCACAATGGATGATCATGAAAACAAGCATTACTTTTTTCATGGGAAAATGTTTTTGGTTTTGGATGCAGTTAATTCAACAAGAAGAAACAGGTTTATTTCTTTTCATTCCAGAACATGTAGTTTCCATCATTAACGGCTGCAAACTCCGCAACGGTGCTATTTGCATTGGTCAATACATCAATCATCATATTAACGGCAGTAGTCCGGTTAATGCCCTCTTCATACACAGCACCGCGACCTACTATAAAAACAACATCAATCATGTCAGCAAGCATGGCGGCCTCCTGTCTAAGTAGTTCTGAACTTAAATGGGGGTTAAAAAACTTAAGATCCTTCATCTGTATTTCACCGGCTTCGGAAAAGATTTTCCGTAATTGTTTTAGCCGGTAAAGTGTGATCCACGTTGTAGTGCAGGAGCGATTGTTCATACTCCATGGAGATTGATCGGGCATACTGAAAATTTTTTCAGATCATTAAAAATGTGCCTCAGAACCTAACCTCTTCGTGTATCCCTTAAAGTTACAATGATTTTTAAAAAATGAGGTATAGTAAAATTTACTTTAGAATTTGATAAGCCAGCAGGCTCATAAGGTAGGCCAACCCCGTCATGTATACAAATTGAATGATAGGCCATTTCCAGGTACCGGTTTCACGGTAAACGATTGCCAGCGTACTCATACATTGCATGGCGAAAAGATAAAACAGCATTAAAGAAACACCTGTAGCCAGGGAGAACATAGGTGTTCCATCTTCCTTTTTTGCCTTTCGCATTTTATCGCTCAAAAGAACAACTTCATCATCGCTGCCGCCCACACTGTAAAGGGTTGCCATTGTTCCCACAAAAACCTCCCTTGCTGCAAAAGAAGTAACCAGTGCTATTCCAATCTTCCAGTCATAACCAAGCGGTAAAATGGCGGGCTCTATGGATTTGCCTAAAATACCTGCAAAAGAGTTTTCAAGTTTTGCGGTATTTCGTTCATTTTCAAGATCTGCTGATGGAGCTGTTTGCGCAGCCATTTTAGCTGCATATTCTTTTTCAACAGCGGCCATTCTGCCGGGAGGGCCAAAGGAACTTAACAACCAAAGAACAAGACTTATGACCATGATTATTTTACCCGCTTCAAACACAAATATGCGAGCCTTTGAAACCATGGTTTGTATGATGTTATTCCAACGTGGTGAACGGTATGTTGGTAATTCAAGAATGAAAAAACTTTTTTCCATGCTTTTGATGAACCATTTGGCTATATACGAGATTAATAAAGCCATACCTAATCCAAGAAGATAAAGGAACATCATCATCAAACCCTGAACACTTAAGAAGCCAAATAAAAATGTGTTGGGAATTACCAAACCAATCAGGATCGTATAGACGGGTAATCTTGCAGAACAACTCATTAATGGTGTAACCAAAATAGTGAGCAATCGTTCCTTTTTATTTTCAATACTGCGGGCACTCATAATAGCTGGCACTGCACAGGCAAACCCACTGATCATGGGCATTACACTTTTACCATTCAAACCAACACTTCGCATTAACCGGTCTGATAGAAAACTAATGCGTGCCATATAACCAGTATCTTCCAGCAGGGTGATCAACCCAAACAAGATCATGATCTGTGGAATGAAAATGAGGATACCACCTAAGCCGGCCACCACACCATTAATCAAAAGGTCACTCCACCAGGCATCTGGTAAAATACGGGATAAACCGGCACTTAAGTAAGCAAAAATGGTTTCAATCCAGGTCATTGGATATTGAGCCAACCAAAAAACGGATTGAAATAAAAGAAATAAAACAGCCAGCAGGATGATATATCCCCAACGCCTGTGTAATAATATATTATCGAGTTTTTCGGTAAATAAAGTTTTTTGTAATGGGTCAGGTTCCGAAACAGACAACTTCATTATGTGTTTGATGCGGGTATACCGCTGCATTATTTCGTCAGCCTGCAGTTTAGTCGCATTGAATTTATTTTTTTGTTCAATATTTTCAATGGCTTCCTGTGTATGTTGGGGGAAATCAAAAGATTCGTGGTTGATCAGGTAATGAATGGATGAATAATCACTCAGATCAGGAAATAGTTCCTGCATTTCATCAATGGCCACGGCTGCCAACTGTTTATTGTCAATAAAATCACGGGCAGGTATATGGTATAATTTTTCAACTGTTTGTGCAATGGCTTTTTTTAATTGCGGCAAACCTTTATTCTTTCTCGGATTGATGGCTATAACAGGAACACCCAATTCTCTTTCCAATTCCGGTATATCGATATTGATTCCCTTACTTTTTGCCAGGTCCGTCATGGTGAGGGCAACAACAACCGGCAATTTCAGGTCAATTAATTGTGTGCAGAATAACAAATTTCTTTTTAAGTTACTGGCATCAACAACAGCAATTAAAACATCTGATTTAACAGATTCATCCTGGTTCATTAAAACCTTATAAGAAACCCATTCATCCAGCCTGCGAGGGTATAAACTATATGTTCCCGGAAGGTCTATGACCTGGACTTTACCAAATCCTGGAAGTGTAGTAACGCCTACCTTTTTATCAACAGTAACGCCCGGAAAATTCCCAACTTTCTGGTTCATCCCGGTAAGGCTGTTGAATAATGAAGTTTTACCGCTATTGGGGTTTCCTACTAATGCTATATGTAACTTTCTATTGTCCAAGGGCTATAACCCGCAAATGTAAGTGTCCGCATTTTTAATCGTTTACGAATTTGGAAGTTTTGTTTAATCTTTCACAAACATTATCTAATTAACGCGTACCATGCCCTGTATAACGGCCCTTATCAATAACTTTGTTTTAATCTTTTGAAAAAAATATAATTTGAATATGATAAAGTATCCGGCCGTATTTGCATCTGTATTGATGTTGGTTTGTTTTGAAGCATCTTCTCAAAAATTAAAAAAAGCAGACAAAGCGGTTATCAGCAGGTTAACAGAGCACGTTCAATATTTAGCTGATGATAAACTGGAAGGAAGAAGGGCAGGTTCCAATGGGGAGCAATTAGCTGCAGAATATATCAGCAACCAGTTTAAAAGTGCAGGTATATTACCGAAAGGAACCAATGGCTACCTTCAAACTTTCCCTATTTATGAAGGAAAACAAATTGGCAAAGCAACCCAATTGATTATTAATGGAGATGAAATCAGCCACGAAAATTATTTTCCATTTGCATTCAGTCCTGAAAGTACGATTGAAGCCATGCCGGCTATAGCCCTGCAGGAATCGGGTATGCCCTGGTTTAAAGATTTAAAAGAAGTAATGGAAGCCAATGCGGCTAACCCGCATTTTGATTTAACGGATCATATCAGGACACACACGCAACAGGTACAGGAAAAAGGCGCTACAGCATTGTTCGTTTATAATTCTTCAGGGGATAAAGACCATTTAAGTTTTGATGCCAAAGATGTTTCGGTTAAAATGGCCATTCCTGTGATTTATGTAAACAGGGATGTTGTAAAAAAGCATTTTGAAGATGAATCTGCTACGCTGGATATTAAACTGGTAACAAATATTGAAGAAAAATACAGGAAAGGACATAATGTGGTTGGTTTTATTGACAACGGGGCAAATAGTACGGTGGTATTGGGTGCTCATTATGATCATCTTGGTTTTGGCGAAGATGGAAATTCATTGGTTCGTGTGAATGAAAAAATCATTCATAACGGGGCCGATGATAATGCCAGCGGGACATCGGCACTTATCGAACTTTCCAGGATATTAATGGATAAAAAATACAAGAATAGCAACTACCTGTTCATTGCCTTTTCGGGTGAAGAACTCGGTCTCTTTGGTTCCAAATATTTTGTTGAGAACCCGACAGTCGATCTATCCAAAATCAATTACATGATCAATATGGACATGATCGGTCGATTAAATGACAGCAACAAAGCGATTACGGTTGGTGGTGTGGGAACATCACCATCATGGTCATTTATCAGTGCTCAAAATAAACTGCCATTTTCAATAAAGGTTGATTCAAGCGGAAGCGGTCCCAGTGATCATACTTCATTTTATCGCAAGGATATTCCCGTTTTGTTTTTCTTTACCGGTTTGCACACAGATTATCATAAGCCCTCCGATGATGCGGATAAAGTAAATACGACCGGTTCTTACCAGATCATGTTGTTTATAACGGATATCATCAACCGAATTAATAAGGACAATCAAAAACTTGCCTTTACTAAAACCAGGGAAAAGCAAATGGGCACTTCTGCAAGATTTACGGTATCATTGGGTATCATGCCTGATTATACTTTTAGCGGACCCGGTGTAAAAGCAGATGGTGTTACAGAAGGAAGACCTGCACATAAAGCTGGTATCAAAACGGGTGATATTGTAATTCAATTGGGAACGGTGCCGGTTAACTCTATGGAAGATTATATGCAGGCATTATCGAAGTTTAAGAAAGGTGACAATACAACGGTTAAATTTAAAAGGGGTGAAACCATTACCGAATCACCTGTTCAGTTTTGATAAATTGAAAACCATTTTATGGCTTCTTCCAAACTGGTATTAAACACGAAAGAACTTACAGAAGAATTTTTTGATGAAACCAGGTTGCTGGGTATTATGGCACCTATGAAAGACTACCAGTTTTGCTGGCAGTTGAATGCACTCATGAATATGGACTTGCGGAATAATCCTGACATAGAGATCCAACTGATCAGGAAAAAACGCACCTACTATTTTTCGGTTTACAGTTATTTTGAAGATAATAGTTCCCTCTGTCATTATATCTATAAAAACCATATTGACGGAGAGTTTCTTCTGCCAGAATTTAAACACCTTGATTTTTTATATTTATTAAAGGGTGATGTGGTATCTAATGAATATATCGAACAGGTAATGGCAGGTATCCGGCTTATCAATGGTGTACAACTAGTGCTTGACCTGGCATCAGAGAAAATTGTACATAAAGAGAATCTTGTTTTTTAAAATTTATTCTGTTCATCCAAAAATTATAATAACATGTGGCAGGAAGAAAATAATAAGTTAACCCGCAAGTTTGAATTCAAAAATTTTAGTGAAGCATTTGCCTTCATGACAAGAGTTGCAATGGAAGCAGAAAAAATGGATCATCATCCAACATGGACGAACACCTGGAATAAAGTGGATATTTCGCTCAGCACACACAGCGCAGGAAATAAAATAACAGAAAAAGATCATCAACTGGCTAAAGCCATCGATGCTATAATAAAATAATTTATTTCAATTCTACCAGACTACCCGTTTGTTTTTTAAACCGGCCGACTGGTGTTGTAAATTTTTCCAGGTCGTTTTCTATTAAAACCGATAGCAATTCATCCAGGCTATCTTCTCTAATGGAGATCAATAATCCGCCGCTGGTTTGCGGATCGGCTAAAATGGCTTTTTGCAGATCTGATATAACGCCAATCTTATCTCCATAACTATCCCAGTTTCTATTAGTACCACCGGGGATTGATTTTTTTTCGATGTAAGCAAACAGTTCCGGTGTAATCAGTGGTACATTTTCAAATTCAATTACTGCCGTTAACCCGCTTCCTTCTGCCATTTCAACAAGGTGCCCTAATAATCCGAAACCGGTTACATCTGTCATTGCATTTACGCCGGCAATCTTTCCCAATTTTTCTCCAACAACATTTAACTGCATCATTTGCCTGGCTGCCAAACCAATATGCTGGTCATGCAGGATACCTTTTTTTTCAGCTGTTGTTAAAATACCAACGCCAAGTGGTTTGGTTAAAAACAAATAGTCATCGCTTTTGGCTTCGTTATTTTTTTTGATGTGCTCAATATTTACCAGCCCATTGACAGCCAGGCCAAAAATGGGTTCGGGTGAATCAATGCTATGACCGCCTGCCAGTGAAATACCTGCTTCCTTACAAATACTGCGACTGCCTTCAATTACCTTTTGCGCAACTTCCGCAGGTAAGGTATTGATTGGCCAACCCAAGATAGCAATAGCCAGGACAGGACGGCCACCCATAGCGTAAACATCACTAATGGCGTTGGCTGATGCAATTCTGCCAAACTCAAATGGATCATCCACGATAGGCATAAAAAAATCTGTAGTGCTGATCAATGCCGTTCCATTTCCGAGGTCATAAACGGCCGCATCATCTTTGCTGTGGTTGCCAACGATCAGCCGGTCGTTGTTTGGCATAGCAAAATTGCTTTGCAAAATGGTGTCAAGTACTTTAGGAGAGATCTTGCATCCACAGCCGGCACCATGAGAGTATTGAGTGAGTTT
>JAKFER010000292.1:0-1532 GCA_036675565.1 Chitinophagaceae bacterium
ACCGTAACACCCCAGTTAATCCCCTTACCCTGAAGCAAGGAAAATGTTTTTGCTTCGAAACCCGCTATCTTCATAACAAGCAAAACCAATACTGCAATAATTAATGACTGGTTCTTTGCTAGAAAAGCAATGACCAAAAGCGTTATTAAAAAAAGCATTGGTTCAAGCATAAATTATTTCATCCTTCCACGGTTAAAACTATTGTAACATAATTAAAAATATTGCACCAAAAAAGATGCATCTTTCTATTGGTCTCCTGCATTATACCCTCATACAGATTGTACCTTCAATAAGGCATAAATTAACTTTACCCATAAAAGGATTTTTTATGTTCAAGTCGAATCTTCTTTAAAGGTATACCGTATATTTTATAGGAACTTTTTAGAGAGATAGGCGACTTTTTAAAATTACCCTTTGCCAACCATGTTATTTATATGTTTTCTATAAATCTTTTGAAAACAGCCATATATTGAAAGGAGGAAATTTATTGAATCCCATTTATCTTTATAGAACTTTAAGGTTAATTCTCGTCATTGGCGCAATTGTCGCAGGAGCGATGGCATTGTTTTATGTTTCAAAGGTGACGTATCCATTCATAATCGGTTTTCTTATTGCCTTTATGATGAATCCTCTGGTCAATTTCTTTCAGGAAAAAGCTAGGATGCCCAGGTCACTGGCCGTATTGATTGCTCTCATTCTGATTATTTCCGTTTTTGCAGGACTTGTTACACTACTCGTTGTTGAAATTGCTTCTGGTGCTGAGTATCTGGCAAGGGTTGTTCCAGAACATCTTGTTACACTGATTGATTACATAGAGCATTTATTTGCTGCACAGATTATCCCGCTATACAATCAGTTAGCAGGATTATTTCAAAATCTAGAAGCTGGGCAGCAGGATACAATCATGGATAATATCCAAAATGTTGGTGCTTCGATTGGCACAACAGCAGGCAATTTTATCAAGAACTTTTTCGGAAATATTCCCAATATCCTTTCCTGGCTGCCAAATGCAGCGACGGTATTAATTTTTTCATTGCTAGGTACATTTTTTATTAGTAAAGACTGGTACAGACTGTCTGCCCTGGGAACACGTTTCTTGCCGAACCGGGCTAGAAGCAGCAGCAAAACAGTATTTGCAGATTTGAAGAAAGCCCTTTTTGGTTTCATCAAGGCACAGGCAACTTTGATTTCTATCACCACTGTCATTATTCTAATCGGGCTGCTGATTTTGCGTGTGGATTATGCTATTACGATCGCCCTTGTAACGGGTATAGTTGATATCATCCCTTATCTTGGTACCGGAGCGATATTCGTACCATGGATCATCTATGAAGCTATTGCGGGGGAAATGAGCACAGCTATCGGACTGGGTGTCCTTTATGTTGTCGTCCTGGTGCAGCGCCAAATCATGGAGCCTAAGATCCTGTCATCAAGTATTGGCTTGGATCCACTTGCAACGCTTATTGCTCTATTTGTTGGTTTTAAAACAATTGGATTCCTTGGATTAATTGTCGGGCCAGTTGTTCTTGTAA
>JAKFER010000290.1:0-52552 GCA_036675565.1 Chitinophagaceae bacterium
ATGTACCAGCTGTGACAAAATGTATATCACAAATGATGAAAGGCTGGGAGGATGGAATGAAAACCGATATAAAGGATGAAATGACGCATATGAGTATAGCCGTTGCAGGGAAGTCATTATTCAATGCAGACATCGCAGAAGAAGCACCTGAGATCAGTAATGCTCTCGACACTGCAACGGGTTTATTTGGAAGAATATCATTCCCTTTTTCAGAATGGTTACTTAAACTTCCCTTGCCCGGCAACTTGCGGTTTTATAAGGCTAAGGAAAGACTGGATGATACAATACGCAGGATGATTGAAGAACGCCGGCAAAATAAAATGAATAATGGAGACCTGTTATCCTTATTGCTTCGATCGCAGGATAAGAATGGGAATGGCGGACTGAGTGAACAGGAGATCAGGGATGAAGCGATCACACTTTTTCTCACTGCATTTGATACCACTTCCACTGCACTCACCTGGACATGGTATCTTCTATCTCAAAATCCCGAGGCTGAAGCAGCATTGCATAAAGAACTTGATAATGTACTGAATGGAGGATCACCCGTGGCGGAAGATATTCCCAATCTGAAATATTGCCGGATGGTTTTTGGTGAGTCGATGCGACTTTATCCACCTTCCTATGTCATACCACGACAGGCAATAGAAGACTTTGCTATTGACAAATATATAGTGCCCCAGGGCAGCATTGTGCTGATGAGCCCATACCTGGTACAACGTGATCCCCGTTTTTATGCTGATCCTGAAAAATTCGATCCATGTGAATGGGACAAACATACTCATGGTTTGAATTCGAAATACGAATATTTCCCATTTAGCAGGGGCCCACGTTCATGCATAGGCGAACCTTTTGCATGGATGCTGGGAACTTTGGCGATCGCATCTATTGCACAATCATGGCAGCTTAAACTTGTTCCGGGTCATCCGGTAGAATTATTGCCGCTCATTAACCTTAGACCCAGGCATGGAATGATGATGACGTTACATCGCAGACATTAAAAAGATGATTTCGTTAGAATGGTTACTGAAAATACACAATGGCGTCCTGCAGTTCCCGGGCAATTGATTTCTTCAAATGAAGTTCATATCTGGCGTTTATTGCTGAATGAACATCATTCGAATATTGAAAACATAAAACAAAATCTTTCAAATGATGAATTGGTAAAAACGGAAAAATTTTATTTTGAAAAAGATCAGAACAGGTTTATCATGGCCCGTGGAATGCTTCGGATGATCCTTGCCGGTTATCTTGGAACGAAGCCACATGAGCTGCGCTTTGAATATACGCCGTTTGGAAAACCTCTGCTTGCAGAAAACAATGACAACAAGTCCATTCATTTTAATTTATCACATTCGGATAACGTGGTGTTGTACGTCATAACGAATAATCGGAATATTGGTATTGATGTAGAGCGAATAAACGATCGTATCGATATTACCCAGGTAGCACAAAGGTTTTTTTCACCCGGTGAAATAAATGCACTTGAAAGATGTAAAAGGGAAAACCGGGCTGAAATATTTTTTCAGTACTGGACAAGGAAAGAAGCGTTGGTCAAAGCAATGGGTAATGGTGTTTCCTTTTCGCTGGAACAAATTGATGTTTCAAAGGTTGATGGTAAAGCTTTATCGCCCATAAGACTATTAAATACAGGTACTGATGTTTCTGATTGGCATATCCAGGATCTGTTCCCGGCTGAAGGTTACACCGCGGCATTTGCTGTTAAAGAAAGTGACCTGGCTATTTCTTATTGGGATTATCGCTAAACAGGTTTTGAATAATATTTTATCTACATTAATTTTTTCAAGGTAAGGCGGTCAACAACACGATCCGGCAACAGCAAAGGCAGAATCCAGTCTTTCAATTTATTTTGAACAATAGCGTAACGTGTTTTTGGTTTCTCAGTTTCAAAAATATCGGCAATTCTTCGTGAGCATTCATCGAGAGCCATACCGTTTTTTCCTTTATTAACCAGGTAGGTGAAAAACTTTGTCATTGAAGAAATATACTTCGTGTCTTGAAATGCATCTAGCGATCCTTTATCCCAAATAGGAGTCTGCACCTGGCCGGGCCCGATAATGACAACATCAATTCCAAACGGAAGTAATTCTTTTCTTAAGCAATGAGAAATTCCTTCTAATGCATGCTTGGTGCCCGTATAAGCAGACAAATAAGGAGCGGAGATTTTCCCCGAAACAGAACTGATATTCAGTATGCGGCCTGGAAGAACAGGATGTTCATTTTGAGTTCCCAGGAGGGGAAGAAAAGCTTTCGTAACTCTAAGAACTCCCAGAACATTAACATCAAAACTATATGCGGCTTTATCTATATCCAGGTACTCAACCGGTCCGGGAATGGAAATGCCAGAGTTATTAATCAGGCCACTTAGGCCATTTCCTTCTAAGTACGAATGTACTTTTTCTGCAGCCTTGTTGATTAATGATTGATTAGTTACGTCTATAATAAGTGGAATAAATTTTTCACCTAATTCCGATTTAAGTCTTTGCACATCTTCTTCTTTTCTAACACTGCCAAATACTGTATAATCCCTGCTGATAAATTCTTTTGCCATACCATAACCAATGCCCGAGGATACTCCTGTTATCAGAATTGTTCTTGATTTTGGTTTCATTGTTTGTAAATAAAATTAATGAATGGTTTAAATTTTCTGTCAGATGAAACTTGACTTGAAAGCGAGGGCTTGTTAACATTGTCGAATTTTACCAAGTTGACTCAGGGAGGCATCTAATTTACAAAAAAACGCTTGTATTTATTTCAAATACAAGCGTTACATATAATGATTATTTACCAGCGGAGAGAGGGTGTCAAACCATCTTCCTCAATTGTTGAAATTCAGTATTTTATAAGAAGCTATTTTTCCCGACTCCCGAATTACTCGTAAACTATCTTATCTGAGTAATGCAAATCGTAATTAAAAATAAAAAATATTTAATAAGCACTCTGAATAATTGGGTTTTATTTGATTTGATTATATTTTTTCTTAACGAAATATATCTAGTTAATTCAGAGGGTAAAAAATACTTTAGCAAGTCCGGATTACAATCATCCATTATTGCTACTTAGAAATTTATTATTTAAATAAAACTTCCTGTTTTCTAAATGTTCCGGAAAAATTATGAAGAAGCAAAATTTTATTGATTGATATGTTAAAGAACGGAGCATAGAAAAATATAAAAATTAACTGTGGAATTACTTTTTAATAAATCCGGCAATAGCCCACTGTAGAAACAGCGGACCTTTAACGATTGGTTGCTAAAATCAAATTATTGCTATTAATCAACTGTGTAAACATATATAATTTATCTGTTTATAAATAATTACAGCTTTCAATGATTTCAATTTTTCTGCATTATAGTCGATCATACGTAACTTAGTTTTTTTGTCATCGTTTTTCCGGATGTTAAAAAACAAACTGACGGGCTGAATTAGTTAATGGAATTTATTTATGATACAGTTGAAAGTTGATTTTGCCAAAGATATTTTACATGTAGATCCGATTGAATCGGTTTCTTTATTTCTGGATCGTCTTGAAAAACATTCATTAAGCTTTACACCATGGCCATCATACCCCGAAAAACCTGATGTTCATTTTTCTATTGCACATACAAATGATGCAATTTTATTGAAATATTATGTCAGGGAAAAATCTATACGTGCAATGGTTAATACCATTAATGGTAACGTGTGGGAAGATAGTTGCGTAGAATTCTTTATCAGTTTTGATGATTCAGGATATTACAATCTTGAATTTAATTGTATAGGAACTGCGTTAATAGGTTTTGGCAAAGGGAAATCAGTCCGAAAATTGTTACCAGAAGATATTATTAAAAAAATAAAATACCAGGTACTTATTAATAACATTCATGACGGCGGCTATAAAGTAAAATGGGAGTTATCACTTTCCATTCCTGCTTCAGTATTTATGTATCATAAGCTGAATTCTTTTAAATTGAAGGAATCTCGGGCTAATTTTTATAAATGTGGAGATGGCTTACAAGAACCACATTTTGTTACATGGGCAAACATTATTTCGAAAGAACCTAATTTTCATTTACCTGAATTTTTTGGTTCACTTGAATTTACATGAGGGAAGTTTTTTTATAGCATATTAAAAATAATTTTCTTAACTCACATCTTATTGAATGTATGTGTTGCATAAAAGCTTTATTTGTTTTTTTTGTAGCTTGTGCCTAACCTGAAAATTAAAAATGGATAACGTACTGCCAACCATAAAAGAAATTGCCAATAAATTAAATGTATCCATTTCAACTGTTTCCCGGGCGCTGAGCGACCACCCGCGTATAGGTCTTCGTACCAAAGCACGGGTACAGCAACTTGCCAAAGAGTTGAATTACGAACCCAATGCGAAGGCTATCTCTTTCAAACAAAGAAAAACTTTCGTCATCGGTGTTATTCTCCCTTATATCAGGGAGGAGTTTTTTTCCGAGGCCATCAATGGTATTGAAACCGCAGCCATGATGTATGATTACACTATTTTATTCGGGCAAAGCCACGATGATCCTGAAAGAGAGAAGATGGTAGTATCAGCAATGAAGAAACAACGTGTAGATGGATTGATCATTTCTTTAACAAAGCATACTACTAATTACGAGCACCTGCAGACGCTTGAAAAATATAATATACCAGTTGTTTACTTTGACCGCGTACCACCTTTTGAAAAAGCTAACAAGGTTTATTGTAATTTATATAAGGGTACGGTGGATATGGTTGGCTGGTTAATAAGCAGGGGGTTTAAAAGAATAGCATTGATCAATGGCCCCGAAAAATTAGGCGCCAGTAAAGAACGGTTGAAAGGTTATATAGATGGTTTGTTTAAGAAAAAGATAAAGGTGGATATGCAATTGGTGGAACAGACAGACTTTTCAAAAGAAAGCACTTACCTGGCAATGGAAAATTTTTTGGCACAAAAAAATCCTCCTACTGCCATCATAACTTTTAATGATTACGTGCATATGGATGCAGTCCAGTATGCGAAACAACATAATATTAAGGTTAATAAAGATCTCGCATTCGTAAGCTATGCCAACCTGCCTATTACAAGCTACACGGCTTATCCTCCGTTGGTTTCTATTGAGCAATATCCTTACGGACAGGGCGAAAAGGCCATGGAAATCATTATGAAAATAATGAATGATAAGCTGGAAGATAAAAACAGCGAAGAATACTACGTCGAAGAATTGCCCGCCACTTTGGTAATGCACCAAAATATTCGAACATAAAAATTATGCAAACAGGGTTTATAAAATAGCGTTCTGTCAAAGAATGGCGAATTGTTTTGCACAATCGGTTGCACTCCTTTATTAATACGATATCGGCTATTTTAGATTCAATACATCTCTATGTAACCTAAGTATTGTTTATAGTTAATGCATGGATAAGGACTGTAATTAATAATAAAATTTTTGTGTCATGAAATTCGTTTTTGTTGCTTTAATTTTTTTTTCCTGCTTTAGTTGTTCTTCACATGGACGATTGCAAAATTCATTGCCCACTATAAATGAAACGGAGCATGACGCACAAATCGTTCCTCTGGGCGGCAATACCTGGGCCTCTGTTAAAGAAAAAAGTATAGGACAGGTTACTAAAAGAGGCATTGAAAATTGGACAAGTGTAAACCAGTCTTTTACGGTATTCTTCCGGGTAAATAAAACGGGCATCATTAAATTATGGTTGGAAGGGAAAGTGCAGGAAGGTAAGTCAGAGATACAAGTTGCCATAAATGGTAAATCGAAAAATTTGGTGTTGGAAAGTTCAGCGTTTAAATATTATTATGCTGGGGAATGGAAAATTAAAGACACGGGTTATCTTGCTGTGACCATCAGTGGCCATGAGAAGACAGGGTCAATATTTGCAGATGTTAGTAATCTTAAAATTGCAGGAACATCCATTGGCGAGCAAACAGCATTTGTTAAAAAGAATGAAGACAATTTTTTTTATTGGGGACGCAGGGGCCCTTCAGTTCATTTAGGATACACGGTTCCGCAAAATGTATCAGCAGAATGGTTTTACAATGAAGTAACGGTGCCTGCAGGTAATGATGTGATTGGTTCTTATTATATGGCCAATGGATTTGCTGAAGGCTATTTTGGAATCCAGGTAAATTCGGATACGGAAAGAAGAATTCTATTTTCTGTTTGGAGCCCGTTCAATACCGATGATCCAAATAAAATACCAGATGACCAAAAGATTCAATTAATAAAAAAGGGTGAGGGTGTACACACCGGCGAATTTGGTAACGAAGGATCGGGTGGGCAAAGTTATTTGCGCTATAATTGGAAAGTAGAAAACACTTACGGCTTTTTATTACATGGTGTTCCCGATGGTCCTGATCATACAATTTATACCGCTTATTTTTATGCACCGGAAAATAAGGAATGGATGTTGATCGCAAGTTTTCGTCGTCCAAAAGTCAGTACTTATTTAAAACGCTTGCATTCTTTTTTAGAAAACTTTTCACCGGAACAGGGTCTCTTTGAAAGAAAAGTTTTATTTGGCAATCAATGGGTAAAGGATTCCAGCGGTAAATGGCTCGAATTAAACAGAGCACGGTTTACATACGATAATACTGCCGCAAAAAAATACCGGATGGATTATGCAGGTGGACTACAGGATGGCCAATTCTATTTGCGAAATTGCGGATTCTTTAATGATTATACAGATTTGAACAGCATATTTGAAAGACCTTTGACTGGCAGGCAACCTGATATCCCATTCAGCCAATTAAAATAACGAAGAGATATTTTTAACCATTATAAAAAAGATTGAAAATAGAACAGGGCAGTTAACAAAATTTGTTGACTGCCCTGTTTTTATTGCGACATATAAGGATCTAAGTGAGTAACACTAAAAATGAAAACGGCTGGTGTGCCATTCTTGAAATTTCAAACGCATTAATGGTATGCCTTTAAGAAGGGCTGCAAAGTTTCGGATGTTTTATTTGTTTTAAATGATTTGAGAGATGAATAAAATGTTCTCCCATTTCATTCAATATCCGGTAAGCATTTGAAAATTTTTCTGGATTCTTATTAAGAATAGCAGTTTTATTTTTGAATTATCAATTTTTGCGCAATCGTTTGTGCAGTAAATGCAACCGTTTGCACACTTATTCTACGCACCGCGTTTTTTTTTGGTTAAACATTTTGTCCTAAACTCGTTTAAGATTAACATAAAATTTCTTCTCAGTATTGATTTTTTACTTAGAAAAAATTACGAAGACTAAAACTGATTACTATAATGAGGATACAATTGAAATGCACTGCAGTTAGTTTCAGGCTATTGTTTATAGGCACCTTGTTTTTTTACGTCCCGGTTCTTAATGCGCAAACCGATTCCGTTTCACTAACCGAAACCGATAGCATGAATGTAAAGATTGTCAATAAAACAAAAACGGCTTCATTGACAATAGACATTGCAAAACTAAATACCTTACCATTTCAATATATAAATTCCCAACCTTA
This sequence comes from Chitinophagaceae bacterium, assembly GCA_036675565.1. Classification (GTDB taxonomy): domain Bacteria; phylum Bacteroidota; class Bacteroidia; order Chitinophagales; family Chitinophagaceae; genus JACCYQ01. Next base: position 7,500 of record JAKFER010000290.1, read on the forward strand.
CATTTCTTTACAACAATTGCTTAAGGGCAATACGGCCGGTACGTACATACAAGAACCTTCAGGGGAGCCGGGTACAGAGCAAAATATTTTTGTTCGCGGAATTTCCAATCCGCTATTAAGCAAGCGGGAACTTTTTGACAACCAGGCAGTCGTTTTTCTGAATGGCATTCCACTTGCACAGGATAACCCCTTTGCCTACGAAATACAGAAGTATGATTTTAACAGGATAGGGCCGGCCACCAATTTATTTGCAACTATCAATCCTGCCAATATTGAGTCCATTGAAGTTATTAAAGATCCATTTGCTCTGGCGGCATTGGGCCCTATAGCTGCCAACGGTGCTATATGGGTTACTACTAAAAGTGCGCATTCCCTATACCGTGAGATCAGCGTGAACGCTTATTTCGGTATTGTTCAACGCCCTGTGGTAACACCTGTAAATGCAGCCCACGAAAATAATTTTCGCCGGCCTTTTTATGACAGATACGGAACAATCAACGACCGGCTGAATGTTGCACCTTACCTGAGAGATTCAACCAATGCTGATTATTATGGTCCTGCAAACTGGACTGACAAATATTATGCAAACGCCCTGATTCATTCAACTAACATAAGCCTTACCGGTGGTACTGATAGGGCTAGCTTTCGATTTTTTGCCGGCGCAACAAAGGATGCAGGCAATGCCGATCTTACTTCTTTAGACCGCTATACAGGTTCTTTCTTTATTAATGTATCACCATTGGAATGGTTAACCGTATCAAGCATGATCAATTACAACAGGCTTGAAAGAACAAGAAACCGCAATATCCGCGACAGGCTGGCAGAGCAACGTTATATACCCGATCTTTCCAATCCGCTTACTCCAAATAAATCATTATACAGTTCTTATTTAAGTGAATTTGACAAGTCTATCGATGATAATATTTCCAATGTTGTTCAAGGAAATGTTACCGTTTCTGCAGATTATAAAAACTTCACTTATGAAGGCGGGATCGCTTTTGATTATAACGAAGGTATCCGGGATGTGTTTTGGCCCGTAACATTATTAGAAGGAAATAATTTTGTATCAAACTATTTTGGTTACAACCAACGATTTATTGCTAAGAATAACATTGGATATCAATTTAAATTAGGAGCGAAACAAAAATTATTATTAGAAGCGGGGCAAAATTTTATTGCAGATGTTTATAAATACGATTATGCTTTTGCCTATAACGGTCCTAATGATTTCATAAAAATAAATGTTGTTAACGGTGATCCTAATGCGGTTAATTACCTGCAGCCAACAGGTTTCAGGGTGTACTACTTTCCAAGTAAAATGGAATCAAGGCTCATTTCTTTTTCTGGTAATGCCACTTATTCTTATAATGATGTTTTAAAAGTAAAGACATTGGTAAGAAGAGATGGCTCTTCTAATATGCAACCCGATAATCGTTGGTTTACAAGTTTTTCAGGTGGTGTGGAATTAGATTTAAAAGAAGCGTTTCACATAGGTTCTAATAGTATCAGCTCCGCTGCATTTACAACTTCGTGGGCCCGTATCGGAAAATTATTAAACGACGACCGCTTTTCTGCCGGACCTCAATACCGGGTAGATCTTGGTTGGGATAGCGAACCAACGCTTGGATCTTATGCAGGCATTCCGGGAATTTCAAGGCCCTACACCAGCGGTTGGGTAGGTTATGGTATTCCATGGGCTTACAGCGATCAGTTTCAGGCGGGTGTAAATTTTGGTTTATGGAATGACAGGTTAAGATTTGGATTGGATGTTTATAACAGAAATGATAAGCAAATGTTATTGCCCATTCCTGTTGCAGGAGAGTGGGGTTATACCGGTGCTTATAAATCAGGACTTGAGGTAAATAACAGCGGAGCAGATTTCTCTGTGCTTGCACACATTCTACCTGCAAAAGCAAATGGACTTTCCTGGAGTGTTACCGCCAATGCCAATTATAATAAAAATAAATTAAAAGCATTACCCGATGCATTGAATGAATTAATACTGGGAACAACAAAACTGGAATTAGGCAAACCGATAGATGCTTTTTGGTTACTGCAAAATAATGGCATCTATAACAGCGATGCAGATGTGCCTGTTGATCCGCTAACCAATCAAAAGCTTAGCTACCAGGGTGTGTCTTTAAAAGCAGGTGACCCACGCTGGGTTGATGTAAATGGAGATTTCGTGATCAACGACAAAGACAAAATACTTACCGGAAACTATATGCCAAAATTATCTGGTGGATTTGGCAGCTCCCTTGGCTATAAATCTTTTTCGGTTGACTTCCAGTTTTATTTCGTTCTGGGTCGCGAAGTATTAAATCAATATGCATCATCCCGACTCGATTTCATTAATACAGAAGTAAATAACAATATCAATTCTGTAAAAGAAATCACTTTCTGGCAGAAAAAAATGGACTTGACAACTTACCCAGTTTATAATCCATGGAGTTCGGTAGTTCCTTATCGTATTGAACAGGACTTGTTTTTAGATAATGCGTCTTTTTTAAAACTGCGTAGCATATCTGTTAACTATGATCTTCTTGCAAAAGCTAAAAGCAAAAATTTTAAAAGCTTCATTGTATATCTAACGGCAACCAACTTATTCACCATCACTCCTTTTAAAGGCGATGATCCTGAGCTGGCCACTTATAACGGTATGTATACTGGCTATGGTTTACCCATTCCCCGGTCATTGATAGCTGGGATTAAGATGACTTTATAGAAAAAAATTAATACATCGACTTCAAACGATATTGTATGACAATAGTTTCTTCCAGGTTTATTTGTTCAATAAAACGCTTAATGATTGCATGTTGTCTTGTTTTCATAGCCGGTTCGTGCAATAAACAATTAGAAGTTGACTCTTCTCGCCAGGCCAACGAAGCAGGTCACTGGACAAAATATGAAGATGCCCGCAGTGGGTTAATCAGTTTGTATGGATTATTTCGTGCCGCCGCGGCCGACAATAATGCGCATTGGCTTTGGGGCGAATTGAGAAGCGGTGATTTTCGTTCTGTGTTTCGTCCCGATCTGAAAGCGGTCATTGAAGGAAATCTTAATGCTTCTTTTCCTGTAATTCAAAACATCACTAACTGGCGCCGTTTTTATGCGGTTATAAATGCCTGTAATCTTTTTATTGAACGGGCAGATGGTTGCCTGGACGACAAGCGCTATACCGAAGCCTATTATAAACTTGACATTGCACAGGCAAGAGCGATAAGAGCCTTCGCTTATTTTTATATGGTTAGGATTTGGGGCGATGTACCACTTATTACGCAGTCGAATGATGGCCATTTTGATGCACTGCCCCGCACTAAACAAGATGTTGTTTTATCATTTGCCGAGGAGGAATTGATCGCCGTTGCACCCAGGTTGCCTTACCTGTATTCAGGCAGCGATCCGGAACAGTTATTTCCAAATAATTATTACGGACAAGACCAGGGTACCTGGTTGAATACACCGCTGACCAAACTTGCAGCCTATGCATTGCTGGCGCATATTTCTGCCTGGGAAGGCCGCTATATTGAGGTGGCCGTGTACACCGAGTTTATTTTAAACAACTATCAAAAAAGTAACCTTTCTTTTGTAAGTACTGATGCTTTGGTTAATACCTTATTTAATGCGGGTAATGGCAACTACAATCAATTGGTTGGTTTCAATTTTATTCAAAACCGTGGTGAAACTACTTCGGAAGGACATATAGAACAATTGACACTTGCCAATACAACTATATACCCGATGTCAAAGCAGCTTCCGGAAATTTACATTCCTAAAAATGTGATCTCCGAAATTTTTCCCCGTATTAATTTATACGATCAGCGTTTTGGTGTAGATACTTCAACAATAGCCAGGCTTCCTTTTACCGCTTATTTCGAAAATTATAATGCTGAAGTACCTGTATTCAAAAAGATAAGAGTAGTTGATGGGGCCAGTGGTAATAGTGGCCAATTTGCCGTTTTTAACTCTTCGATCGTTTTTACCAGGATTGAAGAAATAAAATTATTAAGAGCAGAAGCACTTGCAGTATTGGGACAAACAGATAAGGCCATTGAAGAATTAAATGTCATCAGGGGTAACAGGGGTATTAGTCCTGTATTACCGGGTGGGTCATCCGACTTACTTACAGATATATTTTCAGAAAGAAGAAGAGAATTGCTTGGCGAAGGATGGAGATGGTACGACCTGGTGAGATATAACAGGCTCAAAAGAAATGATCCTGTATTTAATGAATTGCTCGATAATGGTGGAATATACTGGCCCATTGCCCAGGAAATACTAACAAGAAACCCAAATATTGTTCAAAATTCATATTGGGATTAGTAAATGAAATAAAGCATACTAAGATTTATACCAATGGTATGATCAAAGGCGAACTACATGTGACCATTTAAAACTTTAGTATAAACACATGAAAATATCGAATATGAGATATAAAGAATTTGAGAAACGGAGCATCATTTATTTAACAACAATATTATTTGTTATGATAGTTACTTCCGGTTGCTCCAAAACAGATAAAACTTATTACAATTACGAAAATACTGCGGGTACGTTTTCTGGTAACGCTGTTGAATACCTGCGTTCGCAACCAGGTGTTTATGATTCCATGCTTTTAGTTATTGACAGGCTCCAGGATATGCCTGGTATTTTAAGCAGTGAAAATATTACCATGTTCGCTGTCACCAACAGAAGTTTTTCACTTGCATTGGAAAACATCAACCAGGCCAGGAAAGATTCTCTGCCTGTAATGCCACCAGTTTCATTAAGTACAATGGATTCTGCAGTACTGGATACTTTTTTTTGCCGGTATGTTATAAAAAACCGGGTACCATCAGACAGCATCAAAAGTTTTACCGATGGAAGGTTTTTTTCTTCCCTGCGGTACGATTACGATATGCAAATGCAGTATAGCGCTACAAATGCTTCCGGCTATCAGGACGGCGGACCAAAGGCAATTATTTTCAGTGATCCTAAAAATTCAATTTTTACACGCAACTGGATAAGAGTGAACACCATTACCGTAGATATAAAAACATCAAATGCTGTTGTGCATTTATTATCACCCGGTCATGATTTTGGATTTGGGGATGATTTTATACGACGAATCAACAAGCGATAAATAACCGTACAAAACCTTTAGTTAATAAAGCAAGTAGCGTTATAATGAAATGAGCCAAAATAAAAAGTTGATACCAGGTGGGATGATTAATGGCAAATTCCATGTGACCACTAAAAAATTAATATAAACACATGAAAAATAAGAAAATAAAAAATTCCGGTTCAATTACAATCTTGTTTTTGTGCGTTGTAATGATATCCATTTCCTGTAATAAATATTTACCTGAGGATAGAGAAACGGTAGGAGAAGATTCACAGTTTACAGTAGATATGTATCAACCTGTACTGGGTCGTACAACTTTCTTTACGGATAATTTTTTTAAGGGAAGTACTTCTTTCCCTGCTTCATTTAAGATCGTTAACCCACGCAGAAGAAGCGGTGAACCTGCAAATGAACTGACGGATGTATTTCCTGTAAAAGTTTGGAAAAAAGCCTACGATGGTAATGAGAAATCACTTGCTGAAATTGAAGCCAAACGGGAAATACAGAATCGTCCCATATTTGAAATGAGTCCTCATACCGGTGCGCTTACAATGTGGGCAGAAGCCCGGTCTGCTTATATCCGGTCTCAACCCGATTCAGGTTATTTGTTTGATATTGAATTATCCAATTCAGGTGGCCGGCGATATTATCGAAATATGAAACTAATGCCTTTGAGAGAAAGGCCATATGAACCTTCTAATTACAATCCTATAAGTGGTCAACCACTTTCCAATGGAGTATTTCCATCTGTCGTTTCTAACATCAAAGGAGTTGCAACTAACCGTTACCTGTCTTTTTATGATGTAGATGTGTATATCCGCAAACTGGAGGGCACAGGTGTTACAAGCAATAGTTTATCCTTCAAATTTTTAGATACACTTTTTAATCCAATTGATCCGGCACTTTTTTCCAATACTGACTGGCCAAACCTGGTGCATGGGTTCGACATGAAAATGACCGCTACAGGTGTAACATATAACGTTGCTTTCCCTATTCCGTTAGTGGAGTTGCCTACACGTTACACTACACCGGATGGAAGGAGATCGAAAGTACAATTTGGTTATTCAAGATTGGGATTTGGTGGAAGAAAAGAAGATGCCTTATTAGGGTTGGATTTTGCTATTTACGAGCCTGGATCATGGGAAATTGTTTTTGCATTCAAAAATGAAAATCCAAAGTTTACCAACGACTGATTAAAATAGTTGCTACAAAAAATATTAATTAAAAACAGATTGAAATGAGATTTGCCTGTTGCATCATTGTTCTTGCTTTAATTACAACTTTTAGTTCTAAGAGTTTTGCGCAAAACAACATAACGATTAGTGGAGTAGTTAAAGAAAAAGATTCCGGGGATGGAAAAGCTGGTGTAACCATTTCTGCCGGTAAGCCACCGAAACCCATTGGGTATTCAGATAGTGAAGGCCGGTTTAGTGTTGTTGTACCTGTGGGTTCCGAACTGATATTTTCTTTTGTAGGATTTATACCGGTAAATAGAACAGTTACTGCAAATGTAACATCATTAGAAATAACGATTGAAGCCAGTCAAAATTCTATGCAGGAAGTGGTTGTCCAGGGCTTCAAATCTAAAACCCGGGAAACATCTTCCGGTTCCAGTACCGTTATCAGCGGAAGGGCTGTGCAGAATGTACCTGTTTCCAATGTTGTAGAATTATTGCAGGGTAAAGTGGCAGGATTGAACGTTCAAAATAATACAGGTTCACCTGGCTCAATGGGTACCATTCAACTCCGGGGACTTTCAAGTAACAACATTAGTGCGGACGGATTTTTAACACCCACCTCACCATTATTTGTTATAGATGGTGTGCCGGTAGATGTGAATACGAATTATGAATATGGTTTCCAGGGAGGCGGCCCGGGTATTAGTCCATTGGCATTGATACCACCTGAAGATATTGAACAATTTGATGTATTGAGGGATGCTGCCGCTACTTCGCAATACGGCTCCCGTGCCGCATATGGTGTTATCATCATCACAACAAAACGAGGTCAATCCAAAGTTCCTATTATCCAGTATTCATCCAATTTTTTTATGAAAACACCACCACGGTTAAGAGAAATTGTCGGTGGTAGGGAAGAAAGACTAAATAGGATAAGAGCCATACTTGATTACGATACTTCTATTTTATCATCACAAGCTTTAATTAACCAAACCCCATTTTTATCCGATAGTCTTAATCCCTATTTTAACAATGCCACCAACTGGCAGGATTATTATTTCCGCAATACTTTTAACCAGCAACATAATCTTAGCATTTATGGAGGAGACAGAACGTTTAATTATAAAACAAATCTGAATTATTATAAGGAAGACGGTATTGTTGAAAATACAGGCTTTAAAAGATATTCTTTAAGCATGAATGCTTTGTACCAGCCTACCGATGCTTTCAGGATGGTTGTAAATCTTTCCGGTTCACTGGGTCAGAAACAAAATGGAAGTGGAGTAGGGTTGGTGCAAACAGGAGTTGCAGCGGGGTCTTCAACATCATCTTTATTACCACCACCTTCACTGTTTTCTGAAAACAACAGTGCCCTGGCTACAGCCAGTATAGTAAATAATAATAAAACAACCAATATCGCATCCAGCCTGGATTTGCAGTACGAACCTATTTCAGGTATTCGTTTCGGAAATCTTTTGAGTTATAGTTTTAACTCCGGAACTGCAGACCGTTTTACTCCATCATTTCTTAAGTCAGGATCTTCTGAAGCATATAATTATAACGATCGAACTTATACTTTATATAACCGGTCCACCATCAGCCTGGTAAAAACATTAAATGATATACATAATTTTAGCGGGTATGTATTTAACGAGATCAACTCGTATGGTTTCCGGGCAAGTGCTATTCTATTAAACCAAACACCCAATGACCAGATACAAGGTCCTTTAGGTTATAACTGGTCTGCAACACGCGGGGGCACACTCAATAATATTAATGACACTCGTCAGCATGGTTACGGTGCTTCGTTTTCGTATAACTATGACCGTAAGTATATCCTGGATATCAGTTATCGCTTTGATGGACTTTCAACCAATGGACCTTCACAGGGATATTCCCAAAACCCTGCGATAAGTGTTCGCTGGAATTTTAATAAAGAGAAATTTTTTGATAATTCAGGCTGGTTAACCTATGGATCTTTAAGGGGCAGTTGGGGTCGCAATATCAAACCAACCGGAAGCATTTTTGATGTATTTGGAAAATACCGTGTAGGTGATCAATACAATAATAATCCTACGGTATACATTGACTATAATATTGTTCCCAATACCAACTTCTTACCTGAAACGCAAACGCAAACAAATGGCGGATTGGAATTTGGTTTATGGAATAACACCGTAGAAGCTACATTCGAAACTTATTACCGCTCTATTGATAACCAGGTGATGGATATTGCCCTTGCCGATATCAATGGGTTTAATATGCTTAAGATATATGCCAAAAGTTTGGTGAATTATGGATTTGAATGGTCAACAAACTTTCGTTTATTAAAACAAAATAAAACGTGGCAATGGAGTGTATCTGTTAATGGCGGTTTAAACAAAGATGTTCTGACCAAATTGCCAAATGAATTAAGACAAATGACCGTTGGCATTAATGAAACGGTAAACGGCGTTACTACAAGTGTACCTGTTGTATACAGAATCGGTCGCAATTCATTATCAAATCTTATGTTTCATACCCAGGGGATTTATGCCAGCACGGATGATGTGCCTGTAAACATTGCTACCGGTAAAAGATTACAATTAGGAAATGGAACAGGGTATTATTTTCAGGGAGGCGATCCCCGCTGGACTGATATTAATGGTGATTACGTAATAGATGAAAACGATTTGTTACCAATAGGAAATCCGCAACCGCTGGTTACGGGTGGTATAGGCTCTCAGCTATCTTATAAGGGTTTTCAATTGAACGTCAATGTAACTTATACAATAGCTAGAGACCTTTTAAATACAGCACTAGCCGATGCGCTAAAAAATTATACATCTCCAACCAGCCTGAACGCTTTGTTGCCAATTGATAATTTTAATTATTGGAAACCTTCGCCCAGTGATAAAGGTACTGGTACCGTAAATGCACAATATCCAAATCCATACGATTTTAGAAGAGCTGGAACCCTAATGCCTTTCCGAACCAATCAAACACTATTTCTGGAAGATGGCACTTATTGGAAAATAAATAATATGGTACTACTGTATAATGTTAACCGGGATGTTTTAAAACGATTTGGTATGACATCGTGCCGGCTTAGTTTATCAGCCAATAACGTATATACGTTCTCTAATTACAGTGGTCCTGATCCTGAGTTGGTAACCGGGCTTGGACGTGATAATTCGGGTGGTTACCCTAATGCCCGCAGTTATGCAGTGGGAATAAATATCCAGTTTTAATTAATCGAGCTTAAATAAAAAATCATGAAACGTGTAGTTTATATATCGATACTGGTGATGTTGCTAACGGGAAGCAACAGTTGTAAAAAATACTTAAGCCTTGATCCTCCAAATGATCTTTCTGGAAATAATTTTTGGAAAAGTAAGGCGGATGTGGAAAATTTTACAAATGGCATGTATGAATTATTTCGGAAATCAATGTCACGACCCGACATGAAGGCGCCACCCAGTGTGTCTTCTGCAAATGAATTTGCTTTTCTGCCCTTTTCGGGTGATTTGCGGGGTGCACCGATCTATGAGAATCCTGTAGGTTTTGTAAGATATTATTTTGGTGCTCTGGCAAATAACGACATCCGTCTTTTGTTGAATCCTAATCCTCCCAGTCGGCCGCCATATAATTGGTACAATGTTTTTCAGTTTGAGCGCTTTACTGAATGGGATCGTTTTTACCAGGTAATAGCCGCGGCTAATATTGCATATGACAGGATAGATGATGTCACTGACGCTTCACTAACTGAAGCGGATAAAAAAAGGTATAAAGCTGAAGCTGTGTTCTTGCGTTCTATCTGTTATTTTTTAATGGTGCGGCAGTTTGGTGATGTACCTTATTACACAGATGCTTATCATACCGAACCATTAAAAAGAATGCCTATGGTAGATGTGTTAAAGAATTGTGTGGCTGATTTAAAAGCAGTAAAAAATGACCTCCCATGGACCTATGAGGACCCGGTTTTTGTGTCCGTCAGGGCAATGAAGGGATCTTCACTTGCATTGTTAATGCACCTTAATATGTGGCTTGCTTCTTTTGACGCCGGAAATGATCAGGTATATTATGAAGAGGTAGATAAGTTAGGCGATGAATTGCAAAATGAAAATGGCGGTGCATACGGTTTGTTGCCGTTGGAAAACTCAGGCGAAATATTTAAAGGGAGATCAAAGGAAGGTCTTTTTGAAGTGCCGCAAAATGCAAATTATGGCGAATCCTTTGGTTGGTCTTCCATACATGATTTTGTGGCCTATAGCCTGCCTGGCCTGGGAACAAGAATATCGCAAATGTATTGGGATCCTAAATTTATTGAAGTGCTGTATCCAAATGGCCAGCCTGATAAAAGAAGCACAATCTGGTTTGATCCGGCCACACTAAGAACCTATGGTAACGACCCAAGAACATTTCGCATGCGTAAATTTTTAATCAGTTCCGATCCCAATGCAATAGATGGTTTTGGATTTGATGCCAGCCAGACCATTTTCAGATTAACTGATGCTATTTTGTTACAGGCTGAAGCACTTGCAGAATTAGGCAACGATGGTAAAGCGCAGCAAAAAGTGAATATTGTTCGTGATAGAGCAGGCGCTCCTCAATTAACTGTAATTGGCGAGGAACTAAAAAATGAAATATTTTTTGAACGTTGCCGCGAATTAATTGGTGAAGGCCATTACTGGTATGATGTGGTGAGAACCCGCAGAATAATTGATCTCAATTATAAATTCGGCTACCACTGTTCTGTTGATCAATATAAAGCTGGAGCCTGGACATGGCCCATAAGCAGGTCGGCATTGATTAATAATCCAGGTATAACACTTAACACATACTGGCAATAATTAATTGAGTAGAAAAAAAGTATTAATCATGATATTAAGTAAAAGAATTTTCTCAGCCTGCATATTGTTAGCTGTAATAATAATTACTAGCTGCCAAAAGAAAGATTATTTCACCAATACAGGTACACATACACCAAATTTCCAAGGGAATGTATTGGAATACCTGAAATCAAAACCGCAATATTTTGATTCAATAACAAAAATAATCAGGCTGGCAGGTATGGAAGATATTTTTAAAAATGAAGACATAACTTTTTTTGCACCTTCCGATTCAAGTGTAAAAAGTACGATCAAAGAATTAAACTTCCGCTTAAATTCCCAGGGCAAGCGCCTGGTGTATCGTTTAGAGCAGATCAAGCCCGAGGTATGGCGTACGCAATTATCCCGTTACCTGTTCAAGGGAAAAAAATCAATGAACGATTACCCGCAATTAGATCCAAACAACTTGTCCGCATATCCGGGTCAGATATATGCTTCATATGATGGAGATATTATGAATGTAGGCGTTTTTTATAATGATGCGGGTGGCGTACAATATGCCGGTTACAGGCAATTAATGCTGTCATTTATTCCATCAGCTACAACACCAAGGGATTATAATAGCTGGTACTCTGTTAGGGTGGCATCGGTTAATGTGGCACCAACAAATGGATTTGTTCATGTATTGAATTACCCTTTTCACTATTTCGGATTTGAGCCTAACCAATTTATTGAAAATGCAATTGCAAAAGGTATTAACTAATCGATTTTTAATGCAGCGAAACGATTTTTATAAATAGCCATGGAAAACAAATGAAATAATTCGTACAATAAAATTAGAAAAACTAACTGTCATGTATAAAGACAAATTTCCTGTCTGCCACCAGGCATGCATGTGACCATAAAAATAATTTAAAACACATGAAAATATTTAACAGACTGAAATTCGGAATGGTTTGGATGGGATGCTTCCTGCTTGCAGTGGTAGTTTCCTGTACGAAAACGAAAATAGAACCGGTTGAAATTTACCCCGATCCACCTAAAGCGTTAGTGAAGTTTTTAGATGGGGCTCCTTCTCCTGCAATTGGCGCAGAAGGATCAGTAGTTACTTTCAATGTCAATGGATTGAAGGATATGCTGGGGAAATTTAAGTTCTTTATCAACCAAACAGAAGCTGAAGTGGTTTCTGTCGATGAAAATACAGTTAAAATAAAAATACCACTGAATGCAAGTAGTGGCGGTTCTGCAGTGCTTATTAATAATGAGTATTATTTCGGTCCAAGTTTTACGGTAAGAGGTAAAGTTTCGATTGATCCATTATTTAATCCGGATACATACCGATCTAACGGTCCTATCCAGGGTATTTTTTTAAGGTCTGATGCAAGCTCTTATATGATCTACGGATCTTTTACCAATTACAAAGACCAGGCGAGTGCAACAAATACTATTTCAGGCGTGGCTATGCTGACCAGGGATGGCGATTACATTGCTGCCGCTTCTCAATTAAAAATGGGAAATGCTGGATTTAACGGACCTGTTCTTTCTGCCATACAATTGTCAAATGGCAAATACATGGTAGCAGGTTCATTTACAAAACTTGATACAGTTACAAATATTTATAATACTACCCGGTTAAACGTGGATGGAACCGTGGAAACAATGGTGGTGGATGTTGTTAATCCTGACCCGGTGAATAATCCAAATGACGGGCATGCAGTAGTGCCTGCTTTTAATGGCGGCACCTTTGGTTCAATCAATAAAATATTTTACAATCCGGCAACCGGCAATACAACGGCAATAGGAAATTTCAATGCTCATGTAAGTACCTTTTACGAACGTTCTACTAAAAACGGTCCCAACCTGGATTTGGTAGAGGCCCGACAGTTGATAAGGATGAAAGAAAATGGAGCCTTTGATTCAAGTTACAATTTTGACCGGACAACAAATAAAAGTTATGCAGGTGGCAATGGTTTTATTTATGATGCTCTGCAATTGCCTGGCGGTAATCTGATACTTGTCGGAAACTTTACTTCATTTAGCGGAACGCCAACTAATTACATTACCAGCATCAATGAAACCGATGGATTGCCTGATCCAACATTTAATAACGGCGGATCGGGTGCAGATGGTGAAATTACCCGCATCACTTACAACAGCACGACAGAAAAAATTTTGCTTACCGGAAATTTTAAAAATTATAATGGTGAACCAGCAAATGGCATTGTAATGATCAATGCTGATGGCTCAAGGGATGCTTCTTTTAATTTCAGAGTTGTAGAAGGAGGGATTCCAAATTTTGCAGGACAACTGAAAAATGGAAAAATAATAGTGTCAGGTAGTTTTAATAAATACGATGGTATTGTTCGCCCCGGGTTACTGGTATTAAATGCTGATGGAAGCTTAGCAAGCGGTTATAATAATACGGGTTTGTTCAGAGGAATTATAAACTCATTTGTTGAAACCGTAACACCGGGCGGAATTCCAGGTGTTATCCTGGTAGGATCCTTTGATCGTTTCGACAACAAACAAGTGGGCAACATCATTAAATTGAGAATTGAGAATTGATTTATATAAATATTCTGCAGAATGAAATGAGCCATAAAAAATTTCGAGCAACTTATACCAACTGCGATGAAAATTTTTATGGTGAATTACGTGTGGCCAAAAAACAATAAAATTAACACATGAAAAAAATGTTTTTTAATAATAGAAGATTGTTTCCGGTTGTTGCTTCATTTCTTGTAGCTTCTGCTGTTATGGTATCTTGTAACAAACCCTTCCCTGATACATTGACCAATGATTTCACCCCAGGTGAAAATGTAAATTCTAATGAACGTAAAGTACTCTTAATTGTAGTCGATGGGGCGGTAGGGGCTGAAGTTCAGAAAGCATTGCCGCCAACCTTAAATAGTCTTACCGATTTTTCAATTTACTCCTGGGAGGGCCTCAGCACTTATATCAATAAACCTGTTACCAATGCCATGGGATGGTCTACTTTATTAACAGGGACAAACAGCGATAAACACAATGTAACAGGGATCGATTTTGCTGCTAACAACTTTGCAACCTATCCTACATTATTTACAAGATTAAAACAGGAAAGACCAAATTTACGCACAGCCGCTTTCACAGCTTCGCCCGAAGTGTTGGATAATTTGTCTGCCGATGCAACAGAAAAAAAATCTTTTGCCGGAGATGATGCAGCCGTAAAAGAAGCTGTAAAAGTGGAGTTGGCCACAAAAAATTCCGCATTGGTCATGGCTCAATTTAATGATGTGGATGCAGCCGGCCAGGCAAGTTCTTATGATATCGGTTCAACAGAATATAAAAATGCCATCTTAAGAGTGGATGCATACATAGGTGAAATACTAACGGCTATGCGTGACCGTCCTTCTTTCGATAATGAAAACTGGATGGTGCTCATTACCTCCAATAAAGGAAGTAATACTGAATATATTCCATCAGGTGCGGCTCAATGGTCAGCATTTATGGACACACGCCACAATACTTTTTTCTTTAGCTATAATCCAAGATTTAAAAGTACAAACCCAACCAAACCAGGATCATTTATCCCTTATATGGGTACTTCGCCTTTTTATAACGGCACGCAGTCAAATAGCAGGAGAGCAAAAGCATTAGATGGAGGAACAACTTATGATATAGGTAGCACTGGAAGCTATACCATTCAATGTAAGGTTAAAATTCCTGCAGGTAATTATTATTATCCTGCATTCTTATCAAAAAGAGCAAGTTTTAGTGGCGGCGTTGTTGGATGGGTATTTTTTATGGAAGCTAATTATTGGATGGTCAATTTTGGTCAGGCTGGATTAGGCAACAGGCAGATAAGAGGGCATGCCATTTCAGATGGCCAATGGCATACGCTTACTGTTGTTATTAAACAGGAGGGAACAGCCAGGAATGTATACACCTATACCGACGGTGTTTTGTATCCTGGTATTTCGGCTGCTGCTAGAGATATTTCAGGATACGGAAATTTAAACAGCCCACAACCGCTTACTGTTGGTAACCTACCACCCGATAATACTACCAATCTGGGTAATTATTTGGTTACTGATATACGTATCTATAACGAAGCATTGTCCGATGGTTATATCGCGAATAATTTTTGCAAGATAGATGTGGATCCTGCCGATCCATATATCAGCAACCTGCTGGGATTTTGGCCTTCCACAGAAGTAACTTCTAATAAAGAAATGCTTGATAAAAGTGGTAACGGTCACAACCTTACCATAGAGTCATATAACCCCGGAAGCTTTAGTGATATAACACCCAATGTATGTCCCGCTGTTAGTGAATCAGTATATAAAACAGTACCTAATTCAGTTGATGTAGCTGTACAAATTTTTCAGTGGTTAGGCATTGCGGTTCCTCCAGGTTGGAACCTGGATGGGAGAAACTGGATTCCAACTTATTCCGATCTGGGAGGATAAGCATTTAAGATTTTGATTAGTGAAGTTCTGGTTGTGTATTTATAAAAATAGGTCGTTTAAAAAATTATAACAATGAATACTGTTGTGCTGATAAAAAGAATAAGCATCTTCCTTTTAATTACAGCGTTTGCTTTTGCCTGCCGGAAGAAGTATGCTTACGATTTTGAGGATGGCTTTCCAAATGATGGTGCTTCTACACCTTCCGTAACGGTGGATACGAATATCAAAAATATTGATGTAAGCAAGTATGCCCAGGCAAGAATATTTCCAGGACTTGTTTGCGCCACAGAACCGAGGTTGACCATTGAACTTTCAATGGACCTTAATTATAATTTAGTTGATGATGACTTACGTATTAGTGTGCCACCACAGCCGCAGTTCAGTACAGGTCTTTATGCCGCTCCAGGTGAACTCGTAATTATTGATGTGCCTTTTGGTGATTATTCCTTATCCGTACAGGTAGGTGCCTGGACAGATAATTTGAGCAACATACAAAATCCTCCCCGGGATCCTGTAATATATCTAAAATCCCAATTAGCACCTGGAAGAAATTACATTCGAAATCTTTATGGAGGACATATTTACATATATGCAGGAAGGCCTTTAACCAATCCGGTAAATCTTGTTTTTACGAATGTTTTAAAATCTCCTGATTTTATTCTTGGAGAAACAACAAATGCAGAATGGCAGGCAGCTATACAGAACTCATGTGTCCCCTTTCTCGAGCTAAGAAGTAAGAATATGATCTTTGTTGTTCCAAGAGAATATTGTATTTCTAAGCCTATTGCTGACCCTTCAGCTTTAATGACAGAATGGGATAACGCAATTAATTTTGACTTTTATAAATGGGAAGGACTAGAAGAAAACCCAATAGAAGATATTGACAAGGCTCCATTGCTGCCATGGCGTGTGGTGCAAGATATTAAACCAGTAGTAGGTTATGGGCATAGTGGTTTTCCAATTGTTACATTTAATGATTTTGGCTGGTTTGATGAATTTACAAATATCGACCAGATAAGAGGTGGGGGTGCATGGGGTACCTTTCATGAATTAGGACATAATAACCAGCAAACACGATACTGGAGCTGGTCAACATTAGGTGAAACAACTTGCAACTTATTTTCTTTTAAAGTAGCCCATCGGTTAGAGTCGGTTAACCCGGCAGCATGGCCACCTTCACATCCGGCTTTGCCTGATATGTTTCCAAAAGCATTGGCTTTTGCATTAGATGGGAATGCGGCTAAAAATTTTGATGGCGTCGATCCAAGGATCAACGATCCATTTGCACGTCTTACCCCCTTCATTCAGATCTTTGATAAAGTTCCCGCAGGAATGAATTACGATGGCTGGGGTTTTATGACGGAGTTATATAAAAAAGCGAGAAGGGCTACCCGTATTTCATTAAATGATCAGGATAAACGGGATTTTGTTTATGAAACGCTCTGTGATTACACACAAAAAGACTGGATATTCTTTTTTAAAGCCTGGGGAATAAATATCAGCAATATATCCAGTGGTAAAATGGCCGCGAAATATGCTGTTATGAATCAAAAAATATGGGAATATAACCCACTTACCCGTACTGGCGGCAACACAACTTTCAACCCCGATCCTTTTGATAAAACGAATTGGACCGTTTCATCATTCAGCTCGCAGGAAGCAGGAGGTGAAGGTCCGGTAAATGGTTATGCAGCTGCCATTATTGATGGCGATGTCAATACCTTCTGGCATTCTCAGTGGTCAGGAGGTACAGGTACCGCACCTCACAGACTGGTTGTAGATATGGGCCGGTCTTTGTCAATACATGGTTTTGTATTTTCTCAACGACAATCCCTTACAAGAAATATTAGAAATCTGAAAGTAGAAACCTCTAATGATGGAATTACGTGGACAGCAGTTGTTGGCAGTCCCTTTTCGCTGGCGCAAATAAAAAATCCACAAACCAAAGGTTTGCCTGCCAGCATTAACTGTAGATTTTTTCGCCTGGAAATTACTTCCAATTCCGATGTATACGACGGAAGCACTTATGCGGCATTGGCCGAAGTAGATGTTTTAAAAGAACCTGATCCATATTTTAAAGGTAACTGGACAATTACTGCCAGTTCGCAGGAGGCTGGTGGTGAAGGTCCGGTAAATGGTTATGCAACAGCAGCAATTGATGGAAAGGATAATACCTTCTGGCACTCCCAATGGTCGGGTGGCACCGGCACGCCTCCGCATATCCTGACTATCGATATGGGTAAATCTTTACCAATCGACGGGTTTGTTATTACGCAACGTCAATCACTTTCAAGGAACATAAAAAACATGGTAATAGAAACCAGTCCGGATGGAGTAACCTGGACAGCGGTAGCCGGAAGTCCTTTTGCATTGACGCAAACTGCTCCACCACAAGCTAAACTATTACCAGGTGAAGTTACCACCCGGTATTTCCGGCTGAAAGTAGAAACCAATGCAGATGTTTTTGATGGTACTACTAATGCAGCTTTGGCCGAAGTAAATGTTACTCATCGGTAATAGAGTTTTAGAGATTTAAATGCAAAAATTATTTGACTTAATGATTCCCTGTATACCGGGTCATTCTGACCAAAAAATAAATGAATATGAAATGAGCCATAAGCTATCGCTTACCAACCGGGATGATCATTTGGCGAATTCCATATGGCCAAAAAAAATAAAAATAAACATATGAAAATAAATAAAATAACCAGAGGGATTTTTACGCTTTCGGTCATACTGCTGCTGATTGCGCCTTCCTGTAAAAAATATGCTGACATTCCACCTTTTTTTGAAGAAAATGAGGATACCGTTAAACCTGTTACCCGTAAAGTTTTAATAATAGGGATTGACGGTGGTGTGGGTAGTGAATATAAAACCATAGCTCCACCGGTACTTACAAATTTGCAGGAACATAGCAAGTTTAGCTGGGAGGCCATTTCTGATGAATCAACAACCGATGCGGCCTCCTGGAAAACGTTAATGAGCGGTATATCCTATTCAAGGCACCAGATACAGGACAGCTTATTTGTATTTAGCCAGCCTTCAGGCGGTTCTCAGCATGTGGCTCCATCTTCATTTCCATCTTTTTTCAGTTATATCCTGGGATCTGCCCGAAGCGATTTAAAAACTTCTTTTATCACTTCCTGGCCAACCCTGCTGAACAGACTTGTGCCCGAGGTGGAAGATAAAACACTGGCAGCATCCGATGCCGCTGTAAAAGATTCCGCTATTGTTCGCCTGAAAAATATAAAGTCAGACCTGGTAGTTGTTCATTTTAACAGCGTGGCCATTGCGGGAAAGGAACATGGTTTTTCAGCCGGTTCTGCTGGTTATAAAGATGCAGTTTTGAAAGTGGATGGTTATGTAGGTGAATTGATGAACGCATTAAAAGCCAGGCCTGAATACAATAAAAATGAAGAGTGGTTAGTGATCATTACATCTACACATGGTGGTGAAGGAAATTCTTATGGCGGACCTTCCGAAAAAGAAACCAATACTTTTTCTTTTTATTACAATGAGAATATGAAGAAGACAGAACTCATTAAAGGAGGCGTTTTTTCGGGTGTGCAAATAAAAGGCAGGGATGGCGCTACTATAAAAGCACAAGTTTTGGATGATGGAGGAATTTATGATGCGGGTACGGGAGAACAAACCATCCAGGTAAAAATAAAAGGTTCCGGACCTGGAGCATATCCGCACTTTATGTCAAAAACGGAACGATGGCCTTCGACTCCGGGCTGGTCTATATTTACCAGTGGATCAAGCTGGGCTATCTCTGTGCGATCTGAAACCAGTGGTGAAAGACGCATCCAGGCTACAACACCAAATGTTTTTGATAATCAATGGCATACTTTAACCGTGGTTATTTACGATAGTGCTGGTGGCAGGTGGTTAAAACGTTTTACGGATGCAACAAGAATTGCAGATAATACCGGGACTGTTAATTTAGGTTCCGCATTTGGAAACATCAAATCCCCTGCACCATTAATGCTTGGATGGGGTTCCGATCCGGGTATGGGAGCTGTTACCTTTTTTAGCGCCGATGCGGCTGTATTCAATACTGCATTATCTGATGATGAAATAAGGGACAACCTGTGCCTGAGAGAGATTAACCAACATCCAAAATATAGCAACCTGGTTGGCTACTGGCCAGCTAATGATGGTTTTGGTGCCCGGTTTAAAAATAAGATAGCAGGTAACAAAGATTTTATACTGCAGGGCGCTTATCAATGGACAGGCGTTCCGGATCTCCCTTGTACAACAGTGCCCAATACAACACCCAATACAAACAGTGTTTTTATTAAGGGAGTGGATTTGGCGCCTACTGTTTTCTACTGGCTACGCATACCAACGGCTACTTCATGGGGTTTTGAAGGAAGTTCCTGGCTTTCTCAATACGAAACAGAATTTGTAAAATTATAATCAACCCTTTTGAATCAAAAAGAAAGTGGGTCGATTCTTTAAACGAAATAATATCAATGCAGTAATGAAAAAGCTGTAAGGGATCTTTTAGAAAAACTGGAGCAGAAATAAAGCTCTTAAAAAAAATTATCATCAATGAAAAATACATCCTTAGCCCTGCTGTCCCTGCTATTTGTAATGCAACTCCATGCGCAAACCAACAACGACACGATACGTCCATCACAAACCGAAATAGTAACGGCGATGCGTAAATCCAGCTTCAATAACGACAATCAATGCCCGGAACGCAGGCAGGGCGGTGATCCGCGGTTGATCAATGGTTACCAGGTATTCAATGGTTCAATGGACGGTAACCGGCAGGTAGACCCCCAGGTAGCCGTGGGCGGTGGTTATGTATTGGAAGGCTCAAACAGTGGATTAATTATTTATGATAAGAAAGGAAATTTTATACAGGGTGTATCTCAAAAATGCTTTAATAACGGCATAGACCCCAAGATGTTTTTTGACATTCACAACAAAGTATTTGTATTCGATTTGTGGTGGTATTATGATAAAGAAAAAACAAAGCCTGTAAACATTGCAGTTTCTGAAACCAGCAATCCTACAGGTGCCTGGAATATTTATCCTGTTTCAAGAACGGAAGAAGTTGATGGTGGCGGCATAGGATACAGTAAGAAATGGATCGGTTATTCTTACCCGGGTGGAGAAGAAAATACATTTATCATGAGGATGGCTGATGCCATTGCCGGCAAACCGGCTACAATTTATCATTTTAAAGGTAGCCTGGGACATCCTGTGTTTATGCAGGACGCTATAGAGGATTTGTATTTTTTTGCTATTGAAAAAGGCCATTTTGTTATTCGTAAAGTTTCGGAAGATGCGAATGGCCAACCCTATTGCCTGGTAGTTTCAAAAAAGCCACATGAATTAAAATATATTGATTATCCGCCGCAATCTCCCCAAAAAGGAACGGAGCAAAAAGTATCCAGCGGAGATCGTAATCCCAAAAATCTTGTATACCAAAGTGGAAGTATCTGGTTTTCGCAAGCTGTAAAATGTGAAGGACGTTCTGCAGTTCAATGGCACCAGGTAAATGCAAAAGACGGCACTATAAAACAAACAGGATTAATTAGAAGCGATACCACTAATTATATTCAAACAACCATAGCAGTAAACAAAAAGAATGATGTGCTGATAGGGTTCCAGGAAGTAAATGGTAATTCATTTATCAGCCCGCGATTTACTTTTAGAATGGCTAAAGATAAACCGGGGACCACAAGGAAAATAATCAGCGTTGGAGAAGGAGTTGGAGCCACTGATGGCGTAGCCTGGGGAGATTATAGCGGCAGCATCATTGACGGTGATAACCTGTTGGATCTATGGACAGTTCAAAGCAGGGCAAATATCAAAGGCAGGGCCGAATCGGTTATTGTAAAAGTTCCTTTTAAGAAATAATAATTTTTACTTCTACCGATTTGTTATTAAAGTAAATAGAACAGTTTCATTAGCGTATATATTTCAGGCAACCGTTTGCACATCTTTAAATCACTTACGCTGTCTATATTGAAGATTGAAAAGTTTTAATAAAATAATCTATACTCATGTCATCAAACCGTAGAAATTTTTTAAGAAATATCGCCCTGGGTGGCGGAGCAATAGCTACAGGCATTCCATCTCTGAATGGATTACTTGCAAATGATCATGTTGACGATGTTTTGGATCATCCTGTGAAACATTTAATGCCCCCGGGCAGGGGAAATATGTGTGGTTATGGAGCGCCAAAGATCGATACAGTCCGTATTGGGTTTATTGGCCTGGGTATGCGTGGCCCTGGTGCGGTGGAGCGAATGAGCCATATTGAAAACGTAGAAATAACAGCACTTTGCGATAAGTTTCCGGACCGTGCAACAAAGGCTCAAAAGATTTTACAAAAAGCGGGTTTACCTCCTGCAAAAGAATACAGTGGTAATGACGGTTGGAAAGCCATGTGCGATAGCCCTGATATTGATCTTGTTTACATCTGTACACCCTGGTCGTTACACACACCAATGGCGGTATATGCTATGAAAAGTGGAAAGCATGCAGCGGTTGAAGTTCCTGCAGCTGTAACCATCGATGAATGCTGGCAACTGGTTGAAACTTCAGAAAAAACACGTAAGCACTGTATGATGCTGGAAAATTGTTGTTATGATTTTTTTGAATTGCTCACACTTAATATGGCAAGGCAGGGTTTGTTTGGCGAAGTGATACATGCAGAAGGTGCTTACATACATGACCTGCTTGATTTGAACTTTAATAAAAATGGCTACGCCGATATGTGGCGATTGAAAGAAAACAGGGATCGTAATGGAAATCTTTATGCAACACATGGATTAGGTCCTATTGCGCAGTGTATGAACATCAACCGGGGGGACCAGTTCGATCATTTAACCAGCATGAGTACAAATGATTTTCAAATGTCTGCAAAAGCCGATGAGTTGGCTGCAAAAGATCCTTTTTATAACCAGTTTAAGGATAAGAGTTATCGTGGTAATATGAATACAACGTTGATCCGTACACTAAAAGGAAAAACCATCATGCTGCAACACGATGTTACCAGCCCCCGCCCATATTCACGCATTCACCTGGTGAGTGGTACTAAAGGTATAGCAAGAAAATGGCCGAATCCTCAACGCATTGCCTTTGGACATGGCTGGATCAAGCAGGATGAAATGAAACAATTGGAAGAAAAGTACACCCCGGAAATCGTAAAGCGAATTGGTGAAATGGCGAAGAAAGTAGGTGGCCATGGTGGTATGGACTTTATGATGGACTGGCGGTTAATAGATTGCCTGCGCAATGGTTTGCCATTAGACCAGGATGTATATGATGCCGCTTTATGGAGCGCTGTTTCTCCTTTAGGGGAAAAAAGCATAGCAAGAAAATCAAGGTCTGTAGATGTGCCAGATTTCACCAGGGGTGCCTGGAAAAATAATAAACCAGTTACATTAACGCTTGATGGGGGCGGAACAACCGGGGTAAGAAACGCAAAAAATATATCAGAGACCGGGCAATTGATAGTGCAATGATTTATTAAGTCTGATTTTTTTTTATGCGCATTCATTTCTTTAATTTAAATAGAAGGCTTCTTCTCTTTTTAGTTGCGGGTTTACTTTCAACAACAATTTTTGCCCAGCAACCAAATATTATTTTCATTTTGGCTGATGATCTTGGGTATGGTGATGTAGGTGTTTTCGGTCAACAATTGATCAAAACACCGAATATTGATCAAATGGCCAGACAGGGAATAAAATTTACAAATTTTTATGCAGGCAGTACAGTATGTGCGCCTTCAAGGGCCAGCTTAATGACGGGGCAACACACGGGCCACGTAACTGTCAGGGGCAATGGTGAAGTGCCGTTATCTCCAACAGACAGCATATTGCCGCAGATGCTGAAACAGAAAGGATATACCACCGGCATGGTAGGTAAATGGGGGTTGGGACTAAAGGGCAGTTCCGGCGATCCTGAAAAAAAAGACTGGGATTTTTTTGCAGGCCACCTGCATCATGTTGAGGGGCACTATCAAAAACCCGATTCAGCCTGGCAAATAATTAATAAAGAAAGCAAAAGAATAAAAATACCCTCAGGCATGTATGCCAATGAATGGTTTAATCAATCAGCTCTCACATTTATTGAAAGGTATAAGCAACAACCCTTCTTTCTTTATGTTTCCTATACTTTACCACATGCGGAATTAGTAGTGCCTCAAAAATATATGCAGCGATATCTGAATGCAGATGGCAGCAGTAAATTTTCACCTGAAAAGGAACAACCTCCGGGCATGCATTATGGACCGCAGCCATACCCAAAAGCGGCATATGCTGCAATGATTACACAAATGGATGATTATGTGGGCAGCATTTTGGCGTTGTTAAAAAAGTTGAACCTGGAGGAGAATACACTGGTAATTTTTACAAGTGATAATGGCACACATACTGAAGGTGGCCGCACATTAACAGATGCAATGCAATTTTTTAAAAGCAGTGGACCGCTCAAAGGAACAAAACGGGATTTATATGAAGGTGGCATACGCATACCTTTTATTGCATACTGGAAAGGACATGTGCCAGCTAATGTCGAATCGGATTTTGCAGGTGCATTCTGGGATCTGTTACCAACCATTGCTCAAATAACAAATACAAAATCCCCAAAGTCTGATGGTATTTCTTTTTTGCCTGCGTTGCTGAATAAAAAACAACCTCAAAGAGAAAATCCTTTGTATTGGGAGTTTTACGAAAATGGTTTTAAACAGGCAGTCAGGAAAGACCATTGGAAGGCCATACGTTTTTACAAGGGCACCACGGCAATACGTACGGAATTGTATGATTTGAAAAAAGATGCCGGTGAAAATAATGATCTCTCTTCAAGGTATGGCCGTAAAGTAAAAAAAATGGAAAAATTAATGAATAAAGAAAGGCTGCCATCTGGCCATACTTTGTTTCAAATAAAATAAAGAAGTAATTGAAATTGTAAACCCGAATTTTATGAAAATGAATGTAAGCATCATGGATATCTATACTGCCGTTGTGGATACCAAAGTCAATGGTGTCGGGTAAAAATTAACTATCGAAACTAAAAATAATGATGACACAGTCTGTTTTACCCGCTTTTGGTTTGCAGGATGATTCAATAAAGGTTGAACCGTTTGGCAGTGGACTAATAAATAATACCTGGAAAGTAATGCTGAGGGATAATGAATATATCCTTCAGCGTATAAATGAAATAGTTTTTCCGGAACCTGGTAATATAGCTTTTAATATAAAATTGATTGCCAATTATCTTAAAGATCATTACCCTGAATATTGTTTTGTAAATGCTTTGACATCCATTGATGGGAATGAAATGGTTTATCAAAAAAATAGAGGTTTTTTCCGGATGTTTCAGTTTGTAAAAGGCTCCCATTCTAAAGATGTTGTTGAAACAACCTCACAAGCATACGAAGCGGCTGTTCAGTTTGGGCGGTTTACGCATTTACTTTCAGGATTCAATGTGAATCAACTGCGTGTTACCATTCCATTTTTCCATGACCTTGGTTTGCGCTATGAGCAATTTTTGGAAGCGCTTGAAAAAGGTAATCAGCAGCGTATCATTGAATCCGATTCCTTGATAAAAGAATTAACCAGTTATTCTGATATCGTTACTGAATTTCATAAAATAAAATCAGATCCTTTATTTAAATTGAGAGTTACACATCACGACACCAAGATCAGCAATGTACTATTTGATGAAGATAGTAAAGGTTTATGTGTAATCGACCTGGATACGGTAATGCCTGGTTATTTTATCAGTGATGTAGGGGATATGATGCGAACCTACCTGTCACCTGTGAGTGAAGAAGAAAAAGATTTTAATAAAATTATTGTTCGGGAAGAAATTTTTAAGGCTATCGTGCTTGGCTATTATGGGGAAATGAAAAATGAATTAACTGCTAAGGAAAAAAAATATTTTTTTTATGCTGGGAAGTTCATGATATATATGCAAGCACTCCGGTTTTTAACGGATTATCTAAATGATGATAAATATTATGGATCAAAATACCCGGGACATAATTTTATTAGGGCTGGCAATCAAACCATACTTTTGAAACGGCTGGTTGAAAAAGAATCTTTGCTTCATTATGACATGGTATATATGTAAAACAAACCTTCTCTATTTATGCCAAATTCATCCTGAATTAATAAAAGGCAGTCCTAAAACTTATTCAAAAACCCTTTTGTATTCCTTCCTTCAATATTATTTGTGCATCAGTATCTTCGTATTGTACAATCAATTTGGTTAATTGCCTTTTCAATTTTGCTGTTATTTTTTTGTAACTTTTTTGTCCATATACATTTTTCATTTCCAATGAGTCTTTTTTCATGTCAAAAAGTTCCCATCCGTTTACTCTTGTATAAAAACGAATAAGTTTATACCGACCCGTACTGATACCAAAATGTGGTGACACGGAATGTTCACCATTTTCGTAATAATGGTAATACATGGCTTTTCTTCCTTTGCCTTTTTTATTTGTGACCAATGGAAGAAAAGATTTACCCTGCATATCATCTGGAACAGATATGCCTGCCGCACTTAAAATGGTTGGTGCAATGTCAAGGTTCATCACCAAATTATTATTTACTGTGCCTGGTTTTATCATGCCGGGATAGCGCATAACCATCGGCGTGCGGAAAGATTCTTCATACATAAAACGTTTGTCAAACCAACCATGCTCCCCCATAAAAAATCCCTGGTCAGATACATAAATGACAATCGTATTATTCGTTAGATTATTTTTATCCAGGTAATCCAGCGTCTTTCCAATATTGCGGTCTAGCGATGTGGCCGTACTTAAATATTCCCGCATATATCGCTGGTATTTCCATTCCGTTAATGCATTGCCGGACAAGTTTTTTGATTTCAGGTCTGCTGCAATTGGTTTGTAGTATGCATCAAATTTTGCTTTTTGCGTAGCATTCATCCTTGTGATACTGCCATCTTTAATTTCGCCTTCAAACATTTTGAGGTCATAACCCAGGATCATGGTTTTAGAAATGGTCATATCCTGAACGCTGGCCGCTTCCCTGCCGGCATAGTTATCATAAAAGTTATGTGGCAATGAAAAATTTGCACTATCAAATCTACCCATATCGGCGGTATCAGGTATCCAGGTACGATGGGTGGCTTTGTGACCTATCACCAGGCAAAAAGGTTTTGTTGTATCTCTTTTATTCAGCCACTCTTCTGATACATCTTCTACCACATTTGATACATAGCCTTCTATTCTTTTTTTACTTCCATCCATCATCAAAAAATCGGGATTGTAATAACTGCCTTGTCCCGGTAATATTTGCCAATATGAAAAGCCCTGTGGCTCTGTTTCTAAATGCCATTTACCAATCCAGGCGGTTTCATATCCGGCATTAGTCAATTCTTTTATAAAGGTATTCTGTGAACCATCAAAGCTTGAATGTTCATTGTCTTTAAAACCATTCTTATGACTATACTTACCCGTTAAGATTACCGCACGACTGGGACCACAAATTGAATTGGTAACGTAGGATTTTTTAAACAGTACGCCTTCATTTGCAATACGGTCAATATTTGGCGTTTGCATCAGCTTACTGCCATATGCGCTGATGGTTTGATAAGCATGATCATCGGAAACGATGATTACAATATTAGGTCTTTCCCACGGCGACAGGACAGGTTGAGCATAGCAGGGAATAGCTGTTAATAAAATGAATATAGTGGTTAGGGTGTTTAAATATTTTTTCATCCCGGTTTTTTATCCGCTAAATTTATTGATTTGTTGCCTGAATCGTTCACCTCTTTTTTTATAGTTCAGGCACTTGATGGCGCAATCGTTTGCACATAAGTGTAGCTGTTATATACCTTATATTCAGTCTAAATCTTGTAAGGTTTTATTTCAAATATATTTTAATTAAGAGGTGATGAATAAATTTCCAACGGGGACCAGTAAGCGTACCTGGAACCTACGGATCCCTGCAAAACGTTTTAAATATTTATAAAACTAATGGGGGGAGACCCGTCGGGTAAGTAACGGTTTGAAATGGTCCGGGTATTCAAAGAAGCATCATACTACAATTATGCAAAATCAGTTCCAGAAATATTCCCTGTTTGTTGTTATGTTTTTAGCCAGTATAAATTCCATAGCCCAGGGAGATGTGCAAATCAAGTTTGATGCACCGGCTTCACATTTTACGCAATCCCTGCCTATGGGCAATGGCCGCTTAGGCGCAATGATATTTGGCGGAACCAACCAGGAACGAATTGTGCTGAATGAAATTTCTATGTGGTCAGGTGGAGTGGAAGATCCCAACCGGCATGATGCACATCAGTACCTGCCAACCATTCAGCAATTATTAATAGAAGAAAAGAATAAAGAAGCGCAGGCTTTATTGCAAAAACATTTTACTGCCGCAGGTAAAGGTTCTGGTAATGGGAATGGTGCTAATGTAAAATTCGGATGTTACCAGGTACTGGCAGACCTGTTCATTAACTGGCACGATACAACAGGAGAAGTTACAGATTACAACAGGATATTGGAATTGGATAAAGCATTGGCTACAACCACCTGGAAAAGAAATGATAAAAGCTATAAGCAGGAAGTATTTGTGAGTGCGCCGCAACAGGTGGTTATGATCCGTTTATCTACCAGTAAAGAAAGATCGCTTTCATTTGATATGGCGTTGAACCGGGAAGAAAATGCATCATTCATTTCGGAAGGCAACAGCTTGACCATGAACGGGCAATTGAATGGTGGCAATGGTGATGATGGAATTGGATTCGCCGCATACGCAAAAGCCATTGCCGACGACGGGCATATAACGGCAATGAATAATGGCTTACAGGTCAGGAATGCCACCGAATGTATCATCATCATCAGTGCAGCAACAGATCTTAACTGGCCACAGGTGGAAATCCGTGGTCCCGATCCTTTACCCGTGGCTAAAAAATTTGTACAGGAGGCGGAAAAAATTTCCTGGCTGCAATTAAAAAAAAATCATGTTGATGATTATACATCCTACTTTGAACGTTGCAGGTTCAATTTATTTTCAGTAAAAAATGAGGAGGCTGATAAAATGATAACAGCGGATCGACTGGTAAAATACGCTGCCGGTAATCCGGATACGCAGCTTCCTGTTTTGTATTTTAATTTTGGTAGATACCTGCTCATCTCCGGTTCTCGTCCCGGTGGGTTACCCGCTAATTTACAGGGTTTATGGGCCGAAGAATATCAAACACCATGGAACGGCGATTATCATTTGAACATTAACCTGCAAATGAATTACTGGCCTGCGGAAAAAACAAATCTTGCAGACTGTCATCAACCCTTATTAGAATTTACAAAACAGTTGGTGGAGCCCGGAAAAAAAACAGCGAAGGCATACTATAACACCGAAGGCTGGACGGCGCATATGATGAGTAATCCATGGAAATTTACAGCCCCCGGCGAAAGTGCAACATGGGGTTCTTCACTTACCGGTGGCGCCTGGCTATGCCAGCATTTGTGGCAGCACTATTTATACAATCCTGATAAAAATTATTTACGCAATATTTATCCCATATTAAAAGGTGCCACACGCTTTTATACGGGTATATTAATAACAGATCCAAAAACGGGATGGTTGGTTACCGCACCTTCCAACTCACCTGAAAATACTTACATCACAGCTAATGGATTTGAAGGGCAAACTACTTTGGGACCAACCATGGATATGCAGATCGGGAGGGAATTATTGAGCAACACGATTGCGGCAGCGTCCATTTTACAAATCGAAAAATCTTTTCGTGATTCCTTGCAAAAAATAAAAGAAGCTTTAGCACCCAATCAAATCAGTAAAAGAACGGGTGGCATCCAGGAATGGTTAAGAGATTATAAAGAAGCCGAACCAAAACATCGCCATGTTTCGCATTTGTATGGATTGTACCCTTTTAATGAGATCAATAAAATGGAAGCGCCGGCTTTACTGGAGGCTGCGGAGAAATCTTTACTATTAAGAGGCGATGAAGGGACAGGCTGGTCAAGAGCCTGGAAGATCGCCTTTTGGGCGAGAGTGGGTAATGGAGATCATGCTTTAAAAGTTTTGAATGGATTATTAAAACCGGCTTTTACCTATAAAATGGAATATGGAATGAAGGGCGCCGGAACTTATCCCAATTTATTTTGTGCGCATCCGCCCTTCCAGGTTGATGGAAACCTGGGTGCCACTGCAGCCATTGCTGAAATGCTTTTGCAAAGCAATGGTAAAAACAATCTTATTCAATTTTTGCCAGCGCTGCCTTCAACAGACGGGTGGAAAGATGGAAATGTAAAAGGGATCTGCGCTCCCAATGGATTTGAACTGAATTTTGAATGGAGCGATGGTGAGATGAAGAATGCTGAAATACTTTCAAAAAACGGTTATGATTGTTTTGTGCAGTTGCCTGCAGGAATGAATATTTATAATGAGAAAGGCAGGAAAATAAAGCTGCAAAAAATGGAAAAGGATATCGTATTATTTAAAACAAAAAAAAATAGAACATATTATATGCGATAAAGTGCCTTCACCTGGGTTACCGGCCAGGGCCTGAGCTGGAATTATAATTTTTTCAACTCAATCAGGCAATTTTTAAACCGAATCAAAATTCAAAAGGAAAGTGTAAAAAATCCCTGCATTGAATATTCTTGCCAGGCATGTATTTACAAACTATACCATTTTTTTATTTTTCATTTTGCATTATCTCACACACCCATCTGTATAGCTTTATTAGGATTTTTTACTTCACCTATATAGCTATTTAGGATCATGCATCTCCATATCTACATTATACTTAAGCATACGTACAGTATAGTGAGAGTATGAAATCATGACTTATACGAACGGCAGCGGGATTTATTAATTATAAAAACAGTGTCTTGATTTGCTCCATATAAATTGAAGCAGATATGAATAATCTAGTATGTCAGAAAAGCACAAAAGCCCGTAAATTAATGATTTACAGGCTTTTATGCTTTCAGCGGAGAGAGAGGGATTCGAACCCCCGGAGGCTTTCACCTCAACGGTTTTCAAGACCGCCGCATTCGACCGCTCTGCCATCTCTCCGGCGCAAAAATAGGGGTACAGGCCCTGCAAAAAAAAAAATCTTGAAAAATAATTTTGACATGTCCTCAAAACCTTATTCTTAAAGGGTTTCAGAAGATTGATGCGAAATAAAAAAGTAAAAAATTATAAGATAAAAAATCAAAATCATCACAGTGAATGATATTATTGGATCCTGTGAAGTAGAATTTTCCAATTCTTAATACACTGCATCCCAATTGGCTGGGGTGAATAAATAAAGGTTTCCATTTTTCTTTTTGCATTTTACATTCCCGATATATTACAGAAATTTCAATTACTAATTTTTAAATGATCCGTTTGCTTTTCTTTACACTTTAATTATTTATCGATGAAGGTGCTTGTTATTGAAGATGAACCTGAAATGCGTGATAACATTGCGCATTCCTTAAAACAGGAAAATTATATTGTTGAAACAGCGTTGGATTATTTTTCAGCCAAAGAAAAATTGAGCATTTACCAATATGACTGCATCTTACTGGACATTGGTTTGCCCGGTGGCAATGGTCTGCAACTTTTAGAAGAATTAAAAAAGGAATCCAAAGATTCCGGCATCATTATCGTTTCCGCTAAGGGCTCTATTGATGACAGGGTTTCTGGCTTAAACCTGGGTGCGGATGATTACCTTCCGAAACCCTTTCATATGGCTGAATTGCATGCCAGGATCAAATCATTGATACGTCGCAAAACTTTGGGCGGAAGCACCATCATTGAAATAAATAACCTGCGCATTCATACGGAAGAAAGAACATTAAAAATTCAGGATGTTGATATTCCGTTGAACCGGAAAGAGTTTGATACTTTGCTTTACCTGGCTACCAATAAAAACCGACTGGTAAATAAAACAGCACTTGCGGAACATGTTTGGGGCGATTACATTGATGAAGTAAACAGTTTTGATTTTATTTATTCGCAAATAAAAAACCTGCGTAAAAAATTAAAGGACGGCAATGCGCAGGTGGAGATCAATGCTATTTATGGAATAGGTTATAAACTGGTGGATGCATGAAACTGCTTAACTATACAACATCTTTTTTTGCTATTGTTTTATTATTTCTCATTACCCTGTGGGCCGGCATATTTTATTTCGCCATCCTCGATGAAATATATGACAGCATAGATGATGGCCTGGATAATCGCAAAGGTTTGATCATTCAAAAAGCAGTCAGCGATTCAACGATCTTGCCCAGGCTTGCTTTTGGAGAAGGCGATTTTACAATATCAGAAATCAATGCAGGCGAAGCAAAGAATTTTCATGATGTGTATCGGGATACCCTCATGTTCATGCAGAATGAACAGGATTTTGAACCGGTACGTTTATTGGAATCTGTTTTTCACCTCCATGATAAATATTATAAAATGCAGGTCATCACTTCCATGGTGGAAGAAGATGACCTGGTATCGGAATTATTAGTGGCCCTGGTATGGCTTTACCTCGGGCTGGTAGCGACTATTTTACTACTGAATAATTTTTTGTTGAAAAGGATCTGGCGACCATTTTATCATTTGCTGAAACAACTGAAAGATTTTAAACTGGAGAAACCATCCATCGAAGTAAAAAAAACGAGTATTGATGAATTCGGTTTGTTGAATGAGGCCGTGCAGAAAATGATAAAAAGCAATATCAGCAGTTATAACAGCCAGAAACATTTTATTGAAAATGCATCTCATGAACTGCAAACACCGCTGGCCATCAGCATCAATAAACTGGAAGTGCTGGCAGAGCAGGAGCCGCTGACGGAAGAAGGTTCAAAACTGCTGGTATCCGCATTGGATAACCTGGATCGGTTAACAAGATTGAACAGGTCACTGTTACTTTTATCCAAAATAGAAAACAACCAGTATTTATCCGCAGAGCAAATCAATATGAATCAACTGGTGAAAAAAGTGGTTGACGATTTTGAAGACCAGCTTTCGTATAGCCGAATTACATTGAACATCGTGGAAGAACAGGAATGTATTGTAACCATGAATCATGATCTCGCTATCATTTTTATTACCAACCTGGTAAAGAATGCGATTGTGCATAACCAGCCGGGTGGAAGCATTGAAATCATTTTAAAAATGGCATCGCTTTCTGTATCTAATACCGGTAAAAACGAAGCGCTGGATCAACAAAAATTATTTACCCGTTTTAATAAAGAAAAGCAGTCACAAACCTCCACTGGTTTGGGATTGGCTATTGTAAAAGCCATTGCGGACCTGTATCAATTGAAAATTTCTTATCGCTTTGCAGGGAAACATGTGATGCAGGTAACATTTAATTAACATTCCTGCATTTAATCATTCCCAATTCTTTCCTGATTTCATTTGGAACTTTGGTATTGAGCCTAATGATACCATAATGAAAATATTATTAACTATCACCGCCTTTACAACAGTTATACTTTTCGCTTCCTGCAGTACCCAGGATATTCCATCGAGTAAAGTGCCTTCTGTTGTACTGAATACAGTGGTTGAAAAATATTCTGCCACGAATAAAATAGACTGGAAAAAAGTGGATAAGCGATACGAAGCGGAAGTTAAATTAAATGACAGTACGGATGTTACTTTCCTGATTGACGATGCAGGTAAAATCATGCAACAAAAAGAAGATATCAGCCGTACAGAGATTCCTGCTGCCATTTTAACGACCATCAAAAACAATTACATAGATTATTTAATAGATGATGCCGAAAAGCTGGCCATTGGTAATAAAAACTTTTACCAGTTTGAGTTGGAAGGAAGTGGAAAAAAAGATCTGAACCTGGTATTTACAGAGGAGGGAACTGTAACGAATGAAATTAAACATTGGGATTGATCCATTTTAGAAACTATTGTTTTAGAAACAAAATGAAAGGATTATGCGATTTACATTATTAATAATTTTAGTGATTATCAGTATGGGTTTTATTTTCTGGAAAGATATTAATCATGTTATGGATAATATCAAAGCTCCGAAATCATTAGAAAAAGAAAAGAAGGTATCTAAGAAAGAATCAGTGGACCTGTCATCATCTGGTGTCAGTGTGATTGATCAATGGGATCTTCCAAATGTGTTAAAGGAAGTTTCCGGTATTGCATATCTTGACCAAAATAAATTTGCCTGCGTACAGGACGAAGATGGAATCATATTTATTTATAACCGTTCAACAGATAAAATTGAAAAAGAAATTCCATTTGCAGGTGGCGGTGATTATGAAGGCCTCACTGTAAATGGTTCAATGGCTTATGTTGTAAGATCTGATGGAAAGATTTATGAAGTTGATATGAATGCAGGCAAATCATCTGTAAAAGAATATGATACTCCATTAACCAGTGCTCATAATGTAGAAGGAATTGGTTTTGATAAACAGCGTAACCGTTTATTGTTAGCCATAAAGGATAATGAACCTGGTGACAAAAAATATAAAGGCATTTATGCATTTAACCTGGTAACCAAAACAATGGCTAAGGAACCTGTTTTACAAATAAACCTGGATGACAAAATGTTGAATACAGAAGGAGGGAAAAAATCCAAAACCATTAAACCTTCCGCGCTGGGAATTCATCCCACATCCAATGATCTATACATAACTGATGGTCCTGCAGCAAAGTTGCTAATAATGGATGCTTCAGGAAATATTAAAGATTTCATCAGCCTTGGTAAAAATTTCGCACAGGCAGAAGGCATTACTTTCAGTCCGAAGGGCGAAATATTTATTTCCAATGAAGGCACCAAGCAGGCTGGGAATATTATGCAGGTTAAACTGGATTAAAAAGTACAAATTCAACATTCAAAATCTCATTTGAATAGTGTTTCACTGGCAGGGAATTACTTTCAAAAAGTAATTATAAATTTTTAATTTGCATTCCCTGAACTCAAAGCGCATAATACCTGCATACACCTTTTTGCAGGTTGTAGTTATCGACCGTAAAACTGCGGCATTCATCTTCAACCGTAGCGGTTATTTTATGCATACCCACGGGGGCAATGATCTTTATTATCTTTCCATCAATCGGTGGAGTGGTGCATTTACTTAAACTGCCACTATAGTCTTCTTTGATATGGCCCACAATCTTATCATCGATCCACAGTGTTATGGTGCCACAAGTAGATACCACGTTTTGTGAAGTAAAAATGAAATAGCCCACTTCGGCTTCATCTGCCGTTTCCATGGTAGTCTGCCCAACGGTTTCAATAAAAGTTTCTTTGTTGCATGCCGCAAAGAGTAAGATGACGGCAAAAAGAATAAACCTGTTTTTTATTAAAGATGTTTTCATATTCAAATATTTTTTGGGTTTGATTATTTAGTTTTTGCAAGGGTCCAGATCTTTCCAAAAGAAAACGACCAGTGGCTGCGGCTGCTGTAATTGCGCATCATATATTTAGCTTCGCCGGCTACAGGGTAATCATCAGCAAAAGTTCCATTAAAAGTTAAACCATCTGCAAACATGCACTGAATGCCAAATGATATTACCGGTTTGGTATAGTCGAAGTTTTGATAGAAGGATGGTTTCTCAGCATAAGCCAGTATGCGGGTATAACCATCTCCATATTCATCACCATATTGAATGTGCAGACCGCCACCAACGCGTAATACTGAGTAGTTAAATTTACCAGTGTAAATCATGCTGCGATTTTGCCAGAACTGGTTGTCCTGCATAGCAACATCTTCATCGTACTGGTAACTACCTGAACGACTGTGAAAATCCGCTTCAATAGCCAGTTTAATGGCTTTATATCCCAGGTTTACTTTGGAGTTAAAACCATAGCTGACATATACATTCTTATATCCCATGAATGGTAATACGCCAAAGGTGAAATCGCCTGTAAGCGCTAAATCAAGGATTTTAGTTCTCTGGATCCACCAGTCAAAACCGCCGGTAAAAGGCATAACTGCAAGATTAGCCGTTCCGGAACCCATAACATAATCAGGGTTGTCTTCAGTATTATCAACCACGGGAAAAGTAAGGCCACCCGAAAAAGCAAACAGGTTAATACCCATTGCACCATTGGCATAATAATCAGCAGTTTTATTTGGATCAACCAATGCACCTACAGCCAGTTGATGCGTCATACCGGTAATGGCATTATCCATTCGCAGTTGCTGGTCAGCAGCATTCAGCCTGTTTTCAAAATTCAATTGTTTCTGCATGGCATTGCTGGCATCAGGGCCTTTATAATCACGGGTTGGATACTGGTATTGCTGTGTGAGGTGCTGGTAGGCGAGTTCCGATTTTAATTTATTGTTACGCTGCCGGTTAATGATTCCCCATGCTTTGGCATCCTGGTAATTTTGTTTCCTGATGTCTTCATCAACCCTGTTTAATTTGATCGAGGTCCTTTGAATATCCAGCAGTTCGTTCATCATTTTCATTTTACGCAAAAGGTATTGGTGCTGGTACGAACCATTATCGGTATACTGGATCGCTTCCATGTAATAATATTTCGCGATGTCAAACTGGTTTTCCTGTTCGTATAATAAATCCTGGGATTTTTTCCATGCCTCCTGGCGACGGGGTTCATTCAGATCATCACGAAAATCTTTCATGAAATGGTTTGTATCCCACCATTCATTTTTTAATTCAAGTGCCGCATATGGATTGATTTTTATACCGGTTTGAAAATAATTATCCGCCTTGTTTTTGAGTTCCATGTATTTAACCGGGTCCCATTGCATGTTGCTGGTAAACCGTTCCAGCAAACGGTTATCATAACGATCACGCTCATCCTGTTCTTTTTTTAATTTGGCCTCTTCTTCCTGCCGGGCCTTATCTCTTTTTGCCTGGTCTTCTTTTAACTGTTTGTCCAGGTTTTCTTTAAATAATTTTTCTTCTTCATCTTTTAGTTTCCTGGTCTCCTCACGCATTTTTTCATCCAAATCTTCCTGGTATTCTTCATTTTTTTTATCCAGTATGCGGTCTGCTTCTTCTTTTTCTTTTACCAGTTTGTCAATGGCTGCCTGATCACGATCTTTCTTATCCTGCTCCGCTTTTTTTATTCTTTCTTCATCTTCTTTTTTTAGTTGATCCAGCATGCGCTGTGCCCGGTTGGCCTGGATAGTAGCCCTTGAATCATCCACACCCATTTTTGACGCAGCCTGGTAATGCCTGTATGCTTCGGTAAAATTCTTGTTATCTTCTGCTTTTTGGCCGGCATTCATCAACTCATTAAACCGGTCAGTACTTTTTTCTTTTTGTAAGGCTTCTTTTACTTTTTCCAGTTGTTGTCTTGCATAATTGTCGGCCAGTTTATGTCGACTTGCTTCATTGTACCTGGTCAAAGCTTCCGCATAATTTTTTTGGTTGAATGCACGGTCCGCTTCCAAAACCAGGTTTTTGTATTCAAACTGGTTTTTTTTCTCTTTTTCATAAGTTTCAATCAGTGATTCAGCTTTATACCACCAGTCCACATTATTAAAATTAGTCATGGTAACTGCCACCAGCCGGTAATTCGGATTCTTTAGTTGAGATTCTGTAGCTTTTAACCGGATTACATCGCCTAATAATCCCAGGTTATTGGTCTCCGTTATGAAAACGGTATGTGTTGATTGTTTAATATCATTATAATAAACATCGAACACCACGGTTGGGGCCGATGTTTTTCCTGTTGCCAGCAATTCTCTTAATCCTGGGACTTCATTCTTATACAATTTACCCTTGTACCAGTAACCTGCATCGGGATTTACTTTTACCTGCGAATAAGAGACCGGTATCCAAATCTCTTTTTCAAATTTGCGGATGGCATAATCCAGGTAAGCAGTGGCACTGGCAACACCTTTCTGATCATTGGTATTACTAACGGTTAAGGACCGTCGCTGATCGTATTGGGAAAATAAATCAATTGTTAACAGGCAAAAAATGAGGAGTAAACCGGGTGTGGCCAGTTTTTTCATAAGTACAGTGTTTTGGTAAAAAATGTCATCAGCAGTATAGGGTGGCTGTTGATGGTGGGCAAAAATAATAGCAGATTGCTTAATTGTCAATACCCATTCGGGGGTAATCAAAACTTAAAATTCAAGATCCTGGAATCGGGTTTGGCTGACAAGAAATATGTCAAAACATTTTGAAATTAAAATATATAATCTTGAATCAAATGTGATAAACAGCTAGAATCGTTTTATCAAAACTGTTTTTTCTATGAAATATATTCATCCATTTTGATGATGTTGCAGCAGATTGCAAAAAAAGAAAAAGGTTACCAGCATCATGAAAAATCATTAAGCTGGTAACCAATTTAAAAAGTATTGCACAATCAAATTCCGTTTCTATTAAAGTGCAAGTAAGTATTTAAACCTTTATCATAAGTAAATTTCCGTCACCGTAAATCAAACCGGTCCAGGTTCATTACTTTATGCCAGGCAGCTACAAAGTCATTTACAAATTTTTCTTTTGCATCATCGCTGGCATAAACTTCGGCCACCGCTCTTAGCTCTGAGTTGGAACCAAATACCAGGTCGGCACGGGTGCCAGTCCATTTGGGTTGCCCGGTTTTTCGGTCGCTACCCAGATACAGTTCCTTGTCATCACCCATAGCTTTCCAGGCAGTACGCATATCCAGCAGGTTCACAAAAAAATCGTTTGTTAACACTCCGGGACGATCCGTGAAAATCCCATGTTTAGAGCCATCATAGTTTGCATTCAATGCCCGCATGCCACCAACTAAAACCGTCATCTCGGGCACGGTTAATGTCAGCAACTGTGCTTTATCAATTAACAATGCTTCTGTAGCTATGTGATTGCCTGGTTTGCGATAGTTACGAAAACCATCAGCCTGCGGTTCCAGGTATTGCATCGATTCTACATCGGTTTGTTCGGCAACAGCATCCATGCGACCGGCATCAAAAGGTACTGATATGTCATAACCCGCATCCTTAGCCGCTTTTTCCACCGCGGCACATCCTGCCAATACAAGCAGGTCGGCCAATGAAACTTTCTTTTCCTCACCGGCATTATCATTAAATGATTTTTGAATGCCTTCCAAAATAGATAAGGTTTTCGCCAGTTGAACGGGATTATTTACCTGCCAGTCTCTTTGCGGTGCCAGGCGGATACGGGCACCATTGGCTCCACCTCTTTTGTCCGAACCCCGGAAGGTTGCTGCGGAAGCCCAGGCAACTGTTACACATTCGGAAACAGTAAGACCCGATGATAATATTTTTTCTTTCAGTGTCGTGATATCATTTTCATCAACCAGCTTATGGTTCACTGCCGGGATAGGATCCTGCCAAAGCAAATCTTCCTCCGGTACTTCCGGACCCAGGTAACGACTGCGAGGTCCCATATCACGGTGTGTAAGTTTGAACCAGGCACGTGCAAACGCATCGGCAAATGCTTCGGGATCGTTTAAGAAACGCCTGGAGATTTTTTCATACTCCGGATCCAGCCTCAAAGACAAATCAGTAGTGAGCATGGTTGGAAGATGTTTTTTGGAAGGGTCGAATGCATCCGGTATAACTTCTTTGGCATTTTTTGCTACATACTGATGCGCACCACCAGGGCTTTTGGTTAATTCCCATTCAAACCCAAAAAGTATTTCAAAAAAATTGTTACTCCATTTTGTTGGGGTGGTGGTCCAGGTTACTTCCAAACCACTGGTGATCGTGTCACTTCCTTTACCGGAACCAAAGCTGTTGGCCCATCCAAATCCCTGCAATTCCAACTCAGCTGCTTCCGGTTCTTTACCAACATGGTCAGACGAAGCGGCACCATGTGTTTTACCAAATGAATGGCCACCTGCAATCAGGGCCACTGTTTCTTCATCATTCATCGCCATACGACCAAAAGTGGTGCGGATGTCCCTGGCTGCAGCAATGGGGTCCGGATTTCCATCCGGTCCCTCAGGATTTACATAAATTAAACCCATATGTGCAGCGGCTAAGGGCTCTTCCAGGTCACGTGAATGTATTTTGCCATCAGCATCTTCATCAGTAGGCAGAACACCATGCTGAGCTACACCTTTCACACCTTTTGAATATCTTTCTTCATTACCCAGCCAGGTATTTTCGGCTCCCCAATAAACATCTTCAGCAGGTTCCCACACATCTGCACGGCCACCGGCAAAGCCAAAGGTTTTAAAGCCCATACTTTCCAATGCTACATTTCCCGCCAGGATCATCAGGTCGGCCCAGGAAATATTTTTTCCATATTTCTTTTTGATGGGCCACAACAAGCGGCGTGCTTTATCAAGACTTACATTATCCGGCCAACTGTTTAATGGCGCAAAGCGTTGCAGCCCCATGCCTCCACCGCCACGGCCATCGTATACTCGATAAGTTCCGGCGCTATGCCAGGCCATACGGATAAACAGCGGACCATAATGGCCAAAGTCAGCCGGCCACCAATCCTGAGAGTCCGTCATCAAAGCTGTAAGATCTGCTTTTACGGCTTGCAGGTCGAGGCTGTTAAATGCGGCTGTATAGTCAAAATCTTTATCCATTGGATCAGAAATGGAAGCGTGCTGGCGAAGGATGCCAACATTTAATTGATTGGGCCACCAGTCACGGTTACGGGTGCCTTCACCGGCAACGGGTTGCTTCAGGCTCCCATTATGAAAAGGGCATTTGGCGCTGCTTTCGTTATTCACTTCGGATAATGAAGAACCATTTAATGCATCTGCGTTTTTGTGTTCTGACATAAAAATAAAATTTAGTGTGCTGTTGGCAAACTTAAGGTAATCATCTGTTCGATAATATCTATTTTACTGATAACTATATTGATAGAATCTATCATTCAAAGTCCAAAATTTTTAATTTTTAAATTTTGAATTTTAAATTATTGCAATAGCATTTTCACATTTTCCACAATTACTAATCCCCGTCATTG
Source organism: Chitinophagaceae bacterium (assembly GCA_036675565.1). Classification (GTDB taxonomy): domain Bacteria; phylum Bacteroidota; class Bacteroidia; order Chitinophagales; family Chitinophagaceae; genus JACCYQ01. The sequence goes on from JAKFER010000290.1 coordinate 47,895, forward strand.
TTTGTAACATTTAAATGCAGCAACTTGTTGAAACAAATTAATTGAAACTTTTAAACTGGGAAGATCATGGAAGATAATTTAGTGCAAAAAATTGCGGATCGTTTTGGCCAGCATGCATCGGTAAAAAATGTATTTGGTGATGCTATTGAGACACAGGGCAAAACCATTATCCCGGTGGCCTGTGTGGCTATGGGATTGGGTGGGGGACATGGCCGCAAGGCAGGTAAAGGAGATCAAAGCAATAATGCCAACATGCCTGAAGGGGAAGGTGCAGGTGGTGGATTGATGACAACTGCCAAAGGCGTGTACGAAATAACGGGTAAGTGTACCCGATATATTCCGGCCAATGCAACCATGCAGTATATTGCCATTGCCGTTTTTGCTTACCTGGCGGGTCGCTTAATAGGAAGAAGAAAGCGTTAGATAAAAAAAGTTTATTAATGGTATTGCCTTTTTAAACAGGTAACTGGGATCATATTGTTTCGTATTTAAATTGTAAGGTGAAAATGGTGATACCAAAATAATAAACCCGTCATTTCTTTTTTAAAAACTTTTTATCCGGTAATTAATCTCCTTTTTTTGGTGAAACACCGACTGATTCAAAAATTCGAAACGATTATCTCTGCATAGAATAAGTGATCCGGATATCCACAAAATCTGCTACCTGGCGGTGTGCCTGTAAATTAAATCCAACACCCATTTTTTGGCTGATCCTGTATTGTAGACCCCATCGATGATAAAGCTTATCATAATAGGGTGTTTGATCAATAACGGAATAGCCTAAACGCTGACTGAATAAAAACTTACCCAGCAAAAATTCATGACCAAATAGTATCCCCGTTTTCCATGCGCTTGCATTTACAGAATCTCTTTTTAATCTTAAATGCAGTTCTTCATCATGATACACTTCAGTGCCTAACGTTAATGTATTGATGCGTCCCACCTGTTTGGCCACCTGCAGGTTTGTACCCAATAATAATTTATGAATGCGGTTGCCATTATCATCTGTAGTCCTGCGTGGAATACCGAACAAGCTAATATCCCATCTCAACGATCGATCTTTCCAGAATTTTTCTGTGGTACGGTTGCCCCTGTAAAAAGGCCTGCTGGATTTTTGATAACTCAATGCGATACCAGCCGTAGGCCAGTTAATTCCTTTATTTGGGCGCTTCATACCGCCATTAGATTCATGATGATAGTTAACGGAACTATTTAACCACCAGTGATCATTTAAACGGAACCAAAGACAAACACCTACACGCAGGTATCCATTCAGGTATTGACTGTATGATTGGTTAGCAGGATTGCGGATACTGTCGAAAGGGTTAGTGAGCCAGGTTAAGCCTGCAGATCCAATAAATGAAAAAGAAATATTATTACCTACCCTGTAATGAGGTTCCAGGAAATAAGCCCCTGTTAAACCATGGCCTAAAATCCAGCTATCATAATTGTAATAGGAAAGCAACAATCCTTTACGCGGATAACAGTTGCACAAATCCCAGGTAACAGAATCATTTCTTTGCCAGGCAAGGCTGATCTCAACACCAGTAGGATTGGCACCAGATGTGTTTTGAACCGCCTCAGAATGCGCAAATATAAATCCATGTTGTACACCAATAGCTTTTGAAAAAATAGCGGGTTTCCTGCCGCGTGATGCAACCTCCAGCGAATCCGTTTGCGCATAGACGTGATGAAAACTTAGAACAATTATACAAACGGCAAAAAATTTTTGTAATAATCCATGCTGTTTCATCGTATTGGAATTTACGAAAACCCGGGTCAATATGGACAAGATAGATTGACTATTTGGCTATTGAAAATGGAGATGAATGCAAAATGAAAAGAAAAAGTGAAAAACCACTTTCAACAAAATGAAAAAAAATTAGGGGATTTTCCTTTTTTTGTAAGATCCCCAGGATCCAAACCTTTTCATTTGTGTTTGCCAGTAGGTGGAATTTAATTCAACATCAGAATAAGGTCTGCCATCATAAATTTCAGCAGTAATATCCACCAGGTCCCATGCATTATCCTTATAGCACCAGTTAAAACTATGTGTGCCATTTTTATTATATCCACCGTTACCACTGATAATCTCTCCAAATACAATTTGGCGCTCATCTTCATGCATTGCTAATTGGGCATCTGCTTTTTGAATTAATTCAGAATTATTGGTACGGATAATAACCATTGAATCACGCCAATTTTCATTAGATACATGGAACCCAACTTCGTAATAAGTAAAATCACCTGTGGGTTCATGCTCATGTTTTTCGCATGATGTAAACACTGCAGTAATGAATATCATTATAAAAAATATACATCTCATAAAATGTAAATAATTATCCAATTAGAATTTAATGTACTTCCATCGTGACCATAGCAGTTTACAATTCGTTGCACTTGATTTTATTTTGGTATTGTTAAAAGTATTAACCAAAAAATGCTTATCAAATTTGTAAAGGGGTCATGTAATTATAAAATTAAATAATACTTACTATTGTGATCTATACAGGGAATGATATTTGTTATGAAATAATCAAATCGTGTGGTATGGAAACAGATTACTCCGACTATGATCTTGCTTCTCTCAAGGCATTATATGAAAGGGAAGCCAGGAACTTAAGAAATAAATTACTTAATGGAAACACCTGGGAAGATGTGCAGGAAGAAAGAAGGCGGATGACCAAAATTGCATCGGTTCTTTATAAACGATCTGCTCTTTGGTCAGGACTGCCCGGTGATTATGTTCCATATAAAAAAATTCATAAGCGAGAATAGTTTTCGGTTGTGGTTGGATGTTATATTTCTTCAATTTATTGGTTACATCTTCTGACTCTATGATTCTTGTAAAAAGGGATTATAAGCTAAACGCTCCACTCTAAACACTAAACATTGACAAGGTGTTCAACAATTTTTTTTAGCTGGCGTATATGACGTTGGGTATGAATGCTCATAAACTGGATCCATTCAGACCGGGTTAAAGTCCCTGCACCGGGTAAATCAAAATCCAGGCAGGTCAGGGAGAGGTCAGGATTTTGTTCCGCAAAAAGGCGTACCAGATTTATTTTTTCGGCAAGACTATTGAGCAGCTTTTCTTTCTCAATCCGTTTGTCAGTGGGCAGAATGAATTCCGGTGATTCCATTTTAATAGTATGATCATCAAACATGCTTCTGATATGATTAATTTTCTCATTAACCGGTCGTTTTGTTTCTATTGTATTTCCCTGCAGGATAGCTGCAATTCCGTATGATTTCAAAAGGTGATGACCCACCTGCCCGGCAGTCCAGCTTCCTTCAAAGGGTACTGTATTCAATTGGTCCAGATTCAATGAGGATAGTATTCCAATTAACTCATTCGTTGTTTCATTAAACTCTGATAATATTTCTTTATTCATCATAATAGTATTATTTAACCAGGTATCCATTTGTACTTTATAAAATTAAGAAGCTTACGTTAAGATATTAAGGGGTTTTTAGGACAATGATAAGGGTTGTTTGGGACATGAGGCTTTTTGGTTGAATAGTTGATGGGTTGGTAAGTAGAATGGCTAATATGGTGATTATGGAGAATTATTGTAGTGAATACTATGTGATAGATCTCATGCGCTACTTTTACAATCTATTTATTCCAGGATAATTTAATTGAAAACATGAATATTATTTTCTTCAGTTCTAAAAATTATGACCAGGCATTTTTTTCGGCTACCAATAACCGGTATCATTTTAATATTAAATACCTGGAAGTGCCACTTAATAAGAGTACAGTGGTATTGGCCAAAGGTTACGAAGTTGTTTGTGTTTTTGTGAATGATGTTGTTGACAAAGAAATTTTATCGGAATTATCTGCATCTGGTGTTAAACTCATTGCACTACGCTGCGCAGGTTTCAACAATGTTGATTTACCATCTGCCGCTGAATGGGGTATTAAAGTTGTCCGCGTTCCTGCATATTCTCCATATTCCGTGGCGGAACACACGCTTGCACTTATTCTAACATTGAACAGAAAAACACACCGGGCATATAACCGGGTTAAAGAAGGGAATTTTTCACTGAACGGATTAATGGGATTCGATCTGCATGGAAAAACGGTCGGCCTGGTAGGGTTAGGTAAAATCGGGTTGGTGACCGCAAAAATTTTAAAAGGGTTCGGATGCAGGGTTCTTGGTTATGACATTCAACATCCGAAAGAGGCAGATGAACTCGGGATTGAATTTACCAGTCTTGAAAATATTTATACATCCTCTGATATCATTTCACTTCACTGCCCTTTAACGCCAGAAACACATCATATTATAAATGCGGACTCAATTGCCAAAATGAAAAGAGGCGTTATGCTGATTAACACCAGCCGTGGTGCACTCATTGACGCAAAGGCTGTAATAGAAGGATTGAAAAATGAACAGATTTCCAATCTTGGTTTAGATGTTTATGAAGAAGAAGCGGATCTTTTTTTCGAGGATCTTTCTGATAAAGTGATACAGGATGATATTTTTATGCGGTTACTTTCATTTAATAATGTATTGATCACCGGTCACCAGGCATTCTTTACCAGTAATGCATTGCAAAAAATAGCAGAGATCACCCTGCAGAATATTGAAGATTTTAAAAATAATCTGCTACTTGCTAACGAGGTGAAGTAGGTGTTAGTTGATAAGTTG
>JAKFER010000239.1:0-1527 GCA_036675565.1 Chitinophagaceae bacterium
AAGGCAAGATGGTACGCAACCAGTCTCATGGGTCGCCAGCTAATACATTGGATCTGTACAGCGTAGTTGATATTCCCGAAACAGAAGGCAATGATATACTGCGGTTCAAGTTTGCAACGTCTGCTGCTAATGTTACTGGTAAGAAATTGGTATCTGCTGAATCGGCAACCTGGCTGAATGAACATTTTCTTTCTTCCTGGGGTGATGTAAAAAAAGCGATCGATCTTTATTTTCTCGGTGGCGTCAATCATATTTTTTATCACGGTACAGAGTATTCACCCAAAGAAGCGCCATGGCCGGGATGGTTGTTCTATGCAGCCGTACATTTTCAGCCCACTAATCCCCAGTGGAAAGATTTTCATGCATTGAACACTTATATAACAAGAGTGCAAAGTTTTTTACAGCAGGGAAAACCAGATAACGATGTGTTGCTGTATTACCCGATCATTGACCGTTATTCTGAAGCTGGTAATGCGCTGCTGCAACATTTTGATGGTATGGAAAAGAATTTTGAGAACACCGGGTTCGAACATGTAGCAAAACAAATGACGGAAAAAGGTTACAGTTTTGATTTTTTCTCCGACAGGCAATTGCAGAGTTTTAAAATGGCAGGAAATAAGATATCCAGTGCTGGCAATACATACCGAAGCATTTTATTGCCGGCGAATAAACTGATTACTGAAAAGTCATTTCAAAAATTGTTGGGCCTTGCTAAACAAGGCGCTACTATTCTTGTATATAAAAATCTTCCAGGAGATGTGCCCGGACTTGGCCAATTAGAAAGCAGGAGAAAAATATTTCAGCAATTGCTTAATCAGCTTGATCTTAAACAGTCAGGAAAAAGCCGCAAGGCAATCATAGGTAAAGGCGCTTTCATAATCAGTGATGACATAGAAACCCTGCTGGAAGCAGGCAATGCAAGAAAAGAAAATTATGCAGAAAAAGGTTTGTCAGTGCTACGGAGAAAGAACACGGGCGGGACGGTTTATTTTATTAATAACCGCACTGAAAATTCTTTTAATGATTGGATCGTATTAAATGAAAAGCCGGTTTCCATAGCTCTTTTTAACCCGGTGACAGGAAAAAATGGATTAGCTAAATGGAGAAAGAATACAAACGGGGAAACAGAAGTATTTGTACAGCTTCAATCTTATGAATCAGTGATCATTCAAACCTATAAAACAAAGAAGACTGGTATTAGTTATGCTTATACTGAACCGGCTGGTCAATTAATGGAAATAAAAGGTGATTGGGCCATTGCATTTTTAGATGGCGGTCCCGTTCTTCCTGCAAAGGTTTCAACTTCATCATTAGGATCATGGACTGAATTCGATGGAGATGATGTTAAGAATTTTTCGGGTACAGCTAAGTATTCAATTTCATTTGATAAGCCAACCGGCAATCCAACTTCATGGATATTGGATCTCGGAAAAGTAAATGAAACGGCAGAGGTAATATTGAATGGTAAAAAGATCGCTACACTGATCGGGCCGGTATTTCAAACCATAATTCCATCATCGGCTTTAC
>JAKFER010000032.1:0-1527 GCA_036675565.1 Chitinophagaceae bacterium
GCAGGTGAAATAAAAACTATTCATAACATGGAAGAGTTTATTGAAGGAGCGAGAGAAATGGAAACCAATCATATTGTACATGCTACTGAAGAAAATTTGCCCGTGTATTTGTTAGACTGATATCAGCCACCTATTCAGAAAGGGTAAATTTTTTGCAGGTTATACCTGTAGAAAAGTTTTGAAGTAATAAAAATATAAAATGAACTCATTCGATAATATACTCAACCAATCTATCAGCTTATTTGTCATTATTCCCTTACTGGCTTTTTTCGCTACGTTATTATGGAAGAACAAGCAGGAAAAGCCAATTGCCTGGATAGTACAATTTGCAAAAGGGTTTTATATTATAGCCGCTGTAGTATATGCTGTGCTTTGGTTTATTAATGGCCATGCGCCTGTCAATCAAAGATTCATCACATTGTATCAAACCGAACATTTTGTTTTCGCCATTCAATTTTATTATGATCACATAACAGCCGTGTACAATATTGTTGGCGCTGTATTATTTTTCCTCGTTTCCACTTTCAGTCGCTATTATATGCACCGGGATGAAGGTTACAAACGTTTTTTTAATACCATACTTTTTTTTGCATTAGGTTATAACCTGATCATCTTCTCCGGCAATTTTGAAACATTATTTATCGGGTGGGAAATAATAGGTTTGTCATCTTTTTTGCTGATCGCTTTTTACCGTAATCGTTATTTGCCAGTAAAAAATGCATTCAAGACAATCTCCAATTACAGGTTGAGCGACCTGGCGTTGATTCTCGCCATGTGGATGATGCATCACCTCACACATCAGAACATCACGTTCAGCCAGTTGACGGAAGCGAAGACAACGGCTTTGCAAGCGGATAGTTCTGTGGCAGTATTCATTGTAATAATGATAGTGCTCGCCGCAATGATAAAGTCTGCGCAGTTTCCATTTACTTCATGGCTGCCGCGGGCAATGGAAGGCCCTACTTCTTCTTCCGCTATCTTTTACGGTTCACTGAGTGTGCATATCGGCGTGTTTTTATTGTTACGCACCTGGCCCTTCTGGCAGGACATGCTATGGGTTAAAATCTTCATCATTTCGATAGGAATACTCACGGGAATCATCGCAACGTTGATAGCAAGAGTGCAGCCAACTGTAAAAACACAAATCGCTTATTCATCTGCAGCGCAGATAGGAATTATTTTTATTGAAGTGGCTTTGGGTTTGCACATTTTGGCCTTGGTACATTTTGCGGGGAATGCTTTTTTACGCACTTATCAGCTACTGGTTTCACCGTCCGTATTAAATTACCTGGTGCACCATCAATATTTCCATTATCATCCGCCACAGGAAAAGCCTGTCTCTAAAATGCAGGCAGCTTTGTATATGCTGAGTGTTAAAGAGTGGAACCTGGATACGATGATGACTAAATATTTGTGGAACCCTTTTAAATGGACGGGAAGACAATTGCAATTTTTAAGATCGGATAAAATTGCTATTATCGTTGGAGTTATAGGAGTAGCTGCATTAGTTGGTTCTGTATATAAACC
>JAKFER010000184.1:0-52484 GCA_036675565.1 Chitinophagaceae bacterium
GTTAATGAGCGATTCAATTTTCAGCTGGTCGGGGCCAATACCATCAAGTGGTGAAATAACGCCGCCTAAAACATGGTAGGTGCCATTAAATTGCTGCGTACTTTCAATGGCGATCACATCGCGGATATTTTCAACCACGCAAATAACTTCCTGTTTGCGCATGGAATTGGCGCAGATGGAACAGATATCACCATCGGCCACGTTGGCACAGCGATGACAGAATTTTATTTCACTGCGCATTTTAGAAATGATCTCGCCAAAGTGCTGCACATCCGCCGTTTCCTGCTTTAATAAATGCAGTACCAGGCGCAAGGCTGTTTTTTTACCGATACCCGGCAGGCGGGCAAATTCGTTGACGGCGTTTTCCAGAAGTGCAGAAGAAAATTGCATGTTGCAAAGATAACCCGGGCTTTTGAGTGTTGTGAATTTTTAAATTCATATTATCAAATGCCCGGGTTATTGTACTTATTTGAAACTCAGTTTTGTATTATTTTATTTTTTGGCAATGCGGTACAGTTTGCCGCCATCTGTAACGGCGTATAAGGCGCCATCATTTCCCTGGGTTACATCCCTGAACCTTTCACCTTCACCGGCCAGTAATCTTTCTTCGCCGGTAACCCGGTTATTCTCTATAACCAAACGGGCAATATGCTGGCTGTTTAATCCTGCAATGAATAAATTATTTTTCCATTCCGGGATGGCATCACCGGTGTAAAAGGTCATTCCACTGGGTGATAAAACGGGATCCCAATAATAAACTGGCTGTTCCATTCCTTCTTTCTGGGTTATGCCCTCACCGATGGTTTCTCCGCTGTATTCAATACCATAAGTAATAGTGGGCCAGCCATAATTTTTGCCTGGTTGAATCAGGTTCAGTTCATCTCCTCCTCTTGGACCAAATTCATTTTCCCAAAGATCCCCGGTTACGGGATGAAAAGCCAACCCCTGTACATTCCGGTGTCCGTAACTGTAGATCTCGGGTCTTGAACTGGAAACGGTTGGATTACCCGACGCCGGCTTTCCATCGGTTGTAATACGAATGATTTTACCCAAACCCGAATTTACATCTTGTGCCTGTGGCCGTGTTTCTTTGTCTGAACGTTCACCGGTACTAATAATCAGGTTGCCTGTTTTATCAAAAATAATACGGCCACCATAATGCAGGTTGCCATTGTAGGCTGGCAAAGCACGGTAAATAACAGAAGCATTTTCTATTTTGGTTTCATCATCCGATAACCTTCCTTTGGCAATGGACGTTAAGTTACCGCCGGAAGTATTTTCAGAAAAACTCCAATAAACCATACGGTTAGTAGAGAATGCCGGATCGAGTGTAAGTCCCAGTAATCCTCCCTGGCCATTTGAGTTTACTTCCGGAATACCGGAAATGGCTGCACCAACCTGTCCCGTTTGTGTAGCAATACGCATAGTGCCACCTTTTTCAGTAATTAATAAACGGCCATCAGGCAAACTGGTGATACCCCAGGGTTTTTTCAGATCATTAGTTAATACTTTTCCTTGATAAGCCGTAGTTGTTTTTATACCACCAATCCTGGTTTGATCCGCAAATGCGGGTTTATAATCCGTGTTGGGTGATTTGGTTTCTACGGCCGGCTTGTTACTGGTATCTGATCCAGTGGCAATGACGCCATTGGTAGTAGTTTGGGAACCACAGGCAGACAATAAAAAAACAAATCCGATTGAAGCTCCGGCCAAAATTGTACGCATATTTTATATTTTCAGGTGAATGAATGGCAAAAATAATATAGTATAATTTGCTGCAATATTCGGACCGGGAGAAAAGCAGTGTAGGAATTATGGAAGAATGAGGTTAAGGATAAGGTTGAGATGAATTTTGAACCTAAACCTCACCCTTTACCTTAATTGACTGGCAACTCAATTTCAAACTCATTTTTCCAATCTGCTTTTACATTAACAGTGCGGCTGGTAACGGGTCTTACAATTTCAGGCTGCCGGCGAATACCAAAAAATTGTCCAGGATCCCACACACCATTTTCATTGGTATCATTCAAAATGCGGATACGATAATCACCCGGTAAAAACTGTGGTTGCGTAAAAGTTTCGGATGTCAGTGGGTAAGATGATACTACCTGGTCATTTAAAACAAATTGCAAAACCGGGTTGGTATAGGTTTCAAGATTTCTAAATCGTATGCTCACCGAGCCATAATCTTTTAATTGTCTTGTATTAAAACTGATGGTATCTGCTCTTAATAATTGATGCCCGAGGGTATCGGTTGCAAATTCTTTTTGCAAAACCAGGTGGTAATTTGTTCCCGGTTTCCAACTGGCAGTTACATTTAATTGTTTGCTGTTGGTATCAAGGGTGGTTTTATAATTTGTAAACGGCGTAAAACTGGAGTCGGTGTACAACCCCATCATCGTAGTATCCAACACCTGGAGCGGATGTTCAAAATTGAGTTGCACATTCCCAAAGAGATCGAGCGGGCCGGTTACATTGGTTGTAAATTTTAATCTTTTATCCTGTTCATTTTTATCAACAATCCGTATCCCGGTACCTAAAGCTGCCTGTGGTTTAGGATATGCATATGCATATAAAGTAATGGCTTGATCATTATCCGCAATACTTACCGGGTCCGTATTAAATGCGAATAATTGGGTGGAATCCGTGTACCGCCGCATACCGCCCTGGTCCTGCACTGCATACAAATTAAAATTACCGGGGGGTAAATATTTAAAACGAAACCTGCCTGCACTATCCAGCTTTGTAAAATATCTTGGTCTTTCCTTGAAAACAGCGGAATCATCCAGGTTCCGGTGAAGCATCACGATCAGTGTAGAATCTATTTTACCACTTTGTGCCAGTATCACATTGCCTTCGAGTTCCAGCGAATCTATCGTGTTGCCTGTTGAAAATACATAAGTGAAATTACCTAATGGGTTTTTTTCATTGTAATCCACAATAGCCTTTCCAAAATTGATGGAGTAGGTTGTATTTTCTTCTAACGAATCCTTTAGCCTAACCGTAACCGTTTTTAATTTGCGGTTCACTTGTGGGTTTACCAATGGTGTAGGCGAAACGATCAGGTTGGCCGGGATATCCTGGAGTTCAACATATTCATCAAATTCAAAAACAATACGATTCTCGTCAAAATTTCGGGTTGAATCAGCGGGTGTTACAAAAAGCAAAATGGGAGGCGTGGTGTCCCTCGGTCCACCAGAAGGTGGAATGATATTGGCACAACCCGGGCTGACAAAAAGTTGAGATACAATTAACACCAGCAACAATAAAACCGGAAAAATATTTTTAAATCTACCCACAAAGAATTCATTATTGAGTGGCAAACTTATATGCTAAAACCCAATAATTCAGGCTTGCTTTATCAAAATCCTGTTAATGGTGATGTTTTTCACTCATTAAATAAATTATCCTGCCTTAATTTAAAAACTGGTCCTTGATATAAGTGATGGCTGTTTTTCCATGCGCCACCGGTTTTCCTTCTTCGTTTACATTTACAAAAACCATTTTTTCAATAGTAAGGATACTTTTGCGGGTGATCTTATTTCTGACTTCACAACGGAGCGTAATGGAAGTATTTCCAAATTCTGTAGCAGTAATACCCAGTTCAATAATATCTCCTGACTGAGCCGAACTGACGAAATTAATTTCAGAAATAAATTTGGTAACTACCCGTGGATTTCCCAATTGTACTATGGAATAAATAGCGGCTTCTTCATCAATCCATCGCAGCAGGCTGCCTCCAAATAAAGTGCCATTGGGATTCAGGTCTTCGGGTTTGATCCATTTGCGGGTATGAAAGTTCATGATGAATAATTGTTTTGATTACAGAATGGTGTTTTCAACATATTAATCTTACAACAATGCAATCTCCTTAAAAGATCAAAACGAAAAGTGAAATTCCTTTTCCCAAAAAATTAGACTTCATCTTCCATACCTTCTTCCTGCAATTCATGCAATGCAATAGCCATGTTATTGGTCTTTACAAACTGGCACCAATGACATTCTTCTTTACCACAACCTGTATAGAAATCATGTCTTTTAATTTTTTGCCAGGTATCAACAATTTGTTCCGTTACAGTTGCAATATCTGCCGTGCTGATAACGATTTTTTCTTTGCGGAATTTTTTCTTTTTATCGGGCTCAACAAAATCAAATTCAGCACTTACTGCTTCCCAGTTTTTTAATGGGTGATGATCAACCAGAATCTTATAAAAAACAGCTTGTCTCCAGTAGTCGCCACCGTTAGGTTCTTTATCAGATGGACCACACAGTTTAGCTTTTGATTTATCCGGGTCACCGGTTTTGTAATCAACCACATTTACCATGTTTCCGTGAAATTCAAGTTTGTCCAACTTTCCTTTTAACGGAACACCACGCAATACAATCTTACTGATATTGGTTTCTACAGCCACCACGCGGTTCCATTGATGAATGTATTCATCATAATAATTTGAAAGCACTTCATGTCCATACTCCATCCTGCGGTTATATTGTTCGCGGGTAAAACTTTCGCGGTGCCTTTCCATATACCAGTTAAAATCTTCGATCAGTATTTCTTTGGCAGGAAAAACCTGGTGGTTGTTTTTCATTTTTTCAAAAAGCACATTCAATGCATGGTGCACGGCACTGCCAAATTCCGTGTTTTCGTTTTTGGATGAAGGGATGCGAATTAAATTTTTAAAATAAAATTCAAGCGGGCATTTTAAATAATTGTTCAACGCCGTTACGTTCATTACAAATTTTTCCAGGATCCTGTTCACAAAATCTTCTTCCATTTTTTCTATTTCAGGAGATTGCTCTTCTGCAAATGCCAGGGACTGGAATTCAGTTAATATTTCGTCATTGAGATAAACTTTTTGAACGGGTAAATTACTTTGGTCCAAAATTTCTGCAATAAACATGGATGGTTCAATTTCTTTTCCATCGTCTTTAAAGCAACAATAAGAAATGTTTAAAAATTGCTGTGCCCTGGTAAGGGCAACGTAAAAGAGTCTTCGGAGTTCTTCCGCTTCGGTGGTTCCATCACCGGTTGTTGATGAAGAAAAAATGGTATCTGGAAATTTAAATCCGCCCGAAGGTTTTCTCTTTTTTTCCCAAAACAAAGCATTGGCCCCGGCAAAGTAAACATGTTCATATTCCAGGCCTTTGGAACCATGGGCTGTTAAAAGATTTACCCCTTTATCCGTTCCCGTAACTTGTACAAGTGGCAGGTCAAGCTTTTCTTTTTCCATCAATTCAATGATGTCAACCAGTTGTTGTAAACTGAGATAAGGATTGCGGCGGGTTTCATCTTTTACAAAATCAAATAACACGGTGAGCACTTGTATCTGCCAGTGTTTGTCAGGGCTTTGCATAATGTTGGCTAACACGCCGGCATCCCTGATGATGTTTTCAAATAAATTCTGCAGGGTAACATTAGAAACATCGGTCATTAACTTTTCAATAGCAGCACTGGCCTTTTTCATTCCTTCGGGAATGCCGGGAGTAAAAAGATCCGGTGCAGGTGCATGCGCTTTTTCAAATAATAATTGCCGCAGGCTGATCTTGTTTTCGCGATAGCCCCTTTGTGCGACTTCAATACTTAGCTTAGCGATTTCTATCGGTGGGATGCCAAACCAGTTATAGTGCAGTATCTCGAACAATAATTCATCACCACTGGATGGAAGATAATTTTCTGCTGCCAGGTATTTTAAAACGTTAATGATCTTTTGTGCAAGTGGTATCTCCAGAACATTTAAATGTCGCTTACTGTATACCGGTATATTGCGTAATCCAAAATATTTGGTCAGTTCTTCGCCATATTTATTTTCTTTATAGATAACCGCAATGCGCCCGGGTGAAGTTCCGGCGGCAATTAATTTTTCAACCTGCCGTGTAATATCGATCATTTCACTGCGCTGCGTTTCATAAACATTTACCTGTGGCTGGTGCAGCAAATGTTTAATATCAGGGTGACTTGAAATAAGTTCTTTACTCAGTCCCGTGATTTTATTAACCAGTCTTTCCTGGTTGCGATCTATCAGGAATTTTGATACATCAAGAATCGGTTGAATAGACCTGTAATTATTCGTGAGCACAATTTTCAGCAGATCTTCTTTATAGCTTTCAGCAAATTGCATCATGTTCTCCACGTTGGCTCCCTGGAAGCGGTATATGCTCTGATCATCATCGCCTACAACAAAAACATTGGGTTGCTGTCCCCAATAATTGATCAGCAGTTTCACCAGCATATTTTGTGTACCGCTGGTATCCTGGTATTCATCTACCAAAATATACTGATACTGTTCCTGGTAATTAGCCAGCAGGTTCGGGTTTTCTTCAAATGCCCTGATCACCCAATTGATCATGTCATCAAAATCATAACGGTTACGCACACGCATCATTTGCTGAAAGCGATCATATTCATGAACGGCTGCCCTTAATTTTTCCATTTTCTCCTGCTGCTCTTCAACCTTGTCTGCTTTTACATCACCTGCTTTATATTGGCGATATGCTTTTTTATAAATGAATTCCGGACGATTAGGTAAGTCATTGATATAATCATCAATCACATTATTTATAAAAGGCGGTGTCCAGCCTTCTTTTTTCATCGTGCTGAAAAGCGATTGGAGGTTTTTGATTTCGTAATACACATCACCCCGGTATCTTTTAAGTGGATGATTTTTTGGAAATGTGTCGATGAGTTCTTTAAAAAGTTCAATTCGTTCAAGATCGCTGACTGGTTCAAGTGAATTTTTTTCGAACAAGGACAGGTTATCCTGAATCACTTCATTACAAAAGCCATGAAATGTGTAAATGCCTACTTTATAGGCATCCGGTCCAATAAATTCGAGTAATCGTTTACGCATGGCAATGGCGCCGGCATCGGTATAAGTAAGACAAAGTATATTGGAAGGATCTGTGTCGGTATCCAGCAGGATACGACCGATACGTGCTGCAAGAATTTGGGTTTTACCAGTACCCGGTCCGGCAATAACCATGACCGGTCCTTCGATCTTATCTACAGCTTTGCGCTGGTTTTCATTCAACCGGTTATATTCCTGTTCAAATTTGGAATTCAGTTTATCTTTTTGCAGCATACATGTTAATATAAATAGTGGAATGAAACCCCTGTTACAAGGTCCGGGTAAAGATACATGTTTGCTATTATTTTTAGTAAAGCAAACATGTTTTGGGTGTATTTTGTGCAGAAAAATAACTGTTCGTGATGTATTAACTATTATTCGTGTTCGCGTCCTTTTTCGGGGTTTGATCGCCAGGCATTTTCCAATGCTTCAAACTCTTTCAAATCTTCCACCGTAAAATTTCGGTTGGATAAGTTGGACAAATTGGGTTGACCCGCATTTACCCAGGCAGTATACCAAAAGGAAGCAATGGCAAATATGGATTGACGCATTCTTCTCTCGATCATTCCATTTAACTCCGCATCATAGGCTTTGGTAAAAGCGGAGGCATATTGGCGAATGATCTTTCCATTTCTCTCTTCAAATGCATATTTACGATCGGCACCAAAACGGGCTGTCAGTTTTTTTTCAATGGATAAAACCGAATCAGCAGCCAGCGAACTTTCCATTACTTTTTCCCAAATAAAATCGAGGGGTTTATCAATATAGATTGCTTTGCCAATAAAAAAATCCCATTCTTTATCAGCCAGTAATTCTGGTGCCCGACTTTCCCAAAAACCATGAATACCTTTTTGCCCGGTCAATTGTCCGTTATAATTACTGTGTGCATGTAAAGGCACATGTGCATCAGCGATATAATGACCAATTTCGGTAGAAAGTTTTAAAATTCTTGCCTGGTTCTTTTCCCTGAAAGCCTGTGTCAGCCTTGATTGCATTATCATGATCCACCATGGCCCAATGCCATGGGCCATCAAAGTATCTTCTGTATATTTTGCAACAGCATCATCCCATTTTCGTGGTAGTGAATCAAAAGGATATGAACCATACCTGTCCAGGTCAATATAATGACGGGGACCTTCTTCTATAATAGCATATCTTCTTTTATCAGGATCAATGGCATGTTCACTGATGAATATTGCATTGGGTTTGTACAAATGCATCATTTGCGGCGGCAGCAGGAAAATGGCGTACTGGTTAATTTTACGATGGGCAAAAAAGCCCCAGCAAAAAGTTTCGTGGAAGAAAAAAGTAGCAACAAATAAGAGTACCAGTTTTTTCATTCCTGGATGATTTATTGTTTATGCAATTCGCGATCAATTTCCTGTATCACTTCTTCATCTTTATTATCCTCTAATTCCACCACGCCACCGGTAACGGCAAATTTCATAGCTATGCCTGATGAAATATGTTCAATCTTTTTCACTTTGGAACGATGTAAAATATAAAGCTGCCCCGCAAAGTTGTATGACTGCGGAACATAAACCGAAACATGATCTGCCCCCAGGTTGAATTTTTCCAGTTCTTCGCCCGTTAAAAATCCAATGATCCAAACATCTTCAGAAAAAACATTTACCAGCACCGCTTTATCAAACTTCTTTTTATCACCTGCAAATGCTTCGAAAAAATCTTTTACGGAACTATAAATAAATTTAATGGCAGGCATCCGGTCAAACACCTTTTCAAAAAAAGTTATAAAACCACTTACCAGGTAGGTTGAACTTATCCAACCCACAAACACTAAAAAGCTTACGATCATTACAAATCCTAGTCCGGGTATATTCAGGTATGGTCTTAAAATTCCATCGATCATATCAAATAGCCAATAGATAACGTAGGCCGTAATAGCTAATGGAGCCACCACCAGCATGCCCTGTACCAGGTAACGTATAATTTTTCGGTAAGTGAAACGGGTTAAGGCTTTTGATCGGCTGTCCATCGCTTGTTTTTGGGGCTAAGATAGTTTTTTACCGGGAAGTGGGGTGGTCCCACATTTTGATGAGCGGTAAAAATAAATACTTTGGAAACTTTGGTTACGATAAAAGTTTCCATAGTTTTGCCGCCCAATATGGAAGTGAGAGATAGAATATTAGCAAAAGCAGAAGAATTATTCATGCAATTCGGGATCCGGTCGGTATCTATGGATGATATCGCCCAACACCTGGGCATATCTAAAAAAACGATTTACCATTCATTTGCAGATAAGAATGAGTTGGTTGATGCGGTTATAGAAAAAGACCTGAATCTTCGCCAGCACGATTGCATGCATTGCACTGAAAAATCGCTAAATGCGGTCCATGAAATCTTCAGTATGATGGAACACCTGATGGAGCAATTTCAGCATATGAACCCCGTGGTTTTATATGACCTGGAGAAATTCCATTTTAAAGCATTCAAAAAATTCATGGCGTTTAAGAACCACTTCTTAATGGATATGATCCGGCAAAACATGGAATGGGGAATAAAAGAAGGGTTGTACAGGGAGGATATTAATGTAGATGTGATTTCCAGGTTCAGGCTGGAAAGTATGATGATTCCATTTGACATAAATATTTACCCACCAGGGAAATTTAACCTGCCAACGGTCATGCAGGAGATTATTCAGCATTTTGTATATGGCATCGTTACAATAAAAGGATATAAAATGGCTCAGAAATACAGCCAGCAAATGAAACACAGTATTCAAAAAAATAATCAATGATGTTTAAGTCAGTCATAAATAGAAGTTTGCTTATAGGTATTGGGTTTATTCCTTTTGCTTTATCAGCACAGGATTCAACCATTGGGACAAGGCATGCATTTTCAGTAGAAGAAGCAGTTAATTATGCCAGCAAAAATAACATCCAGGTTAAAAATGCATTGGTTGACATTTTGATCCAGGAGCAGACCAATCGCGAAATAACCAGCGCAGCCTATCCATCATTAAATGGAAACCTCAGCACTACTTATAATCCGAATGTCGCAGTACAACGTTTCCCCAATTTTATTGGCCAGGGTACTTATATGGTTTTGGCCCAGGAAGATGTGCGCAGGGGCAATGGTACGGCCATTACCTTACCCAATGATTTTGGATTTATTGAAGCGCAATTTGGAACCAAATGGCTTGCCAATGCGGGATTGGATCTTAACCAGATCTTATTTGATGGTCAGGTGTTTGTTGGATTGCAGGCCAGGAAAACTTCTATCGATTTCCGAAAAATGAATGCGGAAGTAACTGAGGAAATCGTAAAAGCCAATATATACAAAGTGTATTATCAACTGGCAGCCAGTAGAACGCAGATTGAATTGCTGGATGCCAACCTGGATCGGTTAAACAAATTATTAGCGGATACCCGCATTATTTATGATAATGGTTTTGCTGAAAGGCTTGATATTGACAAGTTATCTGTGCAGATATCCAACCTGCAAACTGAAAGAGTAAAAGCCCTGAACAGCATTTCTAACGGTTACCTGGGTTTGAAATTATTAATGGGCATGCCGGCTTCCGATACATTGATTTTAACTGATACACTGACTGATGAAACGGTCAAAGAAGGTATTCTCGAAAACCAGGATTACGCATACGAAAACAGGAAAGAATTTCAGTATGCAGAATTGGGTATCAAATTAAATGAGTTTAATATCCGCCGTTATAAATTAAGCAAGTTGCCTACGGTAAGCCTTGGCGCCAGTTATTATAAAAACGCCCAACGTAATAAAGCTGATTTTTTTAACGGGCCCTATTTTACTTCATCATCTATTGCGCTGCGGGTGAATGTGCCCATCTTTAATGGCTTTAGTACCAAAGCTAAAATCAGGAGAGCGGAACTGGAGTTGGAGCAGTCCGTTAACCAGTTGGAAGGTCTGAAATTATCCATCGACAATGAAGTGGAAACGGCATTGACCAATTACAGGTCTGCCATTGCAACCATGGATTTTCAAAAAGAAAATATGGAACTGGCTTCACGGGTATATGACCAGACAAGAATAAAATATGAAGCCGGGCTTGGCTCCAATACAGAGATCAATGCCGCACAGGTGGATTTAAAAACTGCACAAACAAATTATATCAGTGCATTGTACGATGCCATTATTGCCAGGGTAGACTATATGAAAGCTACCGGCAAACTATAGCCGAATAACTATTTAAATAAGTATGACCATTAAAATAACAAAAATGAAACACAGCCTGAAAGTCGCCTTAACTTTTTTCACATTGGTACTATTGGTTGCCTGCAGTACCGGCAAGAAAGAAAGAGAAGGAGAGCTGAACGATAAAAAAGCAAAGCTTGAGAAATTAAAAAATGAGCAGCAGAAGCTGGCTGCTGAAATAGATGCTTTGGAGAAGGAAATCATCACTTTAGATACAGCTGCTGCCGGAAGAGAGAAAGCTAAACTGGTTTCCATAACCGAATTACAACCCGCCAGCTTCAATCACTTTATCGAACTGCAGGGAAAAGTGGAGTCGGATAACATTGCCTATGTAACACCGCGTGGTGGTCCCGGCCAGGTTAAAGCGGTCTATGTAAAACAAGGTGATGCGGTTAGAAAAGGACAATTGCTGTTAAAGCTTGATGATGCGATTGCACAAAGGCAAATCGATCAATTGCAAACGCAACTGAATTTTGCAAAAGATATTTACCAGCGTCAAAAAAGTCTCTGGGATCAGAATATCGGTACAGAAGTACAATTACTAACGGCAAAGAACAACGTAGAGTCAGTTGAAAAACAATTGTCGCTTGCCCGTCAGCAACTTTCTTTCTCTAATGTTTATGCGGAAATGAGCGGTATAGCTGATGAAGTGAATGTACGTGTTGGTGAAATTTTTGGCACCGGTCCACAGTTAAGAATTGTAAATACAAACACATTAAAAGTAGTTACTGAAGTGCCGGAAGCTTACCTGGGCAAAGTTTCTAAAGGAACAAACCTGCTGATTACTTTACCGGAAGCAGGGATGAAAGAATATCCTGCAAAAGTGACTGTTGTTGGCAGAACCATCAACCCTGGCACCCGTACTTTTTATATTGAAGCATCAATTCCCGCAGGAAGCAGTTTAAGGCCTAATCAAATTGCTATTGTTAAAGTACAGGATTATACAGCCGGAAATGCCATTGCCATTCCATTGAAAACATTGCAGAATGATGAGAAAGGAAAGTTTGTTTTAGTAGCTGTTAAAGAAGGCGAAAACCTGGTAGCACATAAAAGACAGGTTGTAGTTGGTGAATTATCAGATGGTATGCTGGAAGTAAAAAGTGGTTTAATGCCTGGTGATATGTTGATTACAGAAGGTTTCCAGGGGTTGTTTGAAGGCCAGTTGATCACAACGGAAATCAGCTAAACATTTTATTGAAATCATTTAGAACAAGATCAGAATTTTAACCACAAAGTATGAGTGTTTTAGAAAACATGAAAGGGAAGTTTAAACATTTTGGCCCTACAACCTGGAGTATCAAAAATAAAACTTCCATTTACCTGCTGATTGTTTTTGTATCAATTGCCGGCGTTTTTCAATTCATAACGCTTCCAAAAGAGCAGTTCCCTGATATTGTAATTCCTACTATTTATATACAAACGATTTATGTAGGTAATAGCCCAAAGGACATTGAAAACCTGGTAACGCAACCCATCGAAAAACAGATCAAGGGTATTACCGGGGCAAAGATCAATAAGGTAAACAGCAGTTCGGTGCAGGATTATTCTGCTATCACCATAGAATTTGATACCGATGTAAAAACAGATATTGCTTTACAGAAAGTTAAAGATGCTGTTGATAAAGCCAAACAGGATCTGCCTACCGATCTTACAGAAGAACCAATTGTGCAGGAAGTAAGTTTTTCTGACCAGCCGATCATGTATGTAAATGTGAGTGGTGATTATTCACTGGTGCAGTTAAAACAATATGCTGATGAATTGCAGGACAGGTTGGAAGAACTTTCGCAAATCAATAGAGTAGATCTTGTAGGTGCACCTGAACGTGAATTCCAGATCAATGTAAACAATTACCGGATGCAGGCTTCCGGGATTACGTTCGATGATATAGCCAATGCGGTAGCACGCGAAAATTTAGACATCTCAGGTGGCTTGTTAGATATAGGTGATACCAAAAGAAATATCCAGCTTAAAGGTCAGTTCAAAACAAAATACGATATAGAAAAAGTGATCGTTCGCAATACGGGCGGTGCTCCAATCTATTTAAAAGATATTGCCGACATCAGGGATACGATTAAAGACAGGGAAAGTTATGCCCGGTTAAATGGAAAGAATGTAATCACATTGAATATTATTAAAAGAGCAGGTGAGAACCTGATTGAGACTTCTGATGATGTTAAATTAATAGTAGATCAGTTAAAAGCAGATATTTTTCCCAAAGACCTGGATGTAGTTATCACAGGTGATATGAGTAAAACGACCCGTTCATCGTTTAATGAGTTGATCAATACGATTGTGATTGGTTTCATACTTGTACTGATCATACTGATGTTTTTTATGGGTGTTACCAACGCATTCTTTGTAGCGCTGTCTGTACCGCTGAGTATGTTCGTTGCATTTATCTTTTTACCCGCAGCCGATCTTATTGTGGGAGGGCATGTAACTTTAAATTTCATTGTACTCTTTGCATTGCTTTTTGGCCTGGGTATTATTGTGGATGATGCCATCGTGGTTATTGAAAATACGCACCGGATATTTTTTGAAGGCAGGGGGAGAATTAATGCTGAAAAGTCGGCGATGATGGCTGCAGGTGAAGTTTTTATTCCCGTATTAGCAGGAACATTAACAACCTTAGCACCTTTTGTTCCATTGCTTTTTTGGCCGGGTATCATTGGTAAGTTTATGATTTACCTGCCAACCATGCTGATCTTCACTTTGTCAGCATCCTTAATCGTTGCATTTTTAATGAACCCGGTTTTTGCGGTTGATTTCATGAATCATCCACCGGAAGAAAAAGAACCCAAGAGTGCCATATTTAAAAAACCTGCTTTATGGATCGCTGTTGGTGCGGGTGTTTTGTTCGATATTTTCGGACTTACATTTTTTGGAAATCTCATATTATTTATCGTTCTGCTAGTCATCCTCAATAAGTATGTACTGGATGGCTGGATACATAATTTTCAAAATAAGTTTTTACCCTGGCTGATGCACCATTATGAAGATTTATTAAGATGGTCATTAACACGCTGGCGCCCGGTTTATCTTTTATTTGCAACTTTTCTGCTGCTTGTATTTTCAGTGGTCATATTTGTTGCACGAAATGTGCCGGTTGTATTTTTCCCGGGTGGTGACCCTAACCAGGTTTTTGTTTATCTGAAATTACCGGTTGGGACTTCAGTTGAATATACCGACTCAGTTACGCGTCAAATTGAAAGCCAGGTGTACCGGGTGCTTGATATGGACAGCGGTAAAACAAATCCTGTAGTTGAAAGTGTGATCACCAACGTTGCTGTTGGTGCAGCCGATCCCATGAGTGGAGACCGCAGTACAAAACCGGAACTTGGCCGTATACAGGTTTCATTTGTTGAATTTGAAAAAAGACATGGTGTATCTACGGCTCCTTATCTGGATTCAATCCGTGCAGTGGTAAAAGGTGTTCCGGGCGCAGAAATAACTGTAAATAAAGAACAAAACGGTCCACCTACTGAACCACCCATCAATATCGAAATAGCCAGTGAAAATTTTGATGACCTCACCAAAACTGCCGTTACTCTTAAAAACTACCTGGACTCATTGCAGATACCTGGTGTTGAAGAACTGAAGATGGATATTGACCTCACCAATCCCGAGATAACGTTAACGGTCAACCGGGAAAGAGCCCTGATCGAAGGTGTATCCAGTGCACAGATCGGTATGCAGTTGCGAACCGGTTTATTTGGACGAGAGATCTCCAAAATAAAGGATGGCGAAGATGAATATAAAATCCAGTTAAGGAATGAAGAGGTCCAGCGGCAAAGTCTGACTGACCTGCTGAATATGCCGATCAATTTCAGGGATATGGCAACAGGCGTGGTTAAAAGTGTTCCCATAAGTTCTTTGGTAGAAGTAGACTATACCAGTACGTTAGGTAGTGTAAAACGAAAAGATCAAAAGCGTGTAATCACGCTAACTTCCAATGTATTGTCCACACATACTCCAACGGCAGTAAATGAAGACATTAAAAAACGTTTGGATGATTTTAAAAAAGCACCTCCATCTGTTTCTATAGCACAAACCGGGGAAGGTGAGCAACAAGCTGAAACAGGCGCCTTTCTTTTCCAGGCATTGATCATTGCCTTGATGCTGATCCTTTTTATCCTGGTCTTGCAATTTAATTCGGTGAGTAAATCGGTTATTATTTTAACGGAGATTTTATTCAGTGTAATCGGTGTTCTTTTGGGATTCGCTTTAACAGGTATGACCGTTTCAGTTGTGATGACGGGTATAGGAATAGTGGGTCTTGCGGGTATTGTGGTAAAGAATGGTATCCTGGTTATTGAGTTTGCAGATGAATTAAGATCACGTGGAATGAAAACAAGGGAAGCGGTCATAGCTGCCGGGAAAACGCGTATCATACCGGTATTGTTAACGGCTATTGCTGCTATCCTGGCTTTATTGCCATTGGCTGTCGGTTTCAATATCAATTTCATTACGATGTTCAGCGAGTTGGATCCGCAGATATTTTTTGGTGGTGATAACGCTGTTTTCTGGAAGCCACTTTCATGGACAATAATTTTTGGATTGACCTTTGCCTTCTTTATGACGCTGGTGATGGTGCCAGCCATGTACCTGATCGCCGAAAGATTACGCAGACCTATGCGCAGGATGTTTGGTGGAAAATGGATTTCATTTTTAGGCATTCCGCCGCTGACCATTCTTTTCATTCCCCTGATGGTGATAACTTCGATCAGGCATGGACGTGATAAGAGACGCCGCCGTAAAATGTTGCGTAAAGAAAGAGATAAAGTGAATGAAGCCTTTATCGGCAGTTGGTTTTAAAAAATATCTTTTCATTATAAAAGCCTTTCCAATTTGGGGAAAGGCTTTTTATTTTTGATGATATCCTGGTTTTTAAAATTGAAAATAAATAAACGAGTCGCTGCTTTTTTGACTTAAAATCAGAGCGATCAACAGGAATGCCCAGGCTATTCCAACGATCCACCATTTTGTTTTTTGAACCACATGCCAAACGCTTGTATTCCGCATAAGCCAATGTGATCCGACCAATAAAACGGTTACCACACCCACTTTAATCATATCTATTGTTGGTAGTACCGGTGTTCCATCAGTTAATCCAAACATGGAGCCCAGTAATCTCCATGCTGTTGAGAAATCATTGGCCCTGAAAAAAACCCAGGTAATATTGACCAGGAAAAAAGTGAGCAATGCGGCAAAGAACATCTTTACTTTTTTCCTCTCAAAAAATGCAGGTGCTAATGACGCTGTTACAATAGGTATTGGTTCTGGTGTGGCACCATCCTGTGCCATTGCTGCATCCTTTGATTTTTTTTGCCTGAATAATCTTTCAATACATAAATAAGTTCCATGCAAACCACCCCAAACAACAAAAGTCCATGATGCACCATGCCATAAGCCACCCAGCAACATAGTTGTCATCAGGTTTACATAAGTGCGGAAATTTCCTTTGCGGTTACCACCTAAACCAATGTATAAATAATCTTTCAACCAGGTTGATAGTGTGATATGCCATCTCCGCCAGAAATCTGAAAAACCAATGGCGGCATATGGATACCTGAAATTATCTGGCAATGTGAAACCAAGACAAGCTGCTATACCAATAGCACAGGTTGAATAACCAGCAAAATCGAAAAAGATCTGTCCTGAAAATGCAAGTACGCCCAGCCATGCGTCTAATGGCGTTAATATTTGCCGGGCACCAAATACAGTATCTGCAGATCCTGCAAGCATGGTATCGGCCATTACCACTTTCATAAATAATCCAAGAGATAATAAAAACAGTCCTTTGATAAGTTGTTGAGAGGTGGCAGTATGTGGTGTATGAAATTGCGGTAACAACTGCGCCGGGCGAACGATGGGGCCTGCCACCAGTTGTGGGAAGAATGTAACGAACAAAGCGAAATTCAAAAATGATTTTTCGGGTTCTATTCTTCTTTTATACATATCCAGTGTATAGCAAAGTGTTTGAAAAGTATAAAAGGATATACCAACCGGTAAAATAATATTTGGTGCTGCTGGTTGATAGTCAACTCCTATTGCCGACATCAGTACCACAAAATTTTCTAATAAAAAATTTCCGTATTTAAAAAACCCCAGCATACCCAGGTTGGCCACCAGCGAAATGATAAGCAGTGCTTTTCTACGCAACTTATTTTCTTCGTGAAAAAGTTTTTTACCTACGATAAAATCGATCAGCGTTGAAATCCATAAAAGAATGATGAAGGGTGGATTCCAAACTGCATAAAAAAGATAACTGGCAAGCAGCAGGTTGATCTTTTTAACTTTCCATGGCAGGCGGGTAGCGTTATGCAGTACAAGGACAATTACCAGGAATACAATAAACGTATAAGAATTGAATAACATGGCAGTAGTTTTAAAAAATTAATTTTTGGCAAACCAGTTGTTTTCTTTGCGTAATGTTTTTGCCAGGTGCTTTGTATAAGTTATCGCATCTTTCGGTGCCAGGTGCGACCATTCCGGACAAATAAATCCTGATGTTTCCGGGTAATCTTCATAATGAATGCCTGGAGAATTTGTATGGACCAATAATTTTTCCCAATATTTATCCCTGGGAAATCCGGCTTTAGTACCTTCTTCCATTGGTCCGCTGGCTGGCGTTCTAACAAATATTACTTCTCCACCTCTCGATTTAATTTTATCTACTGCCAATTTTATGCGGTTCAAATATTGGGTTAAGGTATCGCCGCTGATGGGAGGGGCTTGAAACAGGGCGCCTAACAACATCCAGTTATCTGTTTGTTTTTTTATTTGTTTAGGGTCGTTTAGAAATTCATCTGTCATATAAGTCTGGCGATTGTACTTTGTTACTTCAAAACCCTTGGGAAAAGCTGGGAAACTAAAAACACCAGGTCGATTTGGAACATTAAGATCGGAGAGCAAAGCATTTAATGCATACTTTCTTTCTTCTAAAAAAACAAAGTTGGATTCAAGTGCATAATTAATCCGGGAACTGAACTTTTGTGATGGAGTTTGTTTTTTATAGTATTCAATACCATCCAAAGCAGAAGCAGAAGCGGGTGGAGCCATGGAGAAAAAAAGCGGTTCAGTTACATCAACCAATAATTTTCCAATGAATTTTTTATCATGAGCAAGATCCTCCAAAACAGGTAACGGGTTAGTTCCTACTATAGCTAATTGAATGACTTCTTCACCGGTTAATTTTTCCCATGTTGGAATGTCTAAATCAAATTTGATGCGGGAGGACCCGATTATTACTGTTGCTTCGTTTTTTGGTTTGTAAATCTCCTCCCTGCTGTTTGCCCAGAGTGCTTCATCATCATTGAATGCTACAGGCGTTCCCTGGCTTCGCCAATACCATTCCCATCCTGCAATAAATAAAATGACCAGGAAGAGGGCCATTAGCCCTGCTTTGAATAAAAAATTGGATTGCATAAACGTTGGTTTAGAAAATGCGAGTTTAGTTTTAAGTCAATGCTAACTGGTTAACTGGTTACCACGGATTTGTTTGACGTTTAAAGAGGTTGTAGCGGATGCTGTTCCTAAATTTAATTTATTAAAATGATTAAAAAACTATTGTTTACAAAAAATTGATTTAATATTCCCCGACTTACAAACCCTTTGCTGACCTGCTTATCAGCATCTCATCTAAATAAAATACAAAGGCCCACCATAAATGGCAGGCCTTTTTTGATCAGTTACGTTTTTTTAAATTTTAAAATCCTTTTGCTTGTATTGGTTTACCATCTGCATCCAGCTCTATGATTTCATAACCCATTTTTTCAAGTGCAGGCAAAATCTTTGCCTTGTCTCCCACCAATAAAATATTCATTTTGCCGGGGTTTAGCCACTGTTGAGCAATAGCATCAACCTGCGATTTTGTTAAGTTATTCAAGATCCTGTTTTGTTGCTCAACAAAATCATCGGGTAAATCATATTCAAGAATGTTTGAAATAAAACCAGCTTTTTGAAAACCGGTTTCATAGCGCAGTGCATCACGCTGACCAATAGCGCTTTTCATAAAAGTTAATTCGTCCTCGGAAATACCTTTCTGGCTAAAGTTGGTTAATTCATTCATAACCTGGACCAGGGCACTATCAGTTGCATCGGCACGGATACCAGAAGAAAATACAAATTCACCGGTGTGTTTATCTCCACTGAAACCACTGCGTGCACCATAAGTCCATCCTTTATCTTCTCTTAAATTAATATTTAAACGACTGTTGAAAGCGCCACCCAAATTGTAATTCATCAATCCTGCTTTGTAATAATCACCGGTAGCATCGTATTTTAAATTGGTTAAATAACCAACCCTGAATTCGGTTTGTGCTGCCTTTGGAACATCAACCAGGAAGATCTTTGTTTTATCAACGTCTGTATTCACCGTTACTTGGGGAACACTGATTGGTTTGTTTGGAAGCTTTTGCAGAAATGCCAGTTTAGGCATGATCTCCGCTTCACTGATATCCCCTACAACAACCACTTTAGCCCCTTGTGATGTAAGGTTGTTGTCATAATAAGTTTGAATATCCTGTAGCGTAAATGCTTTTACTGTTTCTTCTGTACCATTCTGGCTGATACCTAAAATATGATTATGTCCATAATTTACTTTATTAAAAACGGCATTGGCAACTGAGGAAGGTTGTGATTTTTGTTGCTTAAAACTTTCCACTACCTGGGATTGTATGCGTTTAAAATCATCCTCCTTAAACAGGGGTTGCAGCATTCTTTCTTCCAAAAGTGCAAGCGTAGCGTCTATATTCTTAGTAAGGGATTGAACACTAAAAGTAATATCGTCCAAACCGCTTCTAACACTGATCGAACTTCCTAACTTTTGAAGTTCTTTACTGAAATCTTCGGCTGAACGTTTGCGGGTATCTTCATTCATCATATTGGCGAATAAAGAAGATAGTCCTGCTTTTGAAAGATCATTTGCCTGCATCAGGTGTCCTCCTGGAAGAGAAATAGAAAGTGTCACTGTCGGCAACTCGGTATTTTCTGCACCTATAATTTTAATACCGTTAGGCATTTCTCTTTTCCAAAAATCAGGAACTTTTACAACCGGGTTTGGTCCATTACCCGGAATCACACTGCGGTCAAAATTATCTTTTGCTTTATTGTATTTCAAACCTGCGTAACCATAATCAACCGGTTGATAACCCGATTGGTCAATGTTGTAATTGTTTGGACCAACAGCCATGGCTTCTTGTCCTTTTGTTAATACACTCACTACAACCGGGTGTTTGAATTTAATGTAATGATTATACACACGCATTACATCCTGCTTGGTTACAGAACGATACATGGTCAGCAATTTGCCGATCATGTTCGGATTACCCGCAAAGGTTTCAAAAGCTGCCAGCTGGGAAACCTTACCAGAAACACTTTGCAAACGATTAATATACTGCGCTTCGATACCACCTTTAAATTTTTCAATGTCTTCATCCAGAACACCACGTGCTTCAAAGCTGTCCAATGCATGATTTAAATATGCATACATGGATGGCAATGATTTACCTGGAAAAGGAACGATGGTAAATGATATTTCCCCGGAAAGTTCAGAATTACTGCTGTTAACAGAAGCTTGTAATGCAAGTTGTTTTTTTACCAGTTGCTGGTAAAGAACAGAATTGTTTCCTTGTCCAAGTATCTGGGCAAGGCAATCAAGTGCGGCCATATCAGGATGATAACTTGCTACACCGGGATAAGTTTTCATCATCAATGGAATGCGGGCATAATTGTCAACATAGGAAACAAAACGATGGCTGTCCAGTTGCGGAACCATTTCCGGCATGTCTTCCACTTTAGGTCCGCGGGGAATACTTCCGAAATATTTTTCAACCAGTTTAATTACTTCTTTTGGTTTTACATCGCCTCCTATAGTTAATGTTGCATTATTAGGACCATACCAGCGCAGGAAAAAGTTTTTCAAATCATCCACATTGCTGCGATCCAAATCCACCAGGTAACCAATAGTAGACCATGAGTAAGGATGGCCGTATGGGTATAAATTTTTCCCAAGCGTTTCGTAAAGTAATCCGTAAGGAGCGTTGTCAACTCTTTGCCCACGTTCATTTTTCACCGTGGATCTTTGAACTTCAAATTTTTGTTGTGTAACAGCATCCAGTAAAAAGCCCATACGGTCAGCTTCCAGCCATAACATTTTTTCAAGTTGATTACTCGGAACTGTTTCAAAATAATTTGTCCGGTCACGATTAGTAGTTCCGTTTAATGTACCACCACTTTCTGTAACCAGTTTAAAGTGTTGTTCATCGGCAACATTATCACTTCCCTGGAACATCATATGTTCAAAAAAATGGGCGAAGCCCGATTTGCCAATTTCTTCTCTTGCAGAGCCAACGTGATATGTAACATCCACATGAACCACCGGGTCGCTGTGATCTTCATGCACAATCACTGTAAGACCATTGGGTAATACATACTTTTCATACGGGATAACCAGTTCATCACCTTTTTTCGTAACTTTTTCAACCAGCCGGGTTTGGGCATTTATAAAAACACCAAAGCAAAGTGTAAACCCTGCCAGCATGAGGAATTTTCTTTTCATATGTTTCTTTTTATTTTTTTTTAGCCATATGAAATTCGCCTATAAATCAACCCACTTGGGTGATAAGCATCATTATGGCTCATTTCATATGTTTAATCATTGTTTTTTTGAGGAAAGTAAATGTAACGAAATACAGGCTTAACACCTCAACCGCACATCAATTATGCTATAGATATAAATACTTTTCTCATTTAACTTTAATAAAAAAAAGATCATGGAAGTAATACAAAGATCAAATCACGAAATTGATTATCATATTTATGGTGAAGAAATGCAGTGTGTGGAAGTAGAACTGGATCCGCAGGAAACGGCTATTGCAGAAGCCGGTAGTTTTATGTTTATGGAAGATGGCGTGCAAATGCAAACCATTTTTGGAGATGGATCAGGACAACAAAAAGGAATACTGGGCAAATTATGGTCGGCAGGTAAAAGGGTGCTTACAGGTGAAAGCCTTTTTATGACTGCTTATACAAACCTGAGTCATGGTAAAAAGAAAGTAACATTTGCTTCGCCTTATCCTGGCAAAATCATTCCCATGGACCTGTTGCAATTGGGAGGAAAGATGATTTGCCAGAAGGATTCTTTTTTATGCGCTGCAAAGGGAGTAAATATTGGTATTGAGTTTCAGCGCAAACTGGGTACGGGCCTTTTTGGTGGTGAAGGTTTTATCATGCAAAAACTGGAAGGCGATGGATTGGCGTTTGTACATGCGGGTGGTTATGTAATGGAAAAAACATTGGTACCGGGCGAAGTATTGAAAATAGATACTGGTTGTATCGTAGCATTTACACCTTCCTGCGATTATGATATCCAGTTTATCGGGGGTATAAAAAATTCCATTTTTGGTGGCGAAGGATTATTCTTTGCAACACTTCGTGGGCCTGGCAGGGTATGGTTGCAGTCATTACCTATCAGCAGGCTGGCTTCCCGTGTACTAACATATGCAACAACCAACCGCAAAGAGGAAGGAAGTATTCTTGGAGGTTTAGGTAATTTATTGGATGGTGATGGCAGGTAGAAAAAATGATTTAACTTTTGCCATTCCTGTTTTTACCTTTTGCATAAACAGGAAGGCTGTTAAGTACTTAATTTTGCATATTAAATATTAAAATGAGAACTCAGGAAGTATTAAAAGACGTTGTAATAAAATTTGCTGGCGATAGTGGAGATGGAATGCAGTTAACAGGCAGCCAGTTTACCAATAATACCGCATTACTTGGAATTGACCTGGCAACTTTTCCCGATTTTCCTGCAGAGATCCGGGCACCGCAAGGCACATTACCAGGCGTAAGTGGATACCAGCTGCGATTTAGCAGTAATCCCGTTTTTACGCCGGGTGATAGTTGCGACCTGTTGGTGGCAATGAATGCCGCAGCATTAAAATCCAATTTGAAAAGCCTGAAAAAAGGAGGGAAGATCATTGCTAATACCGATGGTTTTGACAGCAAAAATCTGCGGTTAGCAAATTATCCCGATGGGGTAAACCCGCTGGAAGATAATAGCCTGGAAGGTTATGAGGTGATTCCGATGGATATAACCCGCATGACCCGTGAGGCGTTAAAAGATTTTACATTAGGCATCAAAGAAAAAGACCGGGCAAAAAATATGTTCGTACTTGGTTTTTTATATTGGATGTATAATCGCGATATGGAAAACACCACCAAATTTTTGAAAGAAAAGTTTGGAAAAAAAGACGAAATATTAAACAGCAATATCAAGGCTTTGCAGGCGGGATATAATTTTGGTGATACAACGGAAACTTTTACTACCCAGTATAAAGTAGAGAAAGCAAAAATGCAGGCCGGTGATTACCGGTCAATAATGGGTAACCAGGCTTTGTCCTATGGATTAA
This sequence comes from Chitinophagaceae bacterium, assembly GCA_036675565.1. Classification (GTDB taxonomy): domain Bacteria; phylum Bacteroidota; class Bacteroidia; order Chitinophagales; family Chitinophagaceae; genus JACCYQ01. The sequence continues at coordinate 23,447 of JAKFER010000184.1, forward strand.
TTGCCGCATCACAAATGAGTGGTCTCCCCATTTTCCTGGGTTCTTATCCTATCACACCTGCTTCAGATATTTTACATGAATTAAGCCGGCATAAGAATTTTGGCATTCGTACTTTCCAGGCAGAAGATGAAATTGCCGGAATTTGTGCGGCTATTGGTGCCAGTTATGGCGGACAGTTGGGCGTTACTACAACATCTGGTCCGGGTATGGCATTAAAAGCTGAAGCTATGGGCCTTGCAGTAATGCTTGAAATTCCTTTACTCATCTGCGATATTCAACGTGGTGGTCCATCAACTGGTTTGCCTACAAAAACTGAACAGAGTGATTTATTGCAGGCATATTATGGCCGCAATGGTGAATGCCCCATGCCGGTGATTTCTGCATCCACTCCATCTGATTGTTTTGCGGCTGTTTATGAAGCCGTTCGGATTGCGGTAACTCATATGACACCGGTGATATTTTTGAGCGATGGTTATATAGCAAACGGAGCCGAACCCTGGCGTTACCCTAAGAAGGATGATTTGCCACCCATACATGTGCAATTCAAAACTGAGTTGGGACATGGTGAAGAAAAATTGCAACCATATTTAAGAGATGAAAAACTGGCAAGGCCATGGGCCATCCCGGGAACAAAAGGTTTGGAACACCGGATTGGTGGTATTGAAAAAGAAAATATTACCGGTAACATCAGTTACGATCCTGCCAACCACCAGTTGATGGTTAAACTTCGCCAGGAGAAAGTAGACAAGATTGCAGATTACATTCCACTTCAGGAAATCGATAATGGTCCCGAAGAAGGCAAAATTTTAGTTTTAGGTTGGGGATCTACTTTTGGCGCTATCAAATCTGCAGTGAATGAACTGGTCAATGAAGGTCACGCCGTTTCGCATGCACATCTGCGTTATTTAAGACCGTTCCCCAAAAACCTGGGCGATATTTTAAAGAAATTTGATAAGGTGTTAATTCCTGAAATCAATAACGGCCAATTAATTAAGATCATACGCGATCAATATATGGTTGATGCCATTGGGTATAATAAAATAATGGGTATTCCTATTACCAGTACGGAAATGATTGAAGAGATCAAAGAATTGTTGCGAACGCTGGAAGATTAATCAACTATATCTTTTATAGTGCCACTCACTTTTTCAAGATCGGCAGTCATGTGGTAGATGAAGTTATACTGGTTTACTACTGATTTCATTTTAATCAAAAGCCTGGGTGTTTCCGTTTCCACCTGGCCGGCTTCCAGTTCCATTTTTCTTTTTCCCATCAGTTCTTCTGCCTGTTGATTTAATAATTTTAATGAACGATTGGGATTTGGATCTTCTCCTTCATATTTTTTATGACTTAAACGGGCCATAGCTTTTTCAAAATTCCGGTTGATGTCGAGCACCAGGTTGTCCAGCACATCTTTTTTTAATTGATATTGGTAATCCTGTAATTGCTGCGTAAGGGAGGCAATATGAGAAATCAGGATGTGGTTTAAAACAATGAACTGGTGAATCTGTTGTAAACCAGGTTGCCGGTTTTTGGGCTCGGATAACATGCGGTTAAAGGTTCCCGTTAGATTTGACAGCGCAACCAGTGCATTTTTACGGACTTTGGTTAAAGACCCTTGGTTGCTTTCAAGCATAGGTTGCGGTTCGGCTACTATCTTAAAATAATCCTGGTTTTGTTTTAGCATCTGCAGCATGATCTGCCTTATTTTTTGATGTTCCCAGGAAGGCAACAGCAGGAAACTGGCGGCAAATGCAATTCCGGATCCTATGACAGTATCAACCAGTCGATCCAGCAAAACCGAACTGAAGTTGGAAGTGTATAAAAAATGCAGAAAGATGATTACGTAAGGCGTCATAAATACAACGCTCCAGAAATAATATGATTTCATCAGGATATTGCTGATGGCCATCAGGATCACGAGCAATATTAATAAAGCAGTAATATTTTTTACCAAGATTAATATCAGCACACCCAAGAAAATTCCAACAATGGTTCCTTCAAGCCTGTCGACATTTCTTTGCTTGGTCAAACTGTATGCAGGTTTAAGAATGATGATGATGGTAAGCAGGATCCAGTAACTATGCCCGATATTAAACGCTTCACCTATGAAATAACCAGCCAAAACGGCCAGCGATAGACGAAGTGAGTGACGGAATATATCAGACTTTAAAGTAAGGTTGGCTAAAAAAAGTTTGGGCGAATAATCCTGTTGTGAAATAAAAGTTTCATGATCTACATCTGCCTTTTTCAATTTGATGCCAGCGTCGAAACTGGTATATTGGTGCAAACGATTTATGCGTTCGGCAATGTCTTCAATATTGTTGATAATATTCCGCAAATAAATGAAGCCTTCGATATTATCCGGTTTCATAAATGAATGTCGCAGGGCATGCAGTTCTTCTTTTACTTCTTTGATCCGTATTTCCATTTGTTTATTAACCTGCGATGCTTCACCCAACTTCAATGCAATTCCTGCCTTTTCAAGTTCGGCAGACAACATCATGACCAGTTCTTTATAACGATCAAGTATACCCGTTTCATCAAAATATTTGTGCAGCATTTTATAATCCTGGTAACTGGTAGTAATTCTCTCAAACAATACATTTGCATCCAGGTAAATGACCATCAGTATACGACCGGTATGGGTGGATTCTCGGGAAATACTGCGGGTTCTGAAGATCATATCGCCAACCAGTTCATGTGTTTCCTGTACTTTTATTTGGCTTTGAAACAATGTATTATAAACAGCATCATGATCTTTTGTTTTATCATAAAAGAATGCCCTTGTTTCCAGGTAATGGGCCATGTTCTGCACCATTTCACCCAACATTTGTTTGGTCGCTTTGTATGGCTTGAATGAATAAAGGATCATGGTGAGCAACATATACCAAATGCCACCCGCCAGCAGGTATAGTGCGTTCCAAAGAATATCCATGCCATAATTCAACTCAAAAATGTTCAGGGTCATGGCTATAAGACCTGCAATGCCAATAGCATTAACACGACTTCCGTAAATGCCAAGCATGGAGAAAAGGAAGGACAGAATAAAAAGGACGACACCCAGTATATAAACAGAATGAGCGGCAAAACCAGTGATCAAGGCGGTAATAAATACCAATGCATTAGCTACTAATAAACCATTTCGTTGGTGTTGTATGGAACCAGGATTATCGGCGATGCCAACACTCAATGCACCAATAGCCATTACGATCCCTATGTCGAAAAAACCCAGGTAACTGAGAAAGAAGGCCGGGATAATAATACCGGCGGTTTTACGCAAACCTTCTGTTAACTGGTAACTGCCTATAAAATTTTTGTATGATTTCTGGTAATCCATCCGCCAGATTGGAAGGTAAGATTATTGGCGGCTATTGCTGACCGGAAAACATAAACGCTATGCCAAAAGCCAGGATCGCTGTTACCAATCCAAACATAAAAATGTTATAACTGATGCGCAACAACTTGTACTTGCGTGCCAGCACAATACCCAGGTAATAGATATCCTTGATCATATTGCCATACAGGTAATCCTTGTCAGCCATCATCTCCCGCATGGCCCAATCATAATCAAAAAGGTCCATCCGGAAAAAATTACCAAAGAAAAGAAGGTTGATTTTTTTATCCTTAATATCTTCTTTGGTAAAAGTTCCTCCCGTAACATTTGGTCGTGTTGCAAGAATTGAAAATACAACCGTGCCCAGGCAAACTGCCACCAGGATGATCGTTGGGATTATAAACTCCGGGTAGAACTGTAATTTCCCAAGCAATAAAGAAAGCATGATAGACAGAACAATCGTATTGACAGATATCATAATGTTGGCCTTGCTGTCAGCCATCTGGCTCAAGTTAACATGGTTCTCTGACATGATGCGAAACATCGCTACTACTCCCCGCTCCTGGAGTTTATCATTCTTCGGTGCTTCTTTTTTGTCTTTTGATCTGGATTCAGCTAACTTGATGCTGGCTGTTTCATCGGCTACCATATTTGTAACTACATTGACTTGTGGAATCGGATCTTCCAGTTTTTTCTTTTCTTTTTTGTCCAGGTCTTCGGTCAAATCATTCAGGTGTTTTTGTTTCACTGGTTCAAGAACTTTTTGGCCGTATGTGGTAAAGAAACGATGCCTTCTTAAAAATTCTATATTATTTCTGCGCCATTCTTTTCTCTTGATCTTGTCCTCTTGCAGGTTATTGATCTCTTTGCGCAGTAATTCATTTTTTTCTTCAAAAGCAGGTCCTCCAAGATGATGCAGGTCAGCATCACAAATAATTCTTTCTATTTCATTCGTTGGTGTTTGTGGCATTTTAGTGGCCAGGATACAACCTTTGACTTTTTCAATAATGCTTTTATCAACTTTATGTTGGGTAAGAAATTCCTCTGCAATTTCCTGGCTTTTTTCTTCATGGCCCATGGGTACTCCATCAGAATAGCCGGTGTCGTGAAACCAAACAGCCAGCATAAGTGAAAATTGATCTTCGTCTGAAAGATTGTATTCACTGGCAATATTTTCAGCGGCTTTTACCACTTCTATAGTATGTTCCAGTGTATGGTATACAAAAGTTTTGTTTACTTTTTTCTCCAGGTATGTGCTTGTAAAATCTTTTGCTTCGAGTAAAATTTGTTGCTGTTCGGGGGTCATTAAGGGTTGTTTATGCTGGTTCAATTTAAGCAATAAAAGATAGTATCTTTAATGCAATTAATAATATTGTGCCAATGGTGGTATTATTTTTAATTGATTGCAATCACCTATGGTAAAAAATTTCATCTTCATTTTATTGATTTTTGGTTTATCCTGCGGGACGAAAAATCGCCGTGCGTTTATACCTTATGTATCCGGATATAACGAGAAAAATGCAGTAACGAAAATTTTGCCGGGAAAACTGGCTGAAATTTCAGGCCTATTTTATCTCCCGGATGGACGGATGGTGGCCATCAATGATGAAGAAGGAGAAATATTTTTCGTGAACTTTAATGAGGAATCCGAAGACCTGGAGTCTATTGTATTTGGGAAAAAGAACGATTACGAAGAAATAGTAAAAGTCAATAATGATTTTTGGGTGTTAGAAAGTAATGGTGACCTGTACCAGGTTTCAGGTCCGGGAAAAGTAAATAAATTTCAAACCAAAGAAATTAAGAATACGGAATTTGAAGCGATGTATTTCGATCAGCCCAATAACCGGCTGGTGCTGATAACCAAAGATCATAAAGAAGCTGACAGGGCCATATTGGCATATGCATTTAATCTTGACACACGCCAGTATAATGGTACACCAGTTTATGAAATTTCAATGCGGGAGTTATTTTACCAATTAAAAGATAATTCAGCCCAGTGTAAACCATCTGCAGCAGCCATCCATCCCAAAACGAACAAAGTATTTATTATCGCTTCTGTTGGTAAAATTTTATTGCAATGTTCATTAAATGGCAAAGTTGAAAAAGCTTATAAGATCAATCCAATAAAGTTCCAGCAGCCGGAAGGCATAACTTTTGCACCCAATGGCGATATGTATATATCCAATGAAGCCGCCCAGGGAAAGGCAACAATTTTGAAGTTCCCTTTTGAAGAAGTACAATAACCGAACCGCATAGACTAAAGGCCTAAATATTTTAAAATAACCCTTTTATGTTATCACGATTAAGATGGTCGCTGACTCTCTTTATTTTTCTATCGCTTCATGCTATTGCCCAGGATGAGGTTGACAGCATCCGTCAACGTATTTTTTTAATAGGTGATGCTGGTGACCTGCATGCCGGTAAACACCCGGTTGTGGACTGGCTTATCCAAAATGGTGACATTGATGATGAGCGTAATCTTGTTTTGTATATGGGCGATAATATTTACCCGTATGGGCTTCCTTTTAAAGGAGAAGCTTCCTATGATTATTCAAAACAAATTCTTGATTATCAAATTTCATTGGTAAAAGATAAAAAGGCACAGGCCATTTTTGTTCCGGGTAACCATGATTGGAAAAATGGAAAGATCGGCGGATGGCAGCAAATAAAAAACCAGGTAGATTATATTAATACCCTGGACATGAAAAATGTGGAAGCCTGGCCGCAGGATGGCTGCCCTGGTCCGGTTGAAATTAAACTGAATGATTCTGTTGTTTTGGTTTTGCTTGACAGCCAGTGGTGGTTGCACCTGCATGAAAAACCGGGTCCTGAATCCCAATGTGAATTTAAAACGGAAGACCAGGTTATTACCGCTTTGGAAGAGATCGCTGAAGCCAATAAAGACAACCTGATGATCGTTGCCATGCATCACCCCATGTATTCATATGGCGTGCATGGTGGAAATTATACCCTTCGCCATCACCTGTTTCCTTTAACTGAAATCGTACCCTGGCTATATATTCCTTTACCGGGATTAGGTAGTGTATACCCTGTTAGTCGGGGCATTTTTGGTAATATCCAGGATGTAAAACATCCTATGTATCGCACCATGATCAATGAAATTGAGAATGTGCTGGAGAAACATCCAAACGCCATTCATGTTTCAGGGCATGATCACAGCTTACAGTTGCTTGAAAAAGATAGTGTATCCTATATCGTTAGTGGAACCGGTACAGATATCAGTCGTGTAAAAAATGGAAAACTCACCAAATTTGCTGCACTCAATTATGGTTTCGCAACGCTTGAAATTCGGAAAAGCGGAAAGGTCGAAACTAAGTTCTATACTATTGGTAGTAAGGATATGAATGACCCGGTATTTTCACAACAAATGAAACAGATTGTGAAGCAGGAACCTGCCGCACCTTATGTTCGCATTGTGGCTTTGCCCGATTCTGTAAAAGTTGCAGCCAACCCCGATTTGAAAGGAAGTTTTTTCAAAAACCTGATGTTTGGAAAAAACTACAGGGAAGAATGGACTACACCTATTAAAGTCAGGGTGCTTGATATTTCTAAAGACAAAGGTGGGTTAACCCCCATTAAAAAAGGCGGTGGAAAGCAAACCAAGTCTTTGCGGCTGGTAGATACTTCGGGAAAAGAATATGCACTGCGTTCCATTCAGAAATTTCCTGCGCCTGCAATTCCTCCTGAATTAAGACAATCAGTAGCGAAGGATATTGTTGAACAAGGAATTTCTGCTTCATATCCTTATGCGGCGGTATCTGTGGTGCCTTTGGCAAAAGAAGCCGGTGTTCCCTACCTTGAAAATGAATTGGTATATGTAGCAGATGATACTTTGCTTGGACGTTACCGGGAAGATTTTGCAAACACCCTTGCAATGCTTGAAGAAAGAGAACCCAGGTTTATTGAAAAAACGGATAACACCGAGGAAGTAGCTTTAAAGATAATTGCCGACAATGATGATCATATAGCCCAGAAAGATGTTTTAAAAGCCAGGATCCTGGATATGTTTATTATGGATTTTGATCGTCACGAAGATCAATGGCGCTGGTACACCACGGATACCGGTAAAGGGAAAATATATCATCCCATTCCTCGGGACAGGGACCAGGCATTTTATACCAACCAGGGTTTGATTCCCGCATATGCTAAAAAAAGATCCCTTGTTCCGGATATACAAGGCTTACGTCCGCAAGCATACAGCATTAAATCATTTAACAAATCGGCCCGAAATTTTGATCGTGCGTTTTTAAATGAATTGGACCAGGACACATGGGAGGAAATGACCGATGAATTTATCAGCAAAATGACGGACTCCGTCATTGAGCAAAGTTTTAGAATGCAACCCCCGGAAATCAGAAATTATAATGCTCCGGAAATTGTCAGTATTTTAAAAGAACGCAAGAAATATCTCAAAAAGGACCTGCTGGATTATTACCGGTTTCTTTCAAAAATTGTAAATGTGGTAGGAACAGATAAAAAAGAACTGTTCACCATTGATCGCAAGGATGATGGAACCGTGCATGTTGTTGTTAATAAAATTGGTAAGGGTGAGGAAATTTCATCAAAAATTTATGATCGTGTTTTTGATCCTCAGGTAACAAAAGAATTAAGGATTTATGGATTGGATAGTGCTGATCGATTTGAATTTAATGGTACAAAGGCAGGAGGAATGAAGATCAGGATCATTGGCGGATCGGGAGAAGATGAATTTATAAGTAACGATTATTCTAATCGTACCATCGTTTATGATGCATCGTTTGATAATAATATTTTCAGGGGTAATGAAAATTACCGGAAAAAAATTTCCGATGATCCTACCGTGAACCAGTATAACCGGTTGTACTATAAATACAATGTTTTCAACCCAATTTTTTCGGCTGCATGGAACCAGGATGATGGCTTATTCCTGGGTGCCGGATTTACTTATACCTCTCATGGATTCAGGAAGGAACCTTTCGCCAACCAGCATTATCTTTTGGTTTCGCATGCGTTGGCAACCCAATCATACCATATAAAATACGATGCCGATTTTACCGACCTTTTAGGAAAAACTGATCTGTTGATCAGGAGTAGTATTAAAGCGCCTATCAACGTTGAAAATTTCTTCGGTATAGGTAACGATACTTATTATGATAAATCCAAGCCAGGTAAATTCAAGTATTATCGCACACGGTATGACCTTGGTGACCTGTCTTTGATGTTAAGACGAAATCCACAATCATGGATGACTTTTTCTTACGGTCTTGCCGGCCAGTATTTCAATTTGGATTCGATAAATAACCAGGGAAAGTTTATAAATAATTTTGCTGATAATGGAATGGAACCATCCCAAATTCAATCCTCGAAATTGTATGTGGGTCCGGCCATCAACTTGTTATTGGACAATCGGAATAATAAAGTTTTACCTGAAAGAGGAACCCGTATCAGTGCCACAGCCCGTCATATGTGGGGTTTAAATGATAAATCTCAAAACCTGACGAGTATTGATTTTGATCTTTCATTATTCGTCAGCATTGTTGAAAATTCAAGAAGTATATTGGCTACCCGTTTTGGATATGGTCGCAACTTTGGTGATTATGAATTTTTCCAGGCGCAATACCTGGGCGGAAAAGAAAACCTGCGTGGTTATCATAACAATCGTTTTGCAGGCCGCACCAAAATGTTTAATAATACAGAGATCCGGTTCCGTTTGGCAGACTTTAATACTTACTTGTTCCCGGGTTCAATAGGGCTCGTAGCATTTAATGATGTGGGTCGTGTATGGGCCGATGATGAGAATTCTTCGGATTGGCATGTTGGTAACGGAATAGGATTGTGGGTTTCACCGCTTCACCGGTTTGTTGTAACGGGTTACTTTACCCGAAGCAAAGAAGGAAATTTACCACTGGTTACTTTTGGTTTTCAATTTTAAAAACAGCTAGGCACAGGAATTGTAAAAGCTACATTTTTATGAAAGTAATCTGGAGGTTTATGTTCAAGTGGATTGGTTATGCATGTTTCGCAATAATGTTTTTAATGTATGCTGATCCTGCTCTGGCGCAGAAAAAAAAGTATAAAAGGAGGGCTCCTTCCAGTTATGCTGATTCAGCAACTTTTCCGGGCTATGATTATTATAAAGCCGGCGGTTTTAAACGTTGGTTATTAGGTGATAATTACCGGGATGAGTGGACTCAACCCGTAACGGTTCCTGTATTTGAAATAACAAAGGAAAAAGGCGGATTGGAAATAGATAAAATGGGTGGCGGAATGCAAACCAAGTCACTGCGTTTAGAGGATAAAGATGGCAATGAATATGTATTAAGGAGCATTGAAAAATTTCCCGACAATAATATTCCCCCGGAATTCAGAAAGACTTTTGTAAAAGATGTTTTGGTTGATGGAATTTCTGCATCTTATCCTTATGCTGCTTTATCCATCCCTATAATGTTAGATGCATTGAAAATTCCGCATGCTAAACCCAAATTGGTTTATGTGCCGGATGATCCTGCTTTTGGTGAATTCCGTCAAATCTTTGCCAACACACTCAGCATGTTTGAAGAAAGAGAACCCGGGGGTTTTGAAAAGAATATTGGTACCGATGATGTTTTGGAAAAGATGCTGGAGGATAATGACCATCGCATTCAGCAGCAAGCCGTTTTAAAGGCCAGGATTTTCGATATGTTTATTATGGACTTCGATCGACATGAAGATCAGTGGCGTTGGGGTACGGATGATGAAGGCGAACATAAAACATATTATCCTATTCCGCGTGACCGCGACCAGGCCTTCTTTATAAACAATGGATTTATACCTAAGCGGGTAAAAAGTTATTTTCCAAAATTCCAGGGATTTAAGGCAAAAGCTGATAACATCAATACATTCAATTTCAACGGAATTGATTTTGACCGAACATTCCTGAATGCCACCACGGAAGAAGATTGGAAGAAAAAAACTGATACTGTGCTGCAACAAATGACAGACAGTGTAATTGAACTCGCATTAGCCCAACAACCCAAAGAAATTCATGGCTATGCAATGCCAGATATTGTGGCAACATTAAAAGAGCGTAGAAATTATTTAATGGATGAAATGATGGAATACTATCATTTCCTGGCAAAACAGGTATTGGTAGCCGGTAGTGATAAGGATGAATTTTTTGATGTGAGTATACTGCCAGATAAAAATGTAAATATTACGGTGTATAACCTGGATAGTGAAAATAAACCTACCAGGATTATCTATAACCGGTTGTTTAAAGAAGATGAAACCAAAGAGGTTATTCTATATGGGTTGGGAAATAAGGACAGCTTTTTAGTAAGAGGCGACCATATAACGCCCATGCGTATTCGAATAGTCGGAGGCAGGGGCAGTGATTTTTATGATTTACAAAGTGAAAAAAACAAACGCAGGATATTTATTTACGATAGTCTTGGTGAAAAGAGTACAACGATTGGGCATAGCTTTCGTAACAGGATGAGCAATGCGGATACGGTTCATAAATATGATCGGTCTGATTTTAAGTATGATAAATTTAATCCCGGTTTATCATTGGCATTTAACCGTGATGAAGGCATCTTCCTTGGAGTGGGCTTCAAACATCGGAAACACAGTTTCAGAAAGGTTCCTTATCAAATGAACCAGACATTCTTCATTCGTTATGCAGCTGCAACCCGTGCAATAACCAGTGATTATGAATTGGAATTGATCGATGTGATGGGTGGAACAGATATACTCGTAAACGCTAGCATGAACCTGCCACGTAATACCATCAACTTTTTTGGTTTTGGTAATGAAACCATTTTTGATGATGTAAATAAAAGGAGTATTGATTTCTTTCGTACCAGGCTTAAGAATGTTGATTTTAATACATTACTCCGGTTTTCAAGGGGACCAACTTTCAATGCATCAATTGGTCCGCATTTTAGTTACTACCACTTAGAAAGAGATAAAAATGAAGGTCGCATAACTTATTTTCCATCTTTTGCCGGCCTGGATTCGGCTAACGTTTATGAACGTAAAACCTACCTGGGCCCAATGGTGCTCCTGGATTTTGATAAAAGGAAGGGTGGCACCATGCTTCCTACAAATGGATATCGTTTGCAGGCACGGTTGGTTTATCAAAAAGGATTGAATGATTTCTCTTTTGATTATGGACAATACAACACGGATTTGAGTTTTTATAAAAGCATTTTGCCAGATAATAAGCTTGTATTAGCTGTTCGTGTGGGTGGTGGCATGAATACAGGAAATTTTGAATTTTACCAGTCACAGTTTTTGAGTGGCACGGACAACTTAAGAGGTTATCGTAAATACCGGTTTGCGGGTGATAAAATGGCATTTAATAATGTTGAATTAAGATTAAAGCTTACAGAATTTCAAACCTATCTTTTCCCCGGAACTTTGGGCCTGCAGCTTTTTCATGATGTAGGCAGGGTATGGATGGATGAAGAAAAATCAAACACCTGGTATAATGGATATGGCTTGGGTTTTTGGCTGGCTCCGGCAAATGCATTTTTGGCCACTGCTTCGATCAGCCATTCCCGTGAGGGCTGGTTGCCATTTGTTGGTTTGGGTTTTCGCTTTTAAGAATTCCCGGATTTATTTTCCAATCAAATGACTGCTGGTAATGCTCGATAATTCCTGTCGTTTGGGTGATTGTGCTTCCTCCATATTTACGGTGACTCTTAAAGCCTTTAACCCAAGTATGCCTTGTAATTCTTCCAGGTCAAATTCCTCTATAACAGGCAACAACAACTGCTGGTTTTGCAGAAATTCAATATAACCTTTATATTCTTCTGCTTCTTTTGGTTGTGAATAAACGATAGCGATTTTACCGGGCTGCGTTAACCTTTCATTGGTCGTTTTAATATGTACTTTATCAATCCGTTTTTTAATGATCTCGTAACGAATATTATAAGCACCATCTACATCAAACTTTCTTTCATCTGGCCTGAAGCGGATATTGATTGGCGTACTGTGAGCCAGTATTAATTGTGTTGTTTGCAGTGGAACACTTAACTCCTTTTCCAGGTTATGTGTAATGCGTGCAGATTTCGCCAGTACCATCAATTGCCACATCTTCATGTTTTTTAAATACAATTCATCAAAACGATGGTTGGGTGATAATGACTGACCTATATAAATATTAAATTCAACACCATCCGTAATATATCTTTCAAAATAGTGACTGAAAGTTTGTTGAGCGGAGGCCTGTTCTTTATCAATATATCTGGAAACTGTATGATTTATCCGGGCAATACTTTCATCAAAATCCTTTCGATGCATGTAAATCATATTTACATTTTTATCCAGCGCATTTTCATATGTCTCAATATCTGTTCGCAATGCCGGTACCGTATCTTTCAGGTGGCTCAATACAGATACAACCTGGTTTTGTAAAAAATCATGTATCTGTATTTCCTCATCAGATAATAAAGAATCTGTTGCTGAAATAATATATTTATCAATTTTAAAATCAATTTCCATTAACAAGGGGAAATGAATGGTGCGCTGTGCTTTTTTGATGATATCCTGTGCCATATGCAATTGTTCAATTAGGTCAAGCTGAATGGCATGTGCTCTTTGTACCGAAGAATTGCGAATATCAATAGATCCATATAAAGGATACACATCGTTAAATGCTATCCTTTCTATTTTGGTGTCTTCATTTTTCTTTTTGTTTACAATATAATTAAGTGCTGCTTCTGTAAACTTCCATTCTACCGCGGGTTGTACGGCTGTAAACTGTGTTTTAATCACTTTGTCTATCTGGCTATCCAGGTTTACAGAACTTTTTTTGAGTGCAACTGAAAACAGGGGAATGGCCTTCTTTAATAAACCAATATGTGTATGGTTTAATAATCCAGGTTCTTCTGTAACTATTTCTAATACTCCTAATAATTCATTTTCGTAACGGAGAGGACAAAGAATCAAACTTTTTACCCCTTGTTCTGCATATAATCCAAGGTATTTTATCCTGCTGATCTCTGCATCATTTAAGGTTTCAAAAACAATCGGTATGTCTGATTCGTGAAACAGGCTAAGGCAACATTCATTGATCTCGTTTTTTTCCTGGAGGGAATGAAATTGCTTAAACAATAATGAATTACTGTTATGCAGTTCACTAAATACATAATGTCCATTGACTTTAAAGAATGGGGTTAAGCCAATGCGAATGTTTTTCAGGTTTAATAAACTTCTTATTTGGGTTTCCAGTTTTTCATACATCTCGGCATCCGCAAATGCATTGACATGCAACAAGGCATTTTTAATTTCTGTAATAGCATGAGAAACGGTAATGTCTTCTATCCGGATCACAGATAATCCATCAAAATTGAATTGATCCAGTGGTAAGTTAACCATCAATTCATCCAGGTTCATTACCTGGTTTGTTTTGGTGCAAATAATATTTGCTGGCATCTGCCAATCGGGAGACCGGTGATTTACTTCAATAAAAGAAGCATCAATATTTACCGCATGATGTTTCTCCAATTCATTAGCATCATTAAAACTTTGTATGCTGATGGCCGCACGGGGCATAGGTTCGTTTAAATATTTATTGAGAATGAGGTTATATGCAAACTGTAATTTTTCTCTTTGCAGGTTATCCTGGATATCCTGGTTTGGAATCTGCACTTCATTGCTACCTGGCTTCATAAACTTTTTTCTGAAACCGGAAGAAGCATAAATAATATCATTCCGAAATGGCTTACCAACTGCATAAAGGCCATCTAATTCAGATAATGAAGCAGGAAAGACAGTTGCCAGCAATTTTTCAATTAATTCTTTGTGATCAGTTAAAATAGCTTGGTCGGTAATGGATTGAAGTAAGATGGGATTTTCAGTCAATTCATTGATCAAACCACTATATAGGCCAGCAGCACCTGGTTTGCCATTTTCAATGGATTTTTTTAAGGCATTAACCAATGGCTTAAAAGATAAGCTGCTAATAAACAATTCATCTCCGGGAATGACAGACCTCTTTTTCATAACTTTTCATTTTACACATGATGGGTCTTCACTTTAGGGTATTCATTGGTTTCATAAAGTTAAACTGATTCAAGGCAGGATGAATAAGCCTTTTTGTTTGCAATATTAAATCCGCAAAAACGGTAGAAAAACCAAAAAAAGGATCAACTGGGTAAAATAGTTTATGAACGTTGCGATTTTAAGGCTGAAGCTTCCATTTTTTGATAATAGCGACAAACCGGCTTCAAACCGCAGATTTCACATTTAGGTTTCCGGGCTACACAGATGCGGCGCCCATGTAAGATGAGCCAGTGATGAAAAATATGAACAAGTGGCCCCGGAACATATTTAATAAGTTGTTTTTCCGTAGCTAAAGGCGTTTTAGCCCCAACAGTTAAACCAATCCGTGCCGATACTCTGAAAACATGTGTGTCAACGGCCATATTGGGTTGCTGGTCAATTACTGAAGTAATAACATTAGCAGTTTTACGACCTACGCCTGGAAGCTGAACCAATTCATTAACCGTCATGGGTATTTGCCCTCCAAATCGTTCTTCAACCATCCGGGCCATCCCAATAAGGTGTTTTGTTTTATTATTGGGGTAAGAAATGCTTTTGATCAGGGAGAATAGTTCTTCCTGGTTGGCGGCGGCTAGTGCCGGCAAATCAGGATATTTAGTAAAAAGGGCGGGAGTAGTTAGGTTTACCCTTTTATCTGTACACTGGGCTGATAAAATAACCGCAACCAATAATTGATATGGGTTATCATAAATTAATTCTGTTTCCGCATCGGGCATCTGCACAGAAAAATAATCAATTACATATTGATAACGTTCTTTCCGGGTCATGCCCGAAAGATAAGAAAGAAAGAAACCGGCTGTTGAATTTTCAGAATCAGAGAGGGATAAATAAGGTTAAGTTAGCCGGTGATACAATATCAGGCCGTTTCCGGGTTCGTTTCCCTGGCATACCTGAGCACATTCAAAACAACTTCCGTGCGTGGAGATTCGATCAGTTTATCCAATCTTGCAATTGAAGCTTTCAGCACTTCAAATTTCTCTCTTAGCGTCCAATCCTTCTCCATAGCTGTGGTTATTTCAAGTGATTTTTCGGGTGTGGTTTCGTTGTACAGGTATAATACCAGGTCTTCTGGTGTAAAATTAATCATGAGCAAACCATTAATGTCCAAAAAAGGGTGTCCAAAAAAAGTAATGTATATAAAGCGTCCGGTCAAATAACGGAGCATTAAACATTCTTATTGTATGTCTATCAGGAAATTATTACTTGTTTGCCTCATCAATGATGTAAACATCTTCATTATCCCGCTTCATATAATACTTTTCCCGGGCATATTTTTCCAATGTGTAGGGATTGAATTTTAGCTTTTCAAGCTCAGCATTTTCGGCTGTAATTTTTTCAAGGTAGTATTCCCTGCTTTCTGTTAGCTGCCGGTATTCTGTATTGCGGTGATGTTGGGTGATAAGGTCATTTCGATCAAAAAACAACATCCAGACAACAAATACACCAAAAGTTAGCAAGTATTTGTTTCTCAACCAGGCGGGGATGCGTGATAAAGACCTGGTCCAAACCCCTTCTGGTAAAGAGGGTTTGGACTGGGCTTTATTGTTTGATTTTTTTTCCATGTATAATCAGGTGGAAGTTACAGTTTACTTACCAAATTTAATCTTTCCGGTTGGATAAAATGCGGAAAAACCTAATTGTTCTTCAATGCGGATCAACTGGTTATATTTTGCCATGCGATCACTGCGGCTGGCCGATCCTGTTTTAATTTGTCCGCAATTTAATGCAACGGCCAGGTCAGCAATCGTGTTATCTTCTGTTTCACCACTGCGATGGCTCATGATGGTATTGTATCCATTATGTTGAGCCATAGTAACCGCATTGATGGTTTCGGTTATGGTGCCTATCTGGTTTACTTTAACCAATAATCCATTAGCAATGCCTTTATCAACACCTTGTTGCAATCTTTCAACATTCGTTACAAAAAGATCATCGCCCACCAACTGGCACTTACTACCAATCACTTCAGTCAGCATTTTCCAGCCATTCCAATCATCTTCGGCCATACCATCTTCAATTGAAGCAATAGGATATTGTTTGGCCCATTTTTCCCAGTATTTCACCAATTGCTCACTGCTCATTTCTTTACCATTGCTCTTATGAAATACATACTTCTTTTTCTTGGCATCCCAAAGTTCACTGTTGGCCGCATCCATAGCGATCATGATCTGCGATCCGGTTTTATAACCCGCGGCCTGTATGGCTGTTAAAACGATTTCAATGGCTTCTTCATTACTTTGAATGTTAGGAGCAAAGCCACCTTCATCACCCACATTGGTACTGAATCCTTTTTTCTTCAGCACCGTTTTCAGTGCATGAAAAATTTCAACGCCCCAACGCAATCCTTCACTAAAACTGCTTGCTCCAATGGGCATCACCATAAATTCCTGGAAATCAATTTTATTATCCGCATGTGCACCACCGTTTAAAATATTCATCATCGGGATGGGCAAGGTTTTAGCATTCGTACCACCTATATAACGGTAAAGAGGGAGCGAAGCATCTTCGGCCGCGGCTTTGGCAACAGCCATGCTCACCGCAAGTATGGCATTGGCGCCAAGTTTACTTTTATTTTCCGTGCCATCCAGCTGAATCATCATTTCATCTATACCTGTCTGGTCGGCGGCATCATAACCCAATAAGCCCGGTGCTATAATATCATTTACATTCTTAACGGCCTTTAAAACACCTTTACCTAAATATTTTTTCTTATCACCATCCCTGAGTTCAACCGCTTCATGAATACCTGTGCTGGCTCCACTTGGAACGGCAGCCCTTCCCAGGGATCCTTCATCAGTTATTACATCCACTTCCACTGTTGGATTCCCACGGCTGTCTAAAATTTGTCTGGCAAAAATTTCGGCTATATAACTCATGTATTTTTTGTTTAAACCTGCACAGGCAGGGCTGTTTACAATTTAAGTTTGATAAAAAATTTGGGCAGGCAAACGGTAAATCAGGGTGGAAAATTATTAAATAGTTTTCAAAGCAGGATCAGTTTGAGTCAGCGAACGAAAAACTTCTTCTAATCGCTGACTTTCACTTTGAAGAGAAACAATATTCAATCCATGTTTCACGGATAGTTCAAGTAATTGTTTTTTAACAGCGTCCGGATGCTGGGTGCTTAATTTATACAAACCTGGCTGCAGGTTCTGAATGCTTTCAACATCCTGGATATTTTCCAGTAATAAACTATCAACACCTTCGCCAAAGCGAACAATAACGACATGTTTATCTTTGTTGAGTTGCTGCAGGTTTTTCAATTGGTCATCTGCAACAATTTTTCCTTTATTGATGATAATCACCCTGTCACAAATTGCTTCAACCTCTTGTAAAATGTGCGAAGAAAATAAAACAGTTTTATTTTCGCCCTGCATACGGATCACTTCCCTGATCTCCATGATCTGGTTGGGGTCAAGACCCGATGTGGGTTCATCCAATATTAAAACTTCCGGATCATGAATAAGGGCAGCAGCCAACCCAACTCTTTGTTTATAGCCTTTGGATAGTTGACCTGTCTTTTTATTGCTTTCTCCCGTGAGGCCGGTTAACTTAATCATTTCTTCAATCCGGTTCCGTGCATCTTTTACATGATGTACTTCAGCAATAAATTGCAGGTATTCCCGAACATACATATCATAGTACAACGCATTTGCTTCGGGTAAATAACCAATACGTCTTTTGGTTTCAATTGGGTTAGATGAAACGGGAATTCCTGAAACCATCGCCTCGCCATTATCTGGTTTCAGGTAACCGGTGATCATTTTCATGGTTGTCGACTTACCGGCACCGTTAGGTCCCAAAAATCCAACGATCTCGCCTTTCTGAACTTTAAAAGAAATATTGTCTACTGCTTTTTGATTGCCGTAAATTTTGGTCAGCTTATTTACTTCTATTGACATGGTTACAAACCTACATTAAAAGTTGAAAGGATATAAAATTGATAAATGACACAGAATTGACAAATTTATCATTTCCGGCAGTTTTTTAATTCATGGACGAACCTTTATAAGTTATTCTGTGTATTATATTTTTTTGTGGAGAGTTTTAAACCGCAATTTGATTTGACCTTAAAATGAAAATTACCTTTTTGAAAAGCCTACCATTTGGTAAAAAAGGACTGAACTGTTAACTTCGCACCGCGTATGAAATTGAATGGTTTAGAAAAAATATTGTCCAAAGCATCTTCCCTGCTTATGCTGGTTACCCTGGCATGGCTTACCATCAGTACGCCTTTTGTTTATGATTTTCAGCAAAAGCTAAAACAAATTAATTTGGCTGTTATCAATCCAGGTAGTGTTGATAATGTGGAAGATAAGGATGGCATCAACACGATGATGCCCAATCCAACCGAAGAAAAAACAGAAACCAATCCAAACAATTTCTCAGAATACCTGCATCACCATGATTATGTGGATGATTACAATACTGCCGGTATAAAATATCACATCTCATTATCCTCTGAACTATACATTGCATTTCATGGGGAACTTTTAAGCCCGCCTCCCGATAACCTGGTTTAATTATTTGTATTAAACCTATTATTTGATTTTTAAATTTATTAATAATGAAAGTACATTATTGGGAAGATCGTATGTCAATGACGGCTGAAAAGGCATTAGAATTTTTAAAAGAAGGAAATAAGCGTTTCCTGAATAACCTGAGTGTTAACCGTAACACACTTCAACTGATAAATGAAACAGCTGATAAGCAATTTCCATTTGCGGCTGTTTTAAGTTGCAGCGATTCAAGGGTTCCAGTAGAGCTTGTATTTGACCAGGGATTGGGAGATGTATTTAGTGTCCGCCTGGCAGGTAACATCGCCAGTTTGAATGCAATTGGAAGTATTGAGTATGCGATAACAATGCTGGGTTCTAAACTGGTGCTTGTATTGGGTCATAGTTCCTGCGGGGCAGTATCGGCTGCTTGTGATGATATAAAAATGGATAACCTGAATGAATTGTTAGCACATATTCACCCGGCTGTGGATGCAGAAACCACAACCATGGACAACCGAAATTCAAAAAATAAAGATTTTGTAAATAATGTTAGCTGGCTCAATGTACGGCACCAGATCGATTTGATTATGAATACCAGTCCCATCATACGCGAGGCTGTCAATAAAGGAGATGTTATTATTACCGGCGCTATGTACGATATAGTAACAGGAAAAGTAGATTTTATAGACAGTATTAATGACAAATCCAAAGCGTATTATGAAAGTAATGAAGTTTACAAGGGGTGATTTTTTTGGCGGTCTAACGGCGGGTATAGTTGCCTTGCCGTTAGCACTTGCATTCGGAGTTCAATCGGGATTAGGTGCTGCAGCTGGTTTATATGGCGCTATTTTCCTCGGTTTTTTTGCCTCCCTGTTTGGTGGTACACCATCACAGATCAGCGGACCTACCGGCCCAATGACGGTTATTACTACTGCTACCATAGTTCTTTTTGTTACTAAGGTGGGGGATTTGGGCACTGCCATGGGCGCTATCATTGCCTGTTTTATATTGGCAGGTATCTTCCAGGTATTGATGGGGATATTCAAGATAGGATCTTTGATAAAGTTTATTCCATACCCGGTTATTTCGGGTTTCATGAGTGGAATCGGTGTTATCATTATCCTTCTGCAATTATTTCCCGCAGTTGGTCAGAATTCTCCTAAAACAACCCTTGATGTTGTTAAGGAAATAGGGCCGGCATTACAGAATATTAATGTATGGGCACTCATTTATACCACGCTTACTATTTTAATCATTTATCTTTTTCCACGTATAACCAAAGCGGTACCCAGTACACTGGTAGCACTCTTGGCTGTTACTTTGCTTTCTGTTTTGCTGAATAACGATGTGCCAATTATTGGTGATATACCGTACGGTTTTCCACCCTTGCAAATTGGAAATCTTCTATCTATTGATACCGGGTTGTACATAGATATCCTGGAAGTTGCTGCAACATTAGCTGCCCTGGGAGCTATCGATTCATTGCTGACTTCTGTGGTTTCTGACAACGTTACCAAGACAAAACATGATAGCAACAAGGAACTGATCGGGCAGGGGATTGGTAATTCCATTTCCGGAATGTTCGGCGGTTTACCTGGTGCCGGTGCTACGATGCGTACATTGGTTAATATACGTTCAGGAGGAAGAAATCGTATTTCTGGTATTATACATTCCCTTGTTTTATTAATTATTTTATTGGGATTAGGGACTTATGCCGCAATGATTCCTTCATCTGTACTTGCAGGGATATTAATTACTGTGGGTATTGGCATCCTGGATTATAAAGGGTTTCGTCATGTTGCCAAAGTTCCAAAGGCTGATGTTGCAATCATGATCATTGTATTATTGGTAACCGTTTTCCTGGATCTCCTGGTTGCAGTGGGTATTGGTATGGTGATGGCATCATTCCTGTTCATGAAGAATATGAGTGATGTGGTCCATGAAAAATCAGGCACAACTTCGCTTGAGTCGCTGGATAATCTTGAGACAGGTTTGACCCTTGGTTTGCCGGACGCGATAAAGAAAAAGGTATTTGTAAAACAATTTGAAGGACCACTTTTCTTTGGCTCCGCTACCAGTTTTCAAACACTGGTTTCAGCAATACCGGATGTGAAGTATGTAATCTTTCGTATGGAAAATGTTCCATTTATAGATCAATCAGGTTTATATGCTTTGGAAGATTCTATTCTTGCTTTGGAACAAAGAAACATTGATGTACTTCTTTGTGGTTTACAAGATCAGCCAAGAGGCCGGCTGGAAAGAATACAATTAATTCCGGGCCTGGTTAGTAAGGATAATATATTTGCAGATCTTCCGGAAGCCGTAAATTGGCTATCCGATAATGTAAATAAATAAACCATAAAGCAGCATGATATTTCTGATTAGTGTAATTTTTATATTAGGATATGCTGCCATCACCCTTGAACATACCATCAAAGTAAATAAAGCTGCAACGGCTATTATTACCGGTGTACTTTGCTGGACAGTCTATGCACTTTATAATGAGGATATTCATGTTCCTTCTCATTTTTTGGAAGAACATTTGGGTGAACTGGCAGGTATACTCTTCTTTTTATTAGGGGCCATGACCATCGTTGAATTGATTGATGCACATGATGGTTTCGAAATAATTACCTCCAAAATAAAATCAACCAATAAAGCAAAACTGGCCTGGTTAGTTGCCATTATTACTTTTTTTCTATCTGCTGCATTGGATAACCTGACAACAACGATTGTTTTGGTTTCGCTTTTACGTAAGATCATTCCAGACAAAAAGGAAAGACTGATGTTTGCCGGACTGGTTGTTATTTCCGCAAATGCCGGGGGTGCATGGTCACCTATTGGTGACGTTACAACAACCATGTTATGGATTGGTAACCAGATTACAGCTGGGAATATTGTAATAAAAACCTTCCTTCCCAGCCTGGTATGTGTATTATTGCCAACTTTTCTGATTGCACGTAAATTAAAAGGTGAACTGACAGGGAACACAGATGTGCCTAAAAATTTGAATTTTACTACCAGCCAGGCTGAAAGAAATGGTGTTTTTTACTTAGGCGTGGGAGCTTTATTGTTTGTTCCCATTTTTAAAACCCTTACGAATCTTCCTCCTTATATGGGGATTCTGTTTGGTTTAGGTGTGATGTGGGTCATCACCGAATTCATACATCATGATAAAGATGAAGAGGAAAAAGGAGTGCTGTCAGTAAACCATGCTTTGCGAAAGATTGATACACCAAGTATTTTATTTTTTTTAGGTATCCTGTTGAGTGTAGCAGTGCTGCAAACAATTGGTGTTTTAACTGGCATTGCAACCTGGATGGACGAAACGGTTGGTAATGTTAATGTGATTACTATTTCAATTGGATTATTGTCCGCAGTTATTGACAATGTTCCTTTGGTTGCTGCAGCCCAGGGTATGTATGGATTGGATGTTTATCCAACCGATCATTATTTTTGGACATTCCTGGCATATTGTGCCGGAACTGGGGGCAGTTGCTTAATTATTGGGTCGGCTGCTGGCGTAGCAGCAATGGGTTTGGAAAAAATAGAATTTTTCTGGTACCTGAAAAATATTTCATTGTTCGCTTTATTAGGTTACCTGGCAGGTGCCGGTGTATTCATATTGGAGCATTGGATAATTTCTTAGCTGTTTATTTTATTTGATAAAAGCAGGTTTAGCAGACCTGCTTTTTTTGTGCCCCAGGATTAATTATGTAAATTTTCTCATCATCCGGTAAATATTTATAGCTTTCACTTACTTTGTTTATCAATTAACGAAGTCATTTTCCCGAAGAGATTCATTTCATTCAAAACTATTTAGCATGCAGTTAATCATGACCCTTGTTTTTATTGCAGGGTATGCAGCAATAGCGTTTGAACATCCGCTTCGTATTAATAAAACGGCAAGTGCTTTATTAACCGGCGTTTTATGTTGGGTGATTTATATAATGGCAAGTCCCGATACAAGCATTGTGTCCATCCAATTGTATGAACATATGGGTGAGATATCCAGCATCCTGTTTTTTTTACTAGGTGCCATGACGATAGTTGAATTAGTGGACGCACATGACGGGTTCGAAGCCATTACCGGCAAGATAACGACCACAAACACCCGAAAACTATTGTGGATTATCAGCCTGGTAGCATTCTTTCTGTCGGCTGTCCTGGATAACCTGACCACAACTATTGTAATGATATCCTTATTAAGAAAATTGATTGCCGATAGAAAGACACGGATATATTTTATTGGAATGGTCGTTATAGCTGCCAATGCTGGTGGAGCATGGACTCCAATAGGTGATGTTACCACAACTATGCTATGGATTGGTGGCCAGATCACTACTTTGAACATCATGATGAAATTATTTTTACCCAGCCTGGTTTGTTTATTGGTCCCATTAACCATCATTTCATTTTTCCTCAAAGGTTCAATAGAATCCGCTGTTGCGGAACCAGACACCACCATAAATAAAACAAACAATTTTGAACGCAACCTGATTTTAGGTTTAGGTGTGGGTGCACTGATATTTGTGCCCATTTTTAAAACAATAACCCACTTACCTCCCTTCATGGGAATTTTGTTTGGTGTTGCTATTCTTTGGGTTGTTACAGAGATCATTCATAAGAATAAAAATGATGAAGATAAAGGCGTGTATTCTGTAGTGCATGCATTAAGAAAAGCGGATGTACCCAGTGTTTTATTTTTCCTGGGTATACTGATAGCGATATCAGCGTTAGAGTCAACCGGGCAATTGGAAGAAGTTGCATTATACATGGATCACCATATAGGCAATTTAAAAGTAATTGTTGTTTCTATTGGCTTATTATCTGCAGTGATTGATAATGTTCCACTTGTTGCTGCGGCAATGGGTATGTATGATTTACAAACTTTTCCAACGGATCATTATTTCTGGGCATTTCTGGCTTATTCCGCCGGTACGGGCGGAAGTTGCCTGATCATAGGGTCAGCGGCAGGTGTAGTAGCTATGGGTATGGAAAAAATTGACTTTTTCTGGTACCTGAAAAAAATAAGCTGGTTGGCACTGATTGGATTTTTTTCCGGGGTAGTTGTTTATTTATTACAACAATCGTTTTTCAGTCAATGAGTTGTTAATCTAACTGTGTCATTTTAATTTTTTTATCTTTTTGTAATTTTGTTGATGATCGTTATTATACTTTCAATCATTTTACTTGCTTTAGCAATCGCTGGTATAGCTATTAAGATCCTGGTTAAAAAAAATGGCCAGTTCAGTGGTACCTGCAGCAGTAATAATCCTTTATTAAAAAATGATAATGGCAGCTGTGGTATTTGCGGAGCACGGCCCGAAGAAAGATGCAAGGCTTAAGAAATTTCTTTTACCTGCTCTTTAAGTTTTTCTGATGTAAATGTTTTCCACTTTCCTTCTTCATCATAAATAAAAAAAACTTCAAGTTGCAGTTCGGGGTGTTGTTGTAAAAATTGCTTTGATTTTTCTAAACCCATTACCATAAACGCTGTTGCATAAGCATCTGCCGTTGTACAATCCGGCGCAATTACAGAAGCGCTCAGTAAATTATTCTTTGCAGGGTAGCCTGTTTTTGGATCAATGATATGAGAAAATTTTTGGCCATTTTCAATATAAAATTTCCGGTAATTGCCAGAAGTAGCTAGTGCCTGGTTCTTTAATTGAATGGTGGCTTTTAAAGGTCTCCCTTCCATCTCTGTTTCATTAGGCTGATCGATGCCTACGGTCCAATATTCATTATTGATTTTTTTACCTTTTGCTTTTACCTCACCTCCTAATTCAATTAAATAATCCTGGATTTTATTTTCTTCAAGAAATTCCGCCAGCACATCAACGGTGTATCCTTGGGCAATAGCATTTAAATCAAGCATCATCCCTTGTTTCTTTTTTATCAATTTGTTATTGGCTAACTCCACTAAAGAATATCCAACATTCATCAGCAGGCTATCGATCATATTGCTATCCACTTTTTCTTTTTTTGAAAAACCAAATCCCCAGGCATTAATCACAGGTCCTACGGTTATATCAAATAGTCCACCGGTTTTTTCAGAAACTTCCTGGGCCTTATCGAACACTTTCACGAAATGCTGGTCAACAACAACAGTCGTATCATGCTGATTGATCCTGGAAATTATGGAAGCGGGAACATAAGTAGACATGGAAAGATCAATAACATGGAGAATGGAATCAATGTCTTTTTGGTAGCTGGTTTCTGTTCCAGTTATATAAGTGATATGATAAGTAGTTCCCTGCGCTTCACCCGAAATTAAAACAGTGTTTTGTTGTACCCGGTTACAATTAATCAATATAAAAAATAAAACAATGGGAATAACTATTTTATACATAGATAAGGGTACTGATTAAATGATTTAATCCTGATGGTTTTTTGCGCATAGTTTTATGTTGAAGGTTATGTTTCTATCATATCTGATTAAATAATTAACTATCCTCCAAAATCATCAAAGGCAATATTTTCAGGTGGCACACCTAAATTATCCAGCATTTTAAATACAGCAGCGTTCATCATGGGAGGGCCACATAAATAATATTCAATTTCTTCAGGTTCAGGATGGTCTTTTAAATAATTATCAAACAGTACCTGGTGAATAAATCCCGTGTATCCATCCCAGTTATCTTCCGGAAGTGGTTCTGATAATGCGATGTTGTATTGAAAATTTGAAAACTCTTTTTCAATATCCCTGAAATGCTCAGTATAAAAAACTTCTTTTAACGAACGTCCACCATACCAAAAAGATATTTTTCTTTCTCTTTCTTTTTTGGTGTGAAATAAATGGAACAAATGCGAACGTAGTGGCGCCATGCCTGCGCCACCACCTATATAAACCATTTCTTTTTTGGTGGGCTTAATGTGAAACTCGCCGAATGGACCCGCAATAAAAACTTTGTCACCCGGTTTAAGTGAAAAAACATAAGAAGAACAAATGCCCGGATTTACTTTCATAAATCCTCCCGCAGCCCTGTCAAAAGGCGGAGTGGCCAGCCGGATATTCAACATGATTATATTTCCTTCGGCAGGATGATTGGCCATGGAATAAGCCCTGAAGATCCGTTCTGGATTTACCATTTTTAAATCCCAGATTGTGAACTTATCATAATCATCATGAAAGCGTGGATCAATGTTATAGAGATCATTTTTAAAATCAATTTCGCAGGGTGGTGTATCCAGTTGAATATAAGAGCCAGATTCAAATTCCAGGAACTCACCTTCTGGTAATTTTACAACCAGTTCCTTAATATAAGTTGCAACATTATCATTCGATACAACTTCGCATTCCCATTTTTTTATTCCAAAGATTTCTTCCGGTATGGCGATCTCCATATCCTGTTTAACCTTAACCTGGCATCCCAAACGCCAATTATTCTGTTGTTGCTTCCTGGTAAAATAGGGTTTTTCTGTTGTCAATATTTCACCTCCTCCGCTAAATACCTGGCATTTGCACATAGCACAGGTGCCGCCACCACCACAGGCAGAAGGCAAAAATATTTTTTGATTGGATAATGTAGTCAGTAGTGTGGATCCCGCTTCTGTTTCTATTTCTTCTTTACCATTGATATTAATTTTAACCAAACCCGAAGGCGCCAGTTTTGCTTTGGCAATCAAAATCAAATTAACAACCAGCAAATTAAATGCAAGGAAAACAGTGATGCTGGCAATGATGGTTGTTATTTCGATTGATAAAATGATCATAAGAAACAGTAATTTTTTATTACACTGTCAAATAGTGATACCCATAAAACTCATAAAAGCGATTCCCATAAGTCCTGTAATGATAAATGTGATACCTAATCCGCGCAGCGGTGCCGGAACATTTGAATAACGGATTTTTTCCCTGATGGCTGCTATTGCCACAATAGCCAGAAACCATCCTACTCCTGAACCAAAACCAAATACTGATGCCTGTCCTAATGTAGCATATTCCCTTTCCTGCATAAATAATGCACCGCCCATAATAGAACAATTAACGGCGATGAGAGGTAAAAAAATTCCAAGTGTAGAATACAATGCCGGTGCAAATTTTTCAACAACCATTTCTACTAATTGGGTGATGGCTGCAATGGCTGCAATAAACATGATGAAACTTAAAAAACTAAGGTCCACGTTAGCAAGGCTGGGTGATAGCCATACCAATGCCCCGGCCTTTAAAACATAATTTTCAAGCAGGTAGCATAAGGGTACAGATACACCTAATACAAATATAACAGCCGCACCCAATCCTACGGCGCTTTTTACGGTTTTGGAAATAGCCAGATAGGAGCACATCCCTAAAAAATAAGCGAAGATCATGTTCTCAATAAAAACAGCTTTGACAAATATGTTTACATGTTCCATGAAAAATGATTTAATTATTTGCTCTCTACCAATTTTGGATTTTTACTTCGTTGTATCCAAATAATGACACCCACAATGATTAATGCCATCGGTGGTAAAATGGCAAGGCCATTATTAAAATATCCCATTTTATAAAAAGATTCAGGGATGATACGCATACCCATTAATTCACCAGCACCAAATAATTCCCTCACGGCAGAAACCAATACCAGGATAAGCCCGTAACCCATTCCATTACCTATGCCATCGAGAAACGCTGGCCATGGTTTATTACCCATCGCAAAAGCTTCGAGCCTGCCCATGATGATACAGTTAGTGATAATCAATCCTACAAAAACAGAAAGTTGTTTGCTAACATCATACACATAAGCTTTTAAAAATTGATCGACCAGGATAACCAATGCAGCAACCACAGTTAGTTGCACAATGATCCTGATCCTGTTGGGTATAATATTCCGTATTAATGAAATAACAAGGTTTGAAAATGCACAAACTACTGTTACTGCCAATGCCATCACAATAGAAGGTTCCATTTTGGTTGTAACCGCAAGTGCAGAACAAATACCCAATACCTGCACGGTAATTGGGTTACTGTCATTCAAAGGATCGGTGACCAGTTTTTTATTTTTAGAAGAAAATAAACCATCGCCTGCTACTTTAATCTTTACAGGTGCTTTTACTGTTTCGGTACTCATACAAAGTATTTTAATTGATGTAGGAAACATTCAAACATCGTTTCCTTTTTTTATTTAACCTGTATTTCCCTGTTGATCTATGCCGATATTAATTTGCTGATTGTCCTGTTATAACCGCGGTGTCGCCACCGGAACTATTATTTGATTTAAAAAATGGAATGTAGCTTTCGAGAGTTCGGCTTAGCATTTCTGAAACACCATTGCTTGTAACTGTACCTCCTGAGATGGCATCAACGCCATGTTGATCATCCGGTGGAGCTCCACCTTTAATGACCCTTACAGATGTAAAATTACCTGAATTGTCAAATATCGTTTTCCCATTAAACTGTTCCTGGAATTCAGCCGTGGATATTTCAGCTCCCAGCCCGGGTGTTTCACTTTTATGCCCGAAACTGGCGCCATATATGGTGTTCATATCTTCTTGGAGTGACAGGTAACCCCAAATGGGTCCCCACAAACCTTTACCCCTCACAGGGATTACATAATACAGCTTATCTTCTTTTTTAAAAATGAATAAAGGAAATAACTGCTCATTGGCACGACCGGTTTTTAATTTATCCTGTTCTTTTTTTAAATCTATATCAAAAGCTTTTACATCATTTTTTACCTGCTCCCCCTGGTTATTTAAAACAACCTGGTCTTGTATATATTGGTTAAATAACTTTTCAGCGTCATCAACTTCACTTTCAATACCGATGCTGCTAAGGATATTTTGCATTTTTTCAATCCTTACATTTTGTTGTTGTAACGGACCTAATTGTATGGCCGCTAATGCTAATAGAACAGCAACCACCACCACCATAACGGAGGCGAAGATCATTGTGAATTGATTGCTGTTTTTATTGATCATGTATTCTAGCTCTTTTAAGTCTGCGGTTTATATTGGCCTGAACCACGTAGTGATCTATCAAAGGTGCCATAACATTCATAAATAAAATAGCCAGCATCATCCCTTCGGGATATGCAGGATTAAAAACCCTGATTAAAATGGCAAACAACCCAATTAAAAATCCATAAATATATTTGCCGGTGTTGGTATGTGCTGCCGTTACGGGATCGGTGGCCATAAAGATGGCTCCGAACGCAAAACCACCCAATAC
>JAKFER010000250.1:0-11135 GCA_036675565.1 Chitinophagaceae bacterium
ATAGAAGCCGACGAAAGTGATGGATCCATTGTGCAGTATCACCCGGAAATTGGTGTTTTATTGAATGTAGATAAGGATCATAAAGAAGTGGATGTATTGATGGAGATTTTTACCACATTTAAAAATAACAGCAAACATTTTGTTGTGAATGCTTCACATCCTTTAGCCAAATCTTTATCACAGCAACGTTCAAACGATTTTGGAATTAACAATGATGATGATGCCGCATTTATTGCCCGGGGTTTTAAGCAGGATGGGTTAACCATTTCATTCAACATCAACCAGGTTGAATTTATATTGAACCAGGTTGGAAAACATAGCATGGAAAATGCATTGGCTGCTGCATCAGTTGCGCATATGCTTGGTGTTAGCCTGGAAACAAGTGCAAAAGCATTACAAAATTATGAAGGCATATATCGCCGCCACCAGGTAATGGGTAAAAAGAATGGCGTTTTATTGGTTGATGATTATGCGCATAATCCTGTTAAATGTGCTGTATCTATCAGGGCCTGTCAACCAATGGCTCCAAAAGTTATAGCCTGGCTACAACCGCATGGTTATGGTCCCACCCGTTTTTTGCGGGATGATTTTGTAAAAGAAATTTCATCTGTTTTACGGGATGGTGATGAAATTTGGATGAGCGAAATATTTTATGCCGGAGGAACAACGACAAAGGATATCTCCGCTAATGATTTAATAAAAGATATTCAGGCATTGGGCAAAAATGCTTTTTTTGTTGAAGACCGGGAAAATTTAGTGGAAGCTGTTTCCCCGCATCTTACAGATAATTGTGTTTTATTGCTGATGGGTGCACGGGATCCTTCCCTGGAAAAGTTTGCACTTTCGGTATGGAGAAAATTGCCCGGTTAATTATTAACCAGCATTTGCCTGATTACGATATAGCTGATGATGATCAGTAATAAAAAAATGATGAGGGAGATATAAAGCCATGGCTGATCCTGTAATTTTAAACGTTCTCTTCTCAAATTCTTTTTAGCGGTTTTTAATTTCAGATCCCGGTTCAATTGATCAATGATGATATTGATATCTTTCTTGTTTTTTAATTGTTGAAGTCCTTCCATGGCATCGCTGGCAAATTCATTTTCCAACAACTGCTTTTCCACTTCATGCTTTTTCTCATCACTCAGTTTGTCCTGCAAATATTGCAACAGGATTTCCTGGTCAATGTCAGTAGACAGATTGGTCAATATGTTTTTAATATTCTCTTTCATTTTATGGAGAACGATTAATGTCCTGCTCCTTTAATTTTTTTTCAAGTATGATTTTCAGGTTGCGTTTACCATTTTGAATATGACTTTTTACCTGCATCATATTGAACCCCGTTACTTCGCTTATTTCCTGGTAACTTTTTTTTTCTAGGTAAAACAAAGTTACGCACTGCTTCTGCTCTTCATTTAATTCATCCAATGAAATGTTCATGAGCTCAAACGTCTTTTCATTGTTAAGAAATGCATGGCGATCAGCGTTTTCAGCAGGTGTGGCAATGTGGTTTTCCGTTAATTCAACCGGGATCTTTCCCTGCTTATCCCGCAGTTTCATTAAACAATGATTTTTAGCCACCATATAGATCCACGACTTGAAATAATCCACTTTGTATTTATGCAATTCCGTGATCGATTTTAAAAAAATCTGTTGTACACTATCCCTTGCATCTTCTTCATTTTTTAAATACTTCATACAAACACCCAATAATAACAGGGTATACCGTTGCAACAAAACGCCAAGCCATTCATTGTTACGGTCCCTGTAAAAATTATCCAGCAATTGCTGGTCGGAAGTTTCCTCGTGTTTATCTGAATTCACGTTTGTAAATTAGCTAATTAGTATTCAATTAGATGCATAATCCTTGTTTTTTCATACAATAGTTGCACCTTCATTTTTACCTTCATTTAAAAAAATGTCAATGGAATTTGCAGTCTGTGTAGTGCCCGCCGCAGCAATCAGGAATAAGACTTCTCATAAAACGGAAATGACGAACCAGTTGCTCTTTGGTGAAACAATGGAAATATTAAAAGTAAAAAAAGAACAATGGTATAAAATCCGAAGCCTGCACGATAAATATGAAGGTTATGTGCGGGCCAACCTGGTGCAGGTGATTGATGAATCAGAGGCAAAACAGGTTTCTCCATGGGTGATGACCGACCTGGTTAATTTTTTGGAAACCAATAACGATGACATGCTGGTATCGGCAGGTATCACGTTGCCTGATTTTGCAGAAGGCGAGGGTAGAATCGGTTCCATTGAATATAAATTTGAGGGAAATTTTCATCATCGTAACGATGTGAGACCGCAACCCGAAATACTGATGCAGTTGGCGCAAAAATGGTTGAACGTTCCTTATTTATGGGGAGGAAGAACACCTTTGGGTGTGGATTGCAGCGGGTTTGTGCAGGTGATTTATAAAATGATGGGCATTGATCTGTGGCGAGATGCATACCTGCAGGCGGAACAGGGAATAAAAATCAGTGAATTGAAAGATGTTCAGTGCGGCGATCTTGCTTTTTTTACAGATCATAAAAAAAGGATTATGCATGTAGGCATTTTATTGAATGATCATGAGATCATTCATTCTTCCGGGAACGTTCGTATTGATAATATAGATGAAGAAGGGATCACACATACCGGCTCCGGCATCAGAACGCACCAGTTAAAAACGATCAGGCGCTATTGGTAACATCAGTTCACCATCTACCATATTCAAGTTCATTTGCAGGGAAAAAGCATAATTCTCTTTTCCTAATACAGTACCCCAGCTTACAGAAAAATAAGGAATGTAATAAGGAGCATAAACAAAAAAATCATTTACCTGTCCAAGGATTGTTGTGTTATTGGTTGCGTGTTGGTTTTTTTCATCATTCAGCAAAAATGCTTTCCTGTATTTCCTGTTGAATACTTTGTATTCATTCTGAACCTGGTCATACTGTGCTTTGCCTGCGGTTGGTGCAGTAGTGGCAGTAAGTTGAAAACTTATTAAAGTATCAATGGGTTGTTTGGTTGAATCATCGATCACCAGGTAATCAGATATAATAAACTGTACCAACTGGGTTTTGTATGTAAAAGGACTGAAATTTTTGTAAACACCTCTTAAATAAAACAAACTGGTGTCAGTTCGTTTTTGTAAAGTGATAATGGAAAATGCAGTATCTTTTATCACCTGGTTCATAAAAACATTGAACGGCCTGTCCAATGGGTTTACGCGAAAATATTTTCCAACCACTTTTTCCAATGTCGGTTGACCTGAAACCGACACCAGGCTAAGCATGAAAATAGAAAAGCATACAATGGTTTTCATTAAAAAATTTAAAAGAAGCTTTTCACCCATCTTACAATGGCTTTATCCCAGCCAAGCATATTAAATGCAACATAAAATAAGATGACACCAAAAATTTTTCTTAATGATTGTTGTGAAATGGCCAGCGCCCATTTACTTCCTATAAATCCACCCAGGGCAAATGCAATACTCATAATCAACACCACTTTCAAATCAATATGACCTTTATTATAATAATTAATCACCGCGAAAATACCTACCGGTAATAACAACAAACCTAACGAGGTTCCCTGTGCTTGTTGCTGCGAAAAACCTAAAACATAAATAAGTCCCGGAACAATGATAATGCCTCCGCCAACGCCTATCAAACCACTTAAAATACCGGCACCCAACCCGATCAGGATCAGTAAAACAATAATTTCTGAAGTCATTGGTTTAGAGTTATTATTCACCTTCATTTTTCGGAAAGGTTTGTTTATAAAAAAGAAATGCATCATTGATGATGCGGTAAGCCGTTTCCTTATCCTGGAAATTATCTATGGCCACTTTCTTATTTTCAAGCACTTTGTATTGTTCAAAATAATGTTTCAACTCATTAAAAAAATGCGCCGGCATTTCATTAATATCTGTGATGTGATTTACTGAAGGATCATTGGTTGCTACTGCAATGATCTTGTCATCCTGCTCGCCATTATCAATCATCTGCATATTGCCAATCACTGTTGCTTCAACAATGCAAAGGGGTTGCAGGGATTGAGAACACAATACCAGGATATCAAGCGGATCATTATCATAACCGAGTGATTGCGGAATAAAACCATAGTTGGCAGGGTAGTGGAACGATGAATAAATAACCCTGTCTAATTTTAGTAATCCGGATGTTTTTTCAATCTCATATTTAGCCCTGGAGCCTTTGGGGATTTCTATTAATGCATTTACTGTTCCTGGTCCTTTGTTCCCGGGGGAAACTCCATGCCATGGATGTTGTACGTTCATCATAAAAAAATTTTTTAATAGTTAAAACCTGGTAAACTTAATACCGGCATAAGTAGCCAAAAATCCTGCAACCACACTTATTGCCAGGTAAAAGAAAAACAAAAATAATTTCTCCTGTCTTAATAACCCGATGCTTTCTAAAGTAAAAGCGGAAAAGGTTGTAAAGCCTCCGCAAAATCCAGCCATCAAAAATAAATTCCATGCCGGGGATTGCTGAATGTTTTTATAGGCCAGTCCCCAAATGAGACCAATTAAAAAGCAGCCGATAAAATTAACCGTGAATGTACCTAATGGAAAAGCGCCGGGAAAATGAAAGGTTATCCATCGTTGAGAAAAATAGCGGGCCATGCTTCCGAGCCCTCCTCCTAAACCGACCAGTAATATATCTTTCATCTGTTTTTATTGTTTATTTTTTCCCAGATGGAATAATCTCTTTCTTCGCTTAGCTGTTACTTAGCTCACTTTTAAAGATTATTTTATGGCAGACTATCAGCATTTAAAGAAACATTCGTTTCCAATGTATCGGCGCTGTGTTGAAAAAGGTATTTAAAATCAACCAACCATTGATCATTGATTTTTACGACTTTCAACGTATCGTGATCTTTTTTATAAGAGTTGGAATAAATGATCACAGAAACCGAATCGCTGACAGGTTTTACCTGGTGAATGTTGATCGTGGCTTCCCGGTAGTCTCGCCTTTCTTCACCATCCAGCCGTGTGAAGTTTCTTTCATATGCATCAAAGTATTGCATGTTTGCACTATCCTTCAACATATAATTCCGGGCTCTTTTATATTCACCATTTAAGGATGATTGAATAAAATTGCGGGCAGCATCAATATCGTTTTCAGATGTTATCTCTTGTTGTTCTTCCTCGTTACTTCCGCAACTACTGAAAATAAAAAGCAGGAACGAAATCAAAAACAATGTTTTATTTTTCATTCCTGCAAAGTAATAAATCTTTGGCAGTGGTATTATCAGCCCCTGTCCTTTCTTACATATTCTCCCGATTTCCTGGGTAATTCGGGTGGATTTTCTTTTTCATGTTCTATGGTATACGCTTTCAGGATGGCTTTTACCAGTTTATGTCTTACAACATCTTCTTCATCCAGTTCTATATGTGCTATGCCGTCTATATTTCTTAAAATGCGACTCGCTTTTTCAAGTCCGCTGCGCTGATTTCTTGGCAAGTCTACTTGTGTAACATCACCGGTAATGATTGCTTTTGCATTGGCGCCAATCCTGGTTAAGAACATTTTTAACTGGAGATCAGTTGCATTCTGGGCTTCATCCAAAATAATAAATGCATTATCCAAAGTACGGCCACGCATGTATGCAAGTGGTGCAATTTCTATGGTACGGGTCGTCATATAATAACCCAGTTTATCCGCAGGGATCATATCATCCAATGCATCATACAACGGACGCAGGTAAGGATCAATCTTTTCTTTCAGATCGCCCGGTAAAAAACCCAGGTTTTCCCCAGCTTCTACAGCAGGCCGGGTAAGAATGATCTTTTTAACAGCTTTGTTTTTTAATGCTCTTACGGCCAATGCAACAGCGGTATATGTTTTACCGGTACCAGCCGGTCCGATGGCAAAAAGGATGTCATTCTTTTCGGCCATTTGTACCAGTTTTTTCTGGTTAGCTGTTCTTGCCCTTACCGACTTACCATTGGGACCAAATACCAGTACTTCGTTGGGATTGCTTTCAATAAAATGATCTACTGTTTCGGCATCGTCTCCTCCAAGCACCTGCTCGAAATAATTCTCACTCATATGTCCATTTCTTTCGAGGTATTGCACGATGAGAATGATTTTATCTTTTGCATTATCAACTTGTTCTGGTGAACCACTTAATTTAAGTTGTGTACCGCGGGAAAGTATTTTGAGTAACGGAAATTTTTTCTTGAGAATATCCAGTTTGCCGTTATTTACGCCGAAGAACTCTATAGGGTTTACGGTTTCGAGATTAATAATCGTTTCAGTCAATTTCACTGGGGTTTAATTTTCACAAAATTGTTTCTCTGGGCTGAAGCTTTATATGTGCTTCCTATTCCAAATTAATATTTAAAAATCTGGCTTCCTAAAGTTACTTATTCACAATTGTGAAAAGAAAAACGTGCCTGCAAAGTTTGGTTAAACTATGGGAGATGTAATTAGAGAGTGGTTGGGTTAATAAAAGTGAAGGATGAGCATAAGTAATACTATCCACTTTTAATTATTTTTTTCATGTATAACCCGGTAGTTATTACCACCTGGCAACAATTTTAAAATTTACCAATCTCCGTGTTAACCGGTTGGGAACTGTAAATACATTGTTTGCAAAATCCTTGATCAGCATATATGAAATCGTGTTGGGCCTGTCGATCAGGTTAAATACTTCAAGACTTGCCCATATATTCTCAAAATTTCTAAATGGACTATGACTCCTCCTGTTACTGCGATCTGAATCCAGTAACAAAGCACTGAAACCAATATCGATTCTAATGTATGGTTCAATGACCAAAGCATTTCGGTAACGGCTGCTGTTGGGAATATTGTAGGGCAGATTACTGCCGTAAATTGAACTTAAATAAACCTTAAAATTTTTATTGGTTGATAAATAATCCTGGAAGAACATTCCGAAGGTTATCGTCCGATCTGTTGGTCTTCTGAACCAGCCACCTTCTGTTAAAGTGCTGTCCACCGGTTGATTTAAACTGTCTGTTTTGTAAACCATGAAAAAATCATTTGCCAGGTTTTCTTTGGTCTTCATCAGTCCCAAACTGATCCAGCTTTCCGCATCTTTTACTATCTCACCAAACAAACGCATTTCAATTCCTGCGGCATAAGCTTTGGCATTATTCTCACCCAAATAACGGATGCGGACATTATCTATATCATAAGGCACAACGTTGCTCATATTTTTATAGTAAGCTTCCGTTGTTAATCTCATCGGCCGGCCCCAACCTGAAAAATTATAATCAAAACCTGCAACACCCTGCCAGCTTTTTTGCGCTTTGATATTTGTATTTACACTGCCATCATAACGGCGAAGCTCACGGTAAAATGGTGGTTGATGATAAGCACCTGCCGCAGCCCTGATAATAACATCTTTTTCCCAACCCGGTTTCCATGAAAATCCCAAGCGGGGTGAAATAAAAAATTCTTTATTCAAAGAATTATAATTGAATCTTAAACCTGCCTGTAATGTGAAAGAGCTTAATGAATCACCCCAGGCAATATTATCCTGCACAAATCCAGACAGTTTTGTAATATCCAGGTTTGCTGTTGATTTAATGACTTTGTTTAGTTGTAAAACATTTGGATTAAAAGGCAAAGAGTAACCAGCAGAATCCTGGTATTCCCATTCATTCAACCGATCTGTTATACGGGATTGATCAGCGCCTAATCCCCATTGCCATACATGATTTTTTTTATGGTACCATCCTTTATGAGAAACATTCCAATTGCCAATGTTCAATGTATTGCGGGCAAAATTATGAAACAAGCCTGCACCCAGTGGATTTACAATCAAACCAAAAGATGGCCTGCTTTTATCAAAATCTCTTTCACCAAAAAGATAAGCGCCCTGTATATCTATATTTTCTTCTTCTTCATTTTCAAATCTCGATATCAACCATTTTAATCGCAGGTTTTTATTTACCTGGTTGGTTGCAGATAGTCCAAACATGCTGGTTTGATATGCATCTTTTTCACGACCATTAAAATAAATATCCAACCCTAGGTTAGCATTAAAAAAAGGAGAGAAAACGGAAGATGTTAATTGACTGAATTGAGGCATCAATGAAAAACTGGTACGTGAAACATTACCCAAAAATTCTGCCTGCCATTTTGAATTAAATTGATAAGTGATCAATGTTTGTAAATCAGATGATGAGGGTACATAGCTTCCTTCTGTTTCCTGTCTTTTCAACAAATTTTTATTGCTGCGGTTTCGAATGCCAAAAAGGTAACTGAGTTTATTACCCTTACTGCTTCCTTCTACATGGGCGCCTTGTTCCAGGATACTTACATAAGCAGATCCACCAAAATCTTTTGGATTTTTATATTGGATGTCCAATACGCTGCTCATTTTATCTCCATACTTTGCCTGGAATCCTCCGTTATAAAAATTTATATTCCTGACCATTTCAGGATTGATAAAACTTAATCCTTCCTGTTGACCACTACGAACCAGGTAAGGTCTGAAAATTTCAAAATCATTTACATAGACCAGGTTTTCATCAAAATTCCCACCTCTTACATTGTATTGAGAAGTAAGTTCATTATTGGAACCGACAAATATCTTGATCAAATTTTCTACACCCATTACCGGTGTAGGCAGGTTGATGATACTTTTCGGGTTGGGTCGGATCAATCCAACTTCCGTGCGGTCCCGCTGATCTGTCACAATCACTTCCTGTAATACCGTTCCGCCAGGTTCAAGCCTGATGGTGACGGTCTCTTTTTCATTTTCATTCAGTAAAAAATTCTTTTGCTGTGTTTTATAACCAGAATGACTAAAGACTAAAGCAATGGCCCGGTTGGCGATAACTTCTATTTCAAAATGGCCACTATCTGTTGTAGCTATTCCTTCGCCAATTCGGCCAAGAATGGTAACAGAAACCCCGGCCATTGGATTTTCATTTTCATCAATGACCTTCCCTGAAACAGTTGCTGTTTTTTTCTGTGCTGAAACGGCGATAGAAATCGACATCATCAACAAAAAAATAAAATACAGAGGGAGAAACCTTTTCATAAGCAGCCGTTTCAAATTCGCTTGTTGTTTGGTTGATAGGAAAACGAAAAAACTCAGGCAATATTTTTTAATTGTTTGATGGTTGCAACCGGGTCATTTGATTTAAACACGGTGTTACCTGCAACCAGTACATCGGCTCCTGCGGCAATGATGGATGCTGCATTTTCAAGCGTAACGCCGCCATCAACTTCAATCAATACCTGCAAAGATTTTTCGTCGATCATCCGGCGCAGTATTTTAATTTTTTCGATAGTGTATGGAATGAATTTTTGTCCACCAAATCCGGGATTTACACTCATCATACAAACAAGGTCAATATCTGCAAGAATATCTTTTAATAGTTCCACAGGGGTGTGCGGGTTAATAGCCACTCCTGCCTTCATGCCCAATGATTTGATCTGTTGAATATTTCTATGCAAATGGGGGCAGGCTTCAATATGAACAGATAAATAATCAGCCCCGGCTTTTTTGAAAGCTTCGGCAAAGTTCCCTGGCTCTTCGATCATCAGGTGAACATCACAAATTTTATTGGTTGATTTTCTGAAAAATTCAACCAGCATCGGGCCAAAACTGATATTGGGAACAAAACGGCCATCCATAACATCCAAGTGAAACCAATCAGCTTCACTTTGATTAAGCATATCACAATCTCTTTGCAGGTTTAAATAATCGGCTGATAACAGGGAAGGAGCAATTATGGGCATGTTATAGTTTTGCGTCGCAAGATAATTAATCGTCTTTTATCCGGGTTGAATCATATTCATGGCATAATAATTTTGATTTTTAAAGAAAAAAAAGTCATGAATAATGAACCTGTAAAAAAGATCAAAGATGATTATCCTCCTTTGGATAGTTCCATAGAAGAGAGAGATGAGGCGGTTTACAATGAAGCAGACGATGAGGCCAATGCAGCCATTAATGATAAGCAACCTGCCGGTGATGCTGGTCCTGAAGATGCAATACCGGTAGAACCCAAAAAGCCTGAAACAAAATATTAGTTCAGATTACCTGATCTTATCTGCTGCCTGTTTAGCCTGTATGATTGATTTATCCAGGCCATAAGCCCTTTGGTAATTCAGTTTTGCTTCTTTAAGTAAACCTTGTTTTTCCTGTATTTTCCCTATCCAGAAATAAGCATTTGCATAGGATGGAGAAATAGTGATCACCAGTTCGAAAGTTTTATATGCTTCATCCAGTTTACCCTGTTCAAAATAGATCACCCCTTTTTCCATATGTGCATCAAAAAAATTATAATCTTTTTGTATGGCCTGGTTAAATAGTTGTAATGCTTTTTCCTTGTTCCCTGTATTTGCGTAATAAACCCCTTTAAAATAATATGGCTCTGCATGACTGGCAGAACTATCCATGCTGATTAATGAGTCGCTTAAGGCGATCGCTTTAGGATTATTATTTTCCGCATATTTATAAGCCAACGCGTAACTGATCTCCACATCAAATGGTGCCAGTTCATAAGCTTTTTCAAGACTTTCTAAAGATTCTTTCGATTGACCTTTTTCTTCCAGCAAGGCTGATCTTTTCATTAAAGCATCAATTTGCCTGGGTTCTTTTTTTAAGATTTCATCATAGACTTTCAGCGCTTCATCATTTTTATTTTGCAGGATATAAGCTTCTGCCAGTTGCAGTTCAAAGAAAACACTGGGTATAATCCGTAAAGCTGATTCAAGAAACACCTGTGCTGAATCCGGTTTTTTATCAAGAAGTATGGAGCTGATATGTACTGCATATTCTTCCCTTTTATTCAGGGACCAGGCTTTATTAAAATCTGCCAGTGCGGGTTCTGTGTAATTAGCTTCTTTTAATTTTAATCCGCGGCGATAATACAGGGCATCATTATCCTTTTGCCGGTTTATGCTGTCTGTAAAAACATCCAAGGGAGGTTCCTTTAAAATACTATCATAAGCGGTTTGTTCATTTTGTTGATTACAGGCTGATATGGAAATGATCAAAACAGATAGGGCAATAAATATCTTCATCTTAAATTTCTAATGGTTTGTAATGCTGAATTGTAGCAAAACTAATTGCTTTGTTTTACAGTTAACTGACAATCGGTATAGCTGTCAAAAATATCTTTGCTTTTTTTAATG
>JAKFER010000236.1:0-1517 GCA_036675565.1 Chitinophagaceae bacterium
TCAAACCCTAATAGTTTATCCCAAACCATATTGTATTTCTGGCTCCATGTTTTGTTGTCATCAAATGTTAGTGCATAATGATCACCTGCGTCCGCCAGTTTCATCCAGCGTGGAATCATTGCCATTGCAGTATCACTGTATTTTTTTGCTATATCAGTATATCCTAATTGCGCAGCTAACTCAGCATAACCCGCAATACCCATGATCGCTTTTATAGAAAGATTCGCATTACGGGCAAGATGACCTGCAAAATCATCCGTACATAATTGATTAGCCGGATCAAATCCATCTCTAACTAAATAATCAACCCAGGTGCTCAATGATTTCCAATTTTTTTTCGCATACTCCGCATTACCTTCTCTTTTAGCGATAGCTGCTGTTAAAATGAGCATATTGCCACTTTCTTCAACCGGCATATCTTCTCCATAGGTTTGACCATTAGCAAGAGGATAAGTGCCCAGGTCATGCGCTGCAAAAGGTTTTGTCCATTTACCGCTTTCACTGTAATAGAAAATTCCATTCAGCATTCCTTTTAAAAGATCAGGGTTGTAAATAAGAAATAATGGCGCTGATGGATAGGTAATATCAACTGTATTGATAGAACCATTGCTATAATTTTCCTTTGATAAAAAAAGAATTTC
This sequence comes from Chitinophagaceae bacterium, assembly GCA_036675565.1. GTDB lineage: Bacteria > Bacteroidota > Bacteroidia > Chitinophagales > Chitinophagaceae > JACCYQ01. The sequence continues at coordinate 642 of JAKFER010000236.1, forward strand.
TCCCTGCGGGTTTTTTACCAATTTATGTGCAGCAATACTTTGGCGATAGGCCATTTCACAGAGCTTTGCATATTCTTCACCACCTGCGGCCTTTGCATCGGCATACATTTTAGTATCAAAAATTGAACACTCTTGCATCACTTTTTTATACTCCGTATTGGCTTTCTGCAATTGCGTTTCTATTGTTTGGCCCGGATCATTTTTCCACCAGGGTTTCAGGTTCTGTCCAAAGTATTGAACAGAATAAATATCGTCATACCCGATCAATATCTTTTGTTCTTTACTGGTTGCATTTACTTTACCAAATAGCAGCACGGTATTTAAAACAAGATCCCTCCCTGCAGAAACAGAAGAATTGAACTGGTTCTTCCTAAAAGATGAAACAGTATTAGCAGATGAAGTAATGTATTGCCTTGCGCCTGTTGACTTCGGCGTTGCCACATGGAGATAGCCCCAATCAATACGCAGATCATCGCCTTTTTTTTGCAGAACAGGTTGCTCTTTGGTGCCCACTTTCAAAATTGAAAGGTCACCGTATTCATATTTCTTTGTTGCCACTTCCTGTGAGGGAACGTTCACACTTATATTACCTGATGCGCCTACCTGTACCTGTACATCATGTGTTTTACCATCAGTTGATTGCACTTTGCAGCTAATATAGGAAACCGGTCTCGCTAAAAGATCCAGATTACTCATCAATAGCGGTGAAGTAAACGCAAGATCAAGATCAACACCACCGGCACTAAACCGGTATGCGGTTTTTGTAGCGGTAATATCAATTGATTTTTGCTCTGCCACAAGCGTTTGATCATTTTGTATTTTTGGTTCCTGTACCAATCCTGCATCAAGCCATTGACCGCCGGCAGTATTTTCAAT
>JAKFER010000019.1:0-11134 GCA_036675565.1 Chitinophagaceae bacterium
TTAAGCTTAAAAGCTGTATTGATCTGAAAATATCCCGAACATGTCTAAAAAAAATAAGCCGGACAACCGTGGGTATGTGTTCAGCACAGACCCCTCTTTTTCTTTTAAAGAAGAAAATAAAAATATAGAAACGCTGCCTCCGGCGCAGCAGCCCTTAAGAATTATATTAGATACAAAACGCCGTGCAGGAAAAACAGTAACCATTGTGTACGGGTTTAAAGGTAAGGATGATGACCTTGAATCGTTGGGTAAAAAATTAAAAAACTATTGCGGTACAGGCGGATCGGTGAAAGAAGGCGAAATTATTGTACAGGGTGACCAGCGCGATAAGGTGCTGCAATGGCTGCAAAAAAACGATTATAAGAAAGCTTGTAAGGTATAGTTAAAGGTTTCAGGTTACAGGTCTCACGTTTCAGGGGCATTCCCTTGGAACTTGTACCCTGCAACCTGCATCACCACTGATAGCTCGTAGCTGATTGCTGACAACCCCCTTCATAAATTCATCTTATCTCTTATCTTTGCGCCCTTATGGCTACCAACGATAATAACAAATTTCAGGCGGTTATTGCACACGCAAAAGAATATGGTTTTGTTTTTCAAAGCAGTGAAATTTATGACGGGCTCAGCGCCGTTTACGATTATGGTCAGTGGGGTAGTGAATTAAAAAAGAATATCCGCGATCATTGGTGGAAAAGTATGACACAAATGCATGAGAATATTGTGGGCATTGATGCCGCGATCTTTATGCATCCAACAACCTGGAAAGCCAGTGGGCACGTGGAGAATTTCAGTGACCCCATGATAGATAATAAGGACAGTAATAAAAGATACAGGGTTGATCATTTGATAGAAGCAAAGGCAGAAGAAATGGTCAGCGAAAACAGGGAAGATGAGGCCAATGCATTGATCAGCGAGATGGAGCAAATGTTAGCCAAAGATGATTTTGATGGATTGAAGAATTTGATCATTCACCATAACATTCAATGTCCTGTTGGTAAATCAGCCAACTGGACCGACATCAGGCAATTTAACCTGATGTTTTCTACGCAAATGGGAAGTGTAAGCGATGATGCTGATACCATTTATTTAAGACCAGAAACTGCCCAGGGTATTTTTGTCAATTTTCTGAATGTACAAAAAACCGGGCGGATGAAAATTCCATTTGGGATTGCGCAAACGGGTAAAGCATTTAGAAATGAAATCGTTGCCCGCCAGTTCATTTTCCGCATGCGTGAATTTGAACAAATGGAAATGCAGTTCTTTGTTCGCCCCGGTACACAAATGGAATGGTACGAATATTGGAAAGCGGAAAGAATGAAATGGCATTTAAGCCTGGGAATACAGGCAAGCCATTATCGCTTTCATGATCATGTTAAGTTGGCTCATTATGCTGATGCAGCTTGCGATATTGAATATGATTTTCCCATTGGTTTTAAAGAAGTGGAAGGTATCCATTCCCGTACAGATTATGACCTGCGCCGCCACCAGGAATTCAGCAAAAAGAAATTACAATATTTTGATACCGAGATCAACCAGAATTATATTCCTTATGTAGTGGAAACTTCAATAGGCCTGGATCGTACCGTGATGATGATTTTGAGTGAAGCTTATCTGGAAGAAGACCTGAGCACGGATGAAAAAAAAGACAGTCGCGTGGTATTGAAATTATCACCCATGCTGGCACCCATAAAATTAGCCATTCTTCCCCTTACCAAAAAAGATGGACTCCCGGATATTGCACGAAGCATCATGAATGATTGTAAATCCAGCTTCCGTTGTTTTAACGAAGAAAAAGACACTATTGGTAAACGTTATAGAAGGATGGATGCAATCGGTACACCATTTTGTGTAACGGTGGATCACCAGACCAAAGAAGACAATACAGTGACCATCCGCTATCGCGACTCCATGCAACAGGAACGCATACCAATTGACACGATTAAAAACCTTGTATCACAATCCATCATCTCTTAACAATTTATTGAGCAGCGATCAATGAATGTCTGTGGTCATTGTTCAAAATATATAATATGCAAAAATTTTTATTCATTGTTTGTACGTTTTTACTTTCGGTTACCTTGACAGCACAGGATAATGACCAAAGTATAAAAGTGCCTGGCCGAAATTCATTTTATGCAGAATTAGGCGGTCCCGGTATTTTGTTTTCAGCGAATTATGATGGGAGATTTAAAAAATCTCACCTTGGTTTGGGTGGCCGGGTTGGGGTAGGTTTTGTAACTACCTGGCAAGAAGAGTTAGATCCAAATGGCAACTGGAATTCGAATGAGCAGGTGTCCGTTGTTACTTTCCCTGCCCAATTGAATTATATCTTTGGGAAAAATAATTCACCGCATACATTTGAAGTAGGCGCAGGTGTTACCGTCCTGGGAAAGAAATTAAACGTCCTGGATTTTGACATGGATGATAAGGCTTCCGTATTTGGAACATTTTCGTTTATGTATCGCCGTCAGCCCATTGATGGTGGCTTTACCTGGCGCATCGGATTCACGCCGCTTGTAGCCAATGGTTTTATACAGCCTTTTGCTGCGGTTGGTGTTGGATATAGTTTTTAATTGCTGAAAGTTTTAAGAAAGTCATTCCCTGGTCTTATCCATATAATTCCTGGCGAATGGCTTTTTTGTCGTAGCCCATAGCAAGAATTCTTTGCTTGGCTTCATCTATCATGTTCTTCCAGCCGCATAAATAAAATAAAGCATCGGGCTTGTCTTGACACAATTCTTCGTAAATGGAATGTACGTATCCTGTTCGGCCATTCCAGTCTTCCCTGCTTAATGTGGGTATGTAATGAAACTTTTCAAAATCTTCCTGCAGTTCACACAATTCTTCGTGGTACAGTAATTCTTTTTGTGTGCGGCAGCCAAAGATCAGGTACAAATTCTGCCGCGGTATATTGTTTAATTTAAGATAATGAACCATGCTGCGGAAAGGTGCAATACCTGTTCCTGTGCAAATAAGAAAAATGGGTTTCTCAATTTTTTCAGGGAGGGTGAAGACACCCAAAGGCCCGCGAAAAGTTAGTTCTGTACCAATTTCTACCTGTTGAAAAAAATAAGTAGATCCCAATCCATCAGGAACTAACACAATCACCAGCTCAAAAATATTGGTTCCATCAGGCCAGGATGCAATCGAATAGCTCCTCCAACGTTTACTGGGCTTTTCATGAATCGGAAGATCAATGGTTACAAATTGGCCAGGTTTAAAATCAAAAGATTCAACCCCATTAACTTCTATCCAAAATCTTTTGGTATGAACAGTGGCATTTTCTATCCTGATTATTTTGCCGGTTTGCCATGGTAATAAAGCCATAATTATTTTTTGATACTCAATTGAAATTAAGAATACAATTTGATAATTTGACAATGAGACAATTCGACAATGAAACAATTAGCCAATTTTGAAAGCGAATAGGAAATGGTAAAACATAAAATGAAAGATCCTTCCTGTTTTCAAACAGTTCTGGTTTTTGCTAACGCAATGCCTGTACGTGATAACAGTTTTTGACTTCAATGCCTTATCACATGGTAGCGACCGGTTCTAATACGGTTAACTTTTTGAGTGATTTGTATTTTGTTTTTCCATTAATCGTGTATTCAAAAACGATAGCGGAATCATTTATTATTTTTTGTAGTGATGCAGAAGCCGGTGTTTCTATTGGACGGTCATAATCTATTTGGAGAGATAAAACTTTTTTACGGGTTTTTGGAACCAGTATGGTTTTATCAGTAGTTCCTGGAAATTTTATGTTCGCAATGTAAACGGGTGTACTGTCTACTGCATTATATTTTACATTCCATGCCCTTCCATCCATCCAAATGGCTACGGGTTTTACATTTTTTTTGCATCTGCTGTGTTGTATAAAAAAATAATGATTGAACCTGGACCGCTGTTGCTGTTTAATTTCTTTTCCTGTTTCATCAACGATACCTTGCGGACTTACGCCTGAAACAACAGGTTGTGCATAAGCATATACTTTAGTTTGGGAAAATGTACATGACCAGGCAGATAGGATCATAACAGCGATTAATAATATTTTTTGTTTCATATAAAAAAGATGCGTTTTGTCCCTGTTTGTGTTGCAACACAATGTTAAAAGAAATTGATTGTTATTTTCCCGAACTAATTTTTTACAATTTTTTGCAGATGCCTGTATTTGTTGTCATCACTGTTGATCACCAGGATATATGCACCACGGCTTAATCTTGAAACATCTATACTGCCGTTTTGATAGCCTGTTTCCTTTTTCCAAACAACCTGCCCCGATAGGTTCATTACCTGCACAGAAAGTTTTTTAACTGCAAACATATTTCCAATGCGATAGCTAACCTGGTCTGGTGTAATTGTAGGATAAACAGCCCGGATAAAATCTTTGTCATTTAAAACAGGGTCGTTAATTCCGGTGTTCAGATTGGGAGTGAAATTAGGACTTCCAATATTGGCATAAAACATCCCGTTACCATGTGTGCCAATCAGCAGAACATTATCCTGTGGCCGGTATGCAAGAGATTGTACGACTGCATAATTCAATACATTGGCACCTTCGCGTGCCCATACAGGTGATTGATTTGCCGTAAGTGTAGTTCCTAAATTGGCCGTACTGTATAAACCAACAGAAGTGCCCACATAATATTCTGTAACAGGATTGTTGGATGCATCCTTTTTTACAACGATCATACAACTTCTGAATGAGGGTAAGGTTAAATTTCCTTCTGCATTTTTCCAGGTAGGATTGGCGGATTTTGCATTGCCTGTCCACCAAACACTGATAACCCCATAATTTGAAACCACCGCCATTATTTCATCATCATTGTTAGGATTGACGGCAATATCCTGTACGTTACCGTTAACACCAGGAGGTGTAATGTTTACTGGGGTTCCATTTGCAGAAATATTTCGGGGATCATTGATCCGGTATATCCGTCCATTTGTGGTGCCCAGGTATAAAACATGACTGGTAGTATAAGGTCCCCGGCTAAAAGCCATAGCCCTTATACTAATATCGGTTCCATTGGCCGCATCAATGGTGCTGCTGACACCGGTGAGCTCCGTCCAGCCACCTGCAGAAACGGTAGAAGCCGCCGTGGTTCTGAAAAGCCGGTTAAAATTTACATAATACACATCTTCCGTGTTATCCGGGTTCAAACGGAAATTGGTAACAAATTCTCCATACTCATTGGTAGCTCCATCAAAAGATGGTGTTAGATTGTTCGGCCTGATACTGGAAGAATTTACATTATTGGTTATCCGCACCCTGACAATATTACCATACTGGGATGATCCATATACATACTGGTTCGTGGTTGCCTGGCTTAGTAAAGAAATACCCTGGGCTCCTCCATCACCTCCAACAAACCTGATATGATTATTACTATCGGCAACAGGTTGTAAGGTTCCTGTTTTATCGCGGTAATGTGTTCCATTATCCTGTGATCCGCCGGAAAAATTATTTCTATCGATCCCCGGATCCATGGCCACATGATAATATTGAAGTGTCTGGTAGTTTGGTGTCATCGTCCAGGAAACCGTAGCAGCAGTTATGTTGTTTGTTTTCTGTAAGCCACCATCATTAGCAGATATCACTTCATTTGGATTAGAAGGATTAAAGGCCAGGTTATGCATATCCGGGTGACCATTTGGATATAATGCGTAAGTAAAATTGGTAGCATATCCATTGATCCAGGTGCCGGATGGATTATCATTGATTGATGTGCTGAAACCATTGGTTGAGCGGTATAAGTTGGTTCCACCCAGTAAAACAAAGTTTTCATTATCCGGTTTTACTTTAACAATCATATCATACCCGGCCTGCACCGTGAATGGATCTGATCCGCTCAGGTTTGCCTGCGAATAGTCAGGTACATTGGCGGAAAGATTGGTCCATGTATTGTTTCCGCCATTCATATTTAATTTAAAAAGATCAGCTTCCGGCTTTGAATCGGGAGGGTCACTTAGTAAACCATTTTCATATAAAACATAAACGATGTCCTGGTTGCTTGGAGCCAAACCAAGAACAATTCTCCTGCTTTCATCATCGGTTGAATTTCCCCTCCAGCCAGTTACTAAATCCACTCCCGCCGTCGTGCCGCCGGCAATGCGGGTATAACTTCCCAGGTTGCCGGTTGCAGAAGTCCAAACACCACGTAAAGACTGATCAGGATTTCCTCCATTTACGCCAAGAATAATTTTCCCTGTATTGGTGATTACAATATCACTTTGTCCATTACTTGAATTGGCAGGAACAGTACTTCCAAAAACAGTACTAAAACTATTGCCACCATCAGTCGAACGTAATAAACGGCGATGGCCGGCTATATAAACATGACCGTTTGAAGGATTCACCGCCACCTGGTGTACAAAATCAAATGGGTGATCAAATGCTTCCAGGTTGGTCCCACTGCCATTGCCCGGAAGATCAGAAATATTTAAAGAAACCCTTGTCCAGGTAACGCCGTTGTTAACGGATTTCCAAACGTATTGACCATAATAGGGAGCTTCAATAATATTTGCACTGTTACCTAAACTTTCACCACTTCCGGCATACCAAATATCCTGTGATCCACTTCTTGGATCCTGGGCTATCGCACTGATATTGTGAATATCATTTTCGGGGGAAACGCGGGTCCAGGAATTCCCGCCATCGGCACTTCTCATAATGCCTCCGCTTACACTGCCGGCTAAAATAACCCGGTTAGAAGTTCCATTATATCTCTTGTCATATGCTAAAGCCCTGGTGCGACCGCCAATATTATTTGGGCCGGCCGGATGGTATGAATTTAACAGGGTGGTTCGGGCAAGTGGATTTACAACCGTTTCTTTTAATGGAATGGTTAAAGCCTGTGCTCTTTCCTGTTCAAAAATGCCCCGGGGAATTTTACCTGTGGCTGGATCCTTCATCAGGTCCACATCATATTTAACCCTTTCCCAATGGAAGCGGGCTCTTTTTTCATTTTTTGATTCTGTGAAGGGTTGCTTTTTTTCTTTAGTCGTAATAATAAGATAGATGCAGGCAGCAGTAAAACCAATAGCCAATAGAAAAAGCAACGTAGATTTTAATTTCATATCACGATTTAAACAGGGTTTATTTTCAATCAAAGCAAATTAATATTTTATCGCTAATAATCTTTGTTAATTGGTAAACATCAATATTATAATATAGGTTCACTTTTTTATCTTTGCGGCCCCAATGAGTGTACAGGTTTTGTTGCAGCAGTATATTCAATCACCCCGGCTATTTCAATTAGCCGACAGGCTCACTTTGTCCAAACCGGAACGCATCTATCTTAAAAATTTACAGGGGAGCGCCGCACAATTTATAACGGCCGCTGTTTTTTTACATCCATCCTGTAAACAATTAAATCACCTGGTAGTATGTAATGATGAAGAAGAAGCAGCCTATTTTCATAACACACTGGAAAGCCTGACAGATGCATTGAATATTTTTTATTTCCCTTCTTCCTATAAAAGCAAAAAGAACTTCAGCCAGTTGCATTCATCGCATATGATGCTTCGTACAGAAGCATTGATGAAATTTTCATCTCCATCCGGCAGCAGGACCGGCATCCTTGTTACATACCCCGAAGCCTTATCTGAAAAAGTCGCACTGCCTTCTACATTATCTGCAAACCTGATCAGCGTAAAAACAGGTGATGAACTGGATGTGGATGCACTTTTAACCAGGCTGGTTGATTACGGATTTAAAAGAACTGATTTTGTATACGAACCGGGACAGTTTGCCATACGCGGTGGTATACTGGATATTTATTCTTTCGGTAATGAAAAACCTTACCGGTTAGAACTTTTTGGCAATGAAGTCGATTCCATTCGCATTGTTGATCCCGAATCGCAATTAAGTGAACGACGGTTGCTTGAAGTTTCCATAATCCCAAATATGGGGAATGCAAAAAGTGATGATGAAGTAGAAATGGAACGGGTATCCATCCTGGATTTTTTGCCTTCTAATACAGTTGTCTGGATGCAGGATGAAGATCTTTGTCTTGAAAAACTGGAACAGGTTGATGAAGATCTTCAAATCTTTCTAAAGTCAATTGAGGACGGACGTATAACCATTGAAACAGAGGAGGACAATGAAAAATATATTCCAGCCGCTCAAAATTTTTTACCTGCACAAAAATTTAAACAAGGACTTTCAGAAAAGCACCTGGTAGAATTTGGTCCGAGACCTTCAGAATCATCACACCACCTGGAATTGGTTTTTCAGACAAAAGAACAACCAGCATTCAACCGCCAGTTTGAATTACTGATCAACGATCTGAAAAAATGGGACGAGAAAAAATTCCAACTGTATTTGTTTGCCGAAAATCCCCGGCAACTGGAAAGATTGCACAGCATATTTGAAGACCTGGGTGCAAACATTCATTTTACCCCGTTAGCAACAGCCATTCATGAAGGTTTTATTGATGAAGACCTGAAAATAGTTTGTTATACGGATCACCAGATATTTCAGCGTTATCATAAATACCGCATCAAGCAAGCCTATAATAAAAATAAGGCGCTGACCATGCGTACGCTGCGGGAACTGCAACCGGGTGATTATGTAACACACATTGATCATGGCGTGGGCACTTTCAGTGGCCTGCAAAAAATAGAAGTGAACGGTCGGCTACAGGAGGCCGTTAGGATCTTGTATAAAGACAGTGACATACTTTATGTCAACATTAATTCCCTGCACAAGATCTCCAAATTTTCCGGTAAAGAAGGAACGGTGCCGAAGGTGAATAAGTTAGGCAGTGATGTATGGAATAAACTGAAAGAAAAAACAAAATCCAAAGTAAAAGAAATTGCTTTCGACCTGATTCAATTATACGCAGAGCGAAAAGCACAAAAAGGATTTCAGCATGCACCGGATAATTATATGCAAACAGAGCTGGAGGCTTCTTTTATTTATGATGATACGCCTGATCAAAGTAAAGCCACAGCCGATGTAAAAAAAGATATGGAAGCGCCATCGCCCATGGATCGTTTGGTTTGTGGCGATGTGGGTTTCGGAAAAACTGAAATTGCCATCCGGGCCGCTTTTAAAACGGTAGTAGATGGCAAACAGGCAGCCGTATTGGTGCCAACGACGATCCTTGCATTTCAGCATTATAAAACTTTTGGTGACCGCTTAAGTGATTTCCCTGTTACCGTTGAATTTGTCAATAGATTTAAATCAGCCAAAGAGAAAAAAGAGGTTTATAAAAAACTGGAAGAAGGTAAAATAGATATTATCATTGGTACGCATGCTTTATTGGGTAAAGATGTGAAATATAAAGCCCTGGGTTTACTGATCATTGATGAAGAACAGAAGTTTGGTGTGGCCCACAAGGAAAAAATTAAAACCATGCGGACCACGGTGGACTGTTTAACACTAACGGCAACGCCTATCCCAAGAACGTTGCAGTTCAGCCTGATGGGTGCCCGCGACCTGAGCATTATCAACACACCGCCTCCCAACAGGCAACCCATTCAAACAGAAGTGCATGTATTCAACCAGGATTTTATACGCGATGCCATTTATTTTGAAGCCGAAAGAGGTGGTCAGGTTTTCTTCATTCATAATCGCATACAAGGGCTGGCAGAAATGACCGGCATTATCCAGGGACTTTGCCCTGACCTGAGTATCGGTTATGCGCATGGACAAATGGAAGGACACGAATTGGAAAAGCATATCCTGGACTTTATTGATCGTAAATATGACGTACTGGTTTGTACCAATATTGTAGAAAGCGGTGTGGATATTCCGAATGTGAATACCATCATTGTAAACAATGCACATCACTTCGGGTTAAGTGATCTTCACCAGTTAAGAGGCCGGGTAGGAAGGAGTAATAAAAAAGCATTTTGTTATTTATTGTCGCCACCCATGCGCACCCTGCCCAATGACAGCCGTAAACGGTTGCAAACGCTGGAGCAACACAGTGAACTGGGCAGCGGTTTTCAAATCGCGATGCGGGACCTGGATATTCGCGGTGCCGGTAATATGTTGGGTGGTGAACAAAGTGGGTTCATGGCCGACATCGGCTTTGACACTTACCAGAAAATTTTGAATGAAGCTATTCGTGAACTAAAACGCAGCAAGTTTAAAGATCTTTTTAAAGAAGAAATTTCTAAGCAGGATGATTATGTTACGGATTGTACCATCGATACGGACCAGGAAATATTAATTCCTGATGATTATGTTGAATCCATAACTGAAAGATTATCCTTATACCAGCGATTGGATAATTGCGATAGTGAACAGGAACTGCAGGAATTTCATGCAGAACTAGCTGATCGTTTTGGTCCTATTCCCAAACAGGTTGAAGATCTCTTTACAACTGTCCGTTGCCGCAGGCTGGCGGTTGAATTAGGCTTTGAAAAGATGTTATTGAAGGATGCTGTATTAAAGTGTTTCTTCATTAATCGTCCCAATTCTCCCTATTTTGAATCGGATATTTTCAGGGAATTACTGGCCTTTATTCAAACGGGCACCAACAAGGCAAAATTGAAACAGGCCGGCAAACTATTCCTGCTGGTTGTAGCTCCCATCCCTTCCATGGAAGAAATGCACCGCTTTCTTTCCCAGGTTCATAAGGCGGTTATAAAACATCCTGTCGTTTCTAACGTTATGGAGTAGTTTTAAAATAACCCGGTTTACGGTAGCCGGTATTATTGTTATATTTAAAGCTGTATACCGCTTATGAAAATTCATTCCCTTTCCTTGCTGGCTGTGCATTTACTCATTGCTTTTTCCTGTTTCGGCCAGCCTGGACAAACACACCCGGTCTTGCTTAAATCCGGAACATTTTATCCCCAGGCCAATTTAAATGAACAAACTGTTGACAGCATCAACCTTCATACGGCCAGGTGGGATGATAAAATTTTCATTTATATCCAGTTTAGTCAAACGCCGGGTGCCGGTGAAAGAAAGATACTTTCAACGGATGGAATTGAACTTTTAAATTATCTGCCAAAGAATACTTATTTAGCAGCTGTTCATAACCGGGTTTCCCTGCAGGTTTTAAAATCTGCAAAAGCGGTTTCTATATTCCAGCTTTCACCAGTTCAAAAAATGCATCCTGCTTTAGTTTCGGGTAATATTCCTTCTTGGGCGCAAAAAGTAAATGGTATGGTGGAT
>JAKFER010000273.1:0-1515 GCA_036675565.1 Chitinophagaceae bacterium
CACTCTGGCTTTCGCATTACGCAAAGCAAGAGAATTACGTCGCCTCGATGATGCCGGTATAAAAAACGGTATTCATATAATTGTCAGCGGCGGGGTATATCAATTATATGAACCAATATTTATCCGCTCCGAAGATGCAGGAACATCAACCAGCCCTACTTTTATTGAAGCAGCACCAGGTGAACAGCCTGTATTAAGCGGTGGAGTAACTATTAAAGGATGGAAAAAATTGCTAACGTCTGTTACCGGATTGCCTTCAGTAGCAAAAGGAAAAGTATGGGTAGCTGATCTGCCTTTGGTGAATGGAAGTCTGCTTGAATTCCGGCAGTTATGGATCAATGATAAAAAAGCTGTTCGTGCAAAAAATATGAATGGTGATGGCATGAGCAGGATCTTAAGCTGGAATAAAAATGAAGAAACCTGCTGGGTACCTGCTCCTGAAAATTTACCGGTAAAAGACATTGACGGTTTAGAAATGTTCATTCCCCAGTGGTGGGCCATAGCGATATTGAGAGTCAAAAAAATGGAAGTAGCAGGCGACAGCGCAAAACTTTTTTTTCATCAGCCCGAAAGTAAAATACAAAGCCAACATCCCTGGCCCGCTCCCTGGATATCAAAAGAAACCGGCAACTCTGCTTTTTATTTAACCAATGCTATACAATTCCTGGATGAACCCGGTGAATGGTATTTGGATATGGGAAAAAGAAAATTGTATTACTGGCCACGCAGCAGTGAAGATTTATTGACAGCATCAGTGATAGCTCCTTTTTCCGAAACATTGGTAAGAATACAGGGCACTCCTGATCGACCTGTATCCAATATTTTTTTTAAAGGTATTTCTTTTCAGCATGCGGGTTGGCTACGGCCATCGCAACAGGGACATGTACCCCACCAGGCAGGTATGTATATGCTTGATGCCTATAAATTGAGGCCAGCAGGGACAGCGGATAAAAAAACATTGGATAACCAGGCATGGATCGGAAGGCCGGCCGCTGCAGTAGAAATTTCTTTTGCTGATCAAACCGGCTTTGAGAATTGTCGCTTTGAACATTTGGCATCAACGGGGTTGGATTATCACAAGGGCGTGCATAATAATAGTATCAAAGGAAGTTTATTTAAAGACGTCGGGGGCACGGCTATTCTCGCCGGTGTTTATTCGGATGAAGTGACAGAAATTCACCTTCCTTATAATCCAAAAGATGAAAGAGAAGTTTGTGATCAGTTATTGATCAGTAATAACCTTATTACCGACGTTACAAATGAAGATTGGAGTTGTGTGGGAATTGGTTTGGGCTATACAAGGAATTCGATAGTGGAACATAACGAGATTGAAAACACATCCTACACCGGCATCAGCATGGGTTGGGGCTGGAGCCCAACAGCGAATGCAATGAAGAATAATAAGATTATTGCCAACAAAATTCATCATTTTGGAAAGCATAATTATGATTGTGCAGGTATTTATACATTAAGTTCCCAGCCCGGTTCTGTTATCAGTGAAAATTATATTGACAG
>JAKFER010000144.1:0-1507 GCA_036675565.1 Chitinophagaceae bacterium
TGAAATTTTCGGGAAATATAACAGCCGCTTTTGTTTTTCCTTTTTTAAATTCATTTTCAATTTCATTTCTGCTCATCACCGATCTTTCAATCTCAAAATAATTGCTTGCTTCTATTTTAGTGATCAGTTGTTGCGAAGCAGGGTCTTTTGCCTGGTCGGCAATAATGATCTTTGAATTTTTTACTTCATTGGTTAATGCAAAACCGAATATCAATATCTGTACGATAGGCAGACCGAAAAGGATCAGCAGGGTTTTCCTGTCACGCAAAACATGGAAAAATTCTTTTTTTACAAATACGATAAACTGTTTCATGTTTGCTTTTTTAAAATTATTCCCCTCTTTTTGCTCCTCTTGCTAATTCAAAAAATACTTCGTCCATGGAAGAAACCGCAAATTGCTTTTTCAGGTTAGTTGGTGTATCCAATGCCCTGATATACCCGTCAACCATAATAGAGATCCGGCTGCAATACTCCGCTTCATCCATATAATGCGTAGTAACAAATATGGTGACGCCGTTATTGGCAGCTTCATAGATCATATCCCAGAATTGCCGGCGGGTTACAGGATCAACGCCGCCGGTTGGTTCATCAAGGAAAACGATTTTGGGCTGGTGCAACACGGCAACAGAGAATGATAATTTTTGTTTCCAGCCTAATGGCAATGAGCCTACTAATTTCTTTGCTTCACTTTGCAACCCTAATTGTGTTACGAGCTCTTCACCTTTGAATTTTATTTGTTTATCGCTGAGACCATAAATGCCACCAAAGAATTTGATATTTTCTAAAACAGTGAGGTCTTCATACAAGGAAAATTTCTGGCTCATATAGCCGATATTCTTTTTTACCTTTTCTGTTTCCTTGTATACATCAAACCCGGCTATTTCCGCTTTCCCGGACGATGGAGTGGACAGACCACACAACATCCGCATGGCGGTAGTTTTGCCTGCCCCGTTCGCTCCCAGGAAACCAAATATTTCCCCTTTCGAAACCTCAAATGTTATTTCATTGACAGCATAGAAATCGCCGAATCGTTTGGTTAGCTTTTCCGTTTTGATAACTGTTTCCGGCATATCAGTTCTTTAATAGTTTTATAAAACAGTCTTCAATAGTTGGTGTTATTACAGTCATCTGTATATTCACATGGGCTTTATTTTTTAAATGATCCAGTAAGGCTGTTTTATTCTGCTCCTCATCACTGACCAACGACAAGTGCAGGTATTCGCCAAAAGTGTAGCAGCTTAATGTATCCGGATAGTCGTTCAGGTCTTTTAGTAAACCAAACATATTATCCGCTTTGATCTTGTAGAGTTTTTCAGGATACGATGCGATAATATTTTCCGGCGTATCAATAGATAATATTTTCCCTGTTTGTATCAGTGCTATTCTATCGCACAATGATGCTTCATCCATATAAGGTGTGGAAACAACGATCGTTATATTTTGCTGTTTCAGGCGTTTCAGCATTTCCCAAAATTCTTTTCTTGAAACAGGATCAACACCAGTAGTC
>JAKFER010000226.1:0-52250 GCA_036675565.1 Chitinophagaceae bacterium
CTGGATTTGCGTTCCTTCTCCGCAATCAATAAGAAATAATGTTCCGTCGAGGGTAATCACCTGGCTGGTTGGGTGCCGGTCAAATGCGGGTACGGCTGAATTATTGCCAAGAATGGTAACTGCTAACATGTTTACAATTTATCAGGATCAAAGTTGGGTGTAATTTAACGCTAAAGACCCTGAATAAATCCGATATGCTGCCTTAACTGTATTTTTTCAACACAGATTGAACAGCAGGGACATAGGATTCGCCAAAAAGATTTACATGCACCATTAGAGGGTACAGGTTACAGATTTCCCATTGTTGTTTATGATTTTGAGGAAGGGGATAATGATGATGATATGATTCATAAAAGGCAGGGTCAAATCCGCCAAATAAAGTAGTCATGGCTAAATCCATATGCCGGTTTCCAAAATAAACCGCAGGGTCGATCAATACAGGGTCTTTTCTTTCGTCAAATAATACATTTCCCCGCCAAAAATCGCCATGTAATAATGCTGGTTTTGCATCTCCAAAAATTTCAGACAGCGCAATAAAAAGTTTTTCGAATAAAGAAGAATGTATGCTGGTCAGCAAACCTTTCTTTATAGCTAAATCTATTTGCGGTTTGAGGCGATGTTGAACAAAGAAATGTACCCAGCTTTGCTCCCAGGTATTATTCTGTGGAAGGGAGCCAATATAATTATCTTCATTAAAACCAAATTGGTGATTGGTTACCTGGTGTAATGCGGCCAGTTGTTCCCCCAGTTTTTTCCATGATTGGTTTGAAGGATTAGCCTGGTTAACCCATTTCATCAACAGGATTTGATATTCTCCAGGTTCTTCATATCCTTCTATAGCTGGTGTTTTAATGATCTTATGATTTTCAAGAAACCGGAGGCTGTTCATTTCTTTTGCCAATAATCCCGGGCAGGTTTGCTTACTGTTTATTTTGATGAATAATGTACGTTTATTGCTGTCCGTTACCCGGTAGCATTGGTTAATGCAACCGCCGCTGACATTTTCAAAAGCTATAGATTCCAGGTTTACCGGGGTTGATGTTTTGAAATAATTACCAATGACTTCCCGGATTTGTGGTAAAATGATCATGGTCAAATATTGTGTTCAGAAGGACGTTAGAGGTCGTCCCCATTCATCAGCTCTCTTTCAATTTCTTCCATCTGTACAATGTCACCGGCTTCGCTGGTGGTGGGTGTTACATTCATCATTTCGAGTAAATCTGCATCATCCAAAAATTTTTCCACGGCAGGTTGCAGGTGGCAGACAACAAATGAATGGCCGGCTTCATAAAACTTTTGCTGAATCTTAACCAACCATTCGGCCGTTAGATTGTCAATAGATTGTACTTCCGCCAGGTTCAATATAATATTGGGAACGCCATTTTGCAGGTATGGAATTAGTGTATCATCCAAATGGCCTGTCATATCAGCAGATAAAGATGTGCTGTTAACCGTGATGACATGAAATTTTTCTTTGGTATCTATTTTGACCTGCATACAACTAAGTTTATCGTAATTCCGTTTATAAGGAGGTAAATGGGTTCTTAATTAAATTTGTTATTATTGTATCACAAGCAATTATACTTAAAAAATGGATAATAATTTTTCAACACAAGTAAAGGAGATCATTTCTTTTAGCAGGGAAGAGGCGTTAAGATTAGGGAATGATTTTATTGGTACCGAGCATTTATTACTTGGCCTTATCCGCGAAGGAGATAATACAGCCATCCGGATATTGAAAAGCTTTAACGTGGATCTTTATGAATTGCGTAAAGAGATAGAGCTTGCAGTAAAAGATAAAACGGGGAAAAACATCGCCAATATTAATAGCCTGCCTTTAACCAAACAGGCAGAAAAAGTGATTCGTGTAACCGTTCTGGAAGCCAAAGCGCTGAAAAGCCCTACGGTGGAAACAGAACATTTAATGCTTTCAATATTGAAAAATAAAGAAAATATCGCTACACAGATCCTCAATCAATTTGATGTGGATTACGACCTGTTCCGCAACGAACTGGGTGTTGTTAAATCCAACGATATCCGCTCAGAATACAATGAAGAAAACGAGGATGATTTTGAGGATGAAAAAAAATATTCGCAATCTAAATCCCGCCAGGGCGGTGCTGCAAAAAGCAAAACACCTGTGCTGGATAATTTTGGTCGGGACATTACCCGCCTTGCTGAAATGAACCAGTTAGACCCTATTGTTGGCCGTGAGGTTGAAATTGAAAGGGTTTCACAGATCCTTTCCCGTCGTAAAAAGAATAACCCGATCCTGATCGGTGAACCGGGTGTTGGTAAAACTGCCATCGTGGAAGGTCTTGCCTTACGTATTATTCAACGCAACGTAAGCCGGGTTTTGTTTGATAAAAGAGTGATTTCGCTTGACCTGGCGGCATTGGTTGCCGGTACAAAATACCGGGGTCAATTTGAAGAAAGAATGAAAGCGATCATGAACGAACTGGAAAAGAACCGGGATGTGATCCTTTTCATAGATGAAATACATACGATAGTTGGGGCAGGAGGTGCCAGCGGATCGCTGGATGCCAGTAATATTTTCAAACCTGCACTGGCTCGTGGCGAACTGCAATGCATTGGTGCTTCCACACTGGATGAGTACCGCATGTATATTGAAAAGGATGGCGCCCTGGATCGTCGTTTTCAGAAAGTGATGATTGAGCCACCTTCCGTGGATGAGACCATTCAGATACTCAATAATATCAAATCCAAATACGAAGATTACCACAGTGTATTGTATAATGATGAAGCCATTGATGCTTGTGTTAAACTAAGCGACCGCTATATCACCGACCGTTTATTACCTGATAAGGCTATCGATGTGATGGATGAAGTAGGTGCAAGAGTGCATTTAAAAAATATCAATGTTCCTGAAAACATCGTAGAGCTGGAGAAAAAAATTGAAGATGTAAAGAATGAAAAGAATAAAGTAGTCAAGAGCCAGAAATTTGAAGAAGCCGCTTCGCTGCGGGATACGGAAAAACGATTGGGTGAAGAATTAGATAAAGCAAAACTGGAATGGGAAGAAGAAAGCAAACATAAACGGTACCCGATAGGCGAAGAAGAAATTGCCGAAGTGGTGAGTATGATGACGGGCATTCCGGTAACGCGAATGGTACAGGCTGAAACTGAGAAACTTCGCAGGATGGCAGAAGATATGAAGGAAGCGGTCATTGGCCAGGAAGAAGCGATTTCGAAAGTCGTAAAAGCCATTCAGCGTAACAGGGTAGGATTGAAAGACCCTAAAAAACCGATCGGAACATTTATTTTCCTGGGACCAACCGGTGTTGGTAAAACAGAGCTTGCCAGGTCACTGGCCCGTTATATGTTCGATTCAGAAGATTCGCTGATTCGTATAGATATGAGCGAATACATGGAGAAGTTCACGGTGAGTCGTTTGATTGGTGCACCTCCGGGATATGTAGGTTATGAAGAAGGCGGCCAGCTAACGGAAAGGGTTAGGCGTAAACCTTACAGTGTGATTTTATTGGATGAAATTGAGAAAGCACACCCGGATATTTACAATATATTATTACAGGTTTTGGATGATGGTCAGCTGACGGATGGTTTGGGAAGAAAAGTAGATTTCAAGAATACAATGATCATCATGACTTCCAACATTGGTGCACGCCAGTTAAAAGATTTTGGCGCCGGAGTAGGATTTGCCACCCAATCAAGGGCAGAGCATGAAGAAGAAGCGAATAAGGCTGTTATTGAAAAAGCATTAAAGCGTACTTTTTCGCCTGAGTTTCTGAACAGGATCGATGATGTGATCATTTTCAATTCACTTTCTAAAGATCATATCTTCCAGATCATTGATATCCTGATGAAAGGGGTGTTAAAGCGGTTGAGCATTCTTGGTTTTGGATTGGAGTTAACCCCGGAAGCCAAAGAGTTTATTGCTGAAAAAGGTTATGATCAGCAGTTTGGAGCAAGGCCTTTGCACAGGGCGATTCAGAAATACCTGGAAGACCCGCTGGCCGAAGAAATCCTGAATATGCATATTAAAGAAGGTGATGTGCTGGTGGCTGTTTTGGATAAAGAAAAGGAGTTGCTGAAGTTTACATTTAAGAGTAGGATAGAAGAGAAATCGGAAGCGAAATGAGTTTAGTGTTTAGAGTTTAGGGTTTCGTGTTTAAGGTTCTCAATTTTGAAATTTCAACATATAATAAGAGGAATGCAATTTTTGCGTTCCTCTTATTATATGCACGATCGTCGTCTTTGTCTCCGTCATTTCGTGGGAGTGCTGGGAAGGTTCTATTGTATATTTAGATATTTGGTTTTAGCGATTAGTTGTTTTGATCTTCGTCTTTGTCATCCTGACCGGAGGGAAGGATCTTATAAGATGTAACATATACAATGCTCTCAGTCTCACTAATCACCTCCAAAAATTTGTATTTTTACTCGCTCTTCAAACAGGATCTTATACAAATCATCGTACAAGATGGCTCCTTCGTCGCCATGACAAGGATGAAACATTCATGACAAGTATTAAAAAAAACCTAAGGGTAGCGAAGGACTTCCTGAATGTTGAGGGTTGATAGTTTAAGGCTTCAGCAAGCTCAGTCTAACAGGCCATATGTTCCCATGAAATTAAAAAGTTTTGACTTTTAATTTGACTTGCTATCGAAACACTAAACTTTATTTGATTTTCTTCATCTTTGCATCTTCAAATGAAGAAGATTATTATTACTATCGATGGCTGGTCTTCCTGCGGGAAGAGTACGCTGGCAAAGCAACTGGCTAGGGAACTGAATTATGTATATGTAGACAGTGGTGCTATGTACCGGGCCATCACCCTTTATTTTTTGCGCAATCATATTGACTGGACGAAAACGAAAGAGGTTGTTACCGCATTAAGAGACATTCATCTCGAATTTATTTTTAATCCACTTTCCGGTCAGAGTGAGATTTATCTTAATGACGAAAACGTGGAATATGTTATTCGAGACCTGGTCGTTGCAGAAAAAGTCAGCGAGATTGCCACCATCAAAGAGGTGAGGGAATATGCCGTTTCACAGCAACAAAAAATGGGAAAGAAAAAAGGAATTGTCATGGATGGCCGCGATATTGGTACGGTCGTATTTCCGGAAGCGGAATTGAAAATTTTTATGACAGCCGACAATGCCGTCCGGGTGCAAAGAAGGTTTAAAGAATTGTTTGAGAAAAATCCAAACATTACTATTGAAGAAGTAAAGGCCAATCTTGAAATGCGTGACTATATAGATTCTAACCGCGAAATCAGTCCACTCCGAAAAGCAGCAGATGCTTTGGTTTTGGATAATACAAACATAACTCCTTCTCAACAGTTTCATAAAGCATTGGCATGGGTGCAAAGCAAAACGGGTAATCCACAAAAAGTGTAGAAAGATTTTACCACTACTTTAAGGTTTTTAAAAGTTAAGTTTTTTTAATATCAAAAAGTTTCCCGCAGGAGCCGGAACAACTTAATGCCCATCCATGCCCACATTTCATGGATTTTATGCACAATAATGGATGGTCATCGTATTGGCAGTCAACCATATGGCACAGCATTTTATTATTCCTGCAAAATTCCCATTCCTTCTGAAGAGTGACCACCGTATGCTATGATCTGATAATTATTTAATCACGATCTAAAATTACTTTATGAAAAAGTTTTTACTCTTCAGCATGACCCTTATTGCGGGTGTGTTTTCAAACAATTTAATGGCCCAGGGGCAAGGAGGTGGTGGCGGAAATGCCAGTCCAACCAGTGCCTGTGATATCTATGATATCCTGGTGCAGAATGTGGATGTTACTGGTCCACAGGAAGCGGGTTCTTGTACGGTTACTTTTGATGTAGCCTTTAGTATGAATGTAAATAATGGTCTCAAGCACATCTTTCTTCAGACTTATATAGCATCTGCCACACAGAATGGAGCCGCGGCAAATAATCAGCATCCTTACCCTAATTATTTTCAATGTGAAAATGGAGCAACAAGGGTAAAAACACCACCCACAGCTGAAGAGGCTGGAAATCCACTTTTAAACGTAGCAATCAATGTTGAAGGAGAAGATCCCATATTTGAAGATTATATACCTGATACGGATTTAGGAATTGTTGGGGTAACTGCATCTACCCAGATTGATAGCGTAATCCTGGAAAATGGGGATACCCGTTTTTTAATTACGGGGCTTCAAGTGGTATTGCCAAATGAATGTGGAAGTAACACACAATATGAATTTGCAACAGACATTTTTGCTTCACAAACACCCAAAGCCAATACACTGCATTGTGTAAGTTGTGGTATTGGTACCGTAGGTGGAACAGTAAATATTACTGGTGTAGTTAATTGCGACATGATCATGGCAACATTCACCAACACAACTTCCAGTGAAATTGAAGTTATTTATGAATTTTATGCCGATAATGGTGATGGTGTTTTTGCCACCCAGAATACAGAAGATGTATTGATCACTTCTGATACCGTGATGATCGGTGCTTCAGGGTCTCTGATCATTGATCCGGTGAATATTAGCATGATAGATCCAACTCTGGTAGGTCGTGAAGTTTTTGTAGTCATTAATATCGGTGGTGCCCGTCGTGCACAATTGCTGAACTTAATAGAATGTGTGCCTTTACCGGTTAGCTTTGGATCTTTCAATGCGCAGCGTAACCGTTCCAATGTAATATTAACCTGGGAAACAGAAACTGAATCCAATTCGAGAGGATTTGAATTGCAGCGGGAGCTTGGTGATAATAAATGGCAATCCATTGCTTTTATTCCAAGTAAGGCTGAAGGTGGAAACAGTACCAGCGTGATCAGGTATGAGCATACAGATATGAACACTTACCGGGGTATTTCTAACTATCGCATCCGGCAGGTTGATTTTGATGGACAAATGATGATCAGCCCGGTTCGTTCGGTAAGGGGTGAAGGCCAGCCAAACGGTACGGTGATTTTCCCTAACCCAAGCAGCAATGGAAAGGTGAATGTAATATTTGAGTCTGTAAGAGATCAAATGGATCTGAGCCTGGTGGGTATGTCGGGCAGGATTTTAAAACAATGGCAGAATTACAGCGATAACAGTTTGCAGATCACCAATCTTCAACCCGGAATGTATAACCTTCGGATACTTAATCGCAATACAGGCGCGGTAAGTAATGAGAAGATTGTGGTTAGCAGGAATTAATCATGTGTTTAGCGTTTAGAGTTTAGCTTATAAAAGTTGAATTTCTGATTAGTTGAAACATTAAATTTTCATAATCAAGCTAAACACTAAGCCATAAACTGATAAAAAAGACGACTTAACCGGTCGTCTTTTTTTTATTTTAAAAAATTTGTGGTTCGTATACAGATGAGTCGTAGATTTACGTCCCTCTATTGTTGAGATCCATTACTTCTGAAACCAACAAACTCCAAAAACCAGGGAAATCAATATTGCATTCATTGTTTTAAGTTACAGTGCTTTAATGGTTTATTATCATCTTTAAACCTTTAAACCCTTAAACTTTTAAACAATTTCGCATCAATCCATCCAACCGAAACACGTAACCTGCTGCACCCCCTGGAAGCTAAATTTTTAATCATCTAAACTTTTAGCAAATGAAAAAGACTTTACTCTTATTTGTTTTATCAATTTCAATGAATTGTTTGTTGGCTCAAGCTCCATTACCTTGCCTGGAATCCTATAAAATCAATAATGGAGGTGGTAATTGTCCATTATTAAATGGACAGTCTGCAACAGGAAAAGTAACTCTGACATTTGACGCAGCAGTCGACCCAAATAATTTACCTGTAATTCTTGGAGTTAATGCTCCAGATGAATCAAAAGTTCCTACTGAAATATTATTTGGAACAGGTACTGTAAAAAGTACTTTTGAAGTTGAATATTGTTTTTATGAAGGAGGCGCTAATCTTAATAATTTAGATGGAGGTTATGCAGAATATAATTTCGTTATTCAGTATGAGGGCTTTCCAGTCGGTTGCGGCGAATTAATTCCACTTCCTGTTAAATTAAGATCTTTTGCAGCCGTCCGAAATAATTCAAATGTTGAATTAAAATGGACAACTACCACAGAGCAAAACAATGCGGGATTTGATATCCAGCGTTTATCTGGTGCTGGTGGCTGGCAGACTGTTGGCTTTGTTGGTTCAAAAGCAACGGATGGCAATAGCGTGGGTGAATTGAATTATGCGTTTTCTGATGCAAATCCTTCCTCTGTGGTTAGCCAGTACAGGTTAAAACAAATGGACCTGGATGCAAAAGTAAAATTCAGTGAGATCCGTGCTGTTCAAGGGATTGTTCAGATGGGCCGTACCATTATTGCACCCAATCCATCCAGTAACGGGCAGGTAAATGTGATCTTCGAAACTGCTGGTGAACGCCGTAACCTGCAGCTGACTGATATGGTTGGCCGCCTGGTAAAACAGTGGAACGGTTATGCAGATAACAGTTTGCAGTTAACCGGTTTGCAGAATGGTATTTACCAGTTACGAATCGTGGATGCTGCAACAGGCGCACAATCAATCGAGAAGATCGTTGTCAGCGGGAGATAATTAAAAATTAAAAAATTAAAATGCAAAAGGATGACCGTGAGGTTGTCCTTTTTTGATTTAACAATTCTGTATTGAGTGCATCGATCTTCTCATACCAACGCGGGCCATTTGCCCTAACAATTCTTAAATGACTGTTTCAATCTTGTCATACCGACGCAGGAGATATCTGTTACGCTGTAGTATGATTTGTTAGTGGTCATCGATTTCTAAGTTAATAATATCCGGACGATATTTAATTTGTTTGAATGGTAAGCACTGTTCTGCACTGCGTAACAGATCCTTCGCTGCGCTCAGGATGACAAAGTCGACGATCGTGCTTTTAAACTGTTACATTCCCTTTAAGACTGCTTCGATTTTGTCATGGCGAGGAACGAGCCATCTGGTACGATGGATCATATATTTTGAAATCATTCCCTTTTATCGAATGGTTCCTTCGGTGGCCATTGCCCAAACAGTTCTTCATTTAAAAATTTCATTGCAGGATTGAATTCTTTTATAAGCATTTCTTTTTTTGATCTTTTCCATCCTTTGATTTCTTTTTCCCTGGCAATGGAGTTGAGGATATAGGGAGAACATTCATAATAAAGTAAATAAAAAGCATGGTACCTGCCGGTGAAAGAAATTGTATTTCCTTTTCCAAGATAATGTTCAATGATTCTTTGTTCAAGATTATTGGTGACCCCGGTGTATAAAATAGTTTTTTTAAAAATTGGTTATGATGTAAACGTAATATGCTTTGTTAGAAGCCATCGATTTCTAAGTTAATAAAATCCGGAGAATATTTTCTGTTGAAAAATGGTAGAATGTATCAGTGATGGTTCTTTTTTACTTTTTAGTTACCAGTGATGACTGCGTCGAATTTGTCATGGCGAGGAACGATCCATCTGGTACGCAGCATAGCTTGTAAACGTTCGCTGTCGTAACAGATCCTTCCCTGCGGTCCCCGCATGTCTACGGGACAGGCAGGATGACAAGGACGAAGATTTAAATGCTAACCATTGCACCCAAAACGTTCAACATTCTACTTTCTATTATTACTGTTTCTATTTTCTATTCATGACTACATGGATCTTCTCATACCGACAAATGAGCTAATCCGAAACCCGAAACTTTAAACCCGAAACTTCCTCCAGACATATATTTTTTCCCAAATACTTGCATAAGTCAGATTGTTTTATAATTTTGACCCATCAATACTTCTATCGATCCTCCTGATCCTTTCCGAAAGACGCTTCAAAAATCATCATTCCAAAAGAAACTCCACAAACGACACTTAGGGTCGAATGAATGTAACCAGGCTGCGTATACCGAAGCCTAAACACTAAACCCTAAACATTAAACTTTATCTAATTTCCATTCCTCGAATACCCACAGATCCGCTTCAAGATCCATCCTTTTAATGACTGCTTATTTCCTCTCCTTGAATCTCCTGAACAAAGGATGAACTATTTCATCATATAACCCGCTGACCGTGTTACCATTCCGTACATGTGAAGCAATCGTTTAACTTAAAACCTTGAAGCAATGAAAAAGATTTTACTCTCAATTTTATTAATCGTGTCCTTTTACTTAGGGCATGCACAGGTAACGCTTAATGAATTATTTGTACAAAGAGGTAGTTGTACACCTTCTGCCCAATATTTCGAATTGTATAATGGAGGTGGCTCAGATATTAGCCTTGACTGTTATGCCTTGGTTGTTTGGTATAAGAGTGGAAGTGAAACTGGATTTTATGTAGTGGATTTTCCTACCGGAACAACAATAGAAGCAGGTCAAGCTTGGGTAGCAGCAGGAATGACGATTAGCAATACTTCATTTTGCTATACAAACAGTTTAAGTTATACACCTCAATTGAATTGGACAAATGGTAATGTTACCAAGAAATATGTGCGGAATGGATCAGGCTATAATCCAATTACAACTATAACAACACAGCAAGATATTTTCCTTAACACTGGGACAGGTAATGGGGCGTCTAGTTTTACCTATAACGCATCACTTTTTGGTGTAATTGGGGGAACTGCAACATATATTAATGGTGTTTTTGGTGGTATGAATACAGGTGCAGTTAATGGTCTGACATCTTTTCCTTCAGAACTTTCAACAATGCCTGTAATTCCCGATGCCCTTAATTGTGGAGGCACTCCATATCCTATTTCTTTTGCTGGTTTATCAAAAAA
The DNA here is from genome assembly GCA_036675565.1 of Chitinophagaceae bacterium. GTDB lineage: Bacteria > Bacteroidota > Bacteroidia > Chitinophagales > Chitinophagaceae > JACCYQ01. Next base: position 10,718 of record JAKFER010000226.1, read on the forward strand.
TTCCGCTGAATATGTAACAGCTAATACAGGGAATGGTAATGGTTATTATCGGACAAATGATGGTCAATGTGGAAGTTGGATTAAATCTGCTAGTCCAAGTAATCATACTCCAGGCACTACAACTTCAGTTGGTTCGTCTTCATTCTACTTTCTTACCAGATCTGATTTTACAGTATGCAATGAAACTGAACAAAGAGACGTAGAAATTACTTTTAATTACCCAAGTGGAGATAATCCTTATCCATTAGATTATTGGATTGTTAGAGATGTAAATGGTGATTTAAATATAGATGTTGATCCAATTGATGATTGGAGTGATCCAATAGAAGTGCCAAGTAATCCTGGAGCAAATACAGTTACACTAACAGGTTTATTTGCTGGTGAAACATATTTTGTAGTTGCAAAAGCTCAACAAGGCTGTTTTTTTGCAACATTGACAATGCCTATTCCAAATTGTATTACTCTCCCTGTCAAACTCAAATCATTCACTGCTTCACGCAAGCAATCAAATGTTGAGTTGAAATGGACTACTACATTGGAGCAAAATAACAGTGGCTTTGAATTGCAGCGCCAATCAGGTGCAGGTGGATGGCAGAAGATTGCCTTTGTTAATTCAAAAGCTACGGATGGTAACAGCGTTAGCGACCTGCATTATTCTTATACTGATGTTAATGATTCAAGAGGTGTGAGCCAGTACCGCTTAATGCAAATTGACCTGGATGATAATGCCAAATACAGTGATATTCGCAGCGTACAGGGTATCGGCCAGGAAGCAAGAACGATCATCTCACCAAACCCAAGCGCCAATGGCCGGGTGAATGTGACATTCCAGTCAGCCAGTGCCAAAAGGGACCTGCAGCTAACGGATATGCATGGCCGCATGCTGAAACAGTGGAACGCTTATGGTGATAACAGTTTGCAGATCACCGATCTGACTCCAGGTATCTACCAATTAAGAATTGTTGATCGTGAAACCGGAACCCAAACGGTTGAAAAAATAATGGTGGTGAATCGCTAATGCCACCGGTTCTTTTGAGAAAAAGGGATAGCTAACACGCTATCCCTTTTTTAATGCAAAAATTAAAATGAAAAATGTAGAAGTTGACTCATCAGTAATTCACAGCAACTTCTCCAACAAACCTTTAACTTCTAAATCCTAAACTTTAAACGCTAAACTCTAAACATTTTAAAGGTTGAGCTAAATAAAATCATTTTTCAATAAGTATTTTCTCTCTAAATTTGATTAGATTCTTTCTCCCTACTTTCAGTAATCCGTATGCGATGTAATACTTCTTTCTAACGGTGATCCCTATGCTATTTTTTATTTTGGTTAAAGCAGGTTAATTTTTTTGTAGCCCAATCTTCCTATGCTTTGAACATTTCTGTTCCAGGTGCCCTATACTCATTTGTAAACCTTCATTTCTAAAAATAAATTATTATGGCTACAAGATTACAAAAATTCGTATATACCTTATTTATGATGCTTTCGGGTTTATTGGTATCGGTTAATACTGCTGCTCAGTTATACCCGGTTGCGGATGTCGCTACATCTAACTGGACACCTGAAGCATTAACCCCAAACCTGGAAGTAAATGACAATATTTACATATCCTCGCCTTATAGGTCGCATGCTGCCGGAGAATTAGAAATGAGTAATGAAATTGAACCTGGATTGTATACTTTATTTACGGTAAGGGTGCTGGCCAGGAAATTTCCTGAAGGCAATGCTCCGAATATAGCCAACAGGGGTTTGGAAGTTGATGTCAGGATCAATGGCACTTTTCTAGGTGAACAGGGTGTGATGGACCTGGCAGATGTATGGACCTATTATGAATTTGTTTTTGCTGGTAGTTTTACCCACGAGGATCTTGCAACCATGCAGGTTCTTATTTCAACTACGGGAAGAATAAACGGACAAAATCTGCGGCAGGTTCAGGTAGATCATTTAGAAGTTGTTTTACCAGATCCCGCACCACTGCCCGTAAAATTAAAATCGTTTAATGCTAACCGTAAGCAAGCACGGGTTGAATTAAACTGGGTAACGGTGACGGAACAAAATAACAGCGGTTTTGAATTGCAAAGAAATACCGGCTCCGGGGGATGGCAGATCGTTGAATTTATTCCGTCGCAGGCAACGGATGGTAACAGCCAGTCAGAACTCAGTTATCATTATTTAGATGCAAATGATGCCAGAGGTGTAACCCAATACCGGTTAAAGCAAATTGACCTGGATAATAAATTTGAATACAGCGCTGTCCGTGCGGTTCATGGTATGAGTCAGTCCGGCAGGATCCTGATCATTCCAAATCCCGCAACAAATGGAACACTGAATGTTTTATTTGAAGGTTCAGCCAACAGGGATTTGCAGCTAATGGATATGGCTGGCCGGATCATCAGGAAGTGGAATAATTATGCAGAAAACAGTTTGCAGGTTTCTTCCTTATTACCTGGCAGTTACCTGTTAAGGATTTTTGAAAGGGAAACAAATGCTATGCAGGTGGAGAAGATTATGGTGCGGTGATAACGTTTAGGGTTTAGCGTTTAGACTATAGTAGAACCATTGTTGAACGGTTGTTGAACAATGGTTCTTTCATTTGAAGAAGTACGCTTTTTCGCATTAAAAAAAAATATATTCATTAAAACACTTGCAGCCTTTCAAATGGCTGAGTATATTTGTATCAACATAGATCTCCAACCATCCTCTCCGAAAGATCCCCAAAAATCAATTAATCCCCTGATACCCTTAGCTGAATGGAAACTTTCCTTCACTTTGCGTATTTATTTTCGTTTTAAGTCTTCAAAGTCCATCCTGTTAATGCCGTAGCTGAAAATTTCAGCAAGATCCTCCTGGCAAAATAAATATATGCCTGCAAACTCCATGATTTACCCCCTGAGCAGGGATGAAATAACTCATCATATTTTAAAAAACAGCTAAACCCTTTGAAGCATGAAAAAAATTTTACTTTCAGCCGCATTCAGCGTATTCGCGATTGCCGCTAGTTTCGCCCAGTTCCCTTGTATTAATCCCAATGCAGAAATTAAAGCAAATAATGGAGGTGGAGATGGTTGTAATGGAACTATTACAATAACACTTTCTTTTGAAGCAGCAAATGCACCAACAATTCTTGCAATGTATGATGATGACATTAGTACTTCCGTACCAGTCGCTGGTGTAACATTTACATTGGTTTCTTTTGATGGTTTACATGCTGAATATTGTTATAAGTCAGATGACAAAAATTTAAAACTCCAAAAAGGTGGAGAACTTAACTACCGTTTTGTTTTACAATATGCTAACCAGACACCATGTTCTGATAATCAAATTCCCCTTCCTGTTAAACTGCATTCATTTACTGCAGCACGCAACAATGAAAAAGTAAACCTTACCTGGGTTACTGCATCCGAGGACAATAACCGTGGTTTTGAATTACAGCGTATGCTGGGAACCGGCAAATGGTCAACTGTTGCTTTTATCTTTTCACAAGCAGATGGCGGTAACAGCACCAGCAACCTGACTTACCAGTTCCGTGATGACAATAATTACAGCGGCATTTCACAATACCGTTTGTTACAGATTGACCTGGATGGTAAAGTGAAATACAGTGATATCCGTTCCGTACGTGGACAGGCACAGGCAAACAAAACTTTGGTTTTCCCTAATCCTGGCTTTAATGGCACTGTGAACGTGATCTTTGAAGATGGTACAGCTAAAAGAAGCCTTGCTTTAACTGATATGAGTGGCCGTATGATCAGGCAGTGGAACAATTTCACAGATAACAGCCTGCAGGTTTCTAACTTAAAGCCGGGCATGTATAACCTGCGCATCTATAATACAGAAACTGGTGTTCAGTCTGTAGAAAAGATCGTGATAGCGAATACATCACGTAATTAATTCAGGGGTTAATAAATATAGAGGCTGCCTCTTTGGAGGTGGCCTTTTTTATTTGCTGAAATTTGGGATTAGGAATTTGGAATTAGTCGTTAGATAATAGTTTAAGGGTTTAAAACATTAATGGTTTAAAGGTTTAACTCCTCAACACCTAAACAACTAAACGCCTAAACGCTAAGTTATCTAACACCTAAACTCTCTAAACTCTAAACTCATTTAATCCCCAGTAATTCAATTTCAAATATCAAAACAGAACCGCCAGGAATGGGATGTCGATCCATAGTGCCATAAGCAAGATGATGCGGGATGTATAATTTATAAGTAGAACCAACAGGCATCAATTGCAGGGCTTCTGTCCAGCCTTCAATAACACCATTAACCTGGAATATTGCCGGTTCACCACGGCTGTATGAATTATCGATTTCTTCTCCATTTAATAACTGGCCCTTGTAATGACAAATCACTGAAGCCGTATCTGAAGGTAATGGTCCCGTTCCTTTTTTTATAATTTCATATTGCAACCCGGATGCTGTGGTAATAACACCCTTCTTTTTTTTGTTTTCTGCTAAAAATTTATCTCCTTCCGCTATCACCGGTTTTGCTTTTTCTAATTCTATTTGTCCCAGGTAATCCATGATCACTTTATTAGCCTGGTCATCATCCAGTAAAACATTTTTTTTACCAAAAACATCCTTGATAGCTTTTGCAATTAAAGCAGTATTTAAATGATTGACTCCCTGTTGCCCATAGAAATTGCCAATGCCAATGCCAATGGCATAACTGGTTGAATCATTTGCATTTTTCAAAGGATTGGGGCTTACCGCTTTTTTTGTTTCCTGGGCATGGGCAATCAATGAAACATTAACAAGGAAAAGGATAAAGACTTTTTTCATGTGATTATTTTATTTTTTTATTGTCTCATGTAATGAGCATTTAATTATTCAGTTGATATCAACTGGTAAATGGCTCATTTCATGGTTTTATTTATATCGCTCATTAAAATTGAAAATCAATGTTGTTTTTATGGTTGAATCAGGTGCCTGACATGTGTGCATTCAAAAATGAAGCCCTTTTGTGCTCAATGGTTGCCCGGTGCATAATCATTTCAAAAATAAAGGTTTGGCATTTAGTTTCCGCAGAAAGCAATTCCCAGTAATTTCGTCTATCCATGTTACATCATTCTATCTCACTTTTTAAAAATGCCTATTCGGGTCTGTCACCTTCTGTGTGGTGGCTGTCTTTTGTGATGCTGGTCAACAGGGCCGGTACCATGGTTTTACCATTTTTAACGGTTTACCTTACCAGCAGGCTGGGTTTTACCATTGGTGAAGCGGGATTGATCATGGGTTTTTTTGGTGTGGGTTCTATCATTGGCGCTTTGGTTGGAGGCCGGCTGACGGATAAACTGGGGTTTTATTACGTGATGTTTTTCTCGCTGGTCATGAATGGTATTTTTTTTATCGTACTTGGACAAATGCAAACATTCTGGCAATTTGGAATATGCATTTTTATATTGGGAACTGTAGGAGAGGGCTTCAGGCCTGCCAATGCGGCCGCTATTGCGGAATACAGTAAGCCTGAAAATATTACACGGTCCTATTCTCTTAACAGGCTTGCTGTAAACCTGGGATGGTCTATTGGTCCGGCAGCAGGAGGCATTATTGCTGGTTACAGTTACCAATTGCTTTTTATATTCAACGGCCTGGCTTGTATAACTGCGGCTATCCTTCTCCGTTTATGTCTCAAAGCTCCTGAAAGTAAAAAGAAAGAAACGCATTCAGCGATAGCGGTTCCTCCTGTTCATTCCGCTTACAGGGATAAAGTTTACCTGCGTTTTATTTTTGTAGTTTTTATTGTTGCTGTTTGCTTCCTGCAATTATTTTCTATTCTGCCCCTTTTTTATAAAGAAAGGATAGGTATGTCAGAATCAAGCATCGGGATTGTCATTGCTTTGAACGGATTGTTTATTGCAATGGTCGAAATGATTTTGATCTATAAAATAGAAGGCCGGCGACCAATGAGATTTTATATGGCTTTGGGGGCTTCCCTCATTGGTATATCATACCTGATGCTGAATTTGGGATTTGCCAATATCGGGTTAGTTGTTTTCAGTATGCTGATCATTACTTTTGGTGAAATGTTTTTGTTCCCATTTATCAATACCTTCTGGGTAACAAGATCGAATGCACAAAACCGCGGACAGTACGCAGCTGTATTTACTATTGCTTTTGCAGCCGCCAATGTAGTAGCTCCCACGCTGGGTGCACAGGTTGTTAATCATTTTGGTTTTGAAGCCTGGTGGTATATCGTTTTCGGGATCTGCATTGTAGCTGCTGTTAGTTTTTATAAATTAAAATATTAATTATGAATGATTTTATTATCCCGGTACAAGTTCGCTGGTCAGACCTGGATCCTAATTTTCACCTTCGCCATTCAGTATACTATGACTGGGGTGCCTTATGCCGGATTAACTTTTTAAGTAAATATGGTTTAACATCATCGCTGATGCAACAATTGCATTTTGGTCCAATTCTTTTCAGGGAAGAATGTAGTTTCAGGAAAGAAATACATTTAGATGATGAAGTAAAAATTGATTTGAAGTTAAGCAAAGGCCGGCAAGATTTTTCCCGCTGGTCCATCCAACACAAAATTTATAAAAATGACAATAAAGTTTCAGCTATTCTAACCGTTGATGGTGCATGGATAGATACAAACAAAAGAAAGCTCACCGTGCCACCTTCTGAAGCCGTAACTGTTTTTGAATTAATGCCAAGGAGTGAAGATTTTGTTTGGGGGTGATTGAATAGTTGATAAGTTGATAAGTTTTGGAATTGGTAATTAGTTATTAGGAATTGGGGTGATTTTTGAATCACCTAAACGCTAAACGCCAGGCCCTAATCCTTAAAAGAATGAAATTTGAAAACGACATTAAACTCGAAACATCAAACATGAAACACCTAAACTCTAATCCCTAAACTTAAAAGATACTTCCTTGTATAGAATTGTTCTCTTGTTTAAGAACTGGTTCAAGGGTTTGAATAATCTCATTGCTCACTGGTTTTACCTTATAAGGGAATCTTGAAGCATAATTATGAACCAGGTTATGGGTGAAGCTACTTTCTTTGAATGGTTTTATAAAGTCTTTTAGTACCATCATATCTGCCGGATCTTTATCATTTGGCACTGATCCCATTCCATAAAATTTTCCATTCCAAACCAATACGCATGCCTGTTCAAACGGGTTATGTCCATCTTCTACAATAACAAATGAAGGTTGTGTGGTTAAGGATTGAATGGCTTTTTGTGCCCTTGCATTGTATGATGCTGAAGATTCTTTTTTCTCACAGGCACCCATACATGTTTTCTCCACCATGCCGGTACATTCAACTGTTCCATTCTGAAGGGAACAAAGTTTTGGACACAGAGAATATTCATTAATCAGCCGGCGTAAAATGGCATGACCATCCACCAGGTTGTGAAACCGGTATATGGGTTTAAGTGGTTGTTTATTTTTTTCGATAGCTAACCGGGTATACCCATTCTGATCTGTATAGGTAAAAATGCCATACACATCTTCCCGCCTTTTTTGTGAGGCGTTAAATACGGGCCACAATTTTTTTATTTCCGATGATTCCAGGATACAAGCCATTAATTCGGTTGCGCATGACTGGTAGCTGATGGAATGGATATGTTTCAGAAAATGTTGTTTTTGCCGGCTGTCGGAATTATTGCTAAAGTGGCTATTTACTCTTTTCCTGATGTTCAGGGCTTTCCCTACATAGATCACTTTGCCTTTGTGATTATGAAAATAATATACACCCGGAAGCGAAGGTAATTTTGCAAAATCTTTTTCTGACAAATTCGGCGGCAGCACCTGTTCTTTTGAATCGCGTCGAAGACTGTTCAAAATAATATTCTGAGCATCTGCTGCCAGCAACTTTTTAAACAAAATGGTTGTGGCTGCTGCATCACCACCGGCACGATGCCGGTTGTTTAAAGAAATTCCCAGTGAATGACAGAGATTGCCGAGTCCATAAGATGGGAACCCCGGGAATATTTTACGACTGAGCCTGACCGTACATAATTTTTTTTCGTTGAAATCAAAACCCGCAGAACCCAAATGACTTTTTATAAAAGAATAATCAAAGTTTACATTGTGAGCAACAAAAACTTTTCCTTTCAGGCATTCAAAAATTTTACCAGCTACATCATCAAAAGTGGGTGCCTTCCTTACCATTTCATTCGTAATGCCGGTAAAGGATTGAATGTAGCGGGGGATAAGTTGCTGTGGATTGATCAGGGTTTCAAAAGCACCAACAACCGTTTCACCATCCAGAATATGAATAGATATTTCCGTAATACTGTTTGCGGCAGCATAGGTTCCGGTAGTTTCAATATCAACGATGGCGTATTGCAAGAAAATGATTTAGCGTCGGTAAATTTCGTAAAAAAACCCGATCGGTGTGGATGAATTTTTAGTATATAATCAGTGCCCGTCTAATACATACAAGTACAGTTGCCTTTAAATTTTACATACCTGCAAAAAAAAAGTGACAGCTTGTTGCCATCACTTTTTATAAATATAATTATTGAATTATAAAGTTTTCAATACATCATTCATTCCTCTTACAGCTTCTGCACTTTTATCAAAAGCCGCCTGCTCTTCATCATTCAATTTGAAATCGATAATCTTTTCCCAACCATTTTTGCCAATTACTACCGGAACACCCAGGCAAATATCTTTCTGACCATATTCTCCATCCAGGCTTACGCAACAGGTAAACAATTTCTTTTCATCCCGAACAATGGCTTCAACCAATGCAGCGCCTGCAGCTCCGGGAGCATACCATGCAGAAGTTCCTATCAGCTTAGTAAGCGTTGCACCACCTACCATGGTATCAGCAACAATTTGTTTTTGTTGATCGGCTGATAATAATTCTGTAACCGGAACACTGTTCCATGTAGCAAAACGAATCAGCGGTATCATCGTGGTATCGCCATGTCCGCCAATAACCAGTGCATTCAGATCTGCCTGGCTGCATTGCAGGTGCTGGCTGAGTTGGTATTTGAAACGGCTGCTGTCCAGTGTTCCACCCATTCCAATAATCCGGTTCTTGGGTAAACCTGTTGCCTGTAAAGCCAGGTAGGTCATCGTATCCATCGGGTTGCTGATAACAATGATGATGGCATTGGGTGAGTGTTTTAAAATATTTTCACACACGGTTTTTACGATCCCGGCATTGGTGCCGATAAGGTCCTCGCGGCTCATTCCCGGTTTGCGTGGAATACCGGAAGTAATGACCACTACTTGGCTACCGGCTGTTTTACCATAATCGTTTGTACTACCGGTAATGGTTGTATCAAATCCTAAAAGGGCACAGGTTTGCATCATGTCTTGCGCTTTTCCTTCTGCCAAACCTTCTTTGATATCCAATAATACCAGCTCTTCGCATAATTCTTTGCGGGCAATATTATCAGCTACGGTAGCACCGACTGCACCGGCACCTACAACTGTTACTTTCATAAGTTTTTAATTTTTGTTTTTTGTCTTATGTAATTCGCTATAAATCTACACCACTTTAGTTTTAGGGTTTATTGCTTATTTCATAAGTTTTTAATTTTTTTTAGCGTTAAGTAATTCGCCATATAAAAACCGGTTGGTGATAAATTTTATAATGGCTTCATTCAAATGCTATAAATATTTTGAATGAAAAATTATTTGCGCAGCAAAGGTATTGGAAGTTTGGCGGACAGGAAACCAGTAATTTAGAATTTATGGTAAAATCGTAATCCGAAATCACCATCTTCTTTTGAAAATGCATAAGTGATATATAAAGTGAGTTGATCAAATGGTGACAGGATGATCCCACCACCGTATCCCAGGTGCCAGGTCGATGATTTATCGCCTGGCTGCCAAACCCGCCCTGCATCTAATAATCCCATGAGACCTGCTTTTCCATTAAAAATATATGAACGAACATTTTTAATAAAATGCAATTCATTTTGGTTAAAGGCCATGGATTTTCCATAAAACCTTGACCGACGGAAACCTCTTAATGTTTCACTGCCTCCAAGCATATTTAACTGGTAGAATTCTGTTTGGCCGCTTAAAGTGGCACCCCCGGCACGTAACCTGAGTGTAAATGATTTGGAAAGTGGCAGGTAAAAATTTACTGCCGTTGAATATTGGGTAAAAGCACTGTCTGGTTGTTCAAGATTTTGAGTATAGCGAACGCCAGCATCCCATTCCATTCCTTTTGTTGGCAAAATATGGTCATTCAGTCTTTGGTATTTGTAATTAAGTACCATGCCGCCAAAATGTTTTCTGCCGTATGGGGTCAGCTTATTAAATGGAGCATTATCCGTTAGGAATCTTTGACTGTCATGCAGCAATTTTACAGAATGATAAAATGCGGCTACATCTACCTGGTGATGAAATGCAATTAACCTGTCAATGCCTATTCGTGTATACAGATCACGGGTACGCATCCGGTGAAAATCCCGGTCCTTAGTTGTAAGGATGCTTTCATTGCCAATACCAAAATAATTCGTCCACCGAATGTTATCATAATTAAAACCCAGGTTCCCGTTCCATTCGCCCAATAATTTTATGAAATGACCTTTGTAATTTGTGCTGTATGAACCTTCGCTCAAAGAATAATGATAAGCCAATCTATGACTTGTTCCATAGGGATATTTTCGCCAGTGCTGTTTGGTAACCTGGTAAGCAATTCCTGTATAAATTCTATCTTCTGTACTGTAAAATAACAAAGGCATAAAACCTTTTGAATCTGATTTATATTGATCATAACGGTATTGATGAACAAATGCATTTTCTGACAATTGTTTTTTCAGCCCTTTTGATTTGGTAAAATCATTATCATCATTATCGTATATACTTATACGTTGGTTTTGAACATTATCACTAATGTATTCGTCTTTTTGGGGGCCTCCGATCATATGAACCAGTATGGGACTTTTATCACGCCCATTTACTTCAAATCAATCATTACCTGATATGCCATATAACCTGATCTCCTTTGTTTCACCTGCATTAAACCGACGTTTATAAAATGGAGCATCTTTTGGTTGGTTATTTTTATCCAGGTCATACACGGCAATCTCCACCTGCTGATCGTTGATGACCGAGACTTTGAATAATTCATTTTGCAAAGTGCCAGAGATATCCACTTCCCGGGCCAACACTGCATAATAATCTTTTGCAAAGTTTTGTAATTGGCTCTTGCGTGATTTTAGTTTGGCAATGATTTCCGGACCTGAAATTGAAAATACTTCCGGCGGCAGTTGGTGAATGGCTTCTTCAATCGTTTTATCTGAAACAATGTTTTGTAGTTCTTTTGCTTGTTGAATCCAATCTTCAGCAGTCATCTGGTTGGCAATTAACCTGTCCAGGTTCCTTGCAGGAAAATTATAACCCGAGATATTTTTAATCGTATGATTAAATGATTCCTGGTGCGAGATAAAAGTTGCCAATGACGGCAAAACGCCATCGAATAAAGTATAAACCTGGTCGCGGTCGCGGGGAATGGCCTGGTAAATTTTTCCTTTCCCGGTATCCAGTGTAGCCCATCGCCATTGATCCTCATGTCGTCCCCAATCACCAATGAACATGTCAAATAATCTTGACCGGATAAATAATTCCTGGTCCGGTTGATGATCATTCTTTTCTAAAAGGTTTTCAAATAATTTTTCCGTGCCAACTATATTTTCAGAATTGCCAAAGTTTTCCGCTTCTTCCCAATTTTCATCCGGGCGTTGCTCAAATAAAAATAACTGGTCACCATAATCTGCATATTCATCACCCAATATTTTTTGTTGCGGAATATAATAAATGGAAGGTTTTGTATGATATATGCCTGCGGCTTCTGCCATGGGTGGAATGGTGATAGCTGCATAAGGGTGGGCAATGGAAACCTGGTCGTTAAATATTTTTTCAACAAAGCTGTTTAAGAATATTTCAGGTAATGCGCCACCAAATGTTTTATCAATACTCCGTAGCACATACTCTTTTTTATTTTCATCCCATAAACGCAATGTTTTTGTTTGACGGCCACCACCTTTCTGATATGGCTTCAAACCACCGGCTAATGTATCGAGGTATGCGATCTTTACTTTTACTGGGGTGTTCCATTCCTTCCTGTAATGTTTACCATACAGCCATTGCCTGAAAGGTTTTACATTATACTGTTTGCCGGCAATAACCATTACATGTTGCGAGTCAATGGTATCAACAGTCTGTTTAGTTTGTGCATCCAGGTTGGTTAAATGAAAAATCAAAACCAGGCAGAAGCATGTTACAAAGCGGGAAACACGGATTATGGTTTGTGATGAAATTGTCATGAGAAGATTAAACTATGAGCAATAATTATACGCACAAGTTCATCAAAAAAACCCTGCCAGCTTACTGGTCAAATGCCCCTGTAATTTTTGAAATGGGATGAGAACCTTCAAAAACAGTAATCAATTCTTTTTTCTTATTGTACAGCGCCATGAAAGGAAAGTTCTTCATCATGAAAAATGAAGGAAGGATATATTGGTAATCCTTTCCCATAACCAGGTTTTCCAATTGAGAAAGCTGGTATGTATCATAAAAATTTTGAAGCTGGTATAATGGTGCAGTCCCGGCCATAATGATCTGGACATCTTTAAAAAGCGCTTTATGCTGAACCAGTTGGCCTGCTTCGTGCTGGCAATGATGACAATCAGGACTGAACAAAAACACCATCGTTTTTTTATTTTTCTTCAGATCATCTTTTGTAAATATGGTGGTACTATCCTGCATCAGTAAGCGGAAAGGCGGAACGGTAGGAAATCTTTTATAAGGAGGTTCCAGTGGTTCTGACTGGGCAAATAAAGCCAAAGATGAAAAGAGAAATGCAACAGATACGGTAATTTTTTTCATGTAATTTTTCTGTTTAATCAGGATTTTCTGCCTTGTTCAAAGAAATGATAAAAAACCAGAAATTATCATAAAATACACTTAATAAAACTTTACAAAAGAGTGTATGTTGAGCAGTTTTTGATTGACCGCTGCCGAATTTACCTTAATTTTGCCGCCTTAATAATTTACTAAAAAAGATTTTACTATGGCATCTACCTCAGATATCAGCAGAGGCATGATCATTAAATTGGATGGTAGTTTATATACGATCATTGAATTTGGAGAAAATAAAACAGCGAGAGCTGCGGCCAAGGTTTGGGCAAAATTAAAGGGTGTTGATAATGCCCGCAGTATTGAAAAAACCTGGAACTCAGGAGATACGATTTACCCGGTTCGGGTTGAAAAAAAACCATATCAGTTTCTTTATAAAGATGATACTGGCTACAATTTCATGGATAATGAAACATTTGAGCAAATTGCCTTACAGGAAGATATGATTGATGCCCCGCAGTTTTTAAAAGATGGCCAGGAAGTAACCGTTTCAGTAAATACGGAAACTGAACAACCTATGCAGGTTGAGCTTCCCGATAAAATTGTTGTTTTGGTCACCTACTCTGAACCAGGAATGAAAGGGGATACAGCTACGCGTACTTTAAAACCAGCCACAATTGAAACTGGCGCCACAGTAAACGTTCCTTTATTTGTAAATGAGGGAGAACTGATCCGCATAAATACAAAGACGGGCGATTATGTGGAAAGAGTGAAAGAATAATCAACCAAATAATTTTAGAAAAGCAGCCTAAAGGGTTGCTTTTTTTATTTTGAAAAAATAATTTTTAGCCCGTTTTTATTGAGTTTTGGACCGATTTTGGGTCGTTTTATAGATTTTTACGCTGTTTTTATTAAAAAAGTCTAATTTGCCTCCCATTTCTAAAAAACCAGCAACAACGAAAAATCCGGTTATGGACTTTAAGCAAATTCAAGAACTGATCAAAATCGTTAATAAGAGCAACATCGGTGAGTTGCAGATAGAAGAAAATGATTTCAAAATCACCATTAAGCAAAAGAAAGAACAGGTGATACAAATGATGGGGGCGCAGGTACAGCATGTGCCTATGCAACAGATGCAATCCTTACCGCCAGCAGCTGCACCAGCACCATCCAACAATAAAAAAGAAGAAAAAGCTGCCGGATCCGAAGCCGATACCAGTAACCTGGTGGCTATCAAAAGCCCAATGATCGGAACATTCTATCGCCGCGCATCTCCAGATAAACCTGTACTAATTGAAATAGGAGATGAAGTTTCATCTGGTACGGTTGTTTGCATCATTGAAGCCATGAAGCTTTTCAATGAAATTGAAAGTGAAGTAAAAGGCAGGATCGTGAAAGTGTTGGTAGAAGACGCAACGCCTGTAGAATATGACCAGCCTCTTTTTCTTGTAGATCCAAGTGAAGCTTAAGGAATTGTAATTCCGAAAATATCTTCCACATTCAAATCTATTATCTTGTTCAAAAAAATATTAATAGCCAATAGGGGCGAGATTGCGCTACGGGTAATAAGAACCTGCCGGGAAATGGGTATTAAAACAGTGGCTGTTTATTCCACTGCCGACAGGGATAGCCTGCACGTAAAATTTGCTGATGAAGCTGTTTGTATAGGTCGTCCCCAAAGCAGTGAATCATACCTGAATATTCCTCATATCATGGCTGCAGCGGAAATTACCAATGCGGATGCCATTCATCCCGGGTATGGGTTTCTTGCGGAAAATGCCCGTTTCTCCAAAATTTGCGCCGATCATGGGATCAAGTTTATTGGTCCCACGCCGGAAATGATCAATTCAATGGGTGATAAGATCACGGCCAAAGAAACCATGATCAAAGCAGGAGTGCCCGTGGTACCTGGTGGCGAAGGATTATTGCAAAGCCTGGATGAAGCAAAAGGAATGGCCAAAAGCATGGGTTATCCAGTAATCTTAAAAGCAACTGCAGGTGGTGGTGGAAAAGGGATGCGTATTGTATGGGAAGATTCCGAAATGGAAAAAGCCTACAGCAATGCCAAAGCCGAAGCGGCAGCTTCTTTTAGGAACGATGGAATCTATATGGAGAAATTCGTGGAAGAGCCGCGCCATATAGAAATTCAAATTGCCGGTGATCGCTTTGGAACGGTTTGTCATTTAAGTGAAAGAGATTGTTCCATTCAACGTCGTCACCAAAAACTGATTGAAGAAGCGCCTTCTCCTTTTATGACACCAGAACTGCGTTTTAAAATGGGAGAAGCAGCAAAGAAAGCGGCTTCCGCTATTAATTATGAAAGCGTGGGAACAGTAGAATTTTTGGTTGATAAACACCGGAACTTCTATTTTATGGAAATGAACACCCGTATCCAGGTGGAGCATTGTGTAACGGAAGAAATTATTAATTACGACCTGATCAAAGAACAGATCAAGATCGCGATGGGTGAAAAGATTTCAGGAATGGATTATGAACCCCAGGGTCATGCCATTGAATGCCGTATTAATGCGGAGGATCCATACAATGATTTCAGACCATCACCCGGTCGCATCACAACTTTGCATCAACCCGGCGGGCATGGTGTGCGGATAGACAGCCATGTGTATGCGGGATATGTGATCCCCCAATATTATGATTCTATGATCGGTAAAGTAATTACGGTTGCCCGTACACGTGATGAAGCTATAAATACTATGTACCGGGCATTGAGTGAATATGTGATTGAAGGAATTAAAACGACTATTCCACTGCATCTTCAATTGATGCAGGATGAACGTTTTAGGTCTGGTGATTTTACTACTAAATTTTTAGAAGATTTTGTTCTAAAATAGAAATGCAATTAAGCAACTTGAAAAGTTGAAAATTCCAGGAGAAGGGAATGAATTCTGAAAAACTTATTGAATCCTCCTTTTGAATTTTTACTTTTAACTTTTGAATTATTTTCGGTTGTCCAGTATTTCGCAATCTACAAGTGTAAGTGCATCAGACTGGCTGTAAAATAATTGCGGGGCATTTTTAAAATAAGCAGTATCGCCTGAATAATCCATATCGCCCGTTGCCATAGTTATCTTTTTATTACCGGGCTTAAAATACATTTCTCTTACAGAGCGCATGCCTTCTGCAAAAAAATCATAATAAACATGTATGATACCATCAGCTGATTTCTTTCCTTTCAAGGATCCGCTGCTACTGTCTTTTTCAAAATTATCAAATTCAAGTGTTCCGGAAATTTCATCGCCATTTTGATTTATGCGAAGTAATAAAGTATCTCTACCAGTAACCCTCATATAACATCCACTTAAAACAGCTGGTTCTTTAACTTCTGAACTATCTGTGAATGTTGTGTCAGAATTAAATACTTTATCGGTTGTGTTACTATCGGATTCATTGCATCCGAATAAAAAGATAAATAGAATATACAACGGTAATTTCTGCATAAATCATTTTTATTTCAATATTAAAATTTTATACCAGCATGGTTGTATAATCATTCAGGTAGATATATTGTATTTTTATTTAAAGATAAGCTATGAGATTGTTCCTGTTTGTAATTTCTGTGTTATGTTTTAGTTCCTCGTGTTCCAATTCCTTTAATAAAATACATGAAAGATCAATCTTAGTGGATACACATAATGACCTGTTAACTTCTCAAACGCTGGAAGGAAGAGATGTAAGCAACAGGCTTACCGAAGGTCATTCAGATCTGTACCGTTTGAAAGAAGGTGGCGTTGATGTACAATTTTTTTCTGTGTGGACAGGAGAAACAGCCAGGAACCAGGAAGGTTTTTTTGGCGATGCTATGGAGCAAATTGATTCGCTTGAATTCATCACTTTGCGAAATGTCGATAAGATGTCACTGGCTACCAGTTACAGCCAGGTAAAAGATATTTTACGGCACAATAAGTTGGTAAGTTTAATTGGCGTTGAAGGCGGGCATATGATTGAAGATGACTTGGAGAAACTGGAAATTTTACACCAACGAGGTATGAGCTATCTTACACTGACTCATAATAACAGCACCAGTTGGGCCTCCAGTGCAAGAGATGAAACACAACGTGCTTCCACTTTAAAACAAAAAGGACTGAATGATTTTGGCCGGAAAATAATTGCAAGAATGAATGAGCGGGGTATCATGATCGATCTTTCGCATGTAGGTGAAAAAACGTTTTATGATGTTCTGGAGATTACTACAAAACCAGTGATCCTTACGCACAGTTCTGTATATGCACTGGCTCCACACTTTCGCAATGTGAATGATGAGCAGATTAAAGCTATTGCAAAAAATAATGGAGTGATTTGTATAAATTTTTATTCTGCTTTTTTGAGCGATACATTCAATATAGAATATGAAAAGTTAATGGGACCTGGAGGTAAAACCATAAAAGATTCTATACAAGGATTGTATACAGATAAAAAAGATAAGGTGCGTTATTGGGAAGAATATGTTGCGGGTATGCTTGAACGTTACCGTCCATCCTATACCCGTATTGTAGATCATATTGATTACATCGTGAAACTGGCAGGTGTTGACTATGTTGGCATTGGTGCTGACCTGGATGGCGTGGATAGTTTGCCAGTTGGTTTCGATGATGCAACTGACTATCCTTTAATTACGCAAGAACTGGTTAAACGAGGTTATTCCACAGCGGACATAAAAAAAATCCTGGGTAAAAATGTATTGCGGGTATTAAAAGCAAATAGAAAATAAAAAAAGGCTCCTAAACAGAAGCCTTTAAAGAGGAAATTATATTTTATTATTAGTGTTTGCGACCGTTTTTATTCTTTTTCTGGTTGCCCTTTCCTTTTTCCCAACCCAGGTGCTTACCATTGTTTCCCTTCACTTTTTTGTTTTTACCATATCGGTCATCACGATCTCTGTCACGGTCACGGTCCCGATCATAATCACGGTCACGTGAATTTATTTTGCGCAGCCGATCTCTTCTTTCCTGTTCCATCCGCTTAATGATCCTTTCTTTTTCAGCCCTGGTCAGATCGGGATTATTACGAACCTGGCGGATCTTTCTGTCATATTCCCTGTTAATTTCTGTAGAAGAACGGCTTTCATAAACACCCCGGTCATCAGAACGGCGGCCAAGAACAACATCCCGACTACGATCCGTTTCGGTTCGCTGGTCTTTACCTAAAATAATATCTCTTGATCTTTCAATCTTTTCTTCGTTCGATTGGGCATAACTGGTAACAGTAAGCGCAAATAAGGCAAGTAAGGAGAATAGCTGTTTCATTTTTTCAATTTTAGTTTTTAAGGTTCCGGGGGTTTACCGGGATTCCGCATTACTTAGATACGGTGTTTTTTATTTCGTTTAACTGGATTAAAAAACGTTCTGTTAATAATGTGTAAGAATAATGCCAGAAACAGGAATAGCTGTTAACTAAAATGAAAAACCCCGATTGCTTACCGGGGTTTAACGTTCTGTTTTTAACGGAGGAAAAGCATTTCCCTGTATTTAGGTAAATACCACTCCCGGTCATCAACTAATAATTCAAGTTTGTCAGCATGGTAACGAACCTTATCAAAAAATTCATCTTTTACTTCCTTGCCATATGAAATTGCTTTTTCTCGGGTGTTTTCAATCACATTGCATTTTTTACGTGCTTCAATCATCTGTTCAACCAGGTCGCTCAGGCTGTTGATATGTACCGATATTTTTTGCAGTATCTGTTGCTGGTTGGCATAAGCACTTTCCTCTATACCCAGGTTCTTTAAACTAATGATATTTTTTGCCAGCAAATTCTGGTAACGGATCGATGGAGGTAAAATCTGGCTGGTTGCAATTTCTCCCATCAACCGACTTTCAATCTGAACTTTCTTGATATACTTTTCTAATTCAATTTCATGTCTTGCTTCCAGTTCCTGGTGTGTATAAACGTTATTTTCACCAAAAAGCTTTTTGGCTTTTTCAGTAACCATTGCATCCAGTGCAGTAGGCGTGGTTTTTATATTTTCCAATCCGCGCTTTTCAGCTTCCTGTGCCCATTCTTCACTGTAGCCATCTCCTTCAAAAAGAATTCTCTCACTGGCAACGATGTATTCACGGATGACATGTAAAATGGCGATCTCTTTCTTCTCACCTTTTTCTACCAATGTATCCACTTCATTTTTAAACTTTCTTAATGTGTCGGCCATAATCGTATTCATCGTTGTCATGGCATTGGCACAGTTGGCCGAAGAACCCACAGCCCTGAACTCAAATTTATTACCTGTAAAAGCAAAAGGACTGGTACGGTTACGATCCGTATTATCCATTAATAATTCCGGGATACTTTTATGGATATCGATTTTTAAAAGGCTTTCATCCTGTTCATCAAAATTATCACCAACTCTTTCTTTTACATCCTGCAAAACTTTATTTAAGTAACGGCCAATGAAAACAGAAATAATAGCAGGCGGTGCTTCATTTGCGCCAAGCCTGTGGTCATTTTGAGCTGATGCAATTGAAGCCCTCATGATATCGGAATAATCATTTACCGCTTTAATAGCATTCACAAAAAATGTCAGGAACATCAGGTTGGTCTTGGGTGTTCTTCCTGGTGCCAGGAGATTTACCCCGGTGTCTGTTTGCATGCTCCAGTTATTGTGCTTACCGCTTCCATTTACCTGGGCAAATGGTTTTTCGTGCAATAACACTTTTAATTTATGACGGCTGGCTACACGGCTCATCACATCCATCAGTAGCGTGTTGTGATCAACCGCCAGGTTGCATTCTTCATAAATAGGTGCACATTCAAATTGCGATGGTGCTACCTCGTTATGCCGCGTTCTTAAAGGAATTCCTAATTTATAAGCTTCCTCTTCATAGTCACGCATAAAAGCGTAAACCCTTTCAGGAATAGCACCAAAATAATGATCCTCTAATTGTTGTCCTTTGGCTGAACTATGGCCATATAAAGTACGGCCGCATAAGATCAGGTCTGGACGTGCATTGTGCAAAGCTTCATCAATTACAAAATATTCCTGTTCCCAACCCAACGTAGCGGTTACTTTAGAGACATTCTTGTCAAAATAATTACATACATCAACCGCAGCTTTATCCAGGCTCTCTAATGCTTTTAATAGAGGTGCTTTATAATCCAGGGAATGTCCGGTATATGAAACAAATATTGTGGGAATACAAAGTGTTTTACCACCTGACATTTCAATAATAAAAGGAGGAGAGGATGGATCCCAGGCAGTATAACCTCTTGCTTCGAATGTTGCTCTTAAGCCGCCACTTGGGAAAGAGGACGCATCTGGCTCTTGCTGGATCAATGCATCTGCATCAAAAGTTTCAATAGCAGAACCGTCGCTTTTCAGCGTAAAAAATGAATCATGCTTTTCAGCAGTGGTTCCTGTGAGCGGCTGAAACCAATGCGTAAAGTGGGTTACATTTTTAGATTCTGCCCAACTGCGAATACCCATGGCAATCTGGCTGCCCATGGTACGGTCAATTTTCTGACCTGCTTTTATTGAATTCATGAGGCTTTTAAAAGCTTCACTACTTAAAAAATCCCTGGCAACCTGGTGCGTAAAAACATTTTCACCAAAAATTGCCGTGATTTTTTTTGATCCCGCAACGTTTACTTCTTGTCCATTGTTGAGATTGTTTATTGCATCAAACCTTAAAGACATAGTTTTTTATTTGTTTGACACAAAAAAAGTCTATTCCTAAATGATAACCAACATTTTTTTTAAATACCTGCATTTAATTGATCCAAATGTGGAAAATTTCTAAAAAATTTTCTGGCTCATCCATAAAAAATAATAAAAATCTTTTTAAAAACAAATATTATGATTTTTTTTCACCCATGTTGAGAAGGGATTGAAGACGAGCCCAGTTTATCTGGGAAATCATGGGAATAATCAAAAATGGGAAAGCCAGGCTCCGGTACCGGACTATAGCTCCCACAAAGTTTACGGTATAACCAATGGTGAATAACAGGGAGAATGCAAAGAAAACGCAGAAATAAATGAAATTTTTTGATCGGGCGCCATGAATATTGGTAAGTAGGAAGATGACGAAGAGTAAAAGCAAAAGGAAGATCTCTACTGCTGCAGCAAGTGAAAGTATATGCCGCACATCAGAAGGATAAGGGCGTAATGCTGCCAGGCTGATTGACTGGGGTGCATTCATAATGAAACTACCCAGGGTAGGCTCCAGGACCCTCACATCCACCTCTGAACCGCCGGAATGTGCAATGAATGCTTCTTGCTTGGATACAACTACTGCCGGAAAATCAAACCGCTCATCGATATAGCGTGTTGTGAAAAAAAAGATGCCATATATAAGATATGATACAAGGAAAACCGCCAGGCCCTTTTTGGGCCATTTGGTTGCCAGAAACCAGGAAAAAATAGCCGGGAGTAAAAGTATAACCAGGAAATTGCGTAAAGCAAGTACCAGCACGAACGAAAAAATCATTACCAAAATCGTTTTGAATGGCCAATGATTTTGTTTGAATCCAAAATACAGGCAATAAGTGATTAGCGCCAATCCCAGGAACAATAAACCTTCCTTATGCAAACCGCTTGTCCAGTATAAAAATGATGGCACCATAAATGTTGCCAGGATCACCTGCCATTTTTTGCCCGGATATACATCGATCATAACCCTATACATGGCTACAGGACCCACCATTGTTATGAAGGAATAAAAAATGGCGTTTATATAATAATTACCCAGGCTGAAAATGTTGAAGAATGATAATATCTTGATGAAGAAATTCACCTTAAGATCATTCCAATAAGAATTTTCGGTGCTGAAGAATTTTAAATATCCATCTGCATAAGGATAGTAAATTAAATTGGTAAAATATTCCTTTGGATTGTCTTTTAAAAGTTCAAACTCCTGGAGGCTTAAGTAGTGGTATGACCACGTATCTACCATTTTAGCCATGTTGCCATAATAGACTCCCACCCAGCCATAGAAAATGCCTGCCATCACTTTCAGTAAAAAAATAATAATGAGTTGGGAATTGTTTAACTGCGAATTTTTATAAAAATTCAATTTTGTAACAAGCCAGGCAAATAAAATAAGGTATCCGACAAAAAGCAGGTAATCCAAACAGTTAATTTTTTTGTGCAAAGTATAAATTATTATTTATAAAAACTTGCAACGTTGTAATCCCCAACATGCCTTACAGTTTTGTAGCTTTGCCGCTCACCGGTTTTTACATTAAATCATATAAATAAATACAAACGCAACATAAAAAATGGAAATCACCGTCGATACCGCAAAGCAACTCAGACTTACCGCCGATGAATTTGAAGTGATTAAACAAAAGCTGGGACGTACGCCCAACTTTACAGAACTCTGTGCATTTTCCGCTATGTGGAGTGAGCATTGCAGTTACAAAAATTCTATTAAATGGTTAAAGACTTTACCCCGGGAAGGTGGTCGCATGCTGGTTAAAGCTGGTGAAGAAAATGCGGGCCTGATGGATATCGGAGATGACCTGGGCGTAGTATTTAAAATAGAATCACATAATCATCCGTCTGCTATTGAACCTTTCCAGGGAGCTGCTACTGGGGTAGGTGGAATTCACAGGGATATTTTTACCATGGGTGCACGACCTATAGCTGCATTAAATTCACTTCGGTTTGGCAAGCTTGAGGAAGATAAAACGCAACACCTTTTATCAGGTGTTGTGCATGGCATTGGCCATTATGGAAATTGTTTTGGCGTGCCTACTGTTGGTGGCGAAGTTTATTTTGACCCATGTTACCATACCAATCCCCTGGTAAATGCCATGAGTGTTGGTATAGTGAAAGCCGGTGAAACGGTTTCTGCAACGGCTGAAGGTGAAGGTAACCCGGTCATGTTCGTGGGTAGTGCAACCGGTAAGGACGGTATTGGTGGGGCTTCATTTGCATCGGCAGATATAACCGCGGAAAGTGCAGAAGAATTACCGGCCGTTCAGGTTGGCGATCCTTTCCAGGAAAAGAAATTACTGGAAGCCTGCCTGGAAGTGATCCAGACCAAAGCCATAGTTGGTATGCAGGATATGGGTGCTGCCGGTATTATTTGTTCTACAGCAGAAATGAGTGCTAAAGGTGGCGTGGGTATGCGCATTGATCTTGATAAGGTTCCAGCCCGCCAGCAGAATATGAAAGCATGGGAATTGTTGTTAAGTGAAAGCCAGGAGAGAATGCTGATGGTGGTGCAGAAAGGAAAAGAAGAAGTGGTTAAAAAAATATTCGATAAATGGGATCTTCCTTGCGAGGTGATTGGTGAAGTGACCAATGATGGTCTCCTGCATTTTTACATGCAGGGAAATTTAGAAGCGGTGATTCCCGCCGAAGAATTGGTACTAGGTGGTGGTGCTCCACAATACGACAGGGAATATAAAGAACCGGCCTATTTCGAAAAGATCCGCAGTTTTGATCCGGCTTCCATAAAAGTTCCTGCCAATTTAAAAGCAGTGGCTGAAAAGATCATTGCACTTCCAACTATTGCAAATAAAAGATGGATATATAATCAATATGACAGCATGGTTGGTATTGCCAATACCAGTACTAATAATCCTTCTGATGCCGCGATTGTTCACGTAAAAGGAACTAAAAAAGGATTAGCCGTTACAACAGATTGTAACAGCCGGTATGTTTACAGTGATCCATATAAAGGTGCAATGATGGCAGTTAGTGAAGCCGCCAGGAATATTGTTTGCAGTGGTGGTGAGCCATTAGGCGTTACCAATTGTTTGAATTTTGGTAATCCTTATGATCCTGAAGTTTACTACCAGTTTGTACATGCTATTAAAGGGATGGGTGAAGCTTGTGTAAAGTTTAATACGCCGGTTACCGGTGGAAACGTAAGTTTCTATAATCAGAATCCCGATGGTCCTGTTCATCCAACACCTACTATTGGTATGGTAGGTTTACTGGAGGATCTTAACCAACGTATGACACTTGGTTTTAACCAGGAAGGTGATGTTATTTATGTTTTGGGTGAAATGAATGATGACCTGGGTTCATCAGAATATCTTCATAATGTTTTAGGTGTGAAATATTCACCCGCACCTCATTTTGACCTGGAAACAGAATTCAACCTGCAGCAAAAATTATCAACCCTGATAAAAGACAAAAAGATCTTTTCTGCACACGATACCAGCGAAGGCGGAATATTTGTAACGCTATGCGAAAGTGGTTTTGGAAAAGGATTTGGATTTGATATAAAAACATCTGACCATATCCGTAAGGATGCATTTCTTTTTGGCGAAGCTGCAAGCAGGGTTGTACTTACTGTTGAAGCCGAAATGGCTAAAGACTTTGAAACACACCTCGGTGGATTTCCTTTTACCCGTTTAGGTTTTGTTACCAGTGGAGAAATTAAAATAGATGGAGAATCATGGGGTGATATTGAATCCTGGAAGAATAGTTATGATACTTCTATAGAAAATTACCTGGCTAAAGAAGAGGCAGGCGCCGCTTTACAATCAATATAAATTCTTAATTGTGGATAGAAATGCAGTAATAGTCGTTACCGGTGCAGCCGGGTTTATTGGAAGTTGCCTGGTGGGCTACCTGAACAGAAAAGGCTTTAACAATATTATTATTGTAGATGATTTTTCTATAGGAGAAAAGCAACCCAATTTTGAAGAAAAGAATATTTGTTACCGGATTGAAAGAGAAAAATTTTTTGATTGGATAAGTCACCAGAAAATTAAAATTGATTTTTTCTTTCACCTGGGTGCTCGAACGGACACCACTGAATTTGATTATAGCATTCACCAAAAACTAAATGTTGAATATTCACAGCAGGCATGGCAGTTCTGTACAGAAAACCAGGTGCCTCTTGTTTATGCTTCATCTGCGGCTACCTATGGCGGCGGAGAATTTGGTTATAAAGACGATCATTCATTACCCGAAAAACTTCAGCCACTTAATCCTTACGGAGTTTCTAAAAACGAGTTTGATAAGTGGGCATTAAACCAGGTAGCAGGTGACAAAGGTTGTCCGCCATTTTGGGCCGCGTTGAAATTTTTTAATGTGTATGGTCCAAACGAATATCATAAAGGAAGAATGGCAAGTGTCATTTTTCACACATTCAACCAGATACAGGAAACGGGAAAAGTAAAACTTTTCCGTTCTCATAAAGAAGGCATTAAAGATGGTGAACAGCAAAGAGATTTTATTTATGTAAAAGATGTGGTTGATGTTTGTTTCTGGATGATGAATCAAAAAGAAGCATCAGGCAAATGGCCTCCATCCGGGTTATACAACCTGGGTACTGGTAAGGCTCGTACTTTTAAAGACCTGGTGAATGCAATATTCACGAGTCTGAATAAAGACCCTAAAATTGAATACATCGATACACCCGATGATATCCGGGAAAAGTACCAGTATTTTACAGAAGCTGATATGCATAAACTCAGGAAGGCTGGTTATTTGGATTCTTTTTATTCATTGGAAGAGGGGATAAATACTTATGTAAAAAAATTCCTGGTCAATAAGAATTATTACTGAGGTTGAATAGTTGATAAAGTTGATTGGAAGATTTGTTTAAAAGTTTAAGGGTTTAAAGGTATAAGCAATTACAGACACCAAACCTTAACACCTAAAGGCTAAACACTAAACCTTGCTAATTACTGGAACCAAACAAAGGCTTAAATTGTAATATGAAAAAGCGTATAGCCATTATCGGTGGAGGCAACCTGGGCAAATCCATTGCTGAAGGTTTACTGGTCAGTGGGTTTGTAAATCCGAATGAAATCATCATCACCCGGAGAAATACCATTTTACTTAAACCCTTCCAGGAAAAAGGCGTTCAAATTAGTATTGATAATGCAATGGCTGTACGCCAAAGCGATGTAATCATTCTTGCCGTAAAACCATTCCAGGCAGCGACAGTTTTAGAAAGTTTTGCACAAGAATTAAGTTCCGGTAAATTATTGATTTCTGTTGTAACCGGTGTATTGATTAGTGATATTGAAAACATTACAGGAAACCAAATTCCCATTTTCAGGGCGATGCCGAATACGGCTATTGCTATCCGTGAAAGTATGACCTGCACCTGCTGCAATCAGCCGGCGCTGACCCATGTTGATTATGTACAATCATTGTTCAATACATTGGGTAAAACGGTTACGATACAGGAAAACCTGATGGAAGCAGCCACTATACTCGGTGCCTGTGGAACGGCCTATGCCATGCGATACATCCGGGCAAATATCCAGGGCGGGATCGAGATTGGTTTTGATGCACAAACTGCATCATTGATTGCTGCCCAAACAGTAAAGGGTGCAGCTGAATTATTGCTGGAGCATAAATCACATCCCGAAGAAGAAATAGATAAAGTAACTACCCCTAAAGGGTGCACCATTGCCGGGTTAAATGAAATGGAACATCGTGGATTTAGTTCTTCCCTTATCCGCGGTATTGTAACCAGCTATAAGAAAATTGCCAAAGATTTATAGCATCTTCTGGCCCTGATTATTTTATCTCCAAATCAGTTTACATGAAGAATCTGAAATTAATAAGAACGACAGATTCAGCATCCATTATTTTAATTCGTTTAATGGTGGGTGTTGTTTTTTTATCAGAAGGTATTCAGAAATTTTTATTCCCTGGTGATAGGGGAGCGGGTCGATTTGAAAAAATTGGAATACCCAATCCTGAATTTTTCGGAACGTTTGTCGGCAGTTTTGAAATATTATGCGGATTGTTGGTACTTGCTGGTTTGATTATCCGTTTAGCTGTCATTCCGTTAATTATCATCATGTTAATGGCCATAGCCACTACCAAAATCGATATTCTTCAACAGGATGGAATCTGGGAAATGTTGCATGCCAGTCGTACCGACTGGGCTATGCTTTTGGGAAGCATATTTTTATTAATCAAGGGTGGAGGGAAATGGTCAGCCGATTATCAATTAAGTAATAAATGAATAAACAGAACCACCTGGGCGAAGTAGCCAGGCTTTTTTTCAAATTGGGTTGTATCGGGTTTGGCGGACCTGCCGTTCATATCGCCATGATGGAGGAAGAAGTGGTGCGAAAAAGGAAATGGATAATGCCTCAGCATTTTCTTGACCTGATGGGAGCTACCAATTTAATTCCTGGTCCCAATTCAACAGAAATGACCATGCATTGCGGTCATGAAAGAGCAGGATGGAAAGGATTGATCGTTGCAGGGGCCTGTTTTATTTTCCCCGCTGTAATCATTACCGCAGTCTTTGCCTGGGCTTACCAGCAATATGGAACATTGCCGCAGGTTCAACCATTTATTTATGGAATTGCTCCCGCAATCATTGCTGTTATTGTTGCTGCAATGATATCACTGGGAAAGAAAGCATTGAAGTCTGTTACATTAGGTATTCTGGGTGTAATTGCAATGGTTGCTGTGTTGGCTGGTATGAATGAAATTTATGTATTGTTTGGTACCGGGTTATTAGGTGTACTCATTCATTTTATCACGCTGCCAAAAAAAACGGCCCAGTCGTTTTTCCCATTTACACTTTTACAGGCAGGGTATTTTTTTATAGATATGCCGGTGGGTAAATTATTTTTCATTTTCTTGAAAGTGGGTGCTATACTCTATGGTAGTGGCTATGTGTTATTTGCATTTTTAGATGCGGAATTAGTAGCAAAAGGATTGTTATCAAGACAAACGCTGGTTGATGCTATAGCTGTTGGACAATTTACCCCAGGTCCTGTATTTACTGCCGCCACTTTTATTGGCTGGCAGTTGGGCGGATGGGGTGGTGCACTGGCTGCCACCATCGGCATATTTCTTCCCTCATTTTTGTTTGTTTATTTTTTAAATCCATTGATCCCTGCATTAAGAAGGTCTGCAGTCATGTCGGGCTTTTTGGATACGGTCAATATCGTTTCGGTGGCTATCATTTTTGCAGTTTGTATCGAAATGGGAAGAGAAGCCATTGGGGATTGGCGAACTGCTTTAATTGCCGTCCTTGGATTTTTGGCCAGTTATTTTTTCAAGCGGATCAATTCAGCTTTTATTGTTATAGGTGGTGCCATAGCAGGTTACTTGTTAAGCTTCTTCTGATCAGCAGTTTTCAATGAATTTATTTTGTAGATTAGTTGAACAGAATTGAGGCCTTTGGTATGAAGATATATTTTACGATAATTATCCTGTTCATCTTCCCTGTTTTTTGTTTTGCGCAAAAGGTGAAATACAAAAAAGCAGCCTCACCCCAAATACTAGCTGAACAACTTACCGCAAACCATAAATCTGAATTGGAAAAAGTGAGATCTATATTTAATTGGATCACTGCTAATATTTCGTATAAGGTTAATCGTTATACTCCGCAGCGCTATACTATTTTAACAGATGATGATGATGATACTGGTACTCTAAAACCATTAGATGAAAGAATTGCAATCAATGTATTAACCCAAAGAGAAGCTGTTTGTGACGGGTATGCCAGGTTATTTAAAACACTGTGTGATTATGCAGGCCTGGAGTCTGTTGTAATTCATGGTTATGCAAGAACCAATGATGGAAGGAAATCTTCATTTCGGCCCAATCATAGCTGGAACGCCATCCTTATTGATCAAAAATGGTATTTACTGGATGTAACCTGGGCATCTGGTTTTATTGACAGCAGATCAAATATGTATGTGGCCCGGACAGATGAAAGATATTTTCTTACACCACCTTCCCAATTTATTTCCGATCACTATCCCGAAGATATCCGGTGGTCTTTATTAGCAGATCCCCCAGTTTTAAGAGAATATAAAAATTCACCTTTTTTGCATTCCGCCTACAGGAAGAATAATATTGTTTCTTTTTCTCCATCAAATGGAATTCTCGACGTTGCAATAGGCGATACCATCAATTTTGAAATAGAGACTTCAGGGCCTGAGAGACCATTATTTGTTTCATCCATTGAATCCGTTGATTCCACTGCAGCCGCCGGTTACCCGCTTTTTGCAGAAAAGGAAAAGAAGATAAAAAAAATAAGCTATAGTTATGTAATTGAATCACCACAAACAAAATGGTTAAATGTGGTGTATAATGGTGAGCAAATTATCCGGTACAGGGTAAAAATAAATGGAGCCGAAAATGGCTCCATGAGTATGCGTTTAAAAAAATGATTTATCTTTTTATGATTTTAAATATTACAGATAGAATGATCATTAACGTTAGTTCAATGCCTGAAAATCTAAATTTATAAATGCTTTTTAATTTTTGTAAACAACCCCATCTTTCATAACAAAACTCACTTTTTCAAATGCTTTGTTATCCTGCAATGGGTTTCCATCCACAGCAATGATATCAGCTAGTTTTCCTGTTTCAATGCTTCCTAATTGATCCTTCATTCCAAGTAAATCCGCTGCATGGATGGTTGCCGCTTTAATGGTTGCCATAGCAGGCATTCCAGCTTCCATCATGTAAATAAATTCAAGCCAGTTTTTGCCATGTTTATAAACACCGGCATCTGTGCCAAAGGTAATTTTTACACCTGCTTTCCAGGCTTTGGCAAGCGTGTTCTTTATTTGTGGTCCAATTTCAAGCGCTTTGGGGGTAACAAGTGCATGGTAATAACCCGGAATTTTGGCTGAATCAGCGACAGCCTGTCCTGCTGTTAATGTGGGTACATACCAGGTGCCATGTTTTTTAAATAAAGCAATTGTTTCATCATCCATTAAAGTGCCATGTTCTATTGAGTGTACTCCAGCACGGATGGCTCTTTTCATTCCTTCTGCGCCATGTGCATGCACCGCCACCTTAAATCCATAATCATTCGCTGTTTCTACGATAGCTTTAATTTCTTCTTCGGTAAACTGTGGGTTACTGCTGCTTTTGGCAACGCTTAAAACGCCACCAGTTGCTGTAATTTTTATAAGGTCAGATCCGTCTTTATATCGTTGGCGAACAGCTTGCCGGCTTTCATCAGGTCCATTCACCACACCTTCTGCCGGCCCGGGATCAGCAATCAATCCTTTTCTGTATCCATTAGTTGGATCGGCATGACCACCGGTAGTGGCAATGGATTTACCCGCTGTAAAAATGCGGGGTCCTTTTATATATCCTTTGTTGATGGCATTCCGCATGGCTATATTCACACCGGAACCTCCCAGGTCACGTACTGTAGTAAACCCGGTCATTAATGTTATATCAGCAAAACGGACAGACTGAAATGCGTAATCTGCAGGATTTAGTGTAAAACTTTCCAGGTACCTGTTTGGGTTAGTTTCATGTTCTATATGAACATGCATATCGATCCACCCGGGCATAACAGTTTTATTTTTCAGATCAATGACTTTGTCAGATGCACCGGCTGTTGTAAAACCGTTTTGTATGCCCGTGATTTTATTGCCTTCAACAACAATAGTTTGATTGGGACGGGATTTATCAGATATTCCGTCAATTAAACTACCACACCAGATATAGGTTTTTTGAGCCTGTGAAATGGAAAATAAGAATAGTGAGATTGCAGCCAGTATTAATTTCATCTTTTTTTTTACTCAATATAATTAATGTCGCGTGGCTTCAAAGCAAATTGTTAATAGATATCATTATTTTTCCACAGAAGGGCTTCATATTTCAGCGGCCGGGAAATTAGCCTTAGTTTTGCATGACCTCCCGGATTTTTCTACATTCTCCGCTTGGTCGTTTGAATACTGGCCAACTATTTCTAAAAAATATAATTGACTTTAAGAAAGGGAATAATTTTTCCACTTTAAGGGAAAAGATTTTATTTTTTGAATAAGAAGGTTATTCAGATGTAAATAAAAATGAAAAAATACCAGTTATCATTATGGCAAAATATGTTTTCGTAACCGGTGGGGTTACATCTTCATTAGGAAAAGGGATTATTGCGGCTTCACTTGCCAAGCTTTTACAGGCAAGGGGCTTTAAAGTAACAATCCAAAAGTTTGATCCGTATATCAATGTGGATCCAGGCACTTTAAACCCATATGAGCACGGAGAATGTTTTGTTACTGAAGATGGTGCAGAAACAGACCTTGACCTGGGTCACTACGAAAGGTTCCTGAACATATTTACTTCACAAGCCAATAATGTTACTACAGGTAAAATTTACCAAACCGTTATTAATAAAGAAAGAGAAGGAGCATACCTGGGAAAGACCGTTCAGGTGATTCCACATATCACAGATGAAATAAAAAGACGGATGTTAGTATTAGGTCAAAATAATGAATTTGATATCATTATTACCGAAATAGGTGGTACTGTCGGGGATATAGAATCCTTACCTTATATAGAAGCCATCCGTCAATTACAATGGGAGATGCCGGATGAAGATCTGTTGGTTGTTCATTTAACATTGATTCCCTATTTAAAAGCTGCCAAAGAGTTAAAAACCAAACCTACTCAGCATTCTGTAAAAATGTTAAGTGAAAGCGGCGTTTTACCGGATGTATTGGTTTGCCGTACTGAAGAACCCATCGGCAACGAAATCAAGAAAAAGATTGCGCAGTTTTGTAATGTACAACAGGAGGCCGTAATTGAAGCAGTTGATGCTGCTACCATTTATGAAGTTCCGCTGATCATGATGAAGGAGAGGCTTGATACAATTGTATTAAAGAAACTAAATATTACAGGGTATCCCGAACCGGAATTAACCAAGTGGAAAGAGTTTTTAGATAAATTAAAATATCCTAAATCCAAAGTCACGATCGGCCTGATCGGTAAATACGTGGAGTTACAGGATGCTTATAAATCAATTCTTGAATCCTTTGTACATGCAGGCGCAATCAATGAATGTAAAGTTCAGGTAGTTGATATTCATTCGGAATATATAACGAAAGAAAATGTATCTGAAAAATTGGGCACATTAGATGGACTTTTAGTTGCTCCTGGATTTGGTCATCGTGGCATTGAAGGCAAAATTACAGCAGTTAAATATGCCCGGGAAAAAGGCTTGCCATTTTTTGGTATTTGTCTGGGTATGCAGATGGCGGTTATTGAATTTGCAAGAAATGTTTTAGGCATTGAGCATGCTCATTCTACAGAAATGGATCCAGAAACCGATCATGCTGTTATTAATATGATGGAAGAACAAAAGAAAGTAACCAAATTAGGCGGAACCATGCGACTGGGAACTTATCCATGTAATATAAAAGAAGGTTCATTAGCACAAACGATCTACGGAACCACGCAAATCAGCGAACGACATCGTCATCGTTACGAATTCAATAATGATTTTGAAGACCAATTTGAGAAAAATGGAATGGTAGCAAGTGGTATAAACCCTGAAACAAACCTGGTGGAAATCATGGAAATTCCATCTCATCCATTTTTTATAGGAGTTCAATATCACCCTGAATTAAAAAGTACAGTGGAAAACCCACACCCGCTTTTTGTTCATTTTATTGGCGCAGCAAAAAAATATAATGAACATCGGATGGCAGCAAAAGGCGCTCCTATGCAAAGCGAAGCAATCTGATCACTACCTGTTGTTTAGGAATGCCTTGAACCGGTTTAAATAACCCGCAAAAGGTAGTTTCCCTATCTTTGCCATCTTTTAAAAAATACTAAATGAATTTCGATCGTAATACCATCATTGGTTTTGTGGTGCTTGGACTGCTTTTTTTCGGATATTTTTACTTTACTACACAGGATCAGAAAGCATATGAAATGGAAAAAGCTAAAGCTGATTCCATTGCTAATCTCAATAAACCCAAAGCGGATACCGCAGCTTTAAATGTTGCACAACAAAAACTTGATTCTACAAAAATTGTTACTACAGCAGGTGGTTTCAACCAGGCTACAGCAGGCAATGAAGAATTGGTGAGCCTGGAGAATGAATTGATGAAGGTGGTATTTACCAGCAAGGGAGGACAGCCGGCATATATTGAACTTAAAAAATTTAAGGATCAGCAAGGTAATTTGGTCAGACTGGCTTCAACAGATTTTGATAAAATTGATTACCCTATCAATACCGGTGTTAATAACAGTGCGCAGATTGCTTCTTTAAACTTTGCGGTGGGCGAGGTTCAAACTGGTGCAGATGGAAATAAGCAAATTAGTTTTACGCTCCAGTCTGCTGACAGCGCAGGTCCGGGCATTGTTCATCATTATGTAGTAAAGCCCAATGATTACATGATTGATTTCAATATTCAATTGAATGGTGCCAATACATTATTGACCAATGGTGCATTGAATTTTAATTGGAGTGCGAGAGCGAAACAATTAGAAAGAGATCTTAGTTATGAAAAAACAAATTCCCAGGTGGGTTTTAACGAAGCGGGTGAATTTGACTATTATGGAATCAGCAATCGCAATGAACAGGAATTTGAAAAGGATTTAAAATGGGTTGCTGTAAAACAACAGTTTTTTAATACCGCCTTCATCTCAAAAAATGGATTTGAATCTGGTATGATGAAATGGATTGTCCCGGAAGATTCCGGATTGGTTGTTGAAGCCACTGCCAGCCTTCAGTACAAAGTGGATGGTGGTGCCGGAACCAGTCTTGTTCCCTTACAATTATATTATGGTCCTAATGATTATAAGATTTTAAAAGGTTACAATTATGAATTGGAAAACCTGGTTAACCTTGGCCAGGGCATGTTTGCATTTGTAAAATATATCAATAGATGGATTGTATTGCCGGTATTTGATATCATTAAAGGATTTGTCAGCAGTTATGGAATCGTGATCCTTTTATTAACCATCCTGATCCGCTTGGTCATTTCCCCATTAACATATAAAAGTTATTTGAGTGGTGCTAAAATGAAGGTGCTCAGACCTGAAATTGCCAAACTGAAAGAAAAGTATGGCAATGATCAGCAGCAGATCAGTATGGAGCAAATGAAATTGTTCAGGGAAGCAGGTGTTAATCCATTAGGTGGATGTATTCCAGCCTTATTGCAAATTCCTATATTCTTTGCTCTTTATAGCTTCTTTAGTTCGCATGTGGCATTAAGAGGTGAAAGTTTTTTATGGGCAAAAGATCTTTCCACATATGATTCCATTTTAGATCTGGGCTTCAATATCCCGCTATATGGAGATCACATTAGTTTGTTTACTATAACGGCTACTATAACCAGTTTACTCATTTCCATTTACAGTATGAGTATGACACCGGACCAGAATAATCCAGTGTTAAAGTACATGCCTTATTTCTTCCCGGTTATCCTGTTATTTGTTTTTAATAGTCTGCCATCGGCGTTGACCTGGTATTATACGGTTTCAAACCTGATCACCCTGATCCTTCAGTTTATAATCCAGAATTATATTATCGATGAAAAGAAAATCCTGGCAAAAATTGAGATTAACAGGAAAAAACCCAAAACTAAATCCAAGTGGCAGGAGCGAATGGAACAGGCGCAGGAACAGCAAAAAAAGCTGAAGGAAATGCAAAAGAAAAGATAGCATTAAGCTACTCATATAAAAGCCGGTTTCAAAACAACTTGAAACCGGCTTTTTTGTAAGCAACGAATAGGCTAAATTGTCGTCTTAATAGAAATAAAAAATAAACAGGAAATGACCCAAAATGAAAATTGAATACAAATGGGTATAATTATAGGCGAATTACAAGCTACAGAAAATTAAATAAAAATAAATACATGAAACATATTTTGAGAATAACGGTTTTGGGATTGATGATAATTGCCAGTTTTCAGGTTAATGCCCAGCGTAAAATTACTGAAGGCACTATTTCATATGATATTGTGATCAATACAGGTAAAGCAGACCCCCAGATAGCAGATATGTTTGATGGAGCAACCAATGTGGTTTATATAAAAGGCCCACAAAGCCGTTCTGAGATGGTTAGCTCCTTAGGGACACAATCCACTATCATTGATGGTAAAACGGGGAATGTTACGGTTTTGAAAGAATACGGAGACCAGAAATATATGATCCCCATGACACCTGCAAACTGGAAGGAGGCAAACAGCAAATATGAAGGCATCACATTTACAATGGTTAATGATTTTAAAGAGATAGCTGGCTATAACAGCCAGAAAGCGATTGGTAAAATGCCTGATGGAACTACTTTTACCGTTTATTTTACCAAAGAAATTGTACCGGAAAATACAGACTTTCAATATGCTAACAGGGGATTGCCTGGACTGGTAATGGAGTATGAAACAGTCATGGGGAACTTGAAAGTTACATATACCGTTTCAAATGTCAACTTCAACCCGGTACCAGCATCTAAATTTGATCTTCCTAAGTCCGGTTTCCGGATAGTAACATATAATGAAAGTAAGGGAACAGGTAATTAAGTAATTAATAATTACCTCTTGAAGCTGGGTTAAACTTGATTTTATCCAAAATCACTTTTCTTTTTATAGGGACTATATAGGTTGTATTACCTTTTTTGTAAGTAAGCGTAGTATTTATAAAAAGATAGTTGTTCTTTTCTTCGTTTATAATATGGTTACCCCTGAAATCGTAGGTAGATTTAAGTGAGAAGGTTCCCGTATTTAAATACACAGGAGCTTTTGTTAGCAATGACTTTTGCCTGGGTTTACCTTTACCATCTCCAAGTGTGGCAAATGCACCAAGGGTAGAAGCCAACAGAACAATAATAACTGCTGTCTTTTTTTGAAGTAACTGCTTGATTATTTGGGGTTTAATTAACATTCGACACAAAAGTACGTTAAAATTTCTATTATTTAAAAACCGTTCATCATTTGTTTTAATTATTATTTAACGAATTTGTTTACGAATTGTTACAAATAATTGGTGTTTTTTATTTTAAGTGTTAATTTGATTCCAACCTTTTTAAATGAGAGAACAGCACTATCGCGAAGACAGGGAATTTTTAAAAGAATTACTCCGCCAGTATGAAAATCTGCGTACAGGACGCAGCCATACTTTTATCGATGAAGAGTCATTTGAAAAAATTATTGATTATTTCGACGAAAGAGAAGAAGTTGTTAAGGCTTTAGAAGCTTCAGAATTTGCCATTGAATTATATCCATTTTCTTCGATTTTATTAATTCGAAAGGCAGATTTATTATTAGCCAGCCGCCGCTACCAGGCTGCACTGGATACATTGGAACAAGCGGGTATTTTTGATGGTTCAGACATCAACTTATATATTCTCAAAACAGATGCATTGCTTGCCCTTGATTTACAAGAGCAGGCCGTGGAATTGCTTCAACAGGCATTGACTCAGTTTGAAGGTGATGATCGTATTGAATTACTATTTGAACTCGCCGATGTATATGATGATTATGAAGAGTTTGATAAGGTTTTTGATTGCCTTCGAATGATTTTAGAATCTGATCAGAATAACGAAGAAGCATTATATAAAATTTGTTTCTGGACAGAATTTACTGGGCGAAATGAAGAAAGCATCCGGCTTCACCAGGAAATAATTGAAGAATATCCATACAATGAATTAGCATGGTTTAACCTGGGAGCCGGATTTCAGGGTCTGAAATTGTATGAAAAATCTATTGATGCTTATAAATATGCTGTTACGATTGATGAAAAGTTTGATTATGCTTACCGAAACATGGGTGATGCGTATATCAGGTTAAGGAAATATAAGGATGCCATCGAAATGCTGGAGAAAGTACTTGAACTGTCCAAGCCTGAAGATGTGATTTACGAAGCCATTGCTCACTGTTATGAAAAAATGAAAAACTTTGCCCAGGCCAGGTTTCACTACCGCA
Source organism: Chitinophagaceae bacterium (assembly GCA_036675565.1). Taxonomy (GTDB): domain Bacteria; phylum Bacteroidota; class Bacteroidia; order Chitinophagales; family Chitinophagaceae; genus JACCYQ01. Next base: position 47,077 of record JAKFER010000226.1, read on the forward strand.
AGGCGGTGCACCTTAATCCCGAGGAGAGTAAATTATTTTATAAGATAGCCTGCACATACTACCATGAGGGGCAATATGAAGCTGCTATTAAACAGTTGTCAAATGCTGTTCGCATTCATAAAAATCAAACAGAATATTTATTGTTAATGGGTGAATGCCGGTTGAAACTGGAATCATATAAAGAAGCTATTCAGAGTTTTTCAGATGTGGTACGAATTAAGCCAAGAAGTATGGCTGGTTGGGAAGCATTGATCCGCTGTTTGTATAAAGCAGGATATTACGATGAAGCTGTTGAACAAGTTAGGGTAGCTATTGAGATAAGTAATGGCAAACCATTACTGCATTATTATAATAGCGCCATTTTATTTGCCATGGGAAAAAATAAAACGGCACTTCTGCAACTGGAAAGAGCCATGGATAAAGCTCCCCGGTTGTTGAAAAAGTTTGTTGAACTAAATCCTTCGATACTTCAGAATCAACAGGTAGTAGATCTTATCGCCAGGTTTAAAAGAAACAAATCCATTTAAAGGTTGATAAAAGTCACCTCTGTACAAATCATTCTTCCTTATTTTTGCGCCAGTTTTTTAAAAGCAGTTTAAATACTGCTTAAATTTTAATAGCTAAAACCCTGTACATGAATTTTAATCTCTCTCAAATTCCAGATCGTATAAAAAAACCACGTGAATCAGGTTTGACTATGGTGATGGATAAAGGCCTGAGTATAAACGAAGCAGTCAATTTCCTTAGTGTTGCGCATCCGCATGTCGATATTATCAAACTTGGATTCGGAACATCGTTTGTTACACCAAATCTCCGTGAAAAGCTTGAGATCTATAAATCTTATGATATTCCAATTTATTTCGGTGGAACGCTTTTCGAAGCTTTCCTGATCCGTAATCAATTTGATGATTATGTTTCTGTTTGTAAGGATTTTGATATTAATTATTTAGAAGTAAGTGATGGATCCATTGAAATTCCGCATGCTGAAAAATGTGGCTATATAGAAAAGCTGGCAAAACAATTTACAGTTTTAAGTGAAGTAGGAAGCAAAGATGCAACGCATATTATTCCTCCATATAAATGGATTGAGCAAATGAGTGCAGAACTGGAAGCAGGATCTACTTACGTAATTGCTGAAGCCCGGGAGGCAGGTAATGTGGGTATTTATCGAGGATCAGGTGAGGTAAGAGAAGGTTTGGTGCAGGAAATTTTAACCCAGATAAAAGGTGAAAAAATTATTTGGGAAGCGCCGCAAAAAGCACAGCAACTATATTTTATTGAATTATTGGGTTGTAATGCTAACCTTGGAAATATTGCCCCATCTGAAGTTATTCCACTGGAAGCAATGCGTCTTGGATTAAGAGGTGATACCTTTAATTTATTTTTAGATTAAATATCAGCCTATGCGGCTTTTTGGTTTAATAGGATATCCTTTATCTCATTCTTTTTCAAAAGTATATTTCACAAGAAAGTTTGAAAAGGAGGAGTTGCATGATTGCCAGTACGAGAATTTTCCTATTGCTTCCATAGCTGAAATAAAAAACATCTTACACGATCATCCGGAATTGGAAGGATTGAATGTTACAATTCCCTATAAGCAACAAGTCATTTCTTATTTGCAGCAAGCATCTCCCGTTGTCCAGGTGATAGGTGCATGCAATTGCATTAAAGTTGAAGATGGTCAGTTACATGGTTTTAATACGGATGTAATTGGGTTTAAAAAAAGCCTTGAAAAATTTTTGAAACCTCATCACTCCAAAGCTTTGGTATTAGGCTCCGGAGGAGTATCAAAAGCAGTTGAATATGTGTTATCTCAATTGAATATCCGATTCCAGGTAGTATCCCGTAATCCGAAAGAAGGCCAGCTTGGTTATGATTCGCTTGATAAATCTATTATAAAGGATCATCTTCTTATCGTCAACACTACTCCTTTGGGTACGGTTCCTAAAACAGAAGAAGCACCTGGAATACCCTACAAATTTCTTACTGCAGAACATTACTTATTTGATGTGGTTTATAATCCCGTTAAAACTACATTCCTGAAAAAGGGAGAAGAAATGGGAGCCACCATTCAAAACGGAAATGAAATGCTGGAGATCCAGGCAGAAGAAAGCTGGAAGATCTGGAACAATTATGTATAGCTATTTTAACTAAGACAATTTAGCCAGCACAGTTGATGGAATGGCCGTCACTTTTTTATTATTATAATCATAACAAACCATTCCTGTTTTAGCAATAGCTATAAGTTTATTTTCTTGGTTGGGATTTACTTTTTCCAGTTTATAAAAAATGGTAAATGCAACTTTTGAAAAGTTTGCAGCCTGCACTGAAACTTGTAACTCATCGCCATAAAATAATTCATTCTTAAATTCAATGGCAACATCACTCATGATCAGGCCGGCACCATCCAGGTTTAATTCTTCGTAACCATATTCTTTTAAAAAAAGCATACGAGCTTCATGAATAATGGAAAGTATGCTGTCGTTACCAACATGCCCGCCATAATTGATATCGGTTATTCGTATGGGAATATTTGCGGAAAACGAAAAATGGTCGGGAACTTCAATTTTAATTCTTGACATGCAATATGTTTGGTTATGCTCAGGGTGTATTTTCCTTTATGGTATTAATGAGGTCGAGCATATCCAGGAAATTTCCTGGTGCCGGGGTGATAGGGGACTGCGCAATTTGTTCACGCCACTTTTGCACTTTAGCCTTACAATCCACATCATTTAATGTAGGTTCATTGTTAAGGCAACCGATCATGCCTGCTAATTTCTTTGAAATCCTGATTACATAACCGTCTGGTGTGATGACCGTTACATATGGATTGCTTTCAGCAACCCGGGAAGGATTGTAGGCAATTTGCCTCGCACTTGGTTCACGGGGCTGCAGGTTATCTGACATAATATCTACCGAAAAAGAAGGTGATAGTTGCGCAGGCGCATTTCTTAATTCGTCCGCACTGGCAGCAGCGTAAATTCTTTGATTAGGATATTTTTCACGATAGCTGTTTTTAGCAACCCATTTTTTTGCAATAACAGGACTCTCTTCAACTCTTGAATCGTTGGATTCAGTTGTTGATGGTAAATTATCCAGAGGTACAGGAAGGTTATGGCTTTCTGAAGGAGTTTCATATACTGGTGTTGTAGAAACAATGTCATTGTTGGTTACACTGTTATCATTATTCATCCAAAACAAAGAAAATGCGATTAACCCGATTACAGCTGCAGCTGCAGCATATTTCCAAACTGGAGTGGATCTTTTGTATGCCGGGATAACTTTTATTTGACTCTCTTCATTTAATTCATCCGCAATCTTATCCCATAACCCAGCTGGCGGTATTGTTTCAAATGCAAAAAGTCTTTGTGGAAACGAAGCATTTATTTCCTGGTCAAGTGAATGAGAAATTTTATTCCAAATCCCTGTTGGCGGTTTGGTTTCAAAGGCATAAAGTTTGGCGGGAAACGCTGCATCCAAATCCTGATCCAACGCTGCTGCAATGGCTGACCAGTTTTTGGCAGGAGGACTTACCTGGTAATTGTAAATTTTATTTTTAAGTTCTTCATTCATTTTTTCACAGATCGATGTTGATCAATATATTTCTTAACCATATCCTGGAGTATCACCTTTGCCCTGGATAATTGTGATTTGCTGGTACCCTCACTTATTCCCATGATATCGCCAATTTCTTTATGGGTATATCCTTCAATCACGTACATATTAAATACTGTTCGGTAACCGGGTGACAGATCCTGGATCAATTCAATGATATCTCTTTCTGCCAATCCATCCAGCACATTCAGGTAATCACCTTCAATAGTATTTTCTTCTTTATCAGTTACAGGTTGCAGGTATTTCTTCCTTCTGAATTGTTCAATGGCTGTATTTACAAAAATCCTTCTTATCCAACCTTCAAAAGAGCCATCGCCACGAAAGGTGGAAAGCTTTTTAAAAATCTTGATAAAGCCTTCCTGTAAAATATCTTCAGCTTCCTGCGTATTTCCTGCATAGCGTAGGCAAACGGCGTACATTTTTGAAGAAAACCTGTTATAGAGTTCTTCCTGCATGCGCCTGTTTCCTTCTATACATCCTGCAATTAAGTCGCTTTCAGTGATTATTTGGTTGCTTGTAGTACTCAAATGTCTTTATTTATTTTTCGGAGGTAATTTACCAGTTTATCCACCGCCTTTCTTCGATGGCTGAACTTATTTTTTTCTTCCATAGTCATTAAAGCAAAAGTTTTTTCTGCTCCTTCAGGAACAAATACCGGATCGTATCCAAAACCTTTATTGCCTTGCCTGTTTTCAACTATATGACCCTTGCAAATGCCCTCAAACTGTATTTCTTTACCATCCATTAAAAGAGAAATCACCGTTCTGAAGCTGGCTTTTCTATCTGTTTTGGATTCAAGTTTTTTTAAAAGCTTATCAATGTTTTTGTCAAAGGATTTTTCTTCCCCACCATATCGGGCGCTTTTTACTCCGGGTTCGCCATTCAAGGCTGGTACTTCAAGCCCGGTATCTTCGCTAAAACAATTTAAACCGGTTATTTTATATATCGTTTTCGATTTATGCGCTGCGTTTTCTTCCAAACTATCAAAAGGTTCAGGGATTTCTGTATCAATTCCGGCATCTTTTAAGGTAATTAATTCAAAATTATTTCCCACCAGGGGCTGCACCTCGTTTACTTTATGCTGGTTGTTTGTTGCAAAAATCAACTTCATATTGAGTAAGGTTAAAAAATTACGCCATGCATCAGGATAAGAATAATCGTTGCAAACTGGTCCAAAGTTTTCCTTTCAGTACCTTATCATTTTCAAGCGTATTTAAAGATGGCGATAACAGGTATTGACATCCATCAAATGATTGAACCTGGAAAGGAGGGAATGTTACCGGTAATTGAATTTGAGTGGGTTCAACATTAAACAATAAAGCTTTTTGTTGCTTTAATTGTTTTTTTAAATCCCGGTAATCAATTTCACTAAGGGCCGTATTTACAACAGCAACATCTCCCAGGTTAATTTTACATGCATTTAAAATAGTCGTTAAAAATGCCAAATCTTCATCAGGCATATAAACTACGTCTTTATAGTAAGTAAGAATAAGAATATTTTTTTTGTTTTCACCTAAGAATTTGAACTTTCCATCTTCCTTTTTTAAGGGTTCAACAGG
>JAKFER010000289.1:0-11023 GCA_036675565.1 Chitinophagaceae bacterium
TGAGAAAATAGTAAGCGTAATTACTTCCTGCACCACTTTCAATTCGGTGCCCACTGAAACCTTATTCAGCCAGATGGTTGTTGTCATTACCCCGGGTAAATTCGGATCGTCGAACTGATCGGTGTATTTAATCAATTCATTGGGTTTAATTTCCAGGTATTCGCCACCAAAAGAATGTCCATTTCCTGTACTGAAATTTATAAAGGTCATTTTAAACTTACCTCCTACTTTAAAATCCATTTGCTGTACCGTGCATAAAAATCCATAGGGTGGAACCCAGCTTGAATTTGCTACAGGATCGGAAAATGCCCGGTATAATTTTTCAGGGCTTGCTTTGATAACCCTGTGTAATGAAACTGAATTGTTTGCCATTTTTAATGAATTTAAATTGTGATGAATAACTACTGCGATTTGCCTGCGTCTTCTTCATTTTTTGATTCAACATATTTTACAAAGTTGTCCAGGATGGCCTGCCAGCCCTGCTTCTGAAATCCAGGATCGTTTTCTGATTCAGCATCAAATGTGGTTGCTATAATGGTTTTACCATTTTGCTCCGTAAACAAGGTTGCAGCCTTTCTTCCATCACTCATGGTGTAAGCAATTTCCTTATGCAGTTCAACCTTATCATATACGCCTTCAAAGTCGAAACCAAAGCTGCCATCTTTTGCTTCCATTCGATTTTTAAACTTACCACCCACGCTTAGGTCGTTTTCACTTACCGGGCAATGCCAGCCCGGGTCAGCTGTGTTCCATTGCATAATATCGGCCGGTGTATTCCAGGCTTTCCAGACTTTTGCTACGGGAGAATGTACAGTTGCTTCAACCGTAATTTTTGTTTGTGTCATAATTATCTGTTTTTGATTGTTTGATTTCACCATTCAAAATTAGACCAGGATATACAACCCGGCCTGTTGTAAAAATGACAACTATAGGGGTGAATTATGACAAACCTATTTTATCTTGTAGCATAAAACTTTTTCCTATGCTGGTTTCCGTTTTTGTACCTGAGTATGGCGTAATTGAAGCCGTAACACCACCATTCAGAACCTTTCATACGGCCAATGAGTTTTTAACTGCATTTGGCAAAAAACCTGTTTTCCAGGTAGAGTATGTAGGCTTAAACCAATATGTGCCTGCTAACAATGGTGAGTACACTATAAAAACAGACAGGTTGCTAAAAGATGTAACTAAAACCGATTTACTTATTATACCACCAACATTTGGCGATACCACCAAAGGCGTGCAAGCCAATATAGAAGCAATCCCTTATTTTAAAAAGTTACATCAAAAGGGTGCCAGTCTTGCCAGTTTGTGTATCGGTGCTTTTTTATTAGCAGAAACCGGTTTACTCAATGGTAAAAAATGCTCTACTCATTGGGCATATATTAATGAATTTAAAGAACGCTATCCGCAAGTGGAAGTAGCAGACGGCGCTATCATAACAGAACACGATAATATTTACAGCAGTGGAGGTGCAAACAGTTTATGGAATTTAATTTTATACCTGGTTGAAAAGTTTTCTGACAGGGAAACAGCCGTCATGATTTCAAAATATTTTGCATTAGATTTTGGAAGAGACAGCCAATCCCAATTTGCTATTTTCAGGGGTCAAAGAAACCATGTTGACAAGGATATTCAACATGTGCAGGATTATATTGAAAACCACTATTGCGATAAAATAACCATAGACAATTTGGCTGGTTTAATCAATATCAGTCGCCGGACTTTTGAAAGAAGATTTAAAGAAGCTACCAACAATACACCCATAGGTTATATACAAAGAGTGAGAGTAGAAGCTGCCAAGAAATTTTTTGAAGCATCCAGAAAGAATGTATCTGAAATCATGTATGATGTAGGATATAGTGACACGAAAGCATTCCGGGATATTTTCAAAAAAGTCACTGGACTAACGCCCATCGAGTACAGGAATAAATTTGCAAAAGTAACCAGCGAGGTATAATAAAGTGCTCAACCAGATAAACTACGATCCGCTAACATGAGTGAGTCATTAATAAAATAAACATCAGTATTATGAAGCCGAATGAAATAATAAGAGATGAAATTTTTCAAATAATAAAAAATCAGTTAGACAGTAATGACCCGCCTGAAACAAAAATAACCTATGATCGGTTAATCAGTTTAGGGTATAATGAATTTGAAACAAAGCAACTCATAGGGCAATGTGTCTCTTTGGAAATTTTTGATGTGATAAAAAATAAAAAACCCTTTAATAAAAGCAGGTACATTAAAAATTTGAATCTACTTCCTAAAGAGATTAGTGAATAACCCAACATCATGTCTGTTTATGCTTATTTACCTGGTCTCTCCAGGAATGTGGTTTTGATCAAACCGGAATTTTAACCTCCAGCCTGAATCCTTTTCCCGGTGCTGAATCAATCAACATGGTTCCATTAAAAAAGCTAAGACGCCCATTCATATTGAGCAAACCCACGCCTGCTGTTTTTTTCTTCGCATCCATTCCAACACCATTATCATGGATCATCATTTTGAAATGATCATCCTTCGTTGATAATATATGCAGCGGTTTTTTTCATTTTTAAATAAACGGCTGATTGTGTAATAACTTTTCCTGTCAACATATCATTTAATATTTCAAACATTATTATCAACTGTATTAATCCATGACCCGCACTTAAATTCACCCCCTTCTTCCCAGATTCATTAAACATACATCATATGGTTTTGAAACCATCCCGTGAAAACACGGTATGCCAGGTAAAATTAAGTGCCTAATTTGGGTTTGACTATGTTTTAACCAAACATAACAAAACAGCTTTTATGAAAGCAAGCATTGCTTTAGCCGATGATCATATGTTGTTCCACATTATAATGACTACCTTTTGCATCACCTTATCTCATAAAAATTCTATATACCATCAGAAAGAAAATTATTCCTTTACATTCCGGGAACCTGGTACATGAAGAAAAGCTGCTTTGGCTTGCTTTTAATAATTCCATACAGCCCAACATCATTACCTCGGTGGGCAACGGTCAAATCATTATGGCTAACCGGGCAGCCTGTAAACTCCTGGCCTATTCAAAAAAAGAACTGCTTTTAAAAAACTGGTCGGCCATCTTTGAAACAAATGAACTAAGCTTCAAAAAAATGCAAAAACAGTTAAAAGCAACAGGAAAATCTGTAGCTGTTGTAACTGCTATAAAAAAAAATGGCAAACCATTTCCTTGCGAAATCACTTCGGCTGTTTTTGCCAACGAACAAGGCATACATAAATCCGTAACCACCATTTCAGATTTGAGCCAGGCTATTCTGGAACAGAAAATTATTGACACTATAAAAGAAAAAATTGTTGCCGATAATATTGTTACAGCTCATTCGAAACAAATAAGCATTGACAAAAAGAAAGCAAAGCTGGTGGCTGGTGATATTATTCTGGCAAAAGCCGTAGCCGATAAAATAGTGGTAAATTATAGTAAATGGATAAAGCATATTGCCAGGACTTCATACGATGTTATGTGGGATTGGGATCTCAGGTCAGGTTTGATTTATGTAGGTGAAAGTGTAAAAGAGATTTTTGGTTACCGGTTAAAAAACAATACCGTTCTGTATAAAAAAGCAAGGGTCTGCCTGTTCCCGGAACACAAAGAATTATTGGAAGACAAATTGTTTAAAAAATTAAACACCCGGGCAAAGTACTGGAACGATTCCTTCCCATTTAAACGAAGCGATGGATCCATGGCATCTGTTATTTGCCGTGCCATTATTATCAGAAGCGAAAATGGCAAAGCCATCCGGCTAATAGGTGCTATGCAGGATGTAAGCAGGGTAAAAGAATTGGAAATGGAACTGCGGGGGGAAATCAAAAAAGATCAGCACACCCAGGATAAACTACAGCAAAAACATGACCAGGAAATTGCAGCAGGTTTTAAACTGATGTTCAATCATTCGACCGATGTACTATTCGATTATATTATAGATACCAGGAAATTTATATTGAGTAAAAGTTACCAGGAGGTATATGGCCATAAAAAAGGAACCCATGCTTTTTCTTTACAGGACTGGATCAAACATATTCATCCCGAAGACAAACCTGGCGTGGAAAATAGTTTTAAAAAAGCACTGCAATCCAGGGAGCTTGAATGGAAGGCTGATTACCGATATTTAAAATCGGATAACTCAGCATCAAAAGTTGCCAGCAGCGGAATCATCCTCAGAGATACCCATGGTAAAGCCTGCCGGATGATTGGGCTGATGCAGATGAAAAGAGAACATCATAAAGTGGATGAAAGACTGGACCAGGAAATTCAGTTAAAAGAAAGACAGATAGCACAGGCGATGGAAGATGCAAAAGAAACTGAGCGATCAGATATTGGTAAAGAACTACATGATAATGTAAACCAGTTGCTGGGCGCTGCGAAACTTTACCTTGACCTGGCAAAGAGCGGTGATGGATCAAGTACATTGTTTATAACCCGTTCTTCGGAATATATGAATACCGCCATCGAAGAAATCCGGAAATTAACCAAGGGCCTTACCACGGATAAAATTAATATGCTGGGTTTATGTGATTCCATTGAAAATATGGCCCATGATTCGATGGAGACCAATCAGATACATATTGTTTGCGCATTGGATCATTTTATTGAAGACCGGGTAAATGATAAATTTAAACTGAATATTTTCAGGATCATACAGGAACAGCTGACAAATATTTTGAAGCATTCAAAAGCTACCAAAGTGAATATTGATTTATCACAAAATAAACAATCCATAAATCTCATTATAACAGATAATGGAATAGGATACACAACAGGCAAGAAAGAGAGCGGCATAGGTATGGCCAATATTAAAAGCCGGGTTTATACATTTAATGGTGCCATAGAAATTTTATCACAACCTGGTAAAGGTTGTAAACTGGCGGCCCGTTTTCCTGTGAGCCAAATAATTTTGAGTAGTTAATTTTCAACCAGGATACATCAACTTTGATTTCATTTTCTTTCAACCAGGCTTTTATGTCGTAAAACTTCAGCCTCTTTAAAAAAGATAATTTCTTCGGCAATATTGGTGATATGATCACCCACCCTTTCCAATTTTCGGATGATGGAAATGGTCAGAAAAGCCTGCTGAATCTTATCCAGATTCTGCCTAACAAAATGCTCCGCTATACCGGAAGCATTTCTATTTATCTCGTTCAGTTCCTGGTCCTTCATAAAAACTGACCTGGCAATTTTAGTATCTTCTTCGCAGTATCCTTTTATGATATCATCCAACATCTGCAAAGCAGTGCGACTCATTTCATTTAACCGAATATCTTCAATAAGACCTTTATCAAAATTTTTATTCCCGATGATGACCAGTTCTGCAATCCCTTCAGCATAGTCACCTATGCGTTCCATATCCGTATTAATTTTTAAAGTGGATATTACTAAACGCATGTCCTGGGCAACCGGGTTTAACAAGGTTAAAATGTATTCGCAATCCTGGTCAATCTTTAATTCCAGTGCATTAACTCGTTTTTCATTATAAATTACTTCGTTTGCCAAATCAATATCATCTTCCAATAAAGCGATAATACTTTTCCTTAGCTGGTTACCAACGAGGTGTGCTATATCCGATAAACTGTTTTTCAGTTCTTTTAATTCATCTTCCAGTCGTGTCATACAACATATTTTTACCCAAAACGTCCCGTAACATAATTCTGTGTGCGTTCATTTTGAGGATTAGTGAATATTTTTTTCGTTTCATCAAATTCAACCAGTTCACCAAGATAAAAAAACGCGGTTTTAGTGCTGATCCTGGCTGCCTGTTGCATATTATGCGTAACAATTACAATGGTAACTTTTTTCTTCAGTTCATAGATCAAATCTTCAATTTTAGCGGTAGATATAGGATCCAGCGCTGAAGCTGGTTCATCCATTAAAATTACAGTTGGTTCCATAGCGAGTGTTCGTGCAATACAAAGGCGTTGCTGCTGCCCTCCGGAAAGTGATAAAGCAGATTTATTCAATACCCCCTCAACTTCTTCCCACAAAGCAGCATTCTTGAGGGATTGTTCCACTTTGTCTTTAATAACATTTTTATTTTTTTCACCCATGATCCTTAAACCATAAGCCACATTTTCAAAAACTGATTTGGGAAAAGGATTTGGTTTTTGAAATACCATACCAACCTTTTTTCTTAATTCATATACATCCGTTTCTTTATAAATGTTATCATTGTCTAATAAATAATCACCATCAATTTTTGTGTTTTCAATCAGGTCATTCATCCGGTTAAAGCACCTTAATAAAGTTGATTTACCACAGCCAGAAGGGCCAATAAAGGCCGTAACCGTATTTGCATCAATACCAATAGATATATCCTTTAAGGCCTGTTTTTCGCCATACCACAGATTCGCATTCCTGGTTTCCAGTTTAAACATATTTAATACTTAATTTTCTTGTACCATTTATTTCTGATATAAATAGCAATTCCATTTAATAAAAAAGTGATCAGTAAAAGAACAATAATACCCGCAGCCGCATTAACGATAAATGCTTCCTGCGGACGGGTGGTCCAATTAAAAATTTGAATGGGCAATGTTGTAAATTGATCATTTGGTCCCTCGGGAATAAAAGGTACATAAACCAGTGCTCCAATTACAAGCAATGGCGCTGTTTCACCAATAGCCCTGGAAACAGCCAAAATAATACCTGTTAATATACCGCCTAAGGCAGATGGCAATACCACTTTACTTGTTGTTTGCCATTTAGTGGCACCCATGCCATAAGATGCTTCTCGTAAGGAATCAGGTACCGCTTTAATAGCTTCCCTGGTGGCTACAATAATAATGGGAAGTATTAAAAGCGCCAGCGTCAAAGCACCGGCAATCAGGCTGTTTCCCATGTTTAATATGCGGACAAATAATGTTAATCCAAGTATACCATAAATGACGGAAGGAACACCGGCCAAATTTGAAATATTTATTTCTATAAATTTTGCAAACCGGTTTTTTTTGCCATACTCCTGCAAATAAATACCTGCCAAAACACCAACAGGCAAAGAAATAATGATGGTAAAAAATAATAAAGACATCATGCCGGCAAGAGCAGTCATGATACCTGATTTTTCTGCAAACCTGCTGGGAAGACTGGTAAAGAAACTCCAGTTAATTCTTTCCATACCACTGGAAAATATATCGATCAGCAATACAAGAAGTATGACAAGGGCAAAAATAGTAAACGCCATCGCCACATATTTAAATACCTGGTCCACTAGTTTTGCTTTATTGTAAGATGGCTTACTCATATTTATTCTGGTATTTTTTTCGTATCCAAAAACTGATGTTATTCAAAATGAATGTAAATACGAATAAGGTGAGGCCGGCGGCAAATATGGTTTGATATTCCAGCGAATCCTGTGGCACATCTCCCATACTTACCTGCACGATATATGTGGTGATTGTCTCCACAGATTCTTTTGGATTGAAAGTTAATTTAGGTTCCTGCCCTGCGGCAATAGCCACGATCATTGTTTCACCTAATGCCCTGGAAATAGCAAGGATAATTGAAACAATTATGCCTGATGATGCGGCCGGGATCATTACACGGAACGCCGTTTGAAATTTTGTGGCACCCATTCCATAAGACGCTTCTCTCAATGAACGGGGAACTGCCCTTAATGCATCTTCACTTAGTGATGTGATGTAGGGGATGATCATGACACCCATGACCAGGCCGGGAGATAATGCATTAAACCCATTGAGACCTGGAATAAATTTTTGTAATAATGGGGTTACAAATTGCAAGGCAAAAAATCCATAAACAACTGTTGGTATAGCTGCCAGCACTTCCAGGATTGGTTTTACAATTGTGGTAAATCTTGGTGATGCGTATTCCTTCACGTAAACAGAAATAACCAATCCCAGTGGAACGGCAAAAATAATTGCAATAAAAGTGGTAAGTAATGTTCCAGCAAGAAGCGGCAGGATACCAAAATGTTTATCGGCAAATAATGGTGTCCATTGTGTATCCGTTAAAAAATCAATGATAGAAACTTCAGAAAAGAATTTAAAAGATTCAATGGTTAAAATGAGAATGATGCCAAGCGTTGTAAATACAGTTACAAAACTGCAACAGATCATTACCCATTCTATTAACTTTTCTTTTCTACGCATAATTTAAAATTATTGATCTGCTTTCATCAGTGCTATTAAATCAACACCAACAGTTGATTTGTTTTGAAACATGGAACCCGTTTTTTTATTTAAAAACCGCTGGTAGCTTAGTTGGTAAACTTCTGCGGGCAAAGGAACATATCCAACTTCTTTAACCAGGGCTGGAGCATTTTCCATATAAAATTTTACAAATTCCTGCACTACGGGAGTACTTGCAGAAACTGCATTTATATAAATAAATTCAGGTCTTGATAAAGGTGCATATGAACCTGTTCTAACTGTTGAATCCGTAGGAAATATCGGGCCACTTCCTTTCTCATTATCAATGGCCACGAGTTTTAATTTGGTTTTATTCTCTTCATAATATGCAAGACCGAAAAAACCCAAGCCGCCTTTATCAGTAGAAACGCCCTGTACTAAAACATTGTCATCTTCGCTGGCCGTATAATCTCCGCGTGATGAATTTGATTTACCAACAACTGCTTCAGTAAAATAATCATAAGTACCTGATGAAGTTCCGGCACCATATAAATTCAAAGGAAGATCCGGAAAAGAAGAACGTATTTGTTTCCAGGAATTTATTTTTTCCTGGGCTTCGGGTTCCCACATTTTTTTTAATTCCGCGACTGTGAGATAATCAACGAAATCATTTTCCAAACTGACCACAACAGCTAACCCATCATAGGCCACCGGCACTTCAATAAATTCAACATTATTTTCGGCGCATGCTTTTATTTCAGATTCTTTGATTGGCCGGGAGGCATTGCTGATATCTGTTTCTCCACGGGAAAATTTTTTAAACCCTCCACCAGTCCCAGAAACGCCGACTGTAATCCGGATATCACCATGATCGTTTCTATACTCTTCCGCCACAGCTTCCGTTATAGGATAAACGGAACTTGAACCGTCAATACTTATCCGGCCTTTATAATCTTTAAAGCATGAAATAAATAAAAATGTACTAAATATAAATGCTACCCAAAGCTTACCAAATTTTAATTCCATTGTTAATTGTTATTGGGAAGAAGAAAAATTGATATCTCATAATGTAGATACCATTCAGTCTTTCCTATGAATCTGGGTTCATTCAATAATTATTCCTTGTATCCTTTGGCTAAAACTTATATCATCGGACAAGGATTTACTAAAAGACATTAATTAATTGAATTTCAATTTGATGAAGTTAAATTGTTCTGAAAAACAGAAGCGATTAAACCGCCTATAGCGTAATGAATTAATAATTTGATAACATTGGCCTTTTATTAAATAATAAATGACGCACAGTGTCTAATGGACAAAATATTAATCATCCCTAACGGATATCAGAAGGTATGTAAACAACTTATTATGAGAGGAACACTAATTAGCAGCGCTGAAAGTAATGGCTGCTGCCGTCCATTTATTAAAATTCCATTTGGCCAGTGAAGCAATAAAATCAAAACCCGGTATCACGATCACGACACCATATTCATTGTATTGTAAATATTTTTCGGGTACGCTTGCTTTAATCTCACTTAATAAACTATTGTAGGAGGCATTCACCTCTGCGGCGTTATTGCCAGATTTAAAGGTGTACTGGTAAGATATCACCGCGTTTTTGTTATTATCCACTACAATGCTGGAAACCCCTTCGGGGTATGGATTGCCTAACCCCTTGATCGTGCTGTAGCTTGTGGTATTATTTGAGCTAAATCCTTTCTTGCGCATGAGATTGCCAGCTTCTGAATTGTAGCTGCCAAACGCATAGGCACTCTGATTGCTTTTATATTTATACCTGGCGGCCAGTGCGTTCAGGTAATTAGCATATGTTCCCAGTTCTCTTTTTTCATCGAGGGAGTTCTTTATTGTAACCTCACCACTCAGCATGTTTACAAAAACGCTTGTTATTTCATTACCTGAAACCGGAACGGTCTTATTGATAATTTTTCCATTAAAAGAAAAACTGATCGGGTAATTTGCGGCTGGTATATTTTCAACAATCCATTCATCTTTCGTTTTAGCGGTATTGTTTACGCCTTCAATGTCGGGTATAGTGATTTTTATTTCTATAGGAACTGATTGAACAATGAGTTTGCCTGTAACAACTGCTGCCTTTTTATTGGTTTCATCATTGTTTCCTTTTTCAGTAATAGTTACCAGGTGTTTGGTAAAGGGCTTTACTTTATAGGCCAGTACTTCGCCGGCGCGAACAGATACTTTTTCTTCAAAAGGTGTGTAACCGTCCTTAACTATTTTGATCAGGTTTTCACCTGCGGATACGTTTTCGATAATATAGCCTTTTAATTCGGCAGTGGTTTTTCCCTGGAATTCACCATTGAGGTAAACCGACAAACCGGGCTCTCCATTTACCTGTATGTAAGAAGCTTGTGATTGGGCAACGGATACCATGCAAAAAAGCAGTAAAGCAGTTAGAAGCGTTTTCATTTTTAATATTTTAGTTTTGGATCAGCGTTTCATTGTACGATTTTGATTCGGTTCCTCATCAAAGAAGACCGTAATCATTTGCAATGATAATAAAAGATGGAGCAATTTGAAAATCGTGGGAACTGCAAGGCAAATGGTTCCAATTACAGTTTTCTGTTTAAAAAGTAAGAATCATAAATAAAGCTGATCAGGTTTTAGGAGTTCAATAATGATTGGTAAAAGCCGCCGTATTCCTTGTGCGGCTTTTAAGAATGTTAACCAAGCAAACCAAACTGTTTCTTCTCTCCTGCGCTGCCATCTTTCAGTATTTCTCTGCAGGTATGTCCCACACACTCACTATGAGAAACAAGAAACCATTTCCATTTATGTGTATACAAATAATGTTTGGAAAACATTAGCGTGAAAACACGGTATGCCAGGTAGCAGATTGTGCCTATTTTGCTGACGAAGTGGCTTGGTGAGCC
>JAKFER010000193.1:0-10933 GCA_036675565.1 Chitinophagaceae bacterium
GAAGGAAAAAATTTGATTATTAAATCTCAAAAAGATTTTGATAGTTTATGGAATGAAATGCAAACAGGCCATCCTGATCAACCCGAAAAGCCCAAAGTTGATTTTCAATCTAAATGGGTTATTGCCTGCTTCCTGGGCAATGTAAGTTCAGCGGGGCATTCAATTGAAATGAAATCTGTAATAAATGAAAATAACAAAACAGTACTCTTTATTAATCATAGAAAACCTGGTAATGACTGTGTAACAGCACAGGTAATTGAAAGCCCCTATGTTTTAATATCTACAGATCATTTTACACCTGGTCCTGTTGAGTTCCGGGTTGATGTTCTTGATGAAAAATGTGAATAGGATAGTAAAAATGGTTTTGTAATTCATTATCTGGGTATAAGATCTTGAGATATCTGTGCTTTAATTTATTGTTGTCACGACGAAGTATTAATGAGTGATTCCCTGGCTTCAAAAAAACATGAATAATATATTGGAATAAGAGGATTTACAGTATAGCAGAATTCTTACAGACTCGAAAGTATGTGTTAAGTATTAAAGACAATGATATGTCTGGGCAGGTCTTAATATCAGTCACTCATTGAACAAAATATGCCTCAATTGTTTAATTACTAACCGTGTTTTCACGGTAAAATATCAAGGCACTTCCAGGATTTTTTTACATTATATCACCCTTAAAGGTGATTTTTAATAAAATGGGAAACTTTTAATTTCATTTAATGAATTAAGCAAGCCACGATTATAGCGGTAGATGGTAACCCCCGTTTTCTTAAAACCGGTTTCCATTTTTCTAAATTCATTCAGCATTAAAACCATATACTATCGGTAATGTGTAATCAAAAATATTTTTTGTTAATTCCGGGAACCTTTTTCAAGGAAGAAGAATTAAACCGGTGCTAACTTCCTGGCAGCAATGAATATGAACATAAATTCCTTTAAAACTAATTTGACAGTAAATCTGCAATTCAATCTGATCAACCTCCATATTTCATGACAAAAAATTTTTTATGAAAAAATCAATTAGCCTGGTCCTGTTAATAAGTCTTTTATATGGTTGCGATGAACCTAATACGGCAACGACTGAAACAAATGGTGATTCTCAAACTCATTCGAATAAACCGGGTGTGGTGGAGATCGTTACCAATCAAATGGATTTCCAGGCTCCTGATACCATACTTTCAGGTTGGACCACATTTATTTATAACAATAAATCAAATGAAACACATTTCTTTTTATTTGAAAAATATCCTGAAGGTAAGAACCTGGAAGATGCTAAAAGGGAAGTGGTTACTGCATTTCAGAAAGGAATGGATTTTATTACAGCAGGCAACACCGACTCAGGTTATGCAGCATTTGGCGAATTGCCTGAATGGTTTACAAAAGTAGAAATCAGGGGAGGATCAGGTTTAATTGGCCCTGGAAAAAAATCACAAACAACATTAAAATTAGAACCAGGAACTTATCTGATAGAATGCTATGTAAAAATGCCCAATGGTCATTTCCATACATCCATGGGTATGATAAAACAGATTGAAATCCTGGGTGAAGAAGGTGAAGGAAAAATTCCAGCATCGGCCATCGATATAAAAATATCCGGTACTAATGGAATTGAGTCGGAAACAGGAATAAAGGCAGGAGCGTCCACTTTTGCTGTCCATTTTTCAGATCAAAAAGCACACGAAAATTTTATGGGACACGATGTTCATTTGGTAAGGCTATCGGAAGGTTCAGATGTTAAACAACTGGAAAGCTGGATGAACTGGCTAAATCCTAAAGGATTTATTTCACCAGCACCTGGTGGTTTTGAATTCCTGGGCGGAACCCAGGAAATGCCGGCTGGCAGTACTGCTTATTTTTCTGCCGATTTGCGCCCGGGAAATTATGCATTGATTGCAGAAGTGCCGGAAGCATCCAAAAAGAATATGATAAAATTGTTTTCAGTACCTGAATAAATGATTCAATGTTATTTGCTATTTGAGAGTCGGTTCTTCCTATATGAATTCTTAACAGCTATTTTACCATCCTTAAAAGTAAATAAATCACAGCCGGTGACTTCAACCCGGGTGCCATCTGTTTTTGTTCCTGTAAAAATCCATTCGGAGAAACCCCTGTCTCCAAAAATAAAATGTTGGGGATTACTCCAGCGGGCATCGGGGTATGTTGCAAACACATTTTCAAAAGCTTTTCTTACTTGTTCCTGGCCCGTAAATTTTTCGCCATTAACATCAGGACCTGCAGAAGCTTCGAACACACAATCATCTGTCATGTGCCACATGATTCTGTTAATGTCATGAGCATCAAATGCATCAGCGAAGGACTGCAGAAAATCTTCTGTTACTTGTTTTTTGGATTGGGCCATACATAAAATTGGCAAGATTATCAGAAATGTCAAAACTCCTTTTTTCATATAAGCTGATTTAAGTTGTAATGGGAAGGTATAGCAAAAGCCAGCTAACTGTCAGGTAATATTCGTAAAACACGAGAATATAAAATTGGATCAATAAAAATGAGTAGGATGCACGCTAAGAACAGTAAACTTTTTGAGCTTCTTCAGTCGCGGAAAAAATTATCTTTAGATAGTAATTGCAAAAGCCGCTCCTTCCTCGACTTCCGCCAGGGCCACCGCAATACTGCGGGACATGCAGGTTGAATGACAAAAATTTCAAATGGATGAAAATGCTTACACTGAAGATAAAAGCAAAACCATTTTTTCGGCATCTTGTCATCCCGCAGGTCCCGGCATCAGGCACAAACATGTTATCTACATGTATCCGCCGGGATCAAGGGATCTCAGACTGTTTCACTTTTTATGGATGATTCCAACCTGTAAACATTTATTAAATGCATTTAAATAAATACACAAAAATTAAAGCACTGAGAATGCAAAATTGAATCATAAAAATGAGTAGAAAACATGCTCAGAAAAGTAATTTTCTGAGATTCTTCAGTCGCGGCAGGAATTATCTTTATTTCATAAATGTAAAAGCCGCTCCTTCTGAATGACAAGTTCGTGGTAATGTGAAGGTGAATCAATAAAAGAAATGAGTAGAAACAGAATTATAACAATTACACGTCTGAGATTCTTCAGTCGCGGCAAGAATTATCTTTAGATAGTAATTGCAAAAGCTGCTCCTTCTGAATGATAACTGACGGGGATAATTCATTATTTGTTTTTATATTCATCATTCTAAACCAAAAATATGTCGTCCAATCGTCGTCAATTTTTGCAACAAATGGGCGGACTAGCTGCCGGGGCTTTCCTGGGTCAGAAAGTTTTTGCCGCAGCAACAGTCAGTAAACCATTCTTTGAAATTTCATTAGCACAATGGTCATTACATAAAGCTTTATTTGCAAAGCAACTGGACAATCTTGATTTTCCGGCAAAGGCAAAAAATGATTTTGGAATCAGTGTGGTAGAATATGTAAATGCATTTTTTAAAGACAAAGCAAAGGATACCAAATACCTCAATGAATTATTGAATCGTTGCCATGATCATGGCGTAACAAATCATTTGATCATGTGTGATGGTGAAGGAAACCTGGGCGCAGCGAAAGATGCGGAACGTTTGAAAGCGGTGGAGAATCATTATAAATGGGTGGACGCCGCTAAACATTTGGGTTGTACAACCATCAGGGTAAATGCTGCGGGTGAGGGTAGCCGTGAGGAGGTTGCAAAAGCTGCCGTGGATGGACTTAGCCGGTTAGGTGAATTTGCGGATAAAGTGGGTATCAATGTAATTGTAGAAAATCATGGGAGCTATTCCTCGGATGGTGGCTGGCTTGCAGGTGTAATGAAACAGGTGAATAAAAAGAATGTTGGAACCCTTCCTGATTTTGGAAATTTTTGTATTACACGGCATGCCAATAACTGGAAGACCTGCCTGGAAAGTTATGACCGGTATATTGGTACCAAAGAACTGATGCCTTTTGCAAAAGGCGTCAGCGCCAAGACTTATGATTTTGATGAACAGGGCAATTGTATAGAAACCGATTATTACAAGATCATGAAAATCGTAAAAGACTCCGGCTTCAATGGTTATATCGGTATTGAATTCGAAGGCGATAACATCAGCGAAGAAGAAGGCATTCGTAAAACAAAAGCATTACTGGAAAGATTTAAAGCTTGATTGATGTAACAGTTTTCATGCTGGTTTAAGTTTTTTTTACGGATGACTTTAATCTCCATTTACGCCATCCTGGACTATACAATCAAACAACATAATGCAGGAGAACCGCCGGAAAAAAATGAAAATATTTTTTCAAACTATTGTAACTTAGTCAGGAGTTCTAAACTCCTACCTTCTCAAACTAAAAAATACGTCCCCCTAATTCTGATCGCATTTACTTCACTGGATGAAATTCATTTTCTGGTTCAGGTAGCATGTTTATTATCATTCGATCTAAAAATTTAAGGCGACTGATTAGATTTTTCAACTCTTCACAATTAAAACCAAAAGCAATGAAAAAATCTAACCTCAACAGCCGGATTTTTCTATTACTGTTTTTTTGCTTTGCCATGGTTATCCTGGGTTGCAAAAAAACTGACCACCCTCATTTTGATTCCGCATCCCCGGAACTACTGGCTTCGGGCTTTGAAGAACTCCAGGGCAGTACTGTGGGGCCCGACGAAGCCTTGTATGTCACGGCACCATTGGCCGGTTCCATTTGGCGTGTAAATCCAAAAACCGGCGCTTTCACGCTCTTCGCTACCGGGTTGCCGGCGCGGAATCCTGACCCGTTCTTCCTCGGCGCAGGAGTGGTAGATGTCGCCTTCAAGTACGGAACTGCCTATGCGTTGGTTACGGGTGTTGGGCCTGATCTCGGTGAGAGCGATATCGTAGGCATCTACCGGGTAGATGGTCCGACCAGCAATACCGTAATAGCGGATATCGGTGCCTGGTCTACTGCCAATCCTCCTGTGCCGGACTTCTTTGTGCCCAGCGGTTTCCAGTACGCATTCGAACCTTACAAAGACGGTTTCATTGTCAATGATGGACACCATAACCGCGTACTCTATGTTACCCTTGACGGCGACATCACTGAAATGATCGCGTTTGACAATGTTGTGCCGACGGGTCTGGCGTTGAGAGGCAACACGGTCTACTTAACGCAAGCCGGTCCCATTCCTCATGTGCCTGCAACTTCCAAACTCATGGCCCTTTCGTTAAAGTCGCTAACCGCGAATGAAGTGGCCTCGGGCGCCGGGTTGGATGTTGGATTATTTGTTGATGTGGAATTTGGTCCCGGACCTAATCCCTATGCACTCGCACAGGGCTTTTGGGATGGTCCGTATGAAGGAGCGCCAGCGAATCCGAATACCGGTGCATTGTTGGTCCTGAAACCAGATGGCCACTTCAGCGTTATCGCAGACGGTCTGAATCAACCAACCTCGATGGAGATCATCGGCAACAGAGCGTACATAATTAGTCTCGTTGGCGAAATTTGGGAGATCAATTTCGCACCGGGACAAGCTGGTAAGTAACAGCGGGTAACAATGCCTTTATCTTCAAAGTCCCCGTTTGCCCGGGGACTTTTTAAGTAAACTGGTTAGCGTATGTACTTAATCGTTAGTCTCCGCCGAAGTGTTTGAAATTTATTTTCCCGAGGGAGGTATCCCGGGACTATACACAATATTAAGCGGTTTGTTGGCTGCTGCTTTGCTCACCAAAATTGCCACCACTTTTTTTTCTGTGGCAGTTTCCATACTTTGTTCTTTAACTCTTTTTCCAACTGTTCATAGGTGCCATTGTCCTTGTTGATTTTAAAAATGTCTGCCTCTGGAGATAAATCTATTATTCTGTCTTTGTGGGTTATCACTCCAAAGCCATGTTCAGGATCCCACAAGCACTCGAAATGCCATGTGACATAAGCTGCTTCATCTTTGACGTCCTCGCCAATACTTATGGATGAAGGTCCTATGTAATTTCTAAAATCAAAGTCCGCAGTTAATTCGCCTGGCTTGGGAAAACCACCGTTTTCGTTGTCCCATGAAGAATATTCATCTGAAAGCAAACGTGGTAATTCCTTCTTGAGTTCTTCCAGAATGGAATGTTTAATCCTTTCCTGGTGCTCAACTAAATAGAAGTAAGCAAAGATTTGTTCCTGGTCTATTTTGAAACTGTCATCTACATTTATCGCACCGTCAACCCACAGATCAATACGACCATTGGTTACAACGTTGGTTTTGATTAAATGATTAGGCTTTTCAGTCAAAAAATAACCTGTCCAGCAAGGGAGTTCAATAAAGCCCTTTATTGCATTGAGAGAACTCTTTCCCGTTCCGATTCTCTGTATTCCAATGTTTGGTATATCAACCATTTTCACAGCCTTAGGTTTTATTTATGTCTATAACAAACTTAGGAATATTGACCCGGGATGCACTTTCTACATGTTCAAGTGCTTTAGGATCATCTTTAAATAATTCACGCAGCTGCTTTTTCCATGGGCAAACAACACAAGGCTCAAATTTTGTAAAATCACGATTTTGGTTGAATAACACGTAGGTTGGGTTACCCCCATATAGCGTGGTTGGCCTACCGTATAATTTATACTTTAGGCCATCAACAATCAGTTGATAAAAACCGTTTTCAAGTTTATCACCTACATCGACAAACAAATAATGAAAACTTTTCAATTTCTCCACAAAACCAAAGGCAATAATTTTCTTATTTTTGGAAGGTAATTTCTCATCCACCCCTTGCTCATTAATTATAGTTATCCCATAAAAAGGGTTGCTCAAAAATCTGCCACTCTTTATTTTACATTGTATGGTATCATTATTTGCCATTACAACGTAACCAGGCAATGGTTCTCCAGCACGAGCGGCAGTTGAATAAGCTGTTATTATAATAGCTATTAGTAAGCGTTTCATAATACTTGGTGTATTGATATTTCTAAAACAGGTTATAAAATAATTTTTAAAAATCTATACAAACTTATTATTTATTTGGGATGGCTATGGAATATGACAAACCAACTGCATTAGCTGAATAACTATTGTTAGACTGATCTTTATATTTCATAGCAGTGTAATTAAGACCTACTCCTGCATAGGCTATTTCGAACGTGGGCACATTGGCTCCCTGAAACATATAATCGTCACCTAAACCACCCGATTTAAAGCGAATAACTCTATGCATAGATAATCCTGCACCGAAGCGTAATTTAGGAGACAACATATAACTTCCACTTATAATTATAGGTACACGAGTTAAACGAACGTGCACATTATCTGCAGCAGTAGTAACATATTTAAATCCAACGGTGGATCGTAATAAAAATTTATCTGCCCCTGGAATTTGCAGTTGCCCGCCTATTCCCACCGATATTCCTTGCCCGGCTCTAACACCCTGTTTTTCACCATTAGTAAAATATATTTCCGCTATTTTATTACCTCCAAGTTCTAATGCGCTAACAATTAAAAATTTAAGATGTGATGTTTTTTTCACTTCACCCTGCGAATAAGTTTTATTGAATACAAAAAAGAATAGAACGAAAACCAGGGTTGTTTTAATACGTTTCATTTTATTTATATGTAGCAGGCAAAATAAAAAATATAACCAGTTTTCTGCAATCGGGTGATAAAAATATTAATGATATTATAAACTGGTAAGTCTGTTTTAAAGAAATAAGAATTATAGGTCCTTTCGGTAAAAATAATTATGTATTAAAAAACAAAATGCAGGAGACATGTCGCGGGAAGATGCGGTAGTCATTTTAGTTTGCTTGTGTCTGTACCAACTTTATCTATAAGGACTGTGTCACCCTTTTTTAAGTACAATGTATCACCGTTTCCATTTACAATAGATGCACTATTAGTCGAAGTGTCTTTATTAATTGTTATTATGGATTCGGGGTCAGTAATGCCACTATCAGATTCTTTCGATATTTCGAATATAAAAGATGTGACGAACCCACCAATAACTAAGCTGTGAATTAATAAGGTCCCTAATTGTTTGTCTTTTGTAAACAGACCTGCTATCGTTTTAATTAGCCAAATTAAACCTCCTAATAATACTAATAAGCCAACTAGATGAAAAAGATTCGGTCCATGTGCGTAGGGTGTACCTGACAGTTTATAAACAAGCCATGTAATTAAGAATCCTATAAGATAATAAAGGGTTGAATTTAATATCTGTCGAATGAATGGTCTTTTCAAAGAGGAGATTTTTTGATTTACCGCTACCGATTGTATTTACGCTAATATACACTACTTGTTTTCGGATCACAATATTTTAACTTACAAAAAATCATTTTTGATTTACAGACACCTGCGGTAAAAATAATTATGTATTCATCAGCAAAATGCTGGAGACCCGTGGAAAAAAAATTGGAAAAATATTTATGAGTGAACCGCGAGTCCCTTTCAGGAGACTCGCGGGGGAAGCAGTTGCCTGCTGGCTTTCATCGGCTTAGTTGTTCCCCGTCGCAATAAAAGTTTCAATGTCGGTCTTCGTATATGGAATAGTGATAGAAGTTGCTTTATTGCTAGGAAAAGGAATTTGTCTATCAGTTTCGCTAAGAGGTCTGTGTCCGACTATTGGCATTTCCCCACGATAAACGTCAAGGTCAAAGATGCATAGAGTAGGTAAAGTTTTCTTTTTTGTAAGGATATCAATATTGACGTGTAAAGTGTCGGCGTAAAAAGCATATGGAGCTACAATTAATGAGTGAGGGTGAACCCAATAAAGTTCAGGTCTGATGATGTCACCTTTTTTCTTTTCAGAAAAAACGTCCAATAAAATTCTTGCAAATCCATATTTACCATGAGCAATACGAAAGGCAATGATATCTCCTTCTTTCACTTTTACTTTAAGTTGCTTTTGCGAAAGCTGTTCGTCCAGCCAATCAAAATAGTTAGGCGAAAGATTTGACATGTAGTTGGTAATCCAATTATCAATGTCATCGTAAGTTTTTATTTCACCTTCTTCGCTGAAGCTTTTAATAAAGAATAGGTTTCTTCTGTTGTCATAAACATGAATGCCGCCACCATGAATAGAGCCTGAAAATTGTACTCCACAGCCTTTGATTTTTAAAATTCTGGGAACAGTTAGCTTTTGTTCTTTCCCCCTTACAGTTTTTGGAAGAAGAATTTCTCTGTTTCTGGTATATATGTCAGTGTCGTATTCCAGATAGCCCCAGCTGTAATTCAAAACTTTTACCAGTTTATTTTCGTCAAAGTAAACAGCAACAGTGTCACTTAATGAATGTCTGTCCCAGCCGTCAGCTACAGGAGTAAGTCCAAAATATTTCCTTTTGTCATTTGTGAGTTCGTAGGGTGTCATAATAAGCTTCCAGGCAACGTTGAAGCATTGGCGTTTGTGGCGGTAATAGAATT
Source organism: Chitinophagaceae bacterium (assembly GCA_036675565.1). Classification (GTDB taxonomy): domain Bacteria; phylum Bacteroidota; class Bacteroidia; order Chitinophagales; family Chitinophagaceae; genus JACCYQ01. The sequence goes on from JAKFER010000193.1 coordinate 9,344, forward strand.
CCTTCGCCCAGAAACCAATGCTGGTTAAAGATATAGAGTTGATTGTAAATTCAAAAGCTTAATTAATAACGTCTAGCCCGAACCGAAGTTGATTTTGATAAAATGCTGAATTTAATTCCTTCAGCCGCCATAACGCCAATGCAATGTTAGCTGTTGTTTTTTGTCTCCCTAGTTTAAAAATTACTTCTTTGTAAGAGTGTCTGCGAACTTTATAGTTTTATCTAATTGTTTTGAATATCCTTCTAAAGATTTTGTCGCGGGTATGGCGTCTTGCTGGTATTTGTCGATTAATAGTAATGTCCTTGTAATTTTTAAAATAGTATGAAGGTCGTTCAACGATAAGCTTTTACAGTCAATTGATTTTAAAATGTCATTGTGTTTTGAAACTGTCTTATTGTATTTGGTCAAGCTGTTTTGAATTAGCAGTTTTATTTTATCTTTTAAAACCGTGTCCTTCATTTGTTCAACATGATTAATTGCCGATTGATAATAACTCTTGTTTTTCCCATTATATATATTGAATGATTTTGTGGAGTCATTCCTGGTGTCAGCCAAATTATCAATTTGCTTTTCTAACTCATTCAATTCTGGCGTCTTGTCAGCGAGTTCTTTGTATAAGCTTTCGACGAGGTCGTCGTAACCTCGTTTTGAAACAATTTCATAAGATGAACTTTTGTCCTCCAACGCTTTGGGAGTTTCATTTTTCGGTTTGTCTTGTGTTCGGGAATTGTCACATGAAAAAAGTGTCAAAAAACACAATGCTAATAATAGTACGATGGTTCTCATAAAAATAACAGCTAACGAATGTATTTACGCTAATATACACTACTTGTTTTCGGATCCCAATATTTTACACTACTATTTTGCTTTCCCGACGGGTATTTCAGGACTATACAATATATATTAAACTAACAGGCACCCGTAGGTGATTAATTAAATATTTTAACTTACAAATAATAATTTTTGATTTACAGACACCTACTAGTACCTGTGGTAAAAAAATTATGAAATAAACAGCAAAATGATGGAAACCCGTCGGGGATCATCTTTAGATACGTTTGTTAGGTATTGTCCACAGGAGGTGTGAAAAACAGACATCAAGAACAACGCATACACGTGTGCGTATTTCATAATTTATTTACTCAGCAACCGCCTTTGCGAGGGACACGTTTAAAAATTACTTTACTATCCCGTTCCACATATTCGCACGATACTATTGGGTATGCATACTTGGGTGCTTGCGATACGTTATGGCTTCTTATAATTATTTTGTCGTTAATTTTCAGGCTATGCAATTGCTCAAGTTGAGATTTTTCCGGCTCAAATTTTACAATGTAATCGACACCATTAATCCTGGCCATCACACCAAAACCTAATCTTGATCCTGGCGGAAGAGAAAGAGAGGTAATTAAAGCCTCCATATTGGTAAATGAACTTATTTGCTTCCTTATCTTAGCAGCACCGGCGTGCACTTTTTTACCCGCGGGAGAAGCTTCCCATTCTTTGTACTTTATACCCTCAGGGGTAGCTTCCCATCTTTCTCTTTCGGCTTTTCTTTCAGCAGCAGAGAGTGGCTTTGGAGTTGATTTT
>JAKFER010000047.1:0-177748 GCA_036675565.1 Chitinophagaceae bacterium
GGATCGTTTAAAATTAACCTTGAATAATCCAAATTTATCATTATTTTTACTTAGTTGCACAAACAACTATATGCCAAACAACCAATTTAAGAAAGGAGAGTTATACAGCTTCATTACCGGTAAGGCGTCAACAGCGATTGCCCGAAGGTTACAGAAGAAATTTAACCAGGCTGGATTAAACCTGACCATTGAACAATGGAGTGTTCTGTATCATTTGTGGAAAGAGGATGGACGCAGTCAACAGGAGTTATGTAATGCTACTTTTAGGGATAAACCAAGCATTACCAGGCTGGTTGATAACCTGGAGAAGTTGAACCTTGTTAAAAGAGTAGCCTCTGAAAGTGATCGGAGAGTGAACAGGATTTATTTAACCAAAGAAGCGCAAAAATTACAGGAAGTAGCCATGGCCCTGGCAGAAGAAACATTGAATGATGCACTGGAAGGCGTGCCGCCAGACCAGGTGAATCTTTGCAAAGAAGTGTTGCAGAAGGTTTACGATAATCTCGTTGGCATGAATTGATGTGTGGTAATATTGGGAATAATAAACTTCTAAACCTTTTATATGAGCACAACATCGCAACAAGCACAAGCCCTTAAAGGCGGCGAATGGCTGATCAAAGAATCATCCCCATTTGAAACATTTATCCCGGAAGATTTTTCAGAGGAGCAGATCATGATCCGTGATATGTGTACGCAATTTCTGCAGGCAGAAGTGTTACCAAACCTTGATAAGATAGATAAAATGGAACCCGGATTAATGCGTTCGCTTGTACAAAAAGCAGGTGAACAGGGTTTATTATCCGTTTCTTTTCCTGAAGAATATGGTGGATTGGGAAAAGATTTTATCACATCAACTATTGTGAATGATTACCTGGGTGCCGGGCATTCATTCTCCGTTGCTATAGCTGCGCATACTGGTATAGGTACGTTGCCCATTCTGTATTTTGGAAACGAAGAACAAAAACAAAAATATATTCCTAAACTGATCACCGGCGAATGGACAGGAGCTTACGGACTAACGGAGCCGAATAGTGGCAGTGATGCGTTAAGTGCCAAGTCTACAGCCGTTTTGAGTGAGGACGGAAAGCATTATATACTGAATGGACAAAAAGTTTGGATCACCAACGGTGGTTTCGCAGATGTTTATACGGTCTTTGCAAAAATTGATGGGGATAAATTCACAGCCTTTATTCTTGAAAGAGGCATGGAAGGATTTACAAACGGGCCCGAAGAGGACAAGATGGGTATTAAGGGATCATCAACCGTTCAATTGTATTTCCAGGATTGTAAAGTGCCGGTAGAAAATGTGTTGGGTGAAATTGGAAAAGGCCATAAGATCGCTTTCAACATTTTAAATATTGGTCGCTTAAAATTATGCGCTGCCGCATTGGGAGGAGCTAAATTAGCAGCCACCACATCTGTTCAGTATGCCAATACCCGCGAACAATTTAAACAACCCATTGCCAACTTTGGAGCTATTAAACATAAACTTGCGGAGATGGCCATCCGCATGTTTGTTTGCGAGTCATCACTTTATCGCACTGCGAAATGGATCGATGAAAAAGAACATTCAGACATTGCTGCTGGGAAACCTTTTGCAGAATCACTGTTAGCCGCTGCCGAAGAATTCGCCATTGAATGTGCCATGTTGAAAGTAGATGGCAGTGAAATGCTTGATTTTATTGTGGATGAAGGTGTGCAGATTCATGGGGGAAATGGTTTTAGTGCTGAGTACAATATTTCAAGAGCATACCGCGACAGCCGCATCAACAGGATCTATGAAGGCACCAACGAAATAAATCGCTTACTCACGCTGGATATGACACTAAAAAGAGCCATGCAGGGTCGTTTGGATTTGATGGGCCCGGCTATGGCGGTGCAGAAAGAGTTAATGAGCATTCCTGATTTTGGTGAGCAGGATGATGCTCCATTTGCCAGTGAGAAAAAACTGGTTAACAACCTCAAAAAAGCCATCCTGATGGTTTCAGGCGCAGCTGTGCAAAAACTGATGGCTAAAGTGGAACATGAACAGGAAGTGTTAATGAACATTGCGGACATGGCTATTCAAACATTTAACGCGGAAAGTGTTTTATTAAGAGCTATCAAATTGGCTGACCGCCAGGGTGAAGAGAAAACATCTTATGTAATAGATATCATGAAAACTTATTTATATGATGCGGCTGATAAAGTTAACAAATCCGGAAAGGATGCAATTAATGCATTTGCTGAAGGTGATGAACAGCGCATGATCCTGATGGGATTGAAAAGATTTACCAGGGCGGATCCATTCAACACCAAAGAAGCCAGAAGAAGAATTGCTGATAAAATGATTGAAGAGAACAGGTATTCTTTTTAAAACCTTGAATTACATTCGTGAAATTGAAAAAGATTCCGGGTCATTCCTGAATCTTTTTTTGTAAAAAAAAGTCCCGGCAATGCCAGGACCGTTTTTGGTAATGGGTTTGAAGGTTAATAGTTACCTTTAACATCATAAAACCGCCAGGTAGTTTTAAAATCTTTCTTAAGATTTTGATTCGTCAAAATGGCCCGCAGCATTTCAATAGGTAAAGCGTTCTCCCTGAAAATAGCATCATGATATTCTTTGTAGGTCATTTTCTTTGTATCTACCAATTCTTTTTTCAAACTATATAATTGCAAGCCCCCAATCATATAAGCTATCTGGTATAAAGGACCATATCCACCTGTAAAAGAACGACGCACCTCGCCCTCTGCATTGGCTCTTTCATGTCCTACACGGTCCACTAAAAAATCAATACATTGCTGGGGTGTCCATTTTCCCAAATGATAATTCAACGAAAAAATGATTCTTGCACAACGGTGCATGCGCCAGAACAACATGCCAATTCTGTCTTCCGGAGAACGTGTGAAATTCATATCCCATAAAAGCAATTCCCAATACAAAGCATTCCCTTCTACCCAGAAAGGAGTGGAAAAGTTGCGATAAGTTTTATTTCGATTGGTCATGTACCTCTGTAAATGATGTCCTGCAATCAATTCATGATGAACAACTGCCCTTGAAAAATGAGGATTGTTACCCCGCAAACTCATCATTTTATCTTCATAGTTCATTGTGTTGGTTGGATAAGAAATGATCAGCGTTTCGCCTCCCAAGAAAAATGGATTGACCAATTGGCGCTCCGGCGACATCATACTCATTCTCCATGTTTCTTCTGATAGTTCCGGTATTGTGAGAAGATCATTTTTTTTCAAAAAATCAACGGATTGCATATACAGGTCATACATGGCTTCAGGTTGTTTACCCGGAGATACATAAGAATTTTTCACTTTTTCCTGCGCCGCTTTCCAATCATTACCAAAGCCCATTTCCTTCGATGCTTTCAGCAACTCCGCATCACAAAAAGCAAATTCTTTATTGGCGATCTCAACCAATTCTTCTGCCGAATAAGGAATAAATTCCAGTTGCAACTGCCGCATTAATTCTTTACTGCCAATTGGATTGCCAACAATACCACTGCCATCATCTTTCTGGCTGGAAGTTTCTTTTCCTTTTTTCTTCAACATGTCTGCATACACGTTTAAAAGGCTATCGACCTGGCTATAAGTTTTGGGCACCCACCAGGTAAACAGTGGGTCGTAACCATTATAAAAATCAAATGTATTTTTTAATGATCCCTGCAATCCTTTTGCTGCAGCTGAAGCCAGGTTGGCCAGTTTCATCTCTATCGCCTCTTCCTTTTTAATACTGACAATCGCTTTTTCAATGTCTTTTTGAATACTGTTTAATTCTTTGGCTGTCTTTTCTGCATCTACAGCGGCGCCTCTTAAACGTGGTTTTTCTAATGCATATATTTTGTCGGAAAAGGAAAAATATTTACTGACTTGCGCATAATTTTTTTGTTCCTCCTCTAATTGATATCTTAAATCATCCAGGTTTCTTTTAAAAAGGATAAAATCCACTTTACCATTGATACTCATTCTATTAAAATCCAACAGGTCCAATTGTTTCAGGTAATCGCTGTTAAGTTTTAATAACCGGGCTCTGCGTTCGGGTGAATTGTAATTACTGCCTTGTCGACCAAATGCCCAATCAATCGCTGTTCCGCTGGTTGTATAAAACCTGTTGATACTTCCCAGGTCAGCATCGTAGTTGATCATCATATTATTCATCTCGCTGGTTTGCGCATACAGGTCAGTACCAGTGGGTGCCTGCGCCAGTAAATTACCAGCGCTTACAAACCATAAGGCAATTAACACCAGATTGAACATTTGTTTTCTAAACATATCTTATCATAATTTTTTGATTAATAATGAAACTAACAATAAATAAGTAGACGGTTAAAAAAGTTTTGCATGTATTTTAAACACCGCAATTTGTTTCAAAATACAAAGGTTAACAAGTTCTAATTTTTAATCGAATACATAAAAAAAGTCCCGGCAATGCCAGGACCGTTTTTGGTTATGGGTTTGGGGTTAATAAGTATTATTTATAACGGAATTCATTTTCATCAAGTGGAATCACTTTCGCCACGCCTTTTGTTTCTACCGTTTGTTTTGTTGAATTTCCGGTTAACGCTTCAACTTCTGATTGGGTTATGCTTTTTCGTTCAATCCAGATTCCAATGGACATCGCAACAGATGCAAAAGTTGTAACCAGGTAATACACCAGGAACACATCATCAACATATGGCATTTCTAACACATAATGGAAAACATAGATTAGTGAATAGCTTCCATAAGAAAATAATAAAGTAGACAGCATTACAATCTTACCTGGCTCCTGCGGATGATCGTGGTGAACCTGGATGTGTTTAAGAAAAAAGAAAAAGCAAAAACTTAAAATAATCAAAATGCCGGGTCCAAGAATAATCGTTGTGGCCGTGATGTTGAATCCTGTAATAATAACAGTGATGATCTCGAAAATGAGATAAGCCCCTAATGCAGTAATAAGTTGCTTAGATAAACGCCATGAACGGGTAAAGTATAACAGGAAAACTAACAGTAACGGGACATCTAAAAAATTATTAGTAATGGCAAAATTTCTTCTCCAGGGCACAGAAGCATCTAATATTCCAGATGTCATCAGGTTATAAACAAATGCCAATAAGTAATGGATGCCGAGTGCAAGGAAGCTTTTATTCGTATACAACCGAAGCACAATAATTAAAATCAATGGTAGGCTGAGTGCTACAGCGCTTAACAGGGCGATATAATAGTGCCAATTCATAGGCTTTAGGATAAGGATTTTCTTTATCAGCTAACAGTAAACGCCTTGAAATATCCATATAGTGTTCAAATATTTACCTGCAATTAAAATTCAGTAAAAGCAGGTTTGCTGCTCAGTAATAATACGGTTTGTATGATAAAGTGTTTTTAGCATATCTTGTTTTTCATGAAAACAATTTCTATCATTTTCAGCTTGTTTTTATCGCTTTTCTTGTTTGGTCAGCAACCGGATTCAGTGATCATCGGAAAAACCACAGGTATTTTACCGTTTTTAAAATATGGATTGGGAGAAGATCGCCTGGGAGGAACAAAACTGACTTACCTGGATACCAATATCGTTATTAAAGTTGCTGACAGCATTCGGCAGGATTATAAAGTGCAGTTATCTAACAACCATATTGCTTATTTGCCCAAACAATTTTTTGTCAGAGATGATTCGATTCAAATCAACCCAATGAACCTGAGTTCCAGTGCCCGGGTGTATGGAGATGATCAGTTTGATTATGTCACCCTTCAAATGGATGCCCGTTTGCCATACCGTAGCATTCAACTGGTAAATCCTTCAAAAATCATTGTTGATGTTTTTGGTATAACGACCAATACAAACTGGATCACTCAATTACCAACGGCTAAAACCATAAAAAACTTTTATTATGAACAGCTGGAAGACGATGTTTTACGTTTGATCATTGATTTAAAAAAGGAACAGCACTGGGGTTATTCCATTTTTAATAACAAAAATGCGCTGGTCATTAAAGTGAAAAGACCTCCACAGAAATTAAAAATCAAAAACCTTGTTGTATTGCTTGATGCGGGTCATGGTGGAACAAACACTGGCGCAAAAGGCGCTTCAGGTATTTTGGAAAAAGATTACACGCTGCTAATGACCAAAGAAATTGAAAAATATTTCAAAAGAAAAAAAATTGAAGTACACATGACCAGGCAACATGATACAACTATGGATATGCCGCAACGTATACTTTTGGCCAAAGATATAAATCCTGATTTGCTGATCAGCGTCCATCTTAATTCATCATCTAACAAAAATGTAAAAGGTGTTAGCACTTATTATCGCCATATTGGTTTCAAACCTGTATCTACGCATATACTTGACCGTATGCTTGACCTGGATCTGAATAATTTTGGAAACATTGGGGGGTTCAATTTTTCATTGAACGGGCCCACTGATTATAACAATTGCCTGTTAGAGGTTGCTTTTTTGAGCAATACAGAAGATGAACAAAAAATACTGGATCCTGGTTTTCATAAAAAAATTTCCAAACAGGTTTATAAAGGCGTAAGGGATTGGATAAAAAGTATGCGGTGATAAATATTCCGTTTTACAAAAACGCCTGCTGGTACTGTATGCTATCTTTGAAAAAAATTAAAATAATATGTCAGAACTGGTCAATGATTTTAACGAATACCGTGAAAAAATGAATGCTGTAATCCTGGGCAAGAATAACCTGGTGATGAAAAGACTTTGGAACCTGGATACGAACACTTATGAAGATGGCGCTTTGAACCGTAATACCAAAGAAATGCTGGGTTTAGTGGCTTCCATGGTGTTAAGATGTGATGATTGTATTAAATATCATTTGGGAAAATGTTTTGAATTAGGCATTACAACAGAAGAAGTTTACGAGATCTTTTCTATTGCAAATATTGTGGGCGGAACCATCGTTATACCTCATACCCGCAGGGCGGCGGAATACTGGGAAGCTTTGCAGGCTGGTTAACTATTCCTGGCTATGTTCAGTAATAAATTTTCTTATATAAAAAGAAAGTTGTAAAATAGATAACATTCTTTCCTTTTAACGATTGTAATTTTGCATTGAATTTTAATATCATGAGCGATACAGCAACTATCCCCCTGCCCGTTTTAACCTCCAAAGATTTTGTAACAGACCAGGAAGTAAGATGGTGTCCTGGTTGCGGGGATTACTCCATTCTAGCACAAGTGCAGAAAGTAATGCCTACACTGGGCATTCCAAGGGAAAACATTGTGATCGTAAGCGGCATTGGTTGTAGCAGCCGCTTTCCCTATTATATGAATACTTACGGAATGCACTCCATTCACGGACGAGCGGCGGCCGTTGCCAGCGGACTAAAAGCTTCAAGACCGGAATTAAGTGTATGGATCGTTTCTGGTGATGGTGATAGTTTAAGTATTGGCGGAAATCATACCATTCACCTGCTCCGTAGAAACTTTGATGTAAACCTGATGTTATTTAATAACCAGATCTATGGTTTAACCAAGGGGCAATATTCTCCTACTTCAGAGGAGAATAAAATCACTAAGTCTACTCCATTAGGAAGTATCGATCATCCATTTAATCCTTTAGCGCTTGCGCTGGGTGCAGATGCAACTTTTGTGGCTCGCAGTATGGATCGCGATGTCAAGCACCTGCAGGCTATGCTGATCAGGTCCAATCAACACAGGGGAGCTTCTTTCCTGGAAATTTACCAGAACTGTAATATTTTTAATGATGCCGCATTTGAAATTTTTACGGATAAATCAACAAAACCCCAGGAAACACTTTTCCTGGAACAGGGACAACCTCTTGTATTTGGCGCAAACAAAGAAAAAGGAATTCGGCTGGAAGGTTTTACACCAAAAGTAATTGAATTTGGAAATGGTTTTGGTCCTGATGATTGCTGGATTCATGATGAACATGATATTTATAAAGCACAGATATTGGTTCGCATTTTTGATAATCCAAAAACAGAAGGCCATCTGCCAAGGCCATTTGGTGTTTTTTACCAAAATAACCGTGCTTGTTATGAGGATGTGATGAAGCAGCAACTCGAAGATGCCATGGCTAAAAAACCTGCCGACCTGGACAAGTTATTACGCGGTAACGAAGTTTGGACTATTAGTTAATAATAATTTTTTTTACAAAGTTTGTTTCTACACGACTGCTTTTAATTATTAAGCGGGGCAGCTTCTTTTAAAACTTTATCTGCATTCTCCTGTATGGTTTTCTTTTTGTTTTCGAACCACCAGATGGGTGCTGTTTTTTTCATCACTGTATCGATACTTCGCATACCAAATAGATTCCAGGCGCCTTTTAATTTACCGGTTATGGAAGGTTGCATTGCCCGAAGGCTCATTGCAAAGCCACTGTCTAAATATTCCATATGGTGCCAGTAACCTGCAGGCATAAACAAAGTGTCACCATGATCCAGTATTACCTCGTAGCCTTGCGCTAATTTCAATGCAGGAAATTTTTCAAAATCCAGTTTACCTGCTTCATGGTAATGACTGAAATCTGCCAAACTCAATACTTCAAACGGTTTGCGATATAATTTATGTTGTTCTGTAAATGGGAAAAGCAATACTCTTTTTCTTCCGGCAAACTGTGTATGCAGAATATGGGAAAGGTCAATATCAAAATGCATATGTGTGATGGAAGTGGCACCGCCTACAAATAACATGGGATAACGTTTTACAAACCCTTTCATCAAATGTTCGGGCCAGGTAAAATCCTGTGTAAGCTGAGGAGCATGTTCAAAAATATTGAAGAGGAAAATGCGCCACCCTGCAGGGCCTTTACTGATCATGTCGATGTATTCGCCAAAAGTTTTATAATCATCTGCTGTGTTGATCGGGGTATAGGCATCGCTTTTTACATTATTGTATAAGCCGACTTTTTTATCACCTACCAGGTTTTTAAAATATTCCCAGTTCCATTTATTAAAAGCCGGCCATTGTTTTGCAAGATCTTTTATTACAACTGGAACCTGTGGGTGGTAATACCTTTTTCTAAAATCAACCGGGTCGATTGAATTTAGAGTGTCAACTGGTTTTAATTGCATATACTGCTTAATTTTGGCAAAGGTAAAATTCGTAAAAAAGGGTTGCTACCAGCAAATTTAACCTGTCCACATATGCCCGGAAATATTTTTCCCTCACAAATTAAAGTGAAAAGTTATGCTATTAAAAGTTCACCCGGAAAATCCACAGCCGCGTCATATTCAAACAATTGTAGATTCTTTGCGTGCAGGAGGAATTATCATTTATCCAACGGATACGATATATGGTTTAGGTTGTGATATTTTTCAACCCAAGGCTATCGAAAAAATTTGCCGAATAAAAAATATTGATCCCCGCAAAGCCCAATTGTCTTTTATCTGTGATGATCTTAGTAGTTTGAGTGAGTATACCAGGCAACTCTCCACACCTGTTTACCGGATGCTCAAAGAATTCCTGCCCGGTCCATATACATTTATTTTGCCTGCAAGTAAACAGGTACCCAAATTATTACAGAGTAAAAAAAATACCGTAGGCCTCCGGATTCCAAAAAATAAAATCGCTTGTGCCATTGTGAAAGAATTAGGCAGGCCCATTTTAAGCGCATCTCTACCCGGTGAAATGGTTGAAGATTATACCGACCCGGAAATAATGAAAGATACATTTCCTCACCAGGTGGATATTATCATTGATGGTGGTATCGGCGGTTTTCAGCCATCAACGATAATAGATTGTACCGGCGATGAGCCTGTGTTAGTGCGAAAAGGTTTGGGTGAATGGTCTGAAGAGATCGCTTAAATACCCACTTCCACGCAGTAATCATCACCAACATTTTCCGGAATGTTTTCATCATAAATTAACCGGAAACTTTTTCGATGGTAAGATGTAGGGCCGTATTTATTCAGCGCATCGCGGTGTTCTAATGTTGCATAACCTTTGTTTTGCTGCCAGTTATATTTTGGATGCTTGCGATGTAACTGTTTCATGAAATCATCGCGATAAGTTTTAGCCAAAATGCTGGCCGCTGCAATAGAAGAATAAATGCCATCACCCTGGATAATACAACAATGCGGAACTTTTTTATATTTCTTGAAACGATTACCATCAATCAATAACATTCCGGGTTGAACACTTAATTTTTTTACAGCAATATGCATACTCTTTATAGATGCATTCAATATGTTGAACTGGTCAATTTTTTTATTGCAAAGACTGGCAACCGAAAAAGCAATGGCCTTTTCTTCTATGTGTGGCCGCAACTCATAGCGTTCTTTTTCTGTAAGTTGTTTGGAGTCATTGAGTGTCAGGTGAAAAAAATCTTGAGGTAGAATAACTGCAGCAGCAAATACGGGTCCTGCCAGGCATCCGCGTCCCGCTTCATCACAGCCTGCTTCAAGCAATTCGTTCTGGTGCGTAATTTTTAGCAATCCTTTTTTTGTCAAAGAAACCAATGCTATTCATGCTAATCAAATATTTCCGCAACTAAATTTTCACATTTACATTATCTGTAATAGATTTTTGGATTTAGAATATGTGAAATCTGAATTCATACACCGGCTGCTTTACCTTTGCACGCATTATGACTGATATGCTGGTTCAAAAAAAATCTTCGGGTGCCGTTGCCAACTGGTTAATGATCGGTGTGGGTATGTTGATCATCCAAATTCTTTTGGGGGGCATCACCCGCTTAACCGGTTCCGGGTTGTCCATTACGGAATGGAATATCATTACCGGTGCGCTTCCACCACTTAATGAACAGCAGTGGTTGCTGGAATTTGAAAAATATCAAAACACCCCGCAATACCAGTTATTGAATGCAGATTTTACTTTGGGTGATTTTAAATTCATTTTTTTCTGGGAATGGTTTCACCGTTTCTGGGCCCGGTTACTTGGCGTTGTATTTCTGATACCATTTATTTATTTTTTGATTCGCGGATATTTTAAAAAAGAAATGGTCAAGCCTTTGATCATTCTTTTCCTGCTGGGTGCTTTGCAGGGTGCTGTAGGATGGATCATGGTTGCCAGCGGACTTACCGGCGATGCTGTTTATGTAAAACCAACAAGACTTGCTTTGCATTTTATTTTTGCCATGGGGTTGCTTTGTTATACTTATTGGTTTGCCCTGCAATTATTAATTCCATCACATCAAAAAGTACATTATCCGGCATTGAAAAATTTTACCTCGGTGCTGGTTCTATTACTGGTGATTCAATTTATTTATGGAGCACTCATGGCTGGCCACAAAGCTGCTACTGCAGCTTATACCTGGCCGGATATCAATGGCAGTTATTTTCCTGAATTTATGTTTGGTGCACCAGCGGGATTGATGAATTTAATAGAGAATAAGATCACCATTCATTTTATTCACCGCAACCTGGCTTATACTTTATTTGTGCTGGTGATCATCTGGACCTTCAAGGCTTACAAATTCAGCGGATCGAAATTATTTAACAGCCAGAAGAAGTGGCCCGTGATCTGGATACTTTTACAAGTCGTTCTTGGAATATTAACGGTGATAACCAGCCTGAAAATTGTTCCAAACCAATGGGGCATATTTGAGTGGATGGCACAATTGCACCAGCTTGTAGCGATGATGTTCTTGCTTTCTTTGGTAAATATGATCTTTCTGTTAAAAAAAACAGGTTGACGTTTTTTTAAGTAACGGTATTTGAAAGCCCAGCATTTAAATGTTATTTTTAAATGCAATTCAAAAGACTGCTGTTCTAAACCTTGCTTATGAAAGCCTACCTGCACGGATTTTATTACTCATTACCTATTCAACTGGTGTTTCTGCACTTCAGAAAATACCAGGTCTTACTGGTTTTCTGGTTCATTTTATTTAGTGTTGTTGATGGCGGGTTGATGAAAACATTTGGCGCTGATTCTTTATACCTGGCTCCCGAATACCTGGGCGTGGTAAACTCATTCAGTACCGCATTAGTGGGCATGGCTGTTGGCATGTTCATTATGAGTTGGAATATTACCACCTTTATTCTCTTTAGTCAGCATTTTAAATTTTTAGCCACTACTTCAAATCCATTTTTAAAATATTGCATCAACAACAGCATCATTCCCCTATCCTTTCTCTTGTTTTACCTGGTGCAGGCTTATATTTTCGACAGGTACAAAGAGCTGATCGGAACCATGGAGTTTATATTTTTGGCAGGCGGTTTCGTGGTTGGTCTTGTATTCCTGCTTGCTATCAGCTTTCTGTATTTCTTTGGTGCTGATAGAACCATTTACCGGCGCATGCAACCTGCTTTTCAAAAGGAAGTGGATGTCTTTAAGCTTCAACCCAATCCCGAATTCTGGCAACAACCACAGATTATTAGGGTTGAATGGTACCTCGATTCTTTTTTTACACGTAAGCGTGTCCGTGATGTTTCACATTACAGTCACAGTTTTTTGGATACCATATTTAAGCGTCATCACTTTGCATCGGTCATTTCGGTATTGATTGCTTTTTTTATACTGGTAATTGTCGGTTTCTTTCTTGAACATACATTTTTTCAAATACCTGCAGCAGCCAGCATTACTATTTTCTTTGCAATTCTCATTGGTGTATCGGGTGCGTTCGCTTATTTTTTGCAAAGTTGGAGCGTTCCTTACCTTATTATGCTGATCATAGTTTTAAACTTATTTTATAAATGGGAATGGATAGACCCGCGTAATAAGGCCTACGGACTTAATTACAATAACAAAACTGAAAGACCGGTATATGGACCCGAAACTTTATCGGCTTTAAGTAAACCCAATAATGTTTCTGCAGATAGTATAAATATGATCCAGGTTTTGGAGAACTGGAAAAGAAAACAGGCAATAGAGAACCCATTGATGGTCATTATTACAACCAGTGGCGGTGGAAGCAGGAGTGCCACTTTTACTATGAACATTTTACAGCAACTGGATAGTGTTACGCATGGTAACCTTATGAAAAAAACGTTTTTGATTACAGGTGCTTCCGGCGGAATGCTTGGTGCTTCTTATTTCCGGGAACTTTACCTGCAAAGTCAAAACGATGCTTCAATAAATTTATACGACAATAAATATGTGGATGATATCAGTGGCGATTTATTAAATCCTGTTTTTTCATCTTTTGTTGCACGAGACCTTATTTCTCCCGCTCAAAAATTCCAGGTTGGTCCGTATACTTATATCAAAGACCGGGCTTATGCTTTTGAAGAAAAACTAAATGATAATACGCGGAAATTATTGGATAAAAGATTGATCGATTACAGGGATGATGAATTTAATGCTAACATACCACTGATGTTTTTCAGTTCTGTTGTTACCCGTGATGCGAGAAGAATGTTGATCAGCACGCAGCCCATACGTTTTATGATGAGGCCATTGGTGGATTCTTCCGTTACCGGTGAACTCTCCCCTGATGCTATTGACTTTGGTGCGTTTTTCAAATCGCAGGATCCATATAATTTACGCATGCTGACGGCATTAAGAATGAATGCAACTTTCCCCATCGTTTTACCTAATGTTTGGTTACCATCAAACCCGGTAATTGATGTAATGGATGGTGGATTACGGGATAATTTTGGACAGGAAACAGCCATTCGTTTTATACATATGTTTGAAGACTGGTTGAAGAAAAATACAGGAGGTGTGTTGATCGTTCAATTGCGTGACAGGGAACCGGGTGGCTGGGATCATCCCTACCTGACTGATAATATTGCCGAACAGGCAACAAAGCCTTTTTTGTTGCTGCAACATAACTGGGGTAATATCATGGAATTTTCACAGAATGATATGCTGGCTTATTATTCTGCCAGCAACGATCTTAAATTAAAGAGAGTGTTTTTTCAATATGCATCTAAAACAGCGGAAACAAGAGCGCCATTGAATTTTCATCTTACACAAAGTGAAAAACGAGATATTTTTTTAAGTATGCAATGGAAAAACAATATTGAGAATTTTCAAAAAGTGCAGGAACTCTTTAACCAGCCGGTTACCCCTGTACCTTCGAAGGCTGAATAAGTGAGAAACATTTTGGGATGATCTCAAAATTAAATTCAGTTGATGTTTCCGCGGGATCGCCATCTATATGTAATGGTGCATTGCTTTTATTGTAAATGGTTAATTTATCGGTTTGAAAATAAATCACCCCTTTTTTACCAGCCGTAAAAGTTTGATCTTCTAATTTATTCCAACCCGTAACTTGTATGAGTGTTTGTATCAACACACTCATTTTATTCTGGTTGGTAACAATAACCACATCCAGCAAGCCATCTGAAAGACTTGCCTGCGGAGCAATGGTGAAATTATTTCCAAATTGGTTGCTGTTGGCGATACTGATAAAGAATGCATCCGTTTCTATCAGCCTGTTTCCAAATTTTATTTCAAAAGAATAAGTGATTGCTGAAAAGAAGTTTTTAATCACCTGGTTGATATAAGTGGTTAGTCCCCGTTTGGGTTGATTGGCAAAATCGTGAGCCACTTTTGCATCAAAGCCTAATCCGCATAACATACAGGCAAATTTTCCATTCACCCAAAAACCATCCGTACGAACAGGTTTTCCTTTAATAAAAACATCAACAGCTTTAGCTGGTTGTGCAGGAATATGTGCCGCTAATGCAAGCCCGTTACCCGAGCCACAGGGAATGATCCCAAAGTTTACGGATACATCTAACAAACTACCAATAACCTGGCTAACTGTTCCATCACCACCTGCAATCAGTATGTCGGTAATATTTTGTTCTTGAATGATCTCTTTTAAAAATGTATAATCACCACTGGCTACTGAAGGATAAACAATACAGGTAATATTTGCAGCTGCAAGTGTATTTTCTACAAGTAATCGAATACCTGATTTTGCTTGTGTACCCGAAATGGGATTGATAATAAAAATTACTTTTCTGTGCATGCTGTTTTTTTACCAGCGAATTAATGCACTTGCCCAGGTAAATCCACTGCCGAATGCAGCCAGGCAAACGAGATCATTTTCTTTTATTTTTCCTTCCTGCCAGGCTTCGCATAAAGCGATAGGAATAGATGCGGCAGTGGTATTTCCGTAGCGTTGAATGTTATTATAAACCTGTTCTTCTTTTAATCCTAATTTTTGTTGAACAAATTGGGCGATGCGCAGGTTAGCCTGGTGTGGGATCAATAAATTTAAATCGGCAGCTGTTAATCCATTTGCCTGCAACGATTCCAAAATTACTTCCGGAAACTTCACGATCGCTTTTTTGAAAACTGCTGGTCCATCCATGTTTGGAAACAACTGGGCATTATCGATCATGGCATGACTCATGAACATATCCGCTATTTCACCATCATTAAAATCCGCATATTTCTGGTCAGTCCAATGATTGGCATGTGTACCCGGATTATACATAGCCAATACTTCTGCGCTTTCACCATCACTGTGTAAGTGCGTACTTAATATGCCGCGTTTATTCCCTGTGTTTGTTATTCCCTCTGTTGGTTGCAAAACAACAGCACCAGCGCCATCACCAAAAATCACTGAAATATTTCTACCGCGGGTGGTGAGATCTAAACCAAAAGAATGTTTTTCACTGCCGATCACCAAAATATTTTTATACATACCACTGCGGATAAACTGGTCGGCCACGCTTAATGCATAAACAAATCCACTGCATTGGTTACGCACATCCAATGCACCGATTTCTTTCATCTTCATCGCTCTTTGCACCAGCACACCGCAACCGGGAAAATAATAGTCGGGCGATAAGGTTGCGAATACTATAAAGTCAATATCCTGTGCGGTAATGCCGGCTCTTTCAATCGCAATTTTAGCTGCTTCTACCCCCATTGTGGTGGTTGTTTCTTCTGTTCGATGGGCAAATCTTCTTTCTTTAATCCCGGTACGTTCCTGTATCCATTCATCACTGGTGTCCATGTATTTTTTCAGGTCATTATTGGTAATAACATTCTCCGGTACGTACATTCCGATTCCGGCTATTTTAGAAGATGGCATGTTAAATCGTTTTTTGTGGTGGGCAAATTACGATTTTGAAAATTAAATGAATACCAGTTAATTTTAAACATGATGCAATCAGAAACCGGGAAATACATCATCATTGCAGGAGTAGTCATCGTTTTGTTGGGAGTGATTATTTATTTCTTTCATGATAAGTTGCACTGGATTGGCAGGTTGCCAGGAGATATCAGGGTTGAAAAAGAAAATTTCCGATTCTATTTTCCTATTACTACCATGATTTTAGTTAGTGTTTTTGTAAGCTTGTTGATTTGGCTTTGGAGAAAATTTTTTTGAATGTTATCCATTCCCAACATTTAAAATTCTTAAATCTTACATAGAAAAGAATTTATCAATTAACAGATCAATTGGATGTACCTGTATTCATTGGTTTCAATCCTAATACCTCTTCTGCAAAAAGGTAAGTTGTCTTTTCAACAGTTTCAATATCCTTTGATTTGATATAAGAACCAATTACGTGATCACCCGCGCCGGGAATAGCTTTTTGCACTTTCAAAGTGGAATCCGTGCCCAGTTGTTTAAACATGCGCAACATCGCAGATACCTTTACAACATTGTCCTGGTTTTCTTCATCTTTAAAATAATACATCAGCAAAACAGGTTCCTTTACTTTTTCAAAAACAGAGCCTTTCATGGTGGTTTCTAAAAGTTCCTGCAATTGAACAGTCGATTCCATCCGGTACCGGTTGTGCCAATAGCGTTTATAGATTGCCGTTGTATCTTTCGAAACCATGTATTTCCCTTTCATCATCCTGGCAATCTGCAAACCCCATGGGTTATTTAACAATTTTGCGGCATCGTCATTAATGGCCACATTGGGTGATAATAAAATGAGTGCGCCAATATCATCATATTCGGCGGCTAATTTCAATGCCAGCGTTCCTCCCGTGGAAGTTGCCATTAATATAATTTTATCGCCCAACTGCTTTCCAATGGAAAAAGCTTCCTTTGCGGACTCCCAGAGATTTTCTGCCGTTAGTTCCAGCATGGGTTCATTGGTAGCTACACCATGTTCTGCCAGCCTGGATAAGTACAAATTAAGACCATATCGTTTTGCAAAATGGGTGTGTACGGGATCACCCTCTTCCTGGCTGGCACTGAAGCCATGCAGGTAGACAATGGAATAAGTTGTCTTTTCTTTTTTTAATGAGTCATACCAAATGATCCTTGCCTGGTTATCCGGTTTGAGAGAAATATTATTTTCTTTTTGATGAATATATTGTTCTAATTCAACTGGTGATGTGGGAACGGCAGGTAAATTTTTACCGTAAACCGGAACCTTGGGGGTAGGTCCCAAAAAGTATATCAGAATAAGAATCAGAACAAGAATGCCTGCTATTTTGAGGAATTTCATATGAGAAAGTAATAATATTTAAAGCTAATGTAAAAGAAATTACAGCTTTAAACGTTTCTTTTAACGTTATCGTGCTATTAATGTTTGGCATATCTCTTGTCACCCCGTTGTTTTAGCATACCTTTGCGCCTCCAAAAAATAGAGTGAATGAATATTAGAAACATTGCCATTATTGCCCACGTTGACCACGGTAAGACCACTTTGGTTGATAAAATTTTACATCAAACAAATGTTTTCCGTAGCAACCAGGAAACTGGCGACCTGATCATGGATAGCAACGATCTTGAAAGAGAAAGAGGCATCACCATTTTCAGTAAGAATGCTGCTGTGGTATACAAAGATGTCAAAATTAATGTAATTGATACACCGGGTCACTCCGATTTTGGTGGTGAAGTAGAAAGGGTTTTAAAAATGGCTGACGGTGTTATTTTGCTTGTAGATGCCTTTGAAGGACCAATGCCGCAAACCCGTTTTGTTTTACAAAAAGCTTTGCAACTGCACCTGAAACCAATTGTTGTTATCAACAAAGTGGATAAGCCGAATTGTCGTCCGGATGAAGTGCATGATGCAGTATTCGAATTATTCTTTAACCTGGATGCATCAGAAGAGCAACTTGATTTCCCTACCTTTTATGGTTCTGGAAAAAATGGCTGGTTCAATGATTCATTAACCCAATCAGAAGATATTACTCCATTATTAGATGGTATCATTAAATATGTTCCTGAACCAAAGATCAGTACAGGTCATTTGCAAATGCAAATTACTTCACTGGATTATTCAAACTTCTTAGGCCGCGTTGCCATCGGAAAGGTTGCCCGCGGAGTTATTAAAGAAGGTCAGCCAATAGTTTTAATGCAGGCTGATGGATCTATCAAAAAATCAAGAGTAAAAGAATTATACATTTTTGAATCACTGGGTAAAAAGAAAGTTACCGAAGTAATTGCCGGTGATATTTGCGCGGTGGTAGGTTTGGAAGATTTTAATATTGGAGATACAATTGCTGATATTGAAAATCCAGAAGCTTTACCGGTAATCAGTGTGGATGAACCTACTATGAGCATGCTTTTCAGCATCAACAATTCACCATTCTTTGGTAAGGACGGAAAGTTTGTTACCTCGCGTCACCTTCGCGATCGCCTGATGAAGGAAACAGAAAAAAATCTTGCATTAAAAGTAGAAGATACAGATGGTGCGGATAGCTTCCTGGTTTATGGCCGTGGAATTTTACACCTGGGTATTTTGGTTGAAACTATGCGCAGGGAAGGTTATGAATTAACGGTTGGACAACCAACGGTGCTGGTAAAAGAAATAGATGGTAAAAAATGTGAGCCGTATGAAAACCTGGTGGTGGATGTACCACAGGAATTCAGTGGAAAAGTGATTGACCTGGTTACACAGCGTAAAGGTGAAATGCTGGTGATGGAAACCAAAGGAACCATGCAACACCTGGAATTCGAGATTCCTTCAAGAGGACTGATCGGACTGCGTTCACAGATGTTAACCAACACGGCCGGTGAGGCTGTTATGGCGCACAATTTTATTGCATACAAACCATGGAAAGGTCCAATTCCCGGAAGAAACAATGGGGTATTGCTTTCTAAAACAACAGAAAAAACAACAGGTTACTCAATTGATAAATTACAGGATCGCGGTACATTCTTTGTTGAACCGGGTGATGAAGTTTATGCAGGCCAGATCATCGCGGAGCATATTAAGCCAGGGGATTTAGTGGTGAATGCTACAGAAGCAAAAAAATTAACCAACCACCGCGCCAGTGGTAGTGATGATGCCAGCCGCATTGCACCCAAGACTTTAATGACACTGGAAGAATGCATGGAATATATTCAGCAGGATGAGTGTATTGAAGTAACGCCAAAGAATATCAGGATGCGTAAGGTTATTCTGAATGAAGATGACCGCAAGAAAGTGCAAAAGAGAATGAGCGCAGAGGCTTAATTTTTCGAAATAAATATGAGGGATTTGATTCTCTTTAAAATAAAAGCATGTTATAAACCATCGGTATCCCCGGTGGTTTTTTTTATTTTGTGAAATGTCCCATTTTTTAATATCAAACTTAATTTCATTTTGGCGTATATGCAGAAGCTGAAATTAAAGCAAAGCATTTGTTTGGTTCACTTTGGTAAATACGGGTTGGACTACTTATAAAATGCAATCTGTATAAACTTAAATTTTACATTTGAATTTCTGATAGGTTCAATCATTGGTAACTTATACAGCCAATCCATCCTTAAAATGCTGCACTTATCCTAATCTTTACCCAGAATGCCCTGATACCCCTAACTTTCCTAATTACTTAAAAATTATTTTATGAGAAGACATTGCTTGCTATTGCTCATTCCATTGTTTGGGCTGCTGACTGATATTTCAGCCCAGAAAAAAAACAAAAAAAACCAAACTCCTGAACCACCAAAAGTGGACACCGTAAAAAAGGAAAAACCGCCTGCAAGCATCAATGATAAAGTAAAAAGCAGCCGCAAAATTGATGGCATGTTTACACTTTACCAGGATACCGCTACCGGTAGCATCCAGCTTTATGTAAAAAAAGATCAGCTGGGTAAAGAATATATTTACCAAAGTTTTTCCATCAATGGCCCCACGCAGTTATACCTGAATCAAAGCATGCACCGGGCAACTTTTGTTTTCAAATTGCAAAAGGTTTTTGATAAGATGGAATTTGCAAGGGTAAATACCAGTTTTTGGTATGATCAGGATAATCCTGTTAGTAAAACCGCAATGGTTGATAAACCGGACGCCGTTTTCATTACTGAGAAAGTAGTGGCAGAAGATGCAAGTGGATACCTGGTAAGTGCCGACGGATTATTTATCAGCGATAAACTTGACCCGATTAAGCCCGTCATTCCACCTGGGCCAAATTCACAGTTTATTTTTAACCTGGGAAATTTTAATGCAGCCAAATCACGTTACCACGAGGTAAGATCCTTTCCTGATAATACAGACATCATTGTTGATATGGCTTATGATAATCCGGCACCCATGGTAAATGGCGGACCTGCGATTACTGATCCCCGTTATATCCGCGTTCGCATGCAGCACAGCCTGATTGAAATGCCGCAAAATGATTTTCGCCCACGCATGGACGATCCACGGGTTGGTTATTTCAGCCAGCAGGTAACAGATCAAACAAGCATCAGCGCTGTTCCATATAAGGATAAAATACATCGCTGGAACCTGCAGAAAAAAGATCCGAATGCCGCATTGAGCGAACCGGTAGAACCGATCGTTTTTTGGGTGGAAAATACAACACCGCATGAATACCGCGATATTATTGTGGATGCCGGTCTAAGATGGAATGAAGCTTTTGAAAAAGCCGGGTTTAAAAATGCAGTGGTGATGAAAATAATGCCGGATGATGCCAATTGGGATCCGGCCGATATCCGTTACAATGTTATTCGTTGGGTTTCTTCTGCGCAACCTGCATATGGTGCCATCGGGCCAAGCTTTGTAAATCCACGCACAGGACAAATTCTTGGATCTGATATTACTGTAGAATGGTTCTCCGGTAGTGCAGTACCGTTTATTGATGAATTATATAGCGCACCTGCTTCTCCTGCAGACATGCATTTACCAGGTATGGATCAACAACACTTAGCTATGTGTACGCTGGCTGGCGAACTAAAAGCACAACTTACAACCGGCATGACGGTATTGGATGCAGCAGATGCACCGCCCGCCGAATTAAAAGAAATGCATAAGCAATTTCTTTATTATTTAATCATGCACGAAATGGGACATACACTTGGTTTAAACCACAACATGATGGCAAGCCAAATGTTAACCAGGGATCAGATCCATAACAAAGAACTTACTCAAAAATTAGGTTTAACCGGATCAGTAATGGATTATCCTGCTGTGAATGTTTCCATGGATAGATCGAAACAAGGCGACTATTATACAACAAAAGCAGGTCCTTATGATTTGTGGGCTATTGAGTATGGTTATACTCCATTCAATGAAAATGAAGAGAAGGCTGCGCTGAATAAAATACTGGCCCGCAGTACAGATCCACAACTTGCATTTGGTAATGATGGTGATGATATGAGAGCGCCTGGTAAAGCAATGGATCCGCGTATTAATATTTTTGATTTAAGCAGTGATGCTATCGGATATGCTGAAGATCGTTTTATGATTCTTAACCAGACCATGGGAAAGATGGTGCAGAAGTACAGCAAACCTGATCGGTCATATGCTGAATTAAGAGCCAGGTACAGTTTACTCAATGGTCAGCGTATGGGAATGATATCGGCGGTGAGTCGGTATGTAGGGGGTATTTATGTTGACAGGAGTTTTCCTGGTCAAAAGTCAGGCAACAAACCATTTACACCCGTTTCATTAGCTACACAAAAAAGAGCTATGGAAGTATTAAACAAAAATGTTTTTGCACCAAATGCTTTCGAAGCAGACAAACAGGTGTTCCCATACCTGCAACCCCAGCGCCGTGGCTTTAACCAGGCTGGCAATGGTGATGACTTCAGGGTAACGGCTAATGTTATGAGTTTGCAGGTGCAAGGTGCATTATCTCACCTGTTACACCCTGCAACATTGCAGAGAATGACCAATAGCCAGTTATACGGTAATCAATACAGTGTTGCTGATATGATGAATGATCTGCAGAAAAACATTTTTAGTGCGGACATCACTACCAATGTGAACGTGTATCGTCAATACCTGCAAACAGCATTTGTTAAGCAGTTGATCACTATTGCCGATCCCAAAAATGCAACCTATGATGATGTGTCTCATGCAGCAGCATTAAATACATTGCGGAAAGTAAAATCCCAAATAGCCAAAGCGCCATCAACTAATGAAGAAACCAGGGCACACAGGGGTAACCTGCTGTTTCTGATTAACACAGCATTGGATGGTAAATAAAATATAAACAGAGAACGTAAAAGCCATCGGAAACGGTGGCTTTTTTTATGTCGATTAGTAAATAATTATTTTTTGAACCTGGTCTTCCAGTTGTAATAAATACACACCAGGAGGAATTTCGTTTGCAGGTACACGTTGTACAATATTATGATCCATTATTTTCTGTGTGCGAATAATTTTTCCTGATATATCAACAAGCTGTATGATAGAAAATGGTTTAAAATCACCACTAACATATACATCTCCTTTAGCCGGGTTTGGATAAACGGTGTATTTGCTCTTTATACCATTAAATACCTTTACAATGTTGGAATATTCCCGGTTTCCATTTTTCTTATACATTTTCAACCTGTAGAAATGATATCCTGGCTGGATGTTGTCATGCAGGTATTGAAAATTGGCTGACCCATTTGAATAAGCTGTATGAATATTTTTCCAGTTCATGTCCTTTAAGCTGTGTTCTACTTCGAATTTTTCAATTTCATCAATGTTATTTACTTCCCATTGTATGTGGGTTTGATTAGAAGTATTTTTAGCTGTGAAGGAAACTAATTGAACCGGTAAAATGATACCGCAGAAATTAGCCAGGGTTGTTGATGCATTGAAGGTATAGTTTGTAAAAGTTTGTCCTGTATTGCCAGGTGTTCCATTGATCAGTGAAGGGCAATTTAAACTGTTGGTTATAGAACCATTCGTTCCCCCGTTAACTGAGTAACTAACAGGGAGGATATTATTAAAGTAAATGGCTCCACCGCTTCCACCACCACCACCGCCATAACATCGTTCATTGATCATTTCATTATTTTCATTCCCTCCTTGGCCACCATTTGCTTCAATAGTCAGGCTACCTGAATAAGTTGATACATTCATTATAATTGTACCCCCGGCTCCGCCACCCGAAGCACCATCACCTGTTGTATTTCCTCCAGCCTTTCCATTGGAAATTATTTTTTGACTATTTCCCACAATGGTCGCTGCCTGTATAAAAATAATTCCCCCGCCATTTCCACCACCGCTTGATGCGGTAGTATTGTTTGCATGACCCGCACCGCCTCCGCCACCTAAATATATCTTTTGTCCACCTGATGCATCCAGTGCTTTCCCGGCATGACCGTAATAATTTCCCTGGCATCCGGTAGAACTTGAATTACCTCCACCTGCACCACCTAAAGTAAGATTAGCGCCACCACCGCCGCTATTGTTGTGATTGTTTCCACCTCCGCCTCCGTTAGCCAATGCACCCCTTCCTCCACTAAAATTATTATTGGTTATATCATAAACACCCTCTCCTTTGAAAGCGCCATTTTGAGGTGATGTATTGTTGCCATTATAATAATATGCGGATAGAAAACTTGTACAACTACCAGAACTCGTTACAAAACTTCCTCCTTTAAAACCTGCACCCATCGCAGAAACAGGCGCATTTAAAGTAAGGTCACCTGTTACCTGTATGGCTAAAACACCTCCTAAACCATTCGCATTATCCCATGGAGCAGCCTTCAATGTGTCGGTCACTATTGCATCAGTATAAACTGGAATTTTTACCAATTGAACCTTACCTGATGGTGTATAATCATTCAAAATTGTAAAACTAAAAAAAACGGAATCTTCGATTATCCTGCAAACCTGGTTGATTTCGTAATTACCAGCATTGTTAATGGATGTTATATCCCCAAAAGAACTATTATTATTTGTATTGATGCTAGCGCCTTTCATTTGCACCAACATCACTTTATCATTTTGCGATAAACCAGTTGCATCACTAACCCGCACACAATTTTTTGCAGGAATAACATCAACAATTTTAAAATAAGAATTAACCACGCCACTGATGTTAGCCGTTTGGCTAAAAGCGGTACCTAATACCGAGAGAAAGGTAAATATGAGTAAGCTGGTTTTTTTCAATTCAGGAATATTGGATAATTCGTATGTTAAAGTAATAATAATTATATGGATTAACAACCTTTAAAAACCTTTCCCTGCTGATATGCATCAATATT
Source organism: Chitinophagaceae bacterium (assembly GCA_036675565.1). GTDB lineage: Bacteria > Bacteroidota > Bacteroidia > Chitinophagales > Chitinophagaceae > JACCYQ01. The sequence goes on from JAKFER010000047.1 coordinate 24,195, forward strand.
TTGAAAAGGATATAACGAACGGGTTTTTTTAATCTCTTTATCATGCTTAATTTTGCACCAATGTTAAAACAGCAAATCATCCAGGCGGGAAAAAAAGCATTGCTCGTTTTTTCTATGTTGCTGCTAAATTTTGTTGGCTTTGCGCAATGTTCTATTTGCACCAGGACCGCACAGCAATTGGGTGAGGGACCTGCCAAAGATCTGAACGCCGGTATTTTATATCTCGCCTTTGCGCCTGTAGCTATTGCTGTTTACATAGGATACCGATGGTTTAAGAGCCATAAGCAATAAACATGCTCCGCTTTTTTTATAGTTTCCCATTCTATAACATTCAAAAATTCTTTTCCTGTAAATTGTAGCAAATTGATTCCAATGCTACGCTTACTATTCTTGCTATTGTTAGTTCCATTATTGTTGCCTGCACAAAAACTTCCCTCTATCCAGGAAAAAGTAAAAGATTTTCAAAAACACGATGGGTTCTTTCCTTTTTATTGGGATGAACAAACGGGTAAAATGTTTCTGCAGATCAATGAAACGGAGAAGGAATTTTTATATGTCACTTCTCTTCCTGCAGGCATTGGCTCAAATGAAATTGGGTTAGACAGGGGATTATTGGGCGATAGCCGGATTGTAAAATTTAAAAGAACAGGTCCAAAAGTTTTATTGGTTGAACCAAATTATAATTTTCGAGCTGTTACCGATGACGTAAAAGAAAAGCAAGCTGTTGAACAATCTTTTGCGCAATCAACCCTTTGGGGATTTTCTGTAGAAGCCCAGACCGGTAATGCTGTTTTGGTTGATGCAACTGATTTTTTTACACGGGATGCAATGAAAGTCGCAAATCGCTTACGCAGTGGAAAGCAGGGAAATTATTCACCCGATAAATCCAGGACTGTAATGTACCTGCCCCGCACCAAAAATTTTCCATTGAACTCGGAATGGGAAGCATCCATCACATTTGTAAATAACGATGGAGAAACGGGCCGTTTTCTTCAATCTGTTACTCCTTCTTCCGAAGCGATTACAGTTCGCATGCATCATTCATTTGTTCAATTGCCGGATGACGGATACCAGCCAAGGGAATATGATCCGCGTTCCGGTTATATCCCTGTTTCTTTTTTCGACTACAGTACACCGGTATCCGAGCCGATCGTTAAACGCTTCATTATGCGTCATCGCCTGCAAAAGAAAGATCCATCAGCGGCCATGAGCGAAGCGGTAGAACCAATCGTTTATTATCTTGATAATGGCACACCGGAACCTATCCGGTCCGCATTGCTGGAAGGCGGGCAATGGTGGAACCAGGCTTTTGAAGCTGCAGGTTATAAGGATGCATTTCAAATTAAAATATTACCAGATGATGCTGACCCTATGGATGTACGTTATAATGTGATTAATTGGGTGCATCGTTCAACCCGCGGATGGTCCTATGGTGCTGCTGTCGTAGACCCGCGAACAGGCGAGATCATTAAAGGGCATGTAACGCTGGGTTCATTGCGGGTTCGTCAGGATTATTTAATTGCCCAGGGTTTGCTGGCACCATTTGAAAACGGTAAACCGGCAGATGATAAAATGCTCAATATGGCATTAGAAAGATTGAAGCAATTATCCGCTCATGAAATTGGACATACCATTGGACTGATGCATAATTATGCAGCCAGTGTTTCTGACCGGGCCAGTGTGATGGATTACCCGCATCCAATGGTTAAGTTGAATGCAAATGGACAAATGGATCTTTCACAAGCTTATGATAACAAAATAGGTGAGTGGGATAAAGCAGCCATTACCTGGGGCTACCAGGATTTCCCGGATAATGTGAATGAGAAAACAGCATTGAATAATTTGATTAAGCAACAATTGGATAAAGGTTTACAATTTATCAGCGATCGCGATGCAAGAGCGCCTGGTGGCATGCATCCGCAGGCACACTTATGGGATAATGGAAAGGATGCCATTTGGGAATTGAAAAATGTTTTACAAATCAGGGAAAAGGCACTGGATAATTTTGGTGAGCATAATATTCTTTCAGGCACTTCTTATGCATTACTTGAAGATATTCTGGTACCTGTTTATTTTTATCATCGCTACCAGTTAGAAGCGGTAACTAAACTGGTAGGTGGCATGAATTACACTTATGCAGTGAAAGGTGATGGTCAGTTGATCACAAAACCCCTGACCAAAGAATTGCAGATCTCTGCATTGAATGCAATCATCGATGCCATTGATCCAAATGCATTGGCTTTGTCACCAGAGATCACCCGGTTGATTCCGCCAAGACCTGCAGGTTATGGAAGTAGCGCCGAATTATTTAATAAAAGAACGGGTTTATCATTTGATGGATTAGCGCCTGCAGAAACAGCGGTCAATTTCGCTTTTTCATTGCTTTTTCATCCCGAAAGATTAAACAGGCTGGCTCAATCAACAGATCAAAGTAGTTTAGGATTGAATGAAATGCTGAATACATTAACCAGCAAAACATTTAAGTCAACAAGGAAAAAAGGAATGGAAGCGTTGATACAAATGCAGACGGAACAAGTTTTACTGGCTTACCTATTATCATCTTCGGTAAATGAAGATGTTTCTTACGCTGCACGTGGAATAATCATACAACATCTGGAAACAATCAAGAATTTTCTTACATCAAAAAATACAAAAGATGGAAGTTTATATGCCGGGCATGTCATGCTGGCTTTGAAAAGAATGGAAAAACCGGAAGACATTAAAATCGCGGTCCATAAACCCATTCCACCGGGTGCACCTATTGGTTGCGATTGGGATTAAGAGTTATTTGTTCAACTGCTGTTGCAAGTTTTTCAATGTAAGGTTCGGGATACATTTTTTTAAAAGTAAGAAAGGCTTCTTTACCAAGATCTTTCCATTGATGTTTGGATTGCCATGCTTTTTCCAATGTATCATCCAATGTATGGATTGAAATATCCTGGCAAACAAAACCATTTTCATCATTCACCCATAATGGCATATCACCTACATTGCTTACCAGGCAAGGCCTCGCCATCGCCATGGCTTCCGTTACACTGATCGGCATGGCATCAATATGGGTGCATTGCAAAACCAAATTTGCGTTTACCAATACTTCTTGCACCTGTTTTGTATGACCCTTTAAAAAAACTTTATGCTCTAGTTTTTTGGATTGAATTAATTGCTCAAGAAATTTTCGGTCACGACCATCTCCGTACAATTCCAAAACCCAATTGCGCCCTGTCCATTTTTTTGACGACAATGTTTCAATCAAAATATCCTGTGCTTTTCTTTCTTTATCTAATGCAGACAGCATAACAAATTGCACGATCTCATTATTTGGATATGGACTTGCAGTTTCAGGAACAGGAAAAGTAATGGGGTTGTACATTACTTTTTTATACGGGATAACAAGATTGAAATTGGATTCCAGAACATCAAATGTTTTTTTAGCATCAGATAAATTCAACACTGCATTATTAACCCATGATTTGAATATGGTCAATTTTGTAGCAGACAGGCTACCGCCGGTTTGATAATTATGAAAACATAATGAGTATGGAGGAAGTTTCAGGTAGAGTTTTTTAAAAGGTGCATGCAGCAAATCTTCCCATCCACCCTGGTTAATAAATGCATGATCAAACTCCCTGAACTGAATTTTATTTAATTCCTGCCGAAGTTTCCATTTATAGAGTAATGATTTATTTTTTTGGGGCAAAAGGTAAACCTGGCAACCTGCATCTTGCAATGTCTTTATTTTGTCTGCTTTTTCGGGCCAGTCAAAAAAAATGGCAGCGGTATGGATATTTTTTTTTGCATAATACAATGCCAGTTGATACCATTGTTCTTCACTGCCACCCCAGCCGGCACCATTCATAACTGATAAAAAAATGATTGATCGCATGAACGTATTCGCTTTTTATTTAAGGTTGTGAAAATAACTTAATCCATTTAATAGAGCATGGTGATGGGTTCATTTATTACATTTGGTGTAACCGGTTGATCAAATAAAAAATTATGTCGAGATTTTCGGGGCTTAAGAAATACTTATCATTGAATGAAGCAGCCTCCATTTATTTTAAAATGAAGACTGGCCAATACCAGGGGTGGAAAATTAAAAAATTAACCCACCCGGTAAGCCTGCGTAACAATCCTTATGATTACGCTACGTTTGAAGAAGTTATCCTTAAAGAAGAATACAAGTTACCCAACGAATTTAAGCCATTGACCATCATCGATGCAGGTGCCAACATTGGCCTTACTTCCGCTTATTTTGCTTCAATTTATCCAAATGCATCTATCGTTTCGCTTGAACCGGACCTGGAAAATTTTGAATTGCTTAAAAAAAATACAACCTCGTACCGGAATGTACACCCTATGCTGGCGGGTTTATGGAATCAATCCGGACACTTGGCGGTTACCCATACCAGTGAAGGTAATAATGCTTTCAGGGTAGAAGTTTTGCCCGGGTACCAGGAAGGATCTATTGCTGCATTTACCGTTTCAGAAATAATGCGGTTACAAAATTGGAAAACAGTTGACTTGCTAAAAATTGATGTGGAAGGTGCGGAAAAAGAAATTTTTGAAAAGAATGCAGATTGGCTATCAAAAGTGAAAATGCTGGTGGTTGAATTGCACGATCGATTTAAGCCTGGCTGCTCCGACGCAGTTTTCGCAGCTACAGGACAACATCATTTTAAATTTCATCAACAAGGCGAAAACCATGTTTTTGAAAACCAGGATTTATTAGATCAATAGCGATCAATAAAACGATAGAAATTAAAACCTGCTTCTATAGATGCTTTTTCCAGCTCTAGTTTTAATGCGGATTTAGATATGTCCTTCATTTTTTTTTGTTGAATGAGGTGCCAGGCTTTTTCTGTCAACAACCAGTATTTTCGATCATTCATAACCGTGGTTTCGGCATGATGAACAATGGCTTCATACAATTCTTTAACTCCGGTTTTTTGAGAAGCCACCGTTTTTAAAACCGGTATATCATGATGTTGTTGATGAAATGCAGGTGTCATCATCATTCTAAGATTCTTTACAAATTCGTCAGCGCCTGGTCTGTCTGCTTTATTTACTACAAAAATATCCGCGATCTCCATTAATCCCGCTTTCATCGTTTGAATATCATCCCCGGCTTCCGGAACCAAAACAACAACCGTTGTATCCGCTAATCCTGCAATTTCAATTTCGCTTTGACCCACACCAACAGTTTCAATAATGATATGATCAAAAGGAAATGCTTTCAGCAGGTCAGCGATCTCGATGATCTTTGGATGCAACCCTCCCATGGAACCACGGGTGGCCAGTGAACGGATAAATACGCCGGGGTGATTATACCATGTACTCATTCTAATCCTGTCGCCTAATACTGATCCCAGGTTAAAAGGTGAAGATGGATCAACGCATAAAACACCAACCTTCTCATTTCTCTTGGTAATGCACTCAATTAATGCATCGGTTAGTGTGCTTTTCCCCGAACCCGGTGGACCAGTGATGCCAATGATGTTGATTTTTTTAGAATTGGTAAGTTGTGTGAGTAATTGCTCGTATCCTGCATATTCATTTTCTACCAATGAAATAGACCTGGCCAATGCCTTTGTATCTCCTGACTGGATCTTTTGCAATAATTCCTTCCACATGTGTTAGAAAATGATGTTGTAGGTTTACCCAAATTTATGGGTTCGTCTTTTCCTTTTAAAACAGTTTGAAGATACAAAGCAAAAAATGGTCGGTCAAAATTTATGGAATCATCGTAACTGGATATTACCTGTAACCATTGGATTGATGCTGGTGGGTTTATTTTTTTCACGATTTCTTTTGTCAGTATCAATGATCCTGTTTATAATTTCATCTTTCCAATTTAATAACCCGGTTAAACAGGTAAAATCATTTATTAAACAACCCATACTGGTGGGCGTCAGCCTGCTTTTTTTATTACCCTTTATTTCAGGATTATGGAGTCATGATACCGACACATGGTTTTCAGTAGTCCGTATCAAGTTGCCATTGCTTCTTTTACCTTTTGCATTTGCATCAGATTATTTTATTCATAAAAAAAACTGGGTAACCCTTTCCGTCATACTTATTTTACTAACGGCAGGCGCTACCTGGTGGAGCATGTGGCATTATTTAGTTGATATGGATGCCGTTCACTCCGGGTATTTGCAGGCTAAAACAATGGTGACGCCTTTACAAAACGATCATGTGCGATTCAGCTGGATGGTGAGTACATGTATTCTGTTAGCAGTTTATTTAGTTTGGCAAAAAAATAAACTTCCACTGCAGGTAAAAGCAGCCTGGCTAGCGTTGATACTTTGGCTGATTGTTTACCTGCATATACTGGCTGCCCGAACAGGATTGATTTGTTTTTATGCCATGTGTTTTATTGGCATCATCTATTTTATTTTTAAAACGCGAAACATTAAACGAAGTGTAACTGCGGTATTGATCCTGTTAGCTATACCCGTTCTTGCCTATTTTGTTTTTCCCACGTTTCAAAAAAGAATTCAATACAATTTGTACGACCTGTCTGTTTATAACAAACAAGTTTATATGCCGGGTTCAAATGATGGGATGCGATTGATTTCTATACAGGCTGGTTGGGAGGTAATGAATAATGCGCCGTACATGGGTGTGGGTTTTGGTGATATACATGCTAAAACAGTTGAATGGTACAATCAACATTATCCCGAAATGATCCCGGAAGATAAAATATATCCCAGCAGCGAATGGATGATGTATGGCGCAGGAACAGGATGGATCGGTCTTTTTGTCTTTATAATTGCAATGGCCATCCCATTTTTTATCAGGCTACTAAACCATGCACTGGTATGGTTGATGTTGAACGTTTCTGCTGCATTATCTTTTTTATTTGACATAGGACTGGAGGTGCAGTACGGAGTTTTTTTATATTCGTTCTTTGTATTGTGGTTTTATAAAGGGATTCACCTCCATAAAGAATATGACCCAACTTCTTAAACCGATTAATAAGATTCCCATTTCTGTTGTAGTCATTTGTAAAAATGAATATGCACAAATAATTAATTGCATAAAGACCGCTTTGCTTTTTACGGATGATGTGATTGTTTACGACAGTGGAAGTACTGATGGAACACAGCAACTGGTAAAGAATTCTGGAGCCCGGTTAATTGAAGGCGAATGGCTGGGGTTTGGTTTAACAAAAAGAAAAGCCACGGCATTAGCCAGATATGATTGGATCTTAAACCTGGATGCTGATGAATTACCTGATGCTGAATTGCAGCAAAATCTTCACACAATTACATTTAGTGATCCCGCTGTTGTTTACCGTTTAAGATTTAAAAATTTTTTGGGTGAGCAACAATTACGTTTTGGTGAATGGGGCTATGACAAACACATTCGCATCTTTAACCGGCAAATAGTAAATTGGAACGATGCTCCTGTTCATGAAAGTCTGGTATTAGTTCCCGGAACCCAAATCAAAGAGCTGCCGGGATCTGTATTGCATTATACAGTAAAGAATGTGGCTGATTATGCAGCCAAAACAGTTCGGTATGGCTTGTTGAATGCGGAAAAATATCAACAGGCAGGAAAACAGTCATCCAATTTTAAAATTTACCTGGCGCCGGTATTTGCTTTTGTTAAGTATTATATTTTTTTCCTGGGATTTTTAGATGGATTAGCCGGTTTAACCTGTGCCCGGATGACAGCTTATTATACCTTTATAAAGTATGCCCGATTAAAAGAATTGAACCAGGAATCTCAAGGAACGGAACAGTAATTGCGGAAATTTTTGTTTTTAAAAGTTTGCTTATGACAAATTTCATCCCAATATTTCCTTTAGGCATTGTATTATATCCCGGGGAAGAATTGAACCTGCATATTTTTGAACCCCGGTATAAACAACTGATTACGGACTGTGTTGAAAATAAAAAGCCCTTTGGCATACCTGCTGTTGTTGATAAAAGGATGAAGGATTTTGGTACACTGACTGATATTAAATCCATTGAACGTATTGACAAAAACGGTGAAATGGATATCCGTACTGAAGGAAAAGAAGTTTTCAGGATCCTGGAAGTGATCAAAGAAGTGCCTGACAAGCTTTATAGTGGAGCCATTGTAAATTATCCGCATAATTATAATACCGGTATACCCAAGCTGATGCAAAAGATTGTTGAAAGTATTCGCGAACTGCACCGGATGCTGAATGTTGTTAAACCATTTCCCAAACCAGATAAAGAATTAAAAACCTATGATGTTGCGCATCACATCGGTTTAACACTGGAGGAAGAATACGAGTTGCTGGGATTAATGAATGAAAAACAAAGACAGGAATACTTAAAAAGACATCTTGCCAAAGTAATTCCAATGGTTGCCGAAATGGAACATTTGAAAGAAAAAGTAAAATTGAACGGACATTTTAAAAATCTTGAAGGTTTTGACCTTAATGTATAGCACCGATTTTTTGTTTACTTTAGCCGCCCATTAAAAATGACCGGCAGTTAATGAGCTTTACTCTTTGTCTTGATTTTGGTAATACCCGCCGGAAAGCCGCAGTTTTCCAGGACGGAAACATGATTAAGCATGTAAACCTGGAGAATGACCTGGCAGATATTCAATTACTTTTAAAGGAATATAAACCGGGCAACAGTATTCTTTCTTCCGTTGTTAATCACCATGAAGAAATTGAATCATTGCTAAATGCCAATACCCGCTTTCATTTATTAAGCCATCAAAGCCATTTACCTTTTACAACGCCCGTCAATAAACCGGATACAATTGGGACTGACAGGCTGGCTTTAGCAGCTGCCGCAGTTCATCTTCACCCCCACAAAAACAACCTGGTTATTGGATTAGGTACCTGCATTACGTACAATTTCATCAACAATAAACATGAATTCATCGGCGGCGCCATATCTCCCGGCATGGAAATGCGCTTTAAAGCCATGAACCAGTTTACCGCTAAACTGCCACTGGTAAAAGCAGATTGGAACGTGCCGGTTATCGGGTACGATACAAAAACAAATCTTACAGCGGGAGTTGTTATAGGTATTTCGCTGGAAGTGGATGGATTTATAAATGAGTACCAGCAACGGTTTGGCAACTTTAACGTGCTTTTAACCGGGGGTGATATTCGCTTTTTGGGTTCGCATATTAAAAACAAGATATTTGCAGACCCCGATTTGATATTTAAAGGCCTTTATGCCATCAGTGTAGTTAATAATGTTTAATATAATTTTCGTGTTCAATAAAAATAAAATTTTGGCCTTACGTTCCCTGTTTACAATTGGTTTGATCAGTTTTTTTTCCTTTGCTTCATTTAGCCAGGATAATTCACCTTACTCACGGTATGGGATAGGCGATCTGGTTCCTAATACCAATATTATCAACCGGGGAATGGGTGGAATATCAGCTGCATATTCAGATCAACTTTCCATTAATTTTAATAATCCAGCATCATATTCCGCTTTCAAGGCTTATCTGGAAGAAAATTCTAAAAAAGTAAGTTCGGGCAGGGTGTTGTTTGACCTGGGTGTGAATGTGGACAGCCGCACTTTGCGGGAAGGCAATCCGCCTCAAAAATTTACAGCTAGTAATGCGCTGTTTTCTTATGTGCAGGTAGGTATTCCTATCAAAAATAACTGGGGAATGAGTTTTGGCTTGCGACCAGTTAGCCGTGTAAGCTATAAAATTGGCCGCAATGATTTGATCATCGACCCCATTACCAATTTGCCTATTGACAGTGCCTTTACTGAATTCAGTGGAAATGGCGGTAGTTACCTGGCTTCTATTGGAACAGGTGTCGCTATCAAAAACTTCAGCATTGGTGGTACATTCGGTTACTTGTTTGGGAATAAGGAATACGCAACTAAACGGGCTTTTATAAATGATACGGTAGCATATAATAGTTCAAATCATACCACCAAATCTTCATTCGGCAGTATTTATTTTAGTGGTGGTGCTCAGTATAAAATCAAATTGACTGAAACAAATTCCTTAACCCTTGGTGTTTATGGGAATATGAAAACCACATTGAAAGGAACACAGGATGTAGTTCGGGAAACTTTTGTACGCAGTAATGAGAGTGGAGATTTCAGGTTGGATAGCGTGTATGAGCAGAAAGATATTAAAGGGGAAGTCGTTTATCCTTCAGGTATAGGATCGGGATTTGTTTATGAAAAAGCACAAACAGCAAAAAAAGGCGGATGGTTAATTGGTGTTGATTACCTGCAAAATAAATGGAGTGAGTACAGCTTTTTTGGCAATAACGAAAATGTGCAAGACAACTGGGAGCTTCGTATAGGAACGCAAATAAAACCAAAACCTGGTACTAATTACTGGAGCAATGTATCATATCGTGCCGGTTTTAATATAGGTGATGACTATGTAAACATACAGCAACCGCTTTCAACCATGGGATTAACAGTTGGTTTTGGTTTGCCGTTGAGACCAAGTGCGCAAAGCCCTCGCCAGTTTAGTGTTATCAATGTGGCGATGGAGTATAATAAAAGAGGCAATGAAGACAACCTTTTAAGAGAAAATCTTTTCCGGTTGTCAGTGGGTCTTTCTTTAAGCGATCTTTGGTTTGTGAAACGGACGTATAATTAAGATTTAGGTTCTGCCAGCAAACTAAAAAGTTCAGCATGAATCATTGGTATATATTTAAAGCAGCATCGTTCTTCATGATCGGCTGCTTTTTTTTATGGTCATGCGAGAATGATGTAAAAGAGGTACAGGATTGGAACCAAAAAGTAGAAATGGTAGAAACGGGTAAGCAGATAACTGCTTACCTGAGTACGGAAGGAACCGTCAGGGCCAAACTCACCGCCCCTTTAATGCTCAGGTACCAGGCTGATACTTTGTATGCTGAATTTCCAAACAGTCTTCATGTTGATTTTTATGACATCAATAAAAAAGTAGAGAGCCAGTTAAATGCGCTTTATGGAAAATACTTCGAATCGCTGAATAAGGTTTATTTAAGGGATAGTGTAATTGTGTTTAATATTAATGGCGATACTTTACGCACTTCTGAACTTTGGTGGGACCAGCAAACCCAGCGTTTTTACAATGATAAGCCTACACGCATCGATACCAAAACCCAGCATTTGTTTGGTGAATATGGCATTGAGGCCAGCCAGGATTTTACCCAAATTATCCTTAACCGACCTTCCGGTACAATAGAGGTTGAAGAATAAATATCTATTATAAAAGCAAACAGCCCCTCGGGTTAGTAAGGGGCTGTAAGTTCGTTTCGGGGTAAGAAACCTCAACGGGTCGGTTTTTCAATAGGTTTTGGTCGTTTTCATTAGGGTTGGATCATCAACGGGCTGTTTTTCATAGGAATAAAAAAGTTGATTGATACTGGATTTTACGGTTTGGTTTTTCAGGGATTTGGGAAATAGTTCTGGACGGTTGGTTTTTCTGTTTTCTGGATATTGGATTTCGTATCAATCAACTTGTATATCAAAAGTAATATTGGCAAAACTTTAATGAAAGAGCAGTATTTCTCTTTTTTTAATATGATGTATTTACATACCGTATCGTAGATTTACTTCAATACTTTCAGAATAACGCTTAATTTTCTCTTACTAAACAAGAAACCAGGTATGACGTTCAAAAATAAAACCGTATTTATAACAGGGGCCAGCAGGGGCATTGGTAAAGCCATTGCTTTGCGTTTGGCAAAAGATGGAGCTAATGTAGTTGTTGCTTCAAAAAGTGTTACCGAAAATCCAAAGCTGGGTGGTACCATCTATACGGCAGTTGAAGAAATTGAAAATGCTGGTGGTAAGGGATTAGCTATTCAATGTGATATACGTTTTGAAGATCAAATTGAAGCGGCTGTTAAACAAACTGTTGAACATTTTGGCGGGATTGATATCCTGGTTAATAATGCTTCTGCAATAACACTTACCAATACCCAGCAAACGGAATCAAAACGATTTGATTTGATGCACAACATCAATATCCGCGGAACATTTTTAGTCAGCCAGTATTGTATTCCACATTTAAAAAAAGGGAACAATCCACATATATTAAATCTCTCACCTCCTATAAATATGGATCCCAAATGGTTTAAAAAGCACCTGGCTTATACCATTAGCAAATATGGGATGAGCATGATCGTTATAGGCCTGGCGGAAGAATTGAGAAAAGATAAAATAGCGGTTAATGCATTGTGGCCAAAAACAACCATAGAAACAGCAGCCGTAAAAAATTTATTAGGGGGTGAAGCGCTGGCGCAAATGAGTCGCAAACCGGAAATTATTGCGGATGCTGCTCATTATATTTTTTCGCAACCATCGGAAGCATGCACGGGTAATTTCTTTATTGATGAACAGGTGATGGCTACAGCTGGAGTTACAGATCTTACCAGGTATGCAGTGAATCCGTCCAAAAAATTATATACAGATTTGTTTTTAGAAGATTGAGGTATATCATCTCTAACAAATAAAAGCGGTGCAATTTTTTAACTGCACCGCTTTTATTAAAAAAGAATTTTTATTTAGTTGTCGTTCTTTTCGTCTTTATTCTTTTTCCCAAATACCTTTTCGAGGAATCCCTTCTTTTTTTCATCCTTATTTTCTACAGGTTCTCCTATTTTAACGGCTTTTTTGTCTGATGTATCATTTTTCTTTTTGCCATTTTTATCATCTTCATCTTTTACAGGTTTAGATTCGGGGCCAATATATTCAGAACCATCCATCACTTCAAAATCAGAGGCACCACCCACGCCAACATCTTCCCCTTCTGCACCGGGAGGTGGAATTCCGGAAAGATCATTCATGATATCAGCACTGTTAATTTCATTATCCAGGTCTGCAGGTTTTACAAAGGTTGCTTTTTGGTCAATGGTTAAAGATTTATCAGCGTACACCTTTTTAAAAAAAGCTTCCCAAATGGGCCGGGCAGCCTGGCCACCATAACCTAAATTATTTTCTATACGGATAAAGCGATCATCCGCTCCAATCCAGGTTCCCGCCAGCAATTGCGGTACGAAACCCATAAACCATGCATCTGCATTGTCATTCGTTGTACCCGTTTTACCACCCATTTCGGTTGCGCCTAACCGGTACATTAAGCCGGCGGCTGTACCTTGTGTTACTACACCTTCCATCATCTTCACCATTTTATAAGCGGTGATTTCACTCATCACTTCTTTGCGGTTTGTACTGTAGTCAAATCTTTTAATAACATTTCCGTTACGGTCTTCTATCCGGGAAATAAAATATGGTTTGGTTGAAAACCCTCGACCAGGGAAAATAGAATAGCTCCACATCATTTCAAACATAGAAAGGTCCATGGCACCCAATGCGTTTGCAGGATGCGCTTCCAATTTGGTAGGAATGCTGATCCTCTCCATAAATGCGGCAAACTGTGCAGGTCCTACCTGTTTCATAATATAGGCTGTGGCACAGTTGCGGCTCCATGTCAGGGCATTGGCCATGGTAACTGTACGTCCTGTACAGGTTTTTGATGTGGCCGGAACCAACCGGTCGCTGCCAAAATCCTGTTGTACATCCTGAACGGGTGACATTGGGTCCATGCCTCTTTCTTCTATAGCTTGCGCATACAACAAAGGTTTGATTGTTGAACCTACCTGCCGCTTTGTTTTCAGGTTAACGTGATCGTATTTGTAAGTTTTAAAATTAATTCCACCTACCCAGGCTTTTACTTCGCCGGTTATTGGATCCATGGCCATAAAAGATGATTGCAGCATTTGGCGGTGGTATTTAATGGAATCATAAGGGGTCATCACCGTATCTTTTTCACGATCCTTGTTCCAGGCAAAAACTTTCATTGGTGTTTTCTTTTGAAAACTTTCCTTGATCTCTTTATCAGAAAAACCCTCATCTTTCATGGCTGCCCAGCGATCACTGTTTTTCATAGCAGCTTCCAAAACGTTTTCATAGCCTTTCCAAACTTTGCCAGATTTAATATTTGACTGCCGGTCAAGGGCTCTTTGTAATGAGGGCATTTGTTGTGCAACTGCTTCTTCAGCATATTCCTGCATCCGCGGATTAATGGTGGTATAGATCTTTAATCCATCATCATAAATATTATATGGATCTCCATTTTGATTGGTCAGATCTTTTAAGGCATCTCTCACTTCATCTTTTAAAATTTCCCGGAAATAAGGTGCATAACCCGTGTTTTGATCTAACTTCTGGTAATTTAATTTGATAGGCAATGCCTTTAACTTAACTGATTCTGCTTCCGTTATCTTATTATTTTTAGCCATCTGGCTGATAACCGTGTTGCGACGATCAAGTGCAGCTTTGGGATTTCGACGTGGATTGTATAAATAATTTGCTTTTAAAATACCCACCAGCATGGCAGCTTCTTCAGGCTTTAAGCGATCGGGTTCCGTTTGAAAAAATGTTCTTGCAGCATTGCGTATACCATAAATGTTATCTCCATAAGGAACGGCATTCAGGTATAAGGCAATGATCTCTTCTTTTGTGAAATTACGTTCAAGTCTAACCGCAATTATATATTCTTTCAGTTTTTCAATGACCCTCCATGGTTTGTTTCGGCTACCCTGGTCAAGCAATGCTTTTGCAAGCTGCTGGGTGATGGTACTGCCACCACCTTCTTTCCCTAATAATACAACGGCCCTTAATGTGCTTTGAACATCGATACCAGAGTGGGAATAAAATCTTTCATCTTCAGTAGCAACTAATGCATCAACTACATGTTTCGAAATATCGCGGTATTCAACAACGCTCCTGTTCCCTCTTTCCCGGTAGTACTTGCCCATAAGCGTACCATCTTCTGCATATACTTCTGAGGATTGAAGAATAGATGGATTTTCTAATTCTTTCAGGGATGGCATTTTGCCAAACACCCCAAAATTAGCCAGCATGATTACCAGTAAAAAAAAGGCAAAGCCAGAAAAAAAGATGATCCAAAAGACTTTTACAGAACGTTTCATATTAGTGTTTCTAATGATAGAATATCAGATCGGTTAAGATATAACCGAAATTAATAAAAATGAATGCCGCAACCCGATGCGGTTCGTTAATTTTTGAAAAATAAAAGCAGCAGGCAGTGGTTAAAATATTCCGGGTAAATGCTGCTCAAGGAATACATTGTATTTCTTGATGTCCTGGTCAGTCTTTAAAAAATCCAGGTTTGACTGGCTGATAATGGAATATTTATACTTATCAGCTTTTAACCAGGGCATGATCTGGGTACTGGTTATCGGCCTGGCTAAGTCTACATAATTTACGGCTGCTTTTGCATCTGCAAAGGGGCCAATAACCAGCACCTTGTTATCAGCATCTAAAGGGATAATGTTCAGTTCTAAGCTCTGGTTATAATATTTTTCCCTGTTGTACCTGAAGATAGCTGTGCGGGCTTCATTAATAAATACCGGGTCTACTTTATTTAATACGATCATGGCCAAATGGGGCTGCTGTGCATTAAAGCTATATCCTGCGGAAGCCGTTATAACAGGTTTGGTTATGATGGTATCAATTCTAGGTGCTGCAACCTGCTGAACAACTTCTTTTGGTTTTTCTACAGCCTTAGTAACTACTGTATCCTGTTGTTCAGGCCTGGTAACCCTGAAAACCTCAGTAACGGTAAATGTGTCTTCAGGTGGTCTTTCAATTTGCAGGTTTCTAAGTTCTTCTTCTATTTGTGCCCTTCGGCCTAAAACATCAACCAAAGCCTTTGCTTTATCTGCTAATACAGTTCCGGGATAGCGGCTGCCAATTTTTTTAAGAATCGAAATGGCCGTAGAATCCTCTCTTTCGCGGATATGATAAACCGATTCTATATACATTTGTTGAGGTGTCCAGTATCCTTCACCATAGATACTATCAGCCATTTTTTTACCTGCAAGCGCTTCGCTAAAATTTCCGGATATAAATTGATCATAGATCTTTTCGTAGGTAACTGTAGCCACTGGGTTAATGGTTTTAGCAGCTGGATCCTGGCCAGTTGTTGCAATAGATGTAAACCTGCTTTTTGGGTATGATGCCGATAATTGTTGCTTTACCTGGTTTGCGGCTATGGTATTTCCACTGTTTTGATGACAATAATACAGGTTGAACAAAACTTCATCCATTTTAGAAAAGGATGGAAAGCGTTCCTGCAAAGTTTGGTAAGATTGGGTCATGGAATTACAATCTTCAAAACCATTTAAATACAGGGAACCGACAGCAAACAATGCATTCTGAATGGAATCATTTGACAAGCGTATTTTTTCTGGGGTCAGGGGGAGATTATTGTAAAGTGATTCATAACTTATTTCCACGGATGGCTGAACTGCTTGTGTAACACCGCCGGGTTGATTGCCGCTGGGCTGGTTTGCTGCAACATTTGTATTGGTGCCAACAGCACTGCTTCTGCGCCAGTTATCAGCATTAGGTCGATTGCCCCAACGACTTTTAAACTCTGCAGCACCCCGGTTCCTGAGTGAATTATTATAAAAATACCAATCACCCTTTTCCTGCTGGCTTCCAAAAATATCAGCAGCAGGGTTGCCTGTTACAAAACCAGATGAAAGAAAATCTTCATTATCCTTTAACCCCTGTTCTTTGCGGAGTTGTTTTACTATTTTTTTGATCAGCTCTTCTCTTTCCGCTTCCGGTAGGTTGGCAATATGCTGCAGGCTGTCCTGTCTTTCAATTATTTCTAAATACCCGGCAAGTTGTCCAAGTAGTGTTTTTCTTTCATTAATCTTTTCCAGGTCCGTTAAAGCAGGATCATTCAACTTTAAACTGTCATAAAAATTATAAGCCTGCCGGTATTGCTTTTTCTCAAAAGCCATTTGGGCCAATTGTAAAAAAGCTTTATTCTGCAGACCATCATTTCCCATATTGTAACGGGAACCTTTTAATAATAATGCATAAGCAGCCCCTGGATCATTTCTCTCTAATTCCATTTGGGCAGCCATAAAATAAATAATATCGCGGAAATCCTGGTATTTATCTCTTCTAACCATCCGCATTAACTCAGTGATATTTTTATCAATGGTGTTTACGCTGCTGTCGCGATTGGTCCTGATTGCATTCAAACGGGCATAAATTTCTAAAACCGGGTCAGTTGTCCGGTTGATGGCTTTTTCAAAATAACTTTCAGCAGAAACAAGGTCACCTGAAAGTTCATAAAGCTGGCCGGTTAAATATTCCCAGCGAGCTTTTTCCTGTTTATTTTCTGCGCCATTGAGAGCAAGACTTAAATAATGCGCAGCACTGTCCCACATATTTTGTTTGTAAAACCAAAGTGCCTGCACTTCATTCAAATCATTTACTAACCTTTCCGGAAAAGTGGGGTCCTGTCTTAATGCCTCGATCAGGCTGGTTGCCGCTGTAAAATCATCTTTGGCAATATGAGTCCTGATTTGCCAGATGAACGCATCGTTGCGACTGGGAGGTTGAGAAAGCAGGCGATCTTTTAAATTCCTGTCTTCTTCTGTCGATATTTTGGTAGCATCATTGCCATCCATCCTGCTCCCGATATACCTGTAATAACCATCTTTTTCTTTATCGGCAAATGCATAATTAATAAACTGGAATGTTAGGTTGGCGGAATCAAAATCCTTCCGGAGATAATATGCGGCACCCCATAACAGGTATAAATTATCAATCCAGTCATTGCGGAGATCATGTAAAACGATACCGGTTTGGGATTTGATGATAATACTGTCTAACTGGATATTATTTGCAGCTGTAGCATCAAGGCTATAATTGTAGAATGAAATAAGTTGTGAATAATCATCCTGGTGACCGGCTTTTGCCTGGGCAATTACTTCGTTTAGTTTGTTATTAGCATTAAAGAAAAAATTGTAATGTGTAACTGTATTTTGTAAAAATCGTCGGGGAATATTAAATTTTTTCTGGTCCGATTTTTCAGCCCTTAACACACGGTCCTCGTATGGTTTAGGTTTTTCAATATCAAGATTGATTCCCAATTGGCCAAATGAAGACGAACTGCAAAGACAAAATAAAAAAACTGGAATAATTATTAGGCGGTTCTGTCGCATGGTTCAGGCGCAATCTAAAGTGTTATTAACTGAATTTCAAAACTTTTATTATAAAATGCACACAATTTTTTGCATTAAAACGTTGTTTTACAAGCAACAAATAAAACCTGCTTTAGTACCTTTATTCCTAAACGCTGAATTTTAATGAAACTGGATGCCGAATCAACATTTAAACGGTTGCAGAATAGGTACAGGCTGGTAGTAATGAATGATGATACATATGAGGAAGTGGTTACATTTAAACTTTCCAGATTAAGTGTGTATATTGGTTTGAGTACAATATTTATGTTGTTAGTGGGTTTAACAGTAGCGCTGATTGTTTTTACACCCTTAAAATATTATATACCTGGTTATAATGATTTGAGCCAGGTGAGGGAAAACAGGCAATTGAAATACCGCATAGATTCGCTTAACAAAGAAGTTACTTTTAATGCCCAGTATATTGAAGGTTTAAGACGTGTATTAAGTGGTGATGTTAGCACCCCGCTTGATACTGCCCGCATCGAGATTCCGCGGGATGAATTTATAAACGATTAATATTAATACCTATGTTTAACAAAACCAAAGACCCAACCCAGGAAAAACCAGTTGGTGGTAACGGAACCACTATCATCAATGCCGGCACTGTTTTAAAAGGTGACATTAACAGTAAAAACGATATCAGGATTGATGGCACCATTATCGGAAACATTACATGCCAGGCAAAAATCGTTATTGGCGTAAATGGCGATGTCCAGGGTGATATCGAAGGAAACCAGGCCGATATTGTAGGCAAAGTCACCGGATGCATAAAAACCAAAGATCTTTTACAATTGCGTGGTGAATGTACCATCAATGGCGATGTTTATGCTGGTAAATTACAGATTGAACCTTCTGCTACATTTAATGGGAAGTGTCAAATGTCAACCGGAACTTCTGTAAAAGAAACATCACCAGCCAGGAATATTACAACTACAAAATTCACTGTAGAACGTAATATGAATGAAGTGAAGGCCGCGGTTAAATAATCAGATCAGAAATTTTTGAATTAAAATGCGCTTCTTAAGGAGCTAAGGATTGTTGTGCCCAGCCAGGAAGGTCATTTTTATCATACCATAAAGGCATTGGTTTCTTATATACTTTTGTAAGCAGCAATCCGGATGAGTGATTGATAATCAAAAATTAAATAAATGGTTCGTAATAAATTCAGGCCCTTTCTTCCCATCATTATACTTTTCATAATTGTAAATGCTTTTTTAATTGCTGCCCGAACCAGTATCGAAAGCCGTGGTTTTGACCAGCCGCTGCTTATTTATGCTAATATTTTATTACTGGCAGCAACTTTTTTTTCTTACCTCATTGCTCGTCGTGGATTAGCTGATCCCAATCCTAATGCATTTGTAAGATCAGTAACCGGCAGCATGATGGCTAAAATGATCCTGGTTATTATCGCAATTGCAGTCTATGTTTTTTCTATTGAAGGAGAAATCAATAAACCATCTCTTTTTGCTGCAATGGCTTTATACCTTGTTTACACTTTTTTAGAAGTGAGCATTTTAACCAAACAAGTGAAGCGGAAAGACCATGCCTAAGAAGGAAGCGCCAATTAATCACCTGCAGCAGTATTTGCCCGAAGGAACTTATTTGGCGGTTTTTCAATACCTGCAACAGTTTCATGTGCATCTTACCATAGCCCGGGAACGCAATTCTATTTTGGGCGATTACCGGCATCGGACAACAGGCAGCAATCACCGGATCAGTGTAAATGGTAACCTGAACAAATTTGCTTTCCTGTTAACATTGATCCATGAATTGGCTCATTTACTGACTTTTGAAAAGTTCGGCAATAAAGTTTCATCACATGGTATGGAATGGAAAAGGATCTATGGTTTTTTGCTTGAGCAATTTTTGAAGAATAAAATATTTCCTGATGATATAGAACATGAGATTCAAAAGACTTTGCATAATCCGGCTGCAAGCAGTTGTGCCGAAGAAGGTTTGACAAGAGTATTACGTCGTTATGATATCAAAAAGCCTGGTCACCAGTTAATAGAAGAAATGGAGGATGATACCATTTTTAAAACCAATGACGGAAGGGTGTTTAAAAAAGGGGAAAAAATTCGAAAACGATATCGTTGTATTGAAATTAATACCGGCAGGATATATTTATTCAGTGCCGTTTATGAAGCAGAATTAATAAACATCTCCCGGGCCTAGTTTCAAAGTGTACGAAGCATCCATTTTTCGCAACCATGATGACCGGTATTGCCAAGCGGTGCTGACAAATATTTGAATCCAAATTTTTCGTAAACTTTTAAAGCATTCTCTAATTCCGGCATGGATTCGATATAGACTTGCTGATACCCGTTTTCACTGGCAAATGCAAGACATTCTTCAATAATTCTTTTACCCAAACCAATACCACGTGCTTCTGGTAATAGGTACATCTTAACCAATTCGCAGGTGTCTTCAGGTAAACCTTCAGAAGGATAAATGCCACCGCCACCCACAATCTCATCATCAATTAAGGCCACATAATAAATTGAACGGGGTAGCTGGAATAATTCAAACAATGCATCCGTGGTTTTATCATAATAAACAGTTCCGGGCTTATTAGCCTTAAACTCTGTCAATGTATCCCGAATGATTTGTGCCAGTTGCATGTTATCATCCTTTTGAATGGTTCGTATTTTAACGCCAGGCATTAACATAATGGGTTCGATTTACAATGATTTTCAAAATTTGATCTAATTAGATTAGTGCTAAATAGTTTTTAAAGTATAGTTACTTGGCATGATTTCGTAACATTACGAATGTGTTGAAATGCTTAACGGGTAAGGTTTTCAGAGGAAAAATACGATACTAAGTAGTATTGCCTATACCTGATTAAAATTATTGATTATACATCTAAATCAATTGGTTAATTAGTTTGAATAAGGTAAATAGCGATGCATCTTTGTGTTAACAACAACCCTTTGAAAAACCAAAACATCCAATTGTCCTAAAACCCAATTTGTCCAATCCTACGAAATTAACCAAACCGGCGTCCAGTCCTTAGTGAAAGCTAAAACTAATTTACCCCTAAACGCCAACCAAATTATCCCCTGGGTTTACCCGGGGGATTTTTTTTAAACAAGCTTCCTAAATCCTTTTAATATCTGCACCCAATTGTTGCAAACGTTTATCAATATATTGATAACCCCGGTCAATTTGCTCTATATTCTGGATGATGCTTGTGCCTTCAGCACTTAAAGCCGCAATCAATAATGCTACGCCTGCCCTGATGTCCGGACTGCTCATGGTTATTCCTCTTAACTTTTGTTTTCTTTCCAATCCTACAATGGCTGCCCGGTGTGGATCGCAAAGAATGATCCTTGCGCCCATTTCAATTAATTTATCAACGAAAAATAACCGGCTTTCAAACATTTTCTGGTGAATAAGAACAGAGCCTTTAGCCTGTGTGGCCACAACCAGCACAATACTTAACAGATCTGGAGTAAATCCCGGCCACGGGTGATCA
Organism: Chitinophagaceae bacterium; assembly: GCA_036675565.1. GTDB lineage: Bacteria > Bacteroidota > Bacteroidia > Chitinophagales > Chitinophagaceae > JACCYQ01. The sequence goes on from JAKFER010000047.1 coordinate 45,659, forward strand.
GAAATGGTGAGCATGGATCCATCTAAAAACGCCTGTATTTCATAAATCTCTTGTCCGGGAATATGAATGTCATCACCTTTAAATTCAACGGTAATGCCTAACTGCCGGAATTTATCAGGTATTACACCCAGGTGTTCAATGCCGACATTTTTAATAACAATATTACTTTGCGTCATGGCAGCCATACCTATAAATGATCCAACCTCAATCATATCCGGTAATAAACGGTGATTGGTTCCCTCCAGTTGGTTTACACCAGTAATGGTTAACAGGTTGCTGCCAATGCCTTCAATATTGGCGCCCATTCTTTTTAGCATCCGGCAAAGCTGTTGTATATAAGGTTCGCAGGCGGCATTGTAAATCGTTGTTGTACCCGTTGCCATCGAAGCGGCCATAATGATATTGGCCGTACCCGTAACTGAAGGTTCATCTAATAAAAGATGAGCGCCTTTTAAATTTGGTGCCGTTAAATGAAAAAATCCATCCTTGGTATCATAATCGAATGAAGCACCTAATTTTTCAAAATTTACTATATGCGTATCTAATCTTCTTCGACCGATTTTATCTCCTCCGGGTTTGGGTATAAATGCTTTTTTGAATCGGGCAAGCAGTGGGCCGGCCAACATAACGGAACCGCGTAAGCGCCCACTTTTAATCCGGTATTCTTCACTGTGCAGGTAATCGATATTTACATCATCCGCTTTAAAAATACAGGTATCTCTTTGGGGCCTGCTCACTTTTACATTTATTTCAGCTAATAACTCTATCAAAAGGTTTACATCCAATATGTCTGGTATATTAGTCACAGTTACCTCTTCGGGCGTTAATAAAACGGCACTGATTATTTGTAAGGCTTCGTTCTTTGCGCCTTGTGGTATAATTTCTCCGCTTAATTTTTTCCCACCTATTACCTCAAAAGAATGCATATGATTTGTATTTATAAAAATGTAATTGCAAAGTAAGAACAACCCTTTTCCTGTTAAAAAATAAAAAAGGTTGATGGATCCATTCCATCAACCTTTTACAAAATTATGCCTGTAAACTTAATATCTCTTTTTCTTGAATTTTTGGCCTCCGCGATCACTGCGTTCATTGCGGTCATTGCGATCATTACTTCTGCCACTGCGTTGTTGAAATTTACCACGCGGTTTTCCATAACTGCCCCGGTCCCTGCTCATTTCCTGTTGTGGACGATATGCTTTTACAAAAGGGGTATTTGTGAATTCTAATTCACCTTTGGTAATGATGCGCAATTCAGCTTGTATAGCATCATCGTGAACTGTTTCTTTGTGCCAGTTATTATAAGCCAGCTTCATGTAATATGCAATTGCATTGGCAAAGCCCAACTTTTTGTCCGGGTTTTCTTCTTTTAACGCTTTTTCAATTACCACTTCAAGGTTTTTACCCAGGTGAGAATATTTTGGATAACGTTTTGGATATTCCAGTGGTTGTGGTTTGCCTCTTAGTAATTCTCTGGTGGGTTTAGGATAAGGAGATTCAATATCCAGCTTAAAATCAGAAATCAGGAAAAGGTGATCCCACAATTTGTGACGGAAATCTTCAACGTTTTTTAAATGTGGGTTTAAAAAGCCCATCAATTCAATAACAGTATTTGCATTCCGCTGGCGTTCTTCATCATCTTCAATAGTCAGTATATATTCTATCATGCGCTGAATATGACGACCGTATTCACGCATTACCAGGTAATTTCTCGATGTATTATATTCCATATAAATCTTTAGTGGAAAACAAAAGTAGGTAATAAATGCTGATAAAGTTAGCAGTTTTAACTCGTGGGGATTACGTTGGGTTTGTTGCAAAAAGAAAGGGGCCCTGAACCAAGGCCCCTTTTACAAGCCACCATCCTCTTCCACCTAAGAGGTCATTTAATTAAAAGTTGATTGACAACGGTTTCTTCTGTTGTTACATCTGTAATCTTCATCCAATACATTCCTCTCTGTAACGTGGCTATTTGTTTATAATCTGTTCCAGCCACCGTCAAATCTTTACTCACAACCGTTTGTCCCTGAACATTGGAAATTCTAATACTTAATTTTCCAGATGTTACGTTAACAAATTTGATACCAACATTTCCTGAAGAAGGGTTGGGGTATAATGAAATTTTATTCAATAAAGTATTTTCAAAATTTACAGACTGAATAGCTGTGAATTTTGCCATCCCGTTATGATATCGTTGTTGAACCCGGAAGTATAATTGCCCTGTTTCATGTTTTTGTCGATCATACTGAAATGAGTACGTCGGGTTTATTCCGGATTTTTTTTGTACCACACCGGCAGGTTTAAAGTTCCTGCCATCACGGCTAACCTGGATCTCATAATGGAAATTGTTATTATCAGTTTCTGCATTCCAGTTTAGAGCTGCCGAGTTATCTCCTTTTTTATTAACCTGGAAATCTAATAATCCCATGGGTAAAACGGTTGGAGGACAGTAGCAATATTCAAGTCTGTAGTTAACAAAACCTGAAGTAGACGGTGAAAATAAATAATCACCACTGCCTGTTAAACTGGCGCCTGCTTTAATAGCATAACGATAATCAACAGAATCAAGGCCATAAAAATGATCTGCAATTACATTTACATCAGTAATAGTTGTAACAACTGAAGTTCCATTTAATACCGTGTCTGGTCCAACTGTTACAAAATCGGGTCCACTAAAATCTATTCCATCGTTAGCTGCAAGATTAAAAGGGCCATAGTTATTATCTACACTTTGAGTTAATGGACTGCTTAATCCCGGGCCAGATATTGTATCACGCCGGGTATATGTTGCATTATAAGATGTGGGAGCATTTACATAATTTTCTATATTAAGCCTTGCAACACCTGTAATAGTCATTATCAACTTTACACAAGTTACCATACCGCTATCCGGATGAAATTTGGGAAACGTTAAAATGGTTTCATAATTGCCACTCCCGGTAGCTACGGTAGTATCGAAAGATTTTCCTGTAGGTTCAAAACCATTTAAACATTGGGCAGATGAAATTTGAGTACTCAATATTAATATGATTAAAATGCAGGCAGCATGCAATTTTGGGTAGCATTTTTTCATAGGGGACTATTTAAGGGATAACGGATTTGGCTATAAAAGTACCGCTGTTCATATAGGTTAGCAAGTGTACTAATGCGTGAAAAGTTATGCCGTAAATCATGTAAAACCAACGTACTTGCACCTGCGTTAGTATACCTGTTTATAAGTATTTCTACCAGGAAGAAAAATTTTTTCACAAAAAAAGGTTCGTTCCATCAACCTTACCTTTGTCCGCCACATGATTATAGCTGTAAATACCCGCTTTTTACTGGCCGATTACCTTGAAGGATATGGGTATTTTATTCATGAATGTTTTAAAAGAATCACCCGGGATCATCCAGAACACCAGTTTATTTTCATTTTTGATCGTCCTTATGACCCTCGTTTTATTTACGAAAAAAATGTAACGCCTGTTGTTATCGGTCCGCCAGCCAGGCACCCGCTTTTATGGAAATGGTGGTTTGATGTAAAAATTCCGTTGATATTAAAAAAATACAAGGCAGATATTTTTGTTTCTGCAGACGGTTATTGTTCGTTAACGACCAGCGTGCCTCAATGCCTGGTGATTCATGATCTTGCGTTTTTGCATTACCCATCTTTTATCAAAAAGTCACATTTAATATATTATAGAAGATATATTCCTGGATTTCTAAAAAAGGCCCATTCAATCGTAACGGTATCTGAATTTACAAAAGCGGATATACATCAGCGTTATAAAATAAATAACGAAAAAATCAACGTGGTATATAATGCGGCTAAACCAGGTTTCAAGCCAGTATCTGAAGAAGTAAAGGAAATGGTGAAATTGAAATATACGGATGGAAAAGAATTTTTTATTTATACAGGTTCTGTTCACCCACGTAAAAATTTGCTGAACTTGTTGAAAGGATTTTCTTTTTTTAAGAAACGATTAAAAAGTAATTTTAAATTGGTTATCGTGGGACGACTTGCCTGGCATTACGAATCATTTTTAAAAGATCTTGAAACCTATAAATTCCGGCATGATGTGATCCTGACTGGTTACTTGCCAGAGAAGGAATTGATTTCTCTTACCGCTTCTGCTTATGCTATGGTTTATCCTTCTTTATTTGAAGGTTTTGGCGTGCCGGTTATTGAAGCTATGCAATCAGGCGTGCCGGTCATTACTTCAGCCGGTTCAGCCATGCAGGAGATTGCGAGAGATGCAGCCCTCTATGCAGATGTTACCAATCCATCAGATATTGGTGAAAAAATGATGCATTTGTACAAGGATGAAAACCAGCGTGACCTGCTGATTCAAAAAGGTTTGCAAAAAGCTGCTGAATATAGTTGGCAAAAAACATCCGGCTTGTTATGGCAAAGCATTTGCAACTCGAAACCATGATAGCCTTACATTTGCGTCCAATTCAATAACATAACATGAATCAATCAACTATTACCATTGATGTATCCCTTGATCAAAACAGGGTACCCGAAGATATTACCTGGAAAGCATCAGATACTACAACCGAGCAGGCACAACAGGCAAAAGCTATGATGCTTGCATTTTGGGATGGAGCCGAAAAAACAGCTCTCCGCATTGACCTTTGGACCAAAGACATGATGGTGGATGAAATGGCCGATTTTTTTTACCAGACATTAATGACTATGGCCGATACTTTTGGAAAGGCTACCAATAATGATGGTTTGGTAGATGAGATGAAAAAGTTTTCCAAAGATTTTTATGAAAAATTCCGCGATCAGCAAATGAAGGAAAAAGCGGTTTAAAATAAAAACATTTTAAAATGAATCTGGAACAAAAAATAATGGCTGATTTAAAAACAGCTATGCTGGCAAAAGATGAAACTGCTATGCGCAGTTTAAGAGCCATAAAAGCCGCCATTATCATTGCCAAAACTGCCGAAGGTGCGGGTGGTGAATTGAAAGAAAGTGACGAAGTTAAAATGCTTCAGAAACTGGTAAAACAACGAAAAGATTCTGCAGAAATTTTTGACAAACAAAAACGTCCGGAATTAGCTGCAAAAGAAAATGAAGAAATTGCCATAATAGAAAAATATCTTCCGCAGCAAATGACAGAGGAAGAAGTAAAAGCTGAATTAGCCATTATCATCAAAGAAACAGGCGCTGCTACACCTGCTGACCTGGGGAAAGTAATGGGTGCAGCTACAAAAAAATTGGGTGGTAAAACAGATGGTAAAACCATTTCCTTGCTGGCAAAACAAATGCTCACAAACTAAGCTATCAAGGCAACACTGATCATCGGAATAACCAAACTGCATGTTTATAGATACTGTTTTGGCTGTATTATTAATCATAGCCATCTTTAAAGGGTTTAGCAAAGGCCTGATCGTGGCCGTGTTTTCATTATTAGCATTTATGATAGGTTTGGCCGCAGCTGTAAAATTATCAGCAGTAGTAGCCGGTTATATTGGCGATACTGTGAGCGTTTCTGAAAAATGGCTTCCTTTTGTTTCTTTTATTGTGGTTTTTCTGGTGGTGGTTATATTGGTGAGAATAGGTGCAAAAATCATTGAAAAAACAGTGCAGGTGGCCATGTTAGGTTGGTTGAACCGATTGGGAGGAATGCTTTTTTATGCATTGATTTATGTTATCATTTTCAGCATTATTTTATTTTACGCTGTTCAATTGCAAATTTTAAAGCCGGATACCATCAGTAATTCTGAAAGCTATGATTACATTGCACCTATAGGTCCATGGGTTATTGAAGGCTTTGGAAAAGTGATTCCTGTATTTAATAACATGTTTGATTCTTTAGATAATTTTTTTGATGATATTTCGGGAAAAATCCCTGAGCACCAATGAAAACTTTAAGCAATTTTGTTTCAATCGCTTTTTTGCATCAAATCAATTATTTTAGCACAAATTAAAAAGGCCAGTAAGGATAATGCAGTACGAGATTAAACAGCATAAGAAATTCAGGTACATTGAGGAAGGAGAAGGCGAAACGCTATTACTCCTGCATGGATTATTTGGCGCCTTAAGTAATTTTAAAGATCTGATAGAATATTTCAGGCAACATTATAAAGTAGTAGTGCCCATGCTGCCATTATTTGAATTAGATATACTGCATACAACCGTTGGCGGTTTAGGAAAATTCGTACATAAATTTATTGAAGCCCGTGAATACGACCAGGTTCATTTGTTAGGAAATTCCCTGGGTGGTCATGTTTCTCTGATCCACGTTTTAAAACATCCTGAAAAAGTAAAATCGTTGATCCTTACCGGTAGTTCAGGCTTGTTTGAAAATGGTATGGGTGATTCTTATCCTAAGCGGGGTGATTATGATTATATCAGGAAGAAAACGGAAATGACCTTTTATGATCCTGCGACTGCAAGCAAAGAGCTGGTTGATGAAGTGTATGAAATCGTCAATAATCGCATCAAAGCCATTAAGATCATTGCCCTGGCAAAAAGCGCTATTCGTAATAATCTGGGCGAAGAACTCAATCAAATCAAAAAACCTACGTTATTGATATGGGGAAACAATGACACCATCACACCGCCATTCGTGGCACGTGAATTTAATCGTTTAATTCCCTATAGTGAATTGTATTTTATTGATAAATGTGGGCATGCTCCTATGATGGAAGTGCCGCATGAATTCAATAACATACTCCATAAATTCTTGAAAAATCTGAATGAGCCTGCAACGGTTAGATGATCGTCGGTGTCTTATTCATTAAATAAACGCCCTGCATGTTAATCCGAGATGTACAATCACAAACCATTCCTTACCTGCACCTCAAAGACAAAGTTTATGATGTGCTGCAAATGATGAATGATGCTCACATAGGTCATTTGCCTGTTACAGATGGCGATAAATATGTAGGATTGATCAGCGAAGATGATCTACTTCAGGCTTCAGATGAAAACATGGCCATTTCTGGTATCATGGAAGTCTTCCCCACACCCTCTATTCAACAAAACGAGCATTTTTTAAAAGCCATGCAGGTTGCTGTTGAAAATGGAATTACCGTTGTTCCTATTATTAAAGAAAACGGTGATATATATGGAACTGTAACTTATTCAGATCTTTTAAGGCAGGCCTCAGAGTTTATGAGTGTGAACGATCCCGGCGGATTAATCGTACTCGAAATGGACAGCCAAAAATACTCCTTCAATGAAATCAGCCGGCTTGTTGAAACCAATGACAGCCAAATCACCCAATTAAATACTTACACGGATACCCAAACGGGCATGATGCAGGTGACCATCAAGATCAATAAAATGGAAGTTTCGGATATTGTAGCTACCTTTCAACGGTACGATTACAATGTGAAACACTATTTTGGTGAAGAGCTTTATGAAAATGAATTAAAGTCCAATTACGATAACCTGATGAACTATCTGAAGATATAATTCCATTGCTTTTCCCCGTTATATGCTGGCAAGTAATTTTTATTAATAATTATTGTTTTTAATATTTAGTTAAGTGCGGTTGATGCAATGGAATAAAAAATATTTACTATTAGCTGTAATAAGTTTGGTCTCGCCCTTTTTAAACGCCCAGCAAGTAAAATCATTTAATGGGATGGGCGATGGCCAGGAATTTATTGTTCCTCCAACCACTATAGATTCTACTCCTTTTGCCCCTTTTATTGTTCGCGATATTATTATTACAGGTAACAAAAGAACCAAGGAACAAATCATATTAAGGGAAGTGCCTTTTAAAAAAGGGGATTATTACCAACTGCAAGGTTTGGTTGAAAAATTTGAAGATGCCCGCCGTCAATTAATGAACACCTCCCTTTTTCATGAAGTTATTGTTGCATTAAAAAGTTTTGAAGGTTATAATGTAGATATCCTCATTACTGTAAAAGAACGCTGGTATATTTTCCCCATACCTTATTTCAATATTGTGTCCCGTAATTTCAATGAATGGGTAAATGAACATGGCGCCAGTTTAAACAGGGTAAATTATGGTTTGAAGCTTACTCATAATAATGCTACCGGGCGAATGGACAAGCTGAAATTTTCTATTACCAACGGTTATACCAGGCAACTTGGTCTTACATATCAGCGCCCCTATTTTGAAAAATCAATGAAATGGGGCTTTAATGTCGGTCTCAATGCGGGAAAAAACAGGGATATCAGCTATAATACCATCAATAATAAGGCAGCTATATTAGATAGTTCTGAAGATTACGTTCATTCCTTTTTTAGGGCTAATGCGGAGGTTACTTATCGCCGCGCAATAAAAACGGTGCACCGGTTTGGATTCGCATATACACATGAAAGTGTCGGCGATACGGTTGTAAACTTAAATCCATCCTTTTATAATGATGGTAAATCCAATATCAGTTTTCCGGAATTATATTATTCCATGAGTTATTTTAACCAGGATTATAATCCTTATCCTTTACAGGGGTATGCTGCGGAATTTACACTGTCAAAGAAAGGGTTTAATAAAGAAGTCAACATGTGGCAGGTTACAGCAAAGGGCTCTGGTACATGGCCTATAAATACAAAAATGTATTTTAATGCCCGGGCTGTAGGTTCCATAAAATTACCTTTTAAACAACCTTTTTATAATCAACGTTTCCTGGGGTATAGCGATATGGAAATGCAGGGTTATGAAATGTATATCGTTGACGGTGTAGCTGGTGGTTATGTCAAAGCTACTTTGGGCAGGGAGTTATTTAACTTCAACATTAATTTACCTCCAATAAAGTATACTAAACTGACCCGGATCCCTTTTCGCATCTATGGAAAAATCTATGGCAATGCGGGTTATGTGCACAATCCCTATCCCAATGGTAATACCTTAAATAATAAAACGCTTTTCTCAGGTGGTTTTGGTGTAGATATAATTACGGTTTATGATTTTGTGATTAAGCTCGAATACAGTTTTAATCCTTTAGGTCAAAACGGATTATATTTACATAGAAAGAATCAATTCTGATGAAGGTAGCTATTTACAGCAGGGTTTTGGAAGATTCCCAGCAGAAGGATTTACAACTGTTTTTTGATGAACTGGAAAAGCTCCGGATAGAACCGATGATCTTTATCGATTATTACGAAGAGATAAAAGACCAGGTTAAACTGCCAGAAAATACCTCCACTTTTTTTTTATCTGAAGATCTTACGGATGCTATAGATTTTATCATCAGCCTGGGTGGTGATGGAACTTTACTGGATACAGTTACGCTGGTAAGAAATAAAAATATCCCGGTTATGGGTATCAATTTCGGGCGGCTGGGTTTTTTGGCCAGTATTGGCCGTGATGAAATGGAAATCGCTGTAAATGCATTGATGAAAAGGACCATGGTGATCGATAAAAGAGTGATGATCCACCTGGATTCCAACATTCCTTTGTTTGGCCATGTTCCTTATGGTTTAAATGAATTTGCGATACATAAAAGGGATACGGCCCCTATGATCAAAATACATACTTATTTAAATGGGGAATTCTTAAATACCTATTGGGCCGATGGACTGATTGTGGCCACTCCAACAGGATCGACAGGCTATTCATTAAGTTGTAATGGGCCCGTTGTTTTCCCTGAAAGTGGGAGTTTCGTAATTACACCTGTTGCACCTCATAACCTGAACGTAAGGCCAATCGTGGTACCGGATGATAATATCATTTCTTTCGAAGTGGAAAGCCGTTCTGATTTTATTATTTGTGCTCTTGACTCCCGGCGGGAGATCATCAATAAAAATGTACAATTGGCAGTACGTAAAGAATCATTTATGTTTAACCTGGTTAGGTTAAACGAGATCAATTTCCTGCAAACCTTAAGAACAAAACTTACCTGGGGTTTTGATAAAAGGAACTAAGTTGTTCATTCATAAAAGAAAATTCGCTTTATTTCGTTGTAAGAAGGTGAAATATTAATTTGCAAGTATGATCAGGAAACTAATTATTGCGGTAGCGTTTATAATCCCCGGTTTTTTAATGGCTCAAAACGCTGTAGTCCAGGAGGGTGAATTTGGTATTGGTATAGGCGCTGCGCATTATTTTGGAGACCTGAATACCCGGGCAAAATTAAATCGACCCAAGCCCGCAGCTACACTTTTCTTTCGCAAAAACTTTGGCAACTATGTTGCACTCCGCGTAGCAGGCAGTTATGCGCAATTGGGATATTCTGATGTATATAATACGCATAATGAAACCATGTTAAGCCGCAACTTAAGTTTCAATACCAACGTATGGGAACTGGCTTTACAAGGGGATTTTAATTTTTATCGTTTTTTGCCTGGTGACCCTGGACTGAATTTTACTCCCTATGTCACTTTTGGCGCCGGCATTTTTAATTACGATCCTTATGCTTATTTAGCAGATGAAAAATATTTTTTACGTCCACTGGGTACCGAAGGGCAGGGAAGCCCTTTATACCCTGATCGTAAACAATACAGTGCCATGGCCATTTCTGTTCCATTAGGTGTAGGTGTAAAGTATTCCTTCAATGAGCGATTGAATATTGGTTTTGAAGTTCTGCACCGTTTTACCAATACAGACTACCTGGATGATGTTAGCCTTACCTATGTTGAACCTGCCGTTTTCCCTTCTTTGCCTGATGGGAGTCGTTCACCAGCAGCACTTTTGGCGGATCGTTCTTACGAAGTAGGTGATCCTATTGGAATTAAAGGCCGCCAAAGAGGTAACAGCCGGCAGAAAGACCAGTTTGTCACGGCTATATTTTATATTTCAATGAATCTCCAATCTTATAAATGTCCGCCTACACAGTAGTATAAAGGGCTTTTTAACGGTTTCCAAAATCATTCTAAATCCTTTACTTGCTTGATAGCAGAATGCTTACCTTTGTGCCCCTCAAAAAAAAGGGCAAATGCCTCCATTATTAGATCAGATCGATAAAAACAGGTTACCCAGGCATATTGCCATCATCATGGATGGTAATGGACGCTGGGCAAAAGAACAGGGACAGGACCGGCTTTTTGGACATTACCAGGGAGTGGAAAGTGTTCGCAATATCGTTGAAGGCTGTGGCGAATTAGGCATAGAATACCTCACTTTATATGCATTCAGCACAGAAAACTGGGATCGGCCGGAGTATGAAGTTGTTGGGTTAATGGAGCTGCTGGTGAACACAATTCGCAAAGAAGTTAATGAATTAACCAAGAATAATATTAAGCTGCATGTAATTGGCGATATGAATATGTTGCCTCAATATGCATTACAGGAATTGAATGAGGCGCTTGAAATGACGGCTAACAACACCGGGATGCACCTGGTGATGGCTTTAAGTTATAGTGGCAGATGGGAATTGCTCAATGCGGTAAAAAATATTGCACACCAGGTTAAAATTGGCAAGTTGAATGTGGAAGATATTGACCAGGATACTTTGCAAAAGTTTCTTAGTACAAGCGGTTTACCCGATCCGGAGTTGATGATAAGAACAAGTGGAGAGTTCAGGATCAGTAATTTTTTATTGTACCAGTTGGCTTATGCCGAATTGTACTTTACAAATGTGAGATGGCCAGACTTCAGGAAAGAAAACCTGTACGAAGCTATCCTTGATTTTCAAAACAGGGAAAGAAGATTTGGCAAAACAAGTGATCAGTTAAAGGTGAACGAAGATTAGATTTTAAAAAAGTCATTCTTCTTTAAAAAATCTTATCACCGCAAATGGTTCATTCATGCGGTTAAATATGGATTTCTTTAACAAAACGCTTTCATTATTTCCCGTTAATTTGCTGCCTTAAGAGTAATCCAAACCGGTCTCTTAATGCAGGATAAACAACTAATTGCATCATTTTTCAGACAGATTGAACAACACTTATGTTACGATTTTTATTACGGTTCAGTGCATTACTGGTCTTAGCAACTTTTTCTGTTTCTTCTTTACATGCCCAGGAGCCGGTTTCTGTTGATCCTGCATTATTAGCCCTCGAAAATGCCCGTGTTCCCAGGGAATATACCATAGCCGGCATCCAGGTTACCGGGACTACTTATGATACGGCTATTGTAAAATCAATTTCAGGGTTACAGGTTGGCGATAAGATCAATATTCCTGGTGGCGACCAGTTTTCCAAAGCCATCGTTAATTTATGGCGACAGCGTTTATTTTCAAATGTTCAGATATATATCACACGGCTTGAAGAAGATCGTATATGGATCGAAATCAGCGTACAGGAAAGACCAAGGCTTGCCAATTTCAAATTTGTTGGTATTAAGAAATCCGAACAGGATGAGATTACCGGTAAGATCGGATTGGTAAAATCAACCATCATTACAGAAAATACCAGGCGCACTGCTCTGGAAACCATTCAGAAATATTATAACGAAAAAGGTTTTCAGAATGTGTCGGTTCGCATACAGGAAACGCCTGAACCTGCATTGGTCAATTCCATTTCACTTACATTTTTTATTGATAAAGGAAACAAAGTAAGGATCAATGATCTCAACTTTTTTGGTAATGAAACAGTACCCGATCTGAAGTTGAAAAAACAAATGAAGGGTACCAAAGAAATGACCAGGATCACTTTGCGTCCTTCAGATTATAACAGCCCATATGGTATTAATGAATCAACCACGTTCGAAGAATATATGAATGATTATGGTTTTCTTTCATTCACCAAAACAAGGAGTTTCATTGATCCCTATTTCCGTTTTAAACTTTTCAGCTCCGCTAAATTCGACGAAAAGAAATACGACGAGGATAAACAATCACTGCTCACTTACTATAATTCATTAGGCTATAGAGATGCAGTTATCGTTTCGGATACGCAGTATTATGTTGGCTCTGGTAATATGAATGTGGATATTAAAGTGGATGAAGGACGTAAATATTATTTCGGTGATATTGCATGGAGAGGTAATACCAAATATCCTGACTCTGTACTGACTGCAGTACTGGGCATTCAAAAAGGCGATACTTACAATGTAGAAACACTTAATCGCCGGATTGGTAAGCAATTATCGGCTGATGGCGGTGCAGATATCAGTGCATTGTATATGGATGATGGTTACCTGTTTTTCCAAATTACACCTGTTGAAACAGCAGTTTACAATGATACCATTGATTTTGAAATTCGCATTGTAGAAGGTCCGCAGGCAACGATTGGCCAGGTGAATATTATCGGGAATGATAAGACCAAGGATTACGTGATCCGCCGTGAGTTAAGAACCGTGCCCGGTGAAAAATTCAGTCGTTCAGATATTATCCGTAGCCAGCGGGAATTAGCCAACCTCCAATATTTTAACCAGGAAACCATTGATCCCGGTGTTGTACCAAATCCTGAAAATGGAACAGTTGACATCAACTGGAAGCTGGAAGAGAAATCTTCTGATCAATTGGAAATGTCTGCAGGTTGGGGTGGTGGTGTTGGTTTAACCGGAACACTCGGTGTAACGTTCAACAACTTTTCTATCCGCAACATTACAAAACGTTCCAGCTGGGATCCGTTACCAACAGGTGATGGACAAAAACTGAGCCTGCGTATTCAATCTAACGGTAAGGCATACCAGTCATATAGTTTTGCATTTACCGAGCCCTGGTTAGGTGGTAAAAAAAGAAATTCATTTACCATTAATGTAAATAAAAGTGTTTTCCGCAATGGATATTATAACCCCATTAATGGAAAGTACGAATTCAGTGATACCACCTTGTTAAAAACATTCGGTGCGGGTATTTCATTGGGTAAGCAATTAAAGTGGCCGGATGATTATTTCAGCTTGGTTTACTCACTTAATTTCACCCAATATCAATTACGCAACTATGCAATTTTCGCAGGTCTTAGTAATGGTACTTCCACCAACATCAGTTTGAAACTGGCCTTGCAAAGATCTTCTGTGTTTAACCCGATTTTCCCTACCAGTGGAAGCAGTTTTGTAGGAAGTGTTCAATTGACGCCGCCATATTCATTACTGAATCCTGATTTGGTTAATGATATCAACCCATATAAAAAACCGGAATACCATAAATGGCGTTTCAATGCAGAATGGTATGTGCCGATTGGTAAGGCAGGCGGAGAAGATAAAACCCGTCAACTGGTATTAAAACTGGCTGCTAAATATGGTTTCATGGGCCGGTATAATCGTGATCTGGATTTTTCACCATTTGAAAGATTCCAGGTAGGTGATGCAGGTCTTACAAATAATTTCGGCTTATTAGGTTACGATATCATTGCTCACAGGGGTTACCCGGTTTACGAAACATCGAATCCGGCAGTGAATCCTGATCAGCAAAATGCGCAGAACTTGTTCACCATTTTTAATAAATACCAGATGGAATTACGTTACCCTGTGGTAACAAATCCTGGTAGCACCATATATGCCTTAACATTTTTTGAAGCTGCTAACGGATGGCACGATTTTAAACAATACAACCCTTTCCGTTTACGCAGAAGTGCCGGTGTGGGTATGCGTTTCTTCCTGCCAATGTTTGTTCTGCTGGGCTTCGATTATGGTATTGGCTTCGACAGGATACAACCAGGTGCGGGTGGACTTAAAAATGCTTCACGCTTTACATTTATGTTAGGTTACGAACCAGAATAAATTTAAAACCCGGTCTTAAAAATCATGATTATGAAAAAATCTTTGCTTGCTTTCTTTTTAATGCTTGGCTTGTTTTTAACAGGCTCCATTGAAGTAAATGCACAAAAATATGCTGTCATAGATACCAGGTATATTTTAGAAAAAATACCTGATTATGCCAATGCGCAAAAAGAACTTGATGGTATTGCGGCAAACTGGCAAAAAGAGATTGATGCAATGCAATCTGAGTTGGATAAAATGTATAAGGATTATGAAGCGGAGCAGGTCATGCTCAGTGAGGAACTGCGCAAAAAAAGAGAAGACCAGTTATTTGTAAAAGAAAAAACTTTACGTGATCTGCAGCGCCAGCGCTTTGGATTTGAAGGCGATCTTTTCAAAAAAAGACAACAATTGATCAAACCTGTTCAGGATAAGGTTTTTAATGCCGTACAAAAACTGGCTGTTCAAAGAGGCTATGAATTTATCCTGGATAAAAGTGAAGGAATTACTGTTATATTTGCCGACCCAAAACTGGACAAGAGTGAAGATGTTTTAAGAGAATTGGGTGTAAGAAACTAATTTTTTGATATCCCGAAGCAACCATAAACCACTTAATTGTATCATACAAAAACAAAAATTACAAACATTCGCAAAATGAAAAATTTCAAATTAGTAGCTATTGCATTCGCTTTACTTATTGCAGGTAATACTGCAATGGCTCAAAACAAAGTTGGTTATATCAGTTTAGACAACATGGTTGCCATTATGCCTGAAACAGCAAAATTGGATAGTCTTTTACAGAAATACCAGACTGATTCTCTCCAACCTCGTTTTAATTACACGTTAATGGAGTTTCAGCGTAAAGACAGCCTGGTGAATGGTAAAGATTCATTGAAAACGCCAGCTTCTGTTCGTTCAAAAATGAGAGAAGAAATGCAACAGGATCTGTATGAATTACAAAACTGGCAAACACTGGTTCAGCAAGCTACTGAGGCAAAACAAAATCAATTGTTGGCGCCTATTTACCAAAAAGTAGTTACTGCCATTCGTACTGTTGCAAAAGAAAATAATTATGTGCATGTTTATAATAAAGAGGCATTATTGGTAGCGCCTGCTGGAGATGATCTTTTGCCACTTGTTGCAAAGAAGTTGAATGTTACAGTACCACCAGCATTAAAACCAGGAATCAATTAAATTCTATTGAATAATATTTACTACCCCCGTTTTTCGGGGGTATTTTTTTGCATATACATCAATACTCAACTGGCAGAGTTATTTTTGTTGAATGAAGGCACAAAATCCCATTGGCGTTTTTGATTCAGGTTATGGTGGATTAACGGTTTTAAAAGAAGTGGTGAAGAAGTTGCCCGAATATGATTATTTATACCTGGGAGATAATGCTCGTGCACCTTATGGACCCAGGTCGTTTGATACGGTATACCGGTATACCTGGCAATGTGTTGAATGGTTTTTTAAGCAAGGTTGCCCTTTGGTTATATTGGCTTGTAATACGGCTTCCGCCAAAGCTTTAAGAACCATACAGCAAAAAGATCTTCCCCAAAAATATCCGGGTAAAAGAGTTTTGGGAGTCATCAGGCCAACCACTGAATTAATCGGGAATTACAGCCATACCAAATCTGTTGGAATACTGGCCACCACCGGTACCGTCATTTCACAGTCCTATCCCATTGAAATTGCGCATCTTTTTCCGGAAGTTAAAGTTTACCAGGAAGCCTGTCCCATGTGGGTGCCGTTAGTAGAAAATAATGAACATGAAGGCGAGGGTGCAGAATATTTTATTAAAAAAAATATCGATAACCTGCTAAAGCAATCAGGCGAGATTGATACCATATTACTCGCATGTACGCATTACCCGTTATTGAAAAATAAACTGGAAAAATTTATTCCTTCATCAATCAAAATATTAACCCAGGGAGAAATTGTTGCAGAAGGCACAAAGGATTATTTACACCGTCATCCTGAAATTGAAACAAAACTTTCCCGGAACGGTAAACGTGAGTTTTATACTACTGATTCAACGGAAGATTTTGATTCTCATGCCCGGATTTTTTATGGAGAAGAGATTGCCTCAAAACATGCAGACCTTGATGAATAAAGGGTCTTAAACCAGTAATGCGTGATAAAAATTCTTAAAATTCCTTCTTCTCATGGCTGAAATTCAACCATCAACCCTTACCTTTGCCGTCCCTTTCACAACTCAGCGGATATGGTGATCTGTTTTGCATGTTGAATAAAAAGGATAACAGCTCGTAAGTGGCTGATTTTTAAACGGGTAGAAAATTAAAAATTATGAAACGCACATTTCAACCGCATAACCGTCGTCGTAAATCTGTTCATGGATTTCGTAAACGCATGCAAACTGCCAATGGTCGCAAAGTTTTAGCCAGCCGTCGTGCTAAGGGTCGTACAAAACTGACTGTTTCAGACGAAAGGAAATTAAAATAAAGAAAGGCCACCTGGCTTATCAAAATAAATTTATTAGCCCCTTTTTGGGGCTATTTTTGTTTTAATTAAATGGCAAAGTTATTTACTTTAAATGCTTCGGAAAGGCTGAAAAGCCGGAAATTAATGGAGCGTGTTTTTAAAACCGGCACACGCTGGAATAAATTTCCATTCAGGGTTTCGTTTTTGATAGATAATGAAACGAGTGATGGCTTAATAAAGTTTGGTTGCAGTGCACCTATTCGAAATTTTAAAAAAGCAGTGGATCGTAACCGGGTTAAAAGATTAATGAAAGAAGCATTTCGCCTGGAAAAACATTTGCTTGCAGATTGTTTGAAAGAAAAAAATGCCAGGATGGTCATTTTTTTAATTTATACAGCGCCAGGATTGCCAAAATTTGAAACCATTAAAACCGCCATGGATGAATTGGTGTTAAAGCTTAAAGAAGAAATACAAATACATGAAACAAACTTTTGACCTAAATATCTAAACAGCTAAACAACTAAACTTTCAATTGAACAATCTCCTAAAAATATTATCCCTTCCCTTTATCTGGTTGATTAGGTTTTACCAAATCGTTATCTCTCCCTGGTTTGGCCCAAAATGCCGTTTTACACCAACTTGTTCGCAATATTCCTTAGAAGCATTCAAAAAATTTGGCCTGTTTAAGGGATTTTGGTTAACCATCAAACGCATTGGTCGTTGCCATCCCTGGGGTGGACATGGTTACGATCCGGTTCCTTGATTCAATTTGACAATTCGACATTTGACAATTCGATAATTCGACAATGAATTCAACTTGAGGAAATAGACTATTTAAGAATTTTTCATGTGATTAAAGTATTTAAATAATCAAATAAAAAAAATGGCTGCCTCAATAAGGCAACCATTTCAAATTTAATTCAGAATCAATATTTAGCCCTATTCCAAATACCTAATTCCCAATTCTAATCAACATAATCAACCATTCAACTTATTTAGCTGCTTCATATCGCTCCGCTACTTTATCCCAATTCACAACGTTCCAGAAGGCTTTTAAATATTCTGGTCTCCTGTTTTGGTATTTCAGGTAATAGGCATGTTCCCAAACATCCACGCCTAAAACAGGTGTTCCTTTTACTTCTGCAACATCCATCAGTGGGTTATCCTGGTTTGGTGTGCTGGTTACTTCCAGCTTACCATCTTTTACAATGAGCCATGCCCAGCCAGAACCGAAACGGGTGGCGCCAGCATTATTTAATTTTTCCTGGAAGGCCTCAAACGAACCAAAAGTTTCATCTATAGCGCTGGCCAAAGAACCTGTAGGTTTCCCTTTACCCTGCGGGCTCAGAATCTCCCAGAAAAAACTATGGTTCCAGTGACCGCCGCCATTATTGCGTACGGCTGGTGAAATGCTTCCTGCATGTGCAATCAGTTCTTCAAGGCTTTTATTTTCGTTATCTGTGCCCGCTATGGCTTTATTCAGGTTGTCAACATATGCCTGGTGGTGTTTTCCATGATGTATTTCCATGGTTTGCTTGTCAATGTGTGGTTCCAATGCATCGTGTGCATATGGTAATGATGGTAATGTAAATGCCATAACAATTGAATTTATTAATGAAAAAAGTCTTACTAATAATGGCAGAAAAACTGCTTTATTTAAAATCATAACAAATTTAATGCAAGGAGGTTGGAACTTTATTTATTTTAATATCTGCAAAAATGTTGCTGGTTTTTGCGGGTTGATGCATTTATCCACATTTAATATATTTTTTTTTAACAATTATTTAATTGCTATACATTCATGCCCGTTTAGCCATTTTATGGCTCATCAATTTTTTAAACACATCACAAACTAACTACACAATGAGAAAATTTTTAATGGTACTAACTGCATTTATGCTGTTTAGTTCATTCCTCTTTGCTCAAACCCGAACAATTACAGGGCAGGTTCGGGACGCGAATGGAAATCCAGTTTCATTTGCAACTATAACCATTAAAGGCAGTACTAATGGTACATCAGCTGATGTAAATGGTAATTTTTCAATTGCTGCAAATACCGGCGATGTACTGGTTGTTTCAGCAATTAATTTTGATGAAAAAGAAGTTACTGTAACCTCATCCCAATCAATATCAGTCCAATTGGTTTCAGGTACTGATGTGATGAATGAAGTTGTTGTAACAGCTTTGGGAATTAAGCGGGAGAAAAAAGCATTAGGTTATTCTGTACAGGAAGTTTCAGGCGAAAATCTTACTGTAGCAAAATCCTTAGATGTAAGTTCTTCATTGGCTGGTAAAATAGCGGGAGTACAATTAGTAGGTTCACCCAGTTCAACTTTTGATAATGCTGATATCATTATTCGTGGTGTTACCGGATTAGGAATTAATTCACCCATATTCGTTGTGGATGGAACTATAACTAATCAATCTGCTGTAATTATGGATAATGTTGAAAGTATTTCTGTATTAAAGGGACCGGCGGCTACAGCATTATATGGTCAACGTGCAGCTAATGGGGCTGTTGTAATAACTACTAAAAAAGGAACCCGTCAAAAAGCAACCGGTGTTGAACTAAACCTGGGAGTTACTTTTGAAAATGTTTCAATATTACCCCCATATCAAAATGAATATGCAGGTGGTTATTCTTCTAACAATGCCACAAAAGGAACACGCCTGGATGACCAGGGTTATTATATTTTCAAGTATAATGCTGCCAGACACCCGGCAGAATGGGCTGCTTTTGATGGACAACGTATGTTGGAGTATGGAGCTGATGAAAGTTGGGGCCCAAAGATAGATGGTGCTTTATACCGCCCTTATTATAGTTGGTATCCCGGAGATGATTTTGGAAAGTTAGTTCCAATGACGGCACAACCCGATAACGTAAAAGATTTTTTCAGAACCGGCGTAAATCTTAATAACAGTGTGGCTATGACCAGTGGATCAGAATCACATAATTTCAGACTTACTTATGCAAATCAAAACAGAACACTTACAATTCCTAATGCAAAAAGAGAACAACATCAATTTGGTGTAAACGGATCTTTTGATATAGGAAGCCGCATGGTTTTATCTTCTGATATGACTTTCACAAATGCTAATACAAAAGGTAAACCTGCAGAAGGATATCGCCTGGATGGATTGAATATCACCCAAAATTTTAACCAGTGGTTTCAACGCCAGCTGGATATGGAACGGATGAAACGATATCGTGAACCAGATGGAAGTCTGAATTCATGGAATATTGGTGATCCAAATGCTTCATCAGATTTAGCTGTTTATGGAAAACCAGCATATTGGGACAATCCATACTTTGTTGTAAATGAAAATTATGGAACACAATTGCACAACAGGTTAATGGGTAATATTGGTTTAAACATTAAAATAGCAAAAAACCTGAATTTGCAATCCAACGCAAGATTGAGCAGTTATAATAATGAGAATGATTTTCGTATGGCTACCGGTGGCTTGAACCTGGATGCATATGAAATAGCGCAAAACTATTATCGTGAAACCAACTATGAAACCAATTTAATTTATAAGAATAAATTTGGTAATTTTTCATTTGATGGTTTGTTGGGTGGAAATATCCGGAATGAAAAATACAGCCAGTTATTTATGGCAACAGAAGGTGGACTTAGTTCTGCCAACTATTTTCATATTGGAGCTTCCATAGCCAGGCCTACAACCACAAGATCATATGAAAAGAAAAAAGTGAACAGCGTTTACGGTAAAGCTTCCTTTGGTTATAATGATTTTGTTTTTGTAGAAGGTACTTTGCGCAATGACTGGTCATCTGCATTACCAGAAGAAAATAATTCTTATTTATACCCTTCATTAAGTACCAGTTTCATTTTTACAGAATTGATGGCTAAATCTTCCATTTTAACCTTTGGTAAAATACGTGCATCATATGCATCAGTAGGATCTGACCTGAATCCTCACTCATTGGATTTGGCCTTAACCAACGGAAGTTTTTATGGTTCAAATCCATCAGTATCTATTGGTAACCAGTTCAGGGGCGGTGGCATTAAGCCTGCATTGACTAAATCTTACGAAATTGGAACAGAATTGAGGTTCTTTAATCGCGTAAGCCTTGATGTAACAGTTTATCAAAATAATAATACAGACCAGATATTACCGGTTGATGTATCACCTGCCAGTGGATTCACTACAGCCCAGATCAATGCAGGTAATATTGTTAGTAAAGGTTTAGAAATTTCTTTGAGTGGTTCTCCAATCAAAGGGAAAAACTTCAATTGGGAAACAAGTCTGAACTGGGCCAAAAACAGCAATGAAGTAAAAGAACTTTATCCCGGCATCAATACTTATTTGTATGCTACCAATCGTTATGATACACGTCTTGAACATAGAGTTGGTGGACAGTGGGGAACATATATTGGTCGTAAATGGAAAGTAGATGAAAAAACGGGTAAAACGCTGATTGCTTCTACAGGATTACCTGAATATGATATTAACCAGGAAATTGGACAGGTATTACCAAAATGGACTGGTGGTATGTTTAACTCTTTCCGTTACAAAGGTTTTGACCTGACTTTTTCTATCGACTTTCAAAGCGGTGGATTGTTCTACTCTGAAACAAGAAACTTTAATACAGGTGCTGGTCTTTCACAGGAAACTGTGGGTGTAAATGATAAAGGACATGATTGGAGAGATTACCCAGGAACTTATACATTAGCCGGCGGTAATACAGGTAATGGTGGTATCAGAATTCCAGGTGTTTTAGCTGATGGAACTGAAAACAACCGTTATATTTCAGCAAGAGCTTATTGGTATACTGCCCGCCAGCGGGAAGGTCGTGAAGTATTATTAGATGCTTCTTATGTAAAACTTAGAGAGATCCGATTTGGATATAATCTTCCTTCAAGTTTATTACAGTTTACAAAAATTGCTAAATCAGCCAACATTGGTGTGATGGTTCAAAATGCATGGTTAATTTGGGCTACTGCAAAACAATATGGTGTTGACCCATCGGAATTGGAAGTGTTTTATCGGGAAGGTGGACAGCTTTCAGCTTCCAGACAAATTGGTGTAAACCTGCGTGTTGCCTTTTAATTAATTTAAGACTATCAATATAATTTATATAATCATGAAAAGAATATTCACCATCATTGCAGCGGGGCTCCTGATAGCAGGCTGTAATAAATTTAAGGACATAAATGTCAGTCCCACGGTTTTAACCTCGGCATCAACCAAAGGTTTATTAACCAATTCGCAGCAGGCTTTATCAAGTTTAATTTTTGGCAATACTGCAGCTGCACGTATTCCGGCATTATATGTACAACATTTGGCCGAAGGCCCATATCCGGGTCCAAGTTTGTATAGTGACAGGAATTTATCATTTTCTACCTGGTATACCGGTCCTTTATATGATCTGCAAACCATTATTAATTACAACAATGATGGAAATCCATCTGCTGTAGGTAATGGTGCCACAGAAAATCAAATTGCCGTAGCCAGCATCATGAAAGCTTATATTTATTTACATCTTACTGATCGTTATGGAGATATTCCTTATTCCCAGGCATTAAAAGGCAATGAAGCTTTTTCACCTGCCTATGACAACCAGCAAGCCATTTATACAGATTTGTTTAAAGAATTAACTGAAGCAGTTGGACAGATTGATGAAACAAAGCCAAAAGTTGCTGGTGATGTTATATTGAATGGTGATATGGCTGGTTGGAAGCGATTTGCCAATACCATGCGAATGATCATGAGTCTCAGGCTTTCCAAAGCAGATCCGGTAAAAGGAAAATCCGAGTATGCAGCTGCGGTAGCTGCTGGTGTAATAGAAAGTAATAGCCAGAATATTGTTTACCAGTTTATCGAGGGCGATCCCAATAATTATAACCCATGGTACAATAACTATGTTGTAAGTAACAGGAATGACTATGCGATCAGTAAAACGATGACGGATTACATGGCACCTAAAAATGACCCTCGCTTACCTGTTTATGCAGAAGAATTAGCTGGTGGTGAATACATAGGTTTGCCTTATGGTTTTATCACTGCAAAAAATATCCCAGCGGCATATAGTCGCATTGGTGACTATTTCAGGAGCCAGGGTTCACCAGTTACTATGTTTTCTTATGCACAGGTTTTATTTATGAAAGCAGAAGCTGCAAAGCTGGGATATACTGCAGGAGGCGATGTTGAAGCCGCACTTCATTATTATGATGCCATCAAAGCGTCCTGGGAGCAGTTTGGCGTATACGATGCTGCTGAATATGCAGCTTATATCGCCTTGCCAGAGGTGGCTTATGATCCTGCAAATGGACATAAAAAAATCATGACAGAAAAATGGGTCCATGCTTACCTCAATCATAGCTGGGAAGCTTATGCCGACTGGAGAAGAACGGGATTTCCTGTATTAAGTCCGGCAGTTGATGCTATCGATTCAAGAGGCATTCCATTACGTACCGGTTACCCTCCAACAGAATCAGCTTTGAACCCAGAAAATTATAATTCAGCGGTTAGCGCTTTAGGTGGAACCGATGATAATTACGGTAAAATGTGGTGGTTAAAATAACATTCCATTGAAATCTTTCAAAAAATCCTGCAGCTCTGCAGGATTTTTTTTGTTCTATACTTGCGGTTATTAGCCGTTTTAATCTGTCCAGTTTTATTTTTTTTCTATAATATGCAGTATTAAATAAATTTCATTGCAGCTATTTGCAGTAATATGTTGCCTAACTTTTTATTATCAAATTTAAACTTGAGCGCTTATGAAAAAATGTATGTATGCATGGATGCTGTTTTTACTTTCCATGCCGATGATCGTTTTTAGCCAGGCCAGGCAAATAACAGGGACGGTCAGGGATGCTAATGGCATTCCGCTGGCTTCTGTTTCCGTGGTGGAAAAAGGAACCAATACAGGAACTGTTACCGATGCCAATGGCGCATTCAGCATCAATGTTTCAAGAGCGAATGCTACTCTGGTTTTTTCATACGTAGGTATGGAAAGCCAGGAACTGGTGCTGGGTACCAATAATAATTATGATGTCTCATTATCGGCCACTGGCGAATTATCAGAGGTGGTAGTAACGGCCTTGGGCATACGTAAAGAAAAAAGAGAGTTGGGATATTCTGCACAGGAAATTTCAGGCGAAGCATTAATTCAATCTAAACAAACAAATATAGTCAATGCATTACGTGGCCAGGTTGCTGGCGTACAAATCAACAGCGGCGGTGGTGCTCCGGGACAAGGATCCAGGATCATTATAAGAGGCGTGAAATCTTTAAGTCCGGGAAAAAATAACCAACCATTGTTTGTTATCGATGGTATTATCATGGATAATAGTACAATCACAGGCGGTGATGCACAGGCTTCACTAAGAGGTATGTCTAACAGAGCTGCCGATATAAATCCTGATGATGTTGAAAGCATCTCCGTTTTGCGGGGAGGTGCGGCAACTGCACTTTATGGACAGGCCGGTTCAAATGGAGTGGTATTAATCACTACTAAATCCGCTAAGGCGGGTAAAATGCGGGTAAGCTTTACCAGTACATATGGGATTGATGAAGTGAATAAGTTTCCGGATGTTCAATCTGTATATACACAAGGTTACAGAGGTGTTTATGATCCTGCAACCATTTTCACAAACTGGGGCCCAACCGTAGAAGAAGCCAAAGCCATTGACCCTACACATCCTGATAAACTTTTTCATAATTATGAAAGAGGATATATCCAAGGCAATCAATTTAGAAATTCGCTGACCTTATCAGGTGGTACAGAAAATGCATTGTTGACATCTTCGTTTTCGCATTTCAAGCAGAATGGTGTTATACCAAATTCAGATTATCAAAATACATCGGTAAGAGTTGGAGGACAATTTAAATCAGGTACATTATTTAAATTCAGCCCTTCATTAAATTTTATCAATTCCGGGGGTTACAGAGTAAATTCTGAAAGATATAACGAGATATTAAGTTATTGGTCTCCCCGATGGGATGTGATGGATTATATTAAAGAAGATGGAACAATGAAGGGGTACAGGGACAACGCAGTTTACGGCACTTATGTAAATAAATTTAAGGATAATGTAAACAGGTTAATTGGAAGTGTTGCGGCAACTTTTTCACCATTTTCCTGGTTTGATTTAGACTATCGGGCTGGTATAGATTATTATTCCGATTTCAGAAGACATGCTGCACCTGGCCCAAGGGGTTTGGCTGGTGAAAGAAATTTTGGTGATAATGGTTTAGGATTTGTAAATGAATTTCGTATAAGCAATCGAATTCTTACATCCAATGTTATGGGTTCTTTTAAAAAGGATTGGGGTGAAAAATTTAATACAGTTCTTCGGTTAGGCAATGATGTTAGAGCCATTAAGTTTTCCAGGTTAACATCCAGAGGTTCTGAATTGGACATCCCAACATTACTTACTATAAATAATTCCAAAGTCCGCTCTACCGACCAGCACGAAGAAGATTATAGAATAGTAAGCGCTTATGGAGATCTTTCCCTTGGCTTAAATAATTATTTATTCCTCAACGTTACCGGCAGAAATGACTGGTCATCTTCATTAGCCAAAGAAAATAATTCATTCTTCTATCCATCCGTAAGTCTGTCCTATATTTTTACAGACCATTTTTTAAAGCCTGATTGGCTTAGCTTCGGAAAGCTGAGAGCATCATGGGCTGAAGTTGGAAAAGATACAGACCCTTATGAGACAAATGCATATTACATTTCAAATGTTCTGACTTCGTCTAACCAGGTAACCTGGACCCGAGGAAATAGTAGAGGTGATCAATCTTTAAAACCTGAAAGAACAAATACAATTGAACTGGGAACGGAATTAAGGGCTATGAATAACCGGATTGGTTTAGATTTTACATGGTATAAACTAAATAGCCGCGATCAGATTATACCAGTATTTATTTCGCCAACTTCTGGATATACCAGTGTAATTACAAATGCCGGCGAAGTAGAAAATAAAGGAATTGAAATAGT
The DNA here is from genome assembly GCA_036675565.1 of Chitinophagaceae bacterium. Lineage (GTDB taxonomy): Bacteria > Bacteroidota > Bacteroidia > Chitinophagales > Chitinophagaceae > JACCYQ01. Next base: position 71,567 of record JAKFER010000047.1, read on the forward strand.
ATTGAATGGTTCTCCGATTAAAAAACAAGACTTTAGTTGGGATGTAACATTAAATTTTTCACGAAACAGAAATAAGGTTATCAGTATTGTAGAAGGACTTAAAGAAATTGTTGTTGGGAATTGGTTTGGTTATGTTGGTTCTACTGCAACAATGAAATACATTCCGGGCTATCCGGTTGGCAATATTTATGGAACGTCGGTTCAGCGATATTATGGTTCCAAAGCAGATGATGGTATGACAGTTGATAATAGTTTGCCTTTAGTTATTGCCAGTACAGGAAGCAACCGGGGATTCCCGGTAAGAGATCTTACGCAAAGAATATTAGGCAATTCTCAACCGGATTGGACCGGTGGCATTTCTAATAATTTTACCTATAAAAATTTACGACTCTCCTTTTTATTTGAAACACAGCAGGGGCAGGATAGATATAATCAATTAGGCAATTATCAGGCAGCTTTTGGCACAGCTCCTTTTACAATAGATAGAAATGATACCAAAGTCTTCGATGGAGTTTTACCTGATGGTACTACCAATACTCAAGAGGTTTGGATGGGACAAGGTGTTGGTCCTGATGGAAGAGATTATACTGATGGTTATTATCGAAATGTATATCGTGGAATTACAGAAAATTTTGTAGAAGATGCATCATGGGTAAGATTAAGAAACTTAAGTCTGAGTTATCAACTGCCTTCTAAGTTTCTTAGAACAAATGTTATCAAAGATGCAAGCATAACATTCACTGGCAATAACCTTTTATTGTGGACCGACTTTAGTGGATTTGATCCTGATGCAAGCAGCTTTAATTCAGGAAGCAATGTGGATGCATTTACCGGTTTTGCCTATCCGGCAGTCCGCAGTTATTTGTTTAGCATTAATTTGAATTTTTAAATTTTATCTTATGAGAGTTATTCAATATTGCATTTTAATCATTCTATCATTAACGATAACATCGTGTGAGAAATTCCTCGATGTAAATACTAATCCAAATTCGCCAACTACAGCACCTATAAATGGATTGTTACTAAGAACAACCAATCAAACTGGTTTAAATGTTTTTAGGGTGGGAGATTTAACTTCCTATTATGTGCAGTATTTAGCTTCACCAAATGCTGCCTCACCAACTGATACCTACGACCAGGTTGATGCCAGCGGTACATGGTCTTCATTGTACGATACGATGACTGATATCTATGATTTGGAAAAACAAGGCATTGAAGCTGGAGCTACCCAATACCAGGGTGTTGCAAAAATTTTAATGGCAATCAACCTCAGTTTAATACACAATCTATGGGGAGCGGCGCCTTATTCAAATGCATTCTCTGGTCAATCACTTACTCCTGCATATGATGAAGCAACTACAAATTTCAATCAAATCATGACATTAATTGATGAAGGCATTGGATTATTGCAACAATCCGGAAGTGCCATATCAATACCCACAGGCGCCACCAGTCCTGATTTGATCCATAAAGGGGTAACCGCTAATTGGATTAAAACTGCTAATGCTTTAAAGGCAAGAATGCTTGTACAATTAAGTAAAACGTCTCAATTTAATGCCACTGCAATTTTCACTGCTTTGGATGCAGCATATACTTCTATTGCGGATGATGCTTTTATTTCCACTTTTGATGTTCGTAATCCATGGAATGGTGTTGCTGTTGCCAATGCTGGACAAATATTACAGGGATGGCTTTCAGAATATTATGTTGATGCTATGGATGGTACATCTTTTGGAATAATGGATCCACGGCTACCCTTAATTGCTACCCTTACCCAATTTGGAGATTATCGTGGTACACCTAATGGAAAAGGAAGAATAGGTACTGGAATTGATGATGAGGAATCTTATCTAAGTACAACGGGTTTTTATTCTAGTCAAACTTCTCCTCTTTATATAATCACATATGAAGAAATGAAATTCATTGAAGCTGAGGTTGCATTTAGAACCGATGATAAGATCAGGGCATATAATGCTTTTCAGGAAGGCATACGAGCTAACATGAATAAAATGGGTATAGATGCTGCCAGCAGGGATGCTTATCTCAATCATGCTTCTGTTGCAGTTGGTCCTGCCGGTTTGACTTTAGAATTGATCTTCAGAGAAAAATGGAAAGCGCTCTTTCTGCAACCTGTAGTTTGGGATGATGCAAGAAGATTTAATTATGGATATGAAGGTTTTCAATTGCCTTTGAATGCAGTGCAGTCAACCTTTATCAGGAGACTGGTTTATCCAGAGATTGAAACAAGTCGTAATGGGGCTAATGTTCCAACAGTTAATAGTGTTGTCGAAAATCTTTGGTGGGATCAATAATAATATTGTCTATCAAAAAAAACCGCCCTTAAACAAGGCGGTTTTTTTATTGTATTGACAATTTTAATTTTTAAACAGTTTGCGGTATCAGCATTCCCTCAATTTCTCTTTTATACTGATTCAATTCCTCATACATATTATTTAAATAAGCACCGGTTTCGGTTTTCATTTTTGGTACAAGGTCTGTATAATATTCAATGCCTTTCAGCAAATTGCTTTTAAAATCGGCAAAATATTTTTGTTGTTTTATGCTTATGCTTACTACTGTTTTTTCCATTTCCTTTTGCAGGTAATCGACGTACAATTTCAATTCTTTTAAAAAAACAGAAGGCCGTTTTTCATTATTCAGGATATTTCTTCTGCCATAAATATGATCCACCATTTCATGCAAAGAATAAATACCGGAAAAATAAGCCAGGTTAGGACCGGGACAAATGGAAACGGCCGATAAGTTATGCGGTAAGGTTCTTTTGTTTTTAAGTAATGCGGGTACCGCCAAACCTTCACACAAACAATCTTTTTCCAATACCTTTTCTGTTTCTTCTTTTAATTTTTCTTCCGGAAGTGCTGCCGCCTGTAACTGGTTTATCTTCAGGTTTTGGTATTGCCTTGATGCAGTGCAAATGGGTTTATCCGTAAATTCTGTATTAAAGGCCAGGAATTTTTTATAACACGGACTGCCGGGCCTGCCTTTTTCAATTCTGTGTTTTCGTTGTTTTTCAGATGAACTTCTTCTGAAATTATTAAATGGAACACCTAACGGTGATGCATGACTTAAATAATAATCTGATGGAGTAGCATTGCACAAGTCATTCAGTGTTTCTTCATCCACATTCGTTGCTTCTGGAACTAATAAGAATGGACTGCCCCAGCCGGTAGCATCTAAATGATAATATTCAAGCAAAAATTTATTTTCACGATGCGTACCGATACCGCCTTGTACTGCTATTCTTGTTGCAGGAATCGTTTCTGGTATGGTATATTTTTTTGATTGAAGTGATGCCTTATAAATTTCAAAAAGTTCATTGGTTAATTCCGTTCGTTTGTTTTTGAATTCTTCCATGATGGGGCCCAGCAAATATCCATCCGTTGCAAAGGCATGTCCACCGCAGTTTAAACCACTTTCAATTCTGTATTCGGAGATCCACAATCCTTTTTTAGCCAGGAATTTCCCCTGTATTAATGCCGAACGGTAATCACTTACTTTCAGAATGATCTTCTTTTTAAACTGCCCGTTTTCACCAGGGAAAAAATCACTGAATGTTTCGCAATAAGTATATAAGCGCGGATTCAATCCAGCGGAAAAAATAACGGAAGCATGTAATGCACTTTTTGCAAACCCTCTCAATGCAGCCATCGCATCAGAATACTCGGCTGGTAATGCTTCCCCGTTTTTATCGTAATTGGTCCGGTCACATTTGGTCATGATATTTACATCAATAGGACCGGGTGCAATTTGATTTCTTAATGCTTGTTGTAGCCTGTATTTGATGTTGATGTCTTCTTCATCCAACATCTGTTTAAACAATGCTTTTAAGACAGAATCTTCCGGCAGCATCGTGAAGTATTTGTAAATTTCATTACCCGGTACAAAATCTTCAGATCTTAATGTACCAATTTGCCGGTTAACAATTTTGTTCAACAAATCCAGGTATGCGGTGATGCGTTTTGCACGGTAATCATTTTCTTTTTTGGTGATAGGAATATAGGCTTCATTTTCCTGCTCACAATAAAATTCACGCATTTGTTCAATGATATTGTCTTCAACAATAGAAAGAACAGAAGAAATGCCAAACCTGGCGACCTTTGCAGGAGTATCAATGGTAAAACCCAATCCCATTACCGGGATGTGAAACTGGTGTGCTGATTTATTCATTATTATTTATCGCCGGCAGAAGTATGGAATTATATTTTCTACAGCGATGGGCAAAGAAACTACCAACTCATTTCTTTCTTTATGATCTAAATCATACCAGTGATGGTTTAACAAAGAGAATTTGAGAGTTTCTATTTAGCCATTTATTGTTTCTGGTCCTTGTTGTATTTTTTTTCGGCTTCCTGTGCTTTGTCAAAATCCAGTACAACACCATTGATGCAGTAACGCAATCCTGTGGGTGGTGGGCCATCATCAAATACATGACCGAGATGGGCTTTACAGCGACCGCATTGTACTTCGGTCCTTGCCATTCCATGGCTGTTATCAGGTGTATATATAATGCTGCTTTTGCTGATGGGCTCGTAAAAACTTGGCCAACCGCAACCGCTGTCGAATTTGGTATCACTGTTAAAAAGTGCATTACCACATGCTGCGCAATAATATGTGCCAACTTCTTTAAAATTATCAAAATGGCTTGAGTATGGTCTTTCGGTTCCTTTTTGCCGCGCAATCTGGTAAACTTCCGGTGAAAGGATCTTTCTCCATTCATCATCACTCAGCGCAAGTTTGCTGCTGTCGTTCCTGGAATAAACCGGGTTTTCAGGTTTCTGTTTTTCCATCGCTTGTTCTTTTTTTGAATTTGAAGATTGTGAAAATGTACACTGCATAAATAATACCGGCAGGCAAAGTATGATAATGATCGTTTTCATTTGATTCTATTTATTTTTTTTCGGCCAAATGTAATTCGCCAATTTATTACGTAGTTGCTGCTAAAGTGATCTTGGCTCATTTCATTTGTTTTATTTATTTTTTTTTGGTCAAATGTAATTCGCCAATTTATTTACGTAGTTGCTGCTAAAGTGATCTTGGCTCATTTCATTTGTTTTATTTATTTTTTTTGGTCAAATGTGATTCGCCAATTTATTTACGTAGTTGCTGCTAAACTTAGCTTGGCTCGTTTCATTTGATTGTATTTAAATGCTTTCGATGTTATCGAATGTCGTTTTGCCAAATAACCATATGCTGATGATAAGCCTAATCTTCTCATTTTCTTTTTTGTATGATCCGCACAAAATCACATTATTTCTACCTCAATTAATAAGCAATTAAAGGTACAAATTGTTTAAGCTGTCATTCATTCATAACATACGGATAATCGGCTTTAACAGATTTATGGGTTTTTTATTTATATTTAAGCGATTTGAAATTTTATAGCCATTTCTGGTGATTGTTAGAGATTTTTTAGTCGTTCAACATTATATTTGCTGGTTCACAAGGTTAGTAAGCGCTTATGTTTAATTTGATATTGTTTGGTCCACCGGGAAGCGGTAAGGGTACTCAATCTGAAAAGTTGGTTGAAAAATATGGATTGATCCATTTATCTACAGGCAATCTTTTAAGAGAAGAAATCACTGCAAAAACGCCCCTCGGCCAGGAAGCCCAGCGTTTTATGGACAAGGGCCAGCTGGTACCCGATGAAGTGGTCATTGGTATGATTGATTCCTGCCTGGATAATCACCCGGGTGCCAAAGGATTTTTATTTGATGGCTTTCCGCGAACTGTAGCACAGGCTATAGCTTTGGATAAATTACTGGATTTAAAAAAAACAAGTATAAACCTGCTGGCAGCATTAAATGTAAGTGAAGAAGAGCTGATTAAGCGATTGCTCAACCGTGGTCAGACCAGTGGACGCAGTGATGATATTAATGCGGAAGTGATTCACAAAAGATTTTTGGTTTATACCAATGAAACCGCCCCTGTGGCAGAGCATTACAGATCACAGGATAAATTCCGCAATATTAAAGGCGAAGGGTCGGTAGATGAAATTTTTGATAACCTATGCAAAGTGATTGACGAAACGATGCAGGAAGTATAAAACATGATACCATTTTAATAGCCGGCCGGTTCCAAAAGGACCGGCTTTTTACTGTGCAACGGACAAGTTTTAGTAAACTTGCAATTATAAAAGAGAAGGTAAATTTGAACCGGTTAGAATGCACCGAAAAACATTAAATGTTTGTTTTAAAAAATCAGGTAGATGAATAAAGGAATCAATAAACTGGAGAATTATATCCAGGGAAACTGGATAACAGGTGACGGTGATGGACAAACGCTTTTTGATGCGGTGAATGGCGACCCTGTTGCTTCAGCCACCTCAAAGGGACTGGATTTTGCTGCAGCCCTCGATTATGGGCGTAAAGTGGGTGGTGCAGCTTTGCGCAAAATGAGTTTTCATGAAAGAGGCAGGATGTTAAAAGCATTGGCCTTGCATTTGTCAGAGAAGAAAGAAATTTTTTACAAAGTCAGTTATCATACGGGAGCTACCCGTTTGGATAGCTGGATAGATATTGAAGGCGGTATCGGGAATCTTTTCAGCAATGCATCCCTGCGCAGAAAGTTTCCTGACCTCCCTTATTGTACCGAAGGTGATCCAATACCATTGAGTAAAGCAGGAAGTTTTATGGCGCATCACTTATTAGTGCCTAAAGAAGGTGTGGCCGTTCATATCAATGCATATAATTTTCCAGTATGGGGGATGCTGGAAAAATGTGCGGTTAACTGGCTGGCAGGTATGCCAGCCCTGGTAAAACCTGCAACCATCACATCATTTCTTACCGAAACAGTGGTGAAAGAAATCATTGATTCCAAAATATTACCAGAAGGTGCGCTGCAACTTATATGTGGCAGTGCCGGTGATCTGCTTGATCATGTTACCTCGCAGGATGTGGTAACATTTACCGGGTCTGCAACAACGGGTCATATGCTAAAGGCTCACCCGGTTATCATGCAGGAAAATGTACCGTTTAATATGGAAGCGGATTCATTAAACTGCCTGGTGCTGGGTAATGATGTAACACCTTCCATGCCCGAATGGGATATTTTTATAAAAGAGGTTCGCAAAGAAATGACCGTTAAGGCCGGGCAGAAATGCACGGCGATTCGGCGCATATTCGTACCCGTTAATTTATTGGAAGATGCGTATATCGCTTTGGGTGATGCTTTATCCAAAACACCGATCGGTAATCCTTTAAATGAAAAAGTAAAAATGGGTTCACTCGCTGGTCATCAGCAACGAAAAGAGGTGCGGTCTAACGTGGAGCAATTGCTGCAAACGTCTTCCATTGTATTTGGTGATCTTGAAAAAGTCGATCTCATTGATGCCAACAAAGAAAAGGGTGCATTTTTATCACCTTTATTATTATTGAATCAACATCCTTTTGATAATGAATCCGTCCATACCATTGAATGTTTTGGCCCGGTAAGTACCATTATGCCATATGACTCGATGCCGGATGCTATTACATTAGCCAAAAAAGGAAAGGGCTCTCTATGTTGTTCCATTGTAACTGCCAATGATAAACTGGCAACTGATTTCATTGTTGGTGCGGCCACACACCATGGTCGCATGCTGGTATTAAACCGGGATTGTGCAAAAGAAAGTACCGGGCATGGAAGCCCCTTGCCACAACTGGTGCACGGTGGTCCTGGGAGAGCAGGTGGTGGCGAGGAAATGGGTGGCGTAAGGGGTGTAAAACACTATATGCAGCGGGTGGCTATACAGGGTTCACCCACCACACTAACGGCTATCACCAACTGCTATCAGCAAAATGCCAGAGGAGTTGCAACCGGGATACATCCGTTTAAAAAATTTTACGAAGAACTGGTTGTAGGCGAACAGATCATCACCGAAAAAAGATTAATTACCAGCGAGGATATTGACCGCTTTGCTGATTTAAGCGGCGATCATTTTTATGCGCATAAAAAAGAAACTGATTTTACAGGGACCATGTTTGACCAGCAGGTTGCTCATGGCTATTTCATTTTAAGCGCTGCTGCAGGTTTGTTTGTCGATGGCAGTGACCTGGGTCCTGTATTATTAAATTATGGAATTGATGAATTGCGGTTTACCAAACCGGTTTATCAAGGAACGGAAATACATATCAAATTTACCTGCAAGGAAAAAATTCCGCAGGATGTAAAAGACGAAAACGATATACCCAAAGGAATTGTAAAATGGCTGGTTGAAGTGATAGATGATACCGGGGAGCAGGCGGGGATTGCAACGATCCTGACAATGGTTAAAAGAAAAGGAGTATAACAGGTTTAAGTTTACAGGTAATTATAAAATATTTTTTATGCTAATGCAGATCAAAGACGGTTATGTAAAAACCGAAACGCACCAGGGTGTAACAACTATTGAATTTTTTCATCCTCAAAGCAATTCTTTACCTGGAAAAATGCTGGAAGAATTAACGGTGGAAATCCATTCTGCGGGGTTGAACGAGGCTACCAAAGTGATCCTGTTAAAGTCAGGTGGTGAAAAAGCATTTTGTGCAGGCGCTTCATTCGAGGAGCTTGTGGCAATAAAAGATAAAGAAGCAGGACTGAATTTTTTCAGTGGTTTCTCTCATGTTATAAACGCTATGCGTAAGTGCCCAAAATTAATTATCGGCCGCATACATGGGCGTTGCGTGGGTGGTGGTGTGGGTATTGCCGCTGCTGTAGATTATGCCATTGCGGTAGATACGGCAGAGATTAAACTCAGCGAATTGGTTTTAGGCATTGGTCCATTTGTTGTTGGCCCTGCGGTTGAAAGAAAGATCGGTAAATCTGCATTTATGCAACTGGCTATTGATGCTGCTATGTGGCGCAACGCTGAATGGGCCAGGAAGAAAGGTTTATACGCGGAGCTTCATCCAACCATTGAAAGTATGGACGAAGCCATTTTCAGGCTTACCCAGTTTTTAGCACATGCCAGTCCCAAAGCCATGGCCGAAATGAAAAAAATGTTTTGGCAAGGTATGGAACATTGGGATGAGTTTTTAGCGGAAAGAGCCGCCATCAGTGGAAATCTTGTATTGAGTGATTTTACCAGAGAAGCTATTGATAAATTCAGGAACAGCCGTAAAGAAAAACCTTGAGTATTCTTCAATATCACGAATCTAATTTCAATATCCTCTGTATTGAATTGGCAGGTCGCGATGAACAGTTAGCCTCGGTGATCCATGACTACGGTTATCCACCCATGTGGGTACGGCCTGCAAGTTTTGCCACCCTTGTTTTAATTATCCTGGAACAGCAGGTATCATTGGCATCCGCTTATGCAGCTTTTAAAAAACTCAAAGAAAAAGCAGGTAACATCACGGCTTCACGCATCATGCAATTAACGGATGATGAATTAAGATCCTGTTATTTGTCACGTCAAAAAATGACTTATGTAAGAGGGTTGGCTCAATCCGTTTTAGCGAAAGAGCTTCAATTAAAGATTTTGAATACAATGGATGATGAATCGGTGCGGGTGCAATTAAAAAAGCATAAAGGTATTGGCGATTGGACGGCGGATATTTACCTGATACATGCACTGAATCGGACAGATATTTTTCCTATTGGTGACCTGGCTTTGGTAAAAAGTTTAAAAGAACTGAAACAGCTGCCTGCGCATACAGATCAACGTGAGCTGTTACAGATTGCTGAATTATGGAGGCCTTATCGTACCATTGCAACGATAATATTATGGCACCGGTATATTCAATTGCGGAAAATGACGGTACTGTATTAATACATAATGATGCAAACACCTGCCACATATGATTTTGTATTGCTGGTACCATGTTTTAATAATGTGGACGGATTAATGAAATCGCTGGATAGTGTTCAATACAATGGCTCATTCAAAATTTTGGTTGTAGATGATGGAAGTGAAGAGGAGATACAAAAAAAATTACCTGCATCATATTATGCAAAACTTCCCGTGCAAATAATTCGTTTAGTTCAAAACTCAGGGATTGCGGTTGCGTTAAATGCAGGGTTAAAATATATACAAGAGCATTTTTCTACAGCATATATAGCCAGGTTAGATTGTGGAGATATTTCCCATCCACTTCGTTTTGAAAAACAAATAACTTTTTTAAATAATAATCCAGCTGTCGGGCTATTAGGCACCTGGTGTATATTTAGAAATGAAGTTACTGGTACAGAATATACTTATACTACTCCTTTAGAACACACGGATATTGTTCGCGAAATGCATCTTCGAAATGTATTTATTCATCCAACAGTAATGTTTCGGTATGAAATATTAAAAGAAAATATATTTTATCCTACAAAATATAAATACACAGAAGATTATGCATTATTCTGGAGCATTTTAAAAGATTATCAGGGAGCTATTATTGATGAGTTTTTAGTGACCTGCGAATTAAACCCTACCAGCATTTCTGCTATTAACAGGAAAAAACAATTAAAAGAAAGAAAATTAATTGTTCAACACTATGCTACGCATAAATGGTTGAAAACATTGGGATTGATGAGAATAAGTCTACTCCTGTGGTTGCCTACCACACTCATTTTAAAGTTAAAAAAATCGCATAAAAAAAAATTTTGAAGCAACGGTATGACATTTGATTATGTCAATGAGTGCAAATGATCATCAAATATTATATGTTTCTTAACTGAAGCGTGTAATCGAAACCTTACTATGAATATTGTTCATGTTGTCGAACCTTTTGCGGCAGGTATAGCAACATTTGTCAAATCATTGACAGAGACCTTGTCGAAAGATCACCATATTGTTATACATGGAGAAAGAAAACCTGTTATGTCTGCTGAAGATGTAAAAAAATCTTTCCCTTTAAATAATGTACAATTTATCAGGTGGAATTATGCGCAGCGTGAAATAAATCCATTTAAAGATGTTTTAGCAGTGGGTGAGTTGTATACTATTTTTCGGAAGTTAAAGAAGTTTAATGGTGTGGATGCCGTACACTTACATTCTTCAAAAAGTGGCATTTTAGGTCGGGCTGCCTGCCGTATGGCAGGTATCACCAATATAGTTTATACTCCCAATGGCGCTTCCTTTTTATCAGGGAAAAACAGGATGTCTAATTTTTTATACCAACAGATGGAAAAAATTGCAAATGGCTTTGGCGGCCAGGTAATCTGTTGTTCAGAATCAGAATATAAAGAGTATAAACGCATTGGAATAAATGCTTATTTCGTTAATAATGGTGTAACACTTACAAAACCTTTTACAGGACAAATAAAAAAAGATACGCGTTTCAGGATCGTGACTACGGGTCGAATTGTAGATCAAAAAAATCCTTCACTTTTCAACAAAATAGCGACCTGTTTTGAACACCAGCATAACATAGAATTTACCTGGGTTGGCGATGGTGAGGTGAGTGACAAAAAACAACTGCTTTCCAAAAATATTCATATAACCGGGTGGCTACCTGCAGAGGAAGTAAAAAAGATTGTTGCCAATGCCGATGTTTATATATCCACTTCACTATACGAAGGACTTTCTTTTGGTGTATTGGAAGCATTGGAATTACAAAAACCAGTCCTGCTCACCAATTGCATTGGTAATCAGGATGTCATTAGCTGTGGTGTTAATGGAGATTATTTTAATAATGAGGCAGAAGCTGTAACTAAAATTCTGCAGTATTTTAATAACCGCTCCATGCTAAAAGTGATGGGTGGATTTTCAAGAAAACTGTGCAGCGAGCAATTTGATCAAAAAAGAAATTTTACGACTTACCGTAATATATATGCGAAAAGAGCGCAGCATTCAATGATTTACAGGGAGCAAGGTTTTAATACTAAAATTGAAAATGTATGAGAAAGCCTGAGATAAATATAGATGGAGTGTATGCACATTATGATGCGGTTGATTTACAGACAGCTTTGCAAAGATTACTGACCATATTGGAAAAAGAATTGGTTGGAAAGCAAAAGACGATCGAATTATACGAAGCAGAACTGGTGCTTTTAAGAAATGACCAGGTAAAAAAAGAGACCGAATTAACGATTGTTAAGCAGCAATTGCAGGAGGCTCATGAAAATGCTGAAGGCAGCCGTCAATTGGTCAATAAACTATTGAATGATATTGAACGAATGCAACAGGATATCAGTTGGTATAAGCGAACTTTTGAGAACCGAAGTTTTATGGGTACAATAAAGGAAAAAATAATGGGTAGAAGTTTAAAAAGAAATTAATCATTCTTTTTATAATACCTGCAAAAATGTAACTAATCCTTTGAATCTTAATTTCACTATGAATGATTTTTCTACACTTAATAAAGATATTTTTTTAAATGGCTATGCAAATTCAGGCAGTTTAAAATTATTGCATAGTGCCGTAATCAAAGATCCAATCAGCCAGTTTCCATTAGATGGATCCAATCTTACTATAGTTGTTTTAAGTTTTAACAGGGTTTCATGTACCATCCGGTTAATCAATTCTATTGTTGATTTTATACCTGGTTTTAAAGGGGAAGTGTTATTAATAGATAATGGATCTGTCCCTGATCAATTGCAGTTATTAGAAGACCAGTTGGCCAAAATAAAATCTTTCAGAATTAATTTAGTTAAACTGGAAAAAAATTATGGAGTGGCAGGTGCCAGGAATAAAGCCATTGAATTTGTACGTACAGATTGGTTTATGTCACTCGATAATGATATTTATTTGATCAGCAATCCCCTGCCTTCTATAAAAAATTGCATTGAAAAATTAAATGTGTTGTTTTTGAATGTTCCGCTGTTACAGGCTGATAAAAAAACAGTGGACGCTTTTGGAGGCAATTTATGGATAGAACCTTATGAAGACACATATTTTATAAGTGGTACCAGTACTTTCCGGCAATTACCTGTAAGTGATATTCCAAAATTGGATTCATTTGTTTCCACATTTTTATATGGAGGTGCATCAGTAATTAATAAGCAGGCATTTATAGACAATGATTGTTATGAAGGAAATATGTTTATTGGTTTTGAAGACACGGAACTGTCTTTACGATTGACAAAGAAAGGCATCAAAATTGGCAATGCAACTTCGTTTAGTTTTATTCATGCACATGAAGCTCCTGCAAATATTGCAGATGCGGATGCTGAAAAAGCCCGTTTTTCAGCTGATCGTATACGTGAGTCCAGTGCTTACTTTAAGGAAAAACATGGATTGATGGTTTGGAAGCCCAGTGTGGGTGATTGGATTAATGAACGTTTCAGGGATCTGAATTTAAAAGATCCGGGTGAAGCGGCAATTGAATTAATTGAACAAGATCGATTTGACCTGGCAATGAAGTTTAGCGACCTTTCTGAATTTAATAATGGTGAAACTTTACCTCTTCAAACAATGAGTGTTGAACGGGAATTAATTGAATTGAAGGAAAAGCTAAAGCATGCGGAATATACTATACGCATGATGGAAACCAGCAAATTTTGGGCAGTCAGAAATTTTTGGTTTAAACAAAGAAGAAAGTTAGGCCTGAGTGATGATGGAGTTCCATTTTCTTTAAGAAAGTTGAAAATAAAAAAATCTATTCATTCAAAAAAACATGTAACTGCACCATACAATTACAATAAATTATTAAATAATTTACCCGATTTGCCAACTGGCAGTAGCGTACTTGTATTTGTGCCATTTATGGTTGTAGGTGGAGCCGAAACAGCTATTTTACATGTTTTGAAAGGGTTTAAAAACAATAATATACATGTAACATTAATCGTTTCCAATCATCCGGTCTCTGACAATATGGGAAATACTGCTGAAGAATTTTTAAAAATATGCCAGGATGTTTATGTGCTGGAAGATTATGAAAATTTATGGAATGATCCGGATAAATGGAAACACTGGAAAAATTTAACCAGCGCCATCATTAAGCAAAGAAATATAGATAATATTTTAATCAGCAATTCTTCTTTCGCTTATACTTTACTGCCAGAATTAAAAAATGAATTTCCCAATGTAAGGGTCATTAACCCGGTATATAGCATAGCAGGCCACATGGTTGACAATATAAAATATGAACCATTTATTGACCTGACCGTTGTTGAAAATCCCTTAGTGGAATCGTACCTGCTGAAGGAATGTTTAAGAAACTCGGAGAAGGTAAAAAGAATCGAAAATGGAGTGGATATCAAAAAATATAAACCTACACCAAAAAAGACTTTAAACAGAAAGATTAATGGGATTTCTATTCCTGATCATAAAAAAGTTATAACATTTTTAGGCAGGTTATCAGAAGAAAAAGCCCCCGATATTTTTCTAAAAATTGCGCAAAGCATTAAAGATGATCATGAAGTGCATTTTATACTATCTGGGGATGGCCCCATGTGGGCTCAATTAATGGAAATGAAGTCTTCATGGCAGATGGAGAATATAACATTTACCGGCTTTGCAGATTCTAAAGAAGTGCTGGCAATATCAGATATTCTGTTGCTGCCATCCCGCATTGATGGCCGGCCAAATGTTGTGTTAGAAAGTCTTGCAATGGGCGTTCCTGTTATTGCTTCAAACGTTGGAGGTTTACCCTGGATTATTTCTTCAGAAAGAAAAAATGGAATGATATGCGAGGCAGGTAACATCCTGGAATTTAAAAACGCAATTACAAATCTTTGTAATGATCTTAATAGATTGAATGAATTCAAAAAATTTTCAAGGATATATGCGGAAGAACAACTGGATGTTCAATACATGCAATCTGCATACTTGAATATCTGCAAGGCAAACATTAAAAATTGAAGTCTCAATATTTGTTAAATGATACAGGGGAATAAACTTGCAGATGGTGAATTAAATGAGCCGCTCATTTCGGTCATTACGCCTGTTTATAACCTGGCTTCCATTATTTATGAGACAGCAGATTGTATTCTCAATCAAACCTTTCACCAATTTGAATGGATTATTATAGATGATGGTTCTACATTTTTAGAAACAAATAATCTACTAGACCAACTTGATCAAAAAGATAGTCGCATTTTTATTATAAAACACGCCACTAATTTGGGTTTATCCGCCTCAAGAAATACCGGTATAAAACATAGCAGGGCAAATTTTCTTTTCTTTATAGATGGAGATGATTTGATCGATCACACATTTCTCGAAAAAGCATTTCTAATCCTGGTGCAAAATGAGAATATTGCATTTGTAAATTCTTATGTAAATGGTTTTGGTGCGAAGGAATATAAATGGACTGGCGGATTTCATGAATCAGAACTTTTTCTGAAGGAAAACCGGAACACCAGTTGCTTTATGGCCCGGAGAGAAGTGTTTGATCATGTGATGTTTGATGAAACCATGAAAGATGGTTGTGAAGATTGGGATTTTTGGCTGCATGCCGCATCAAAGAATTTTTGGGGTTATACTATTCCTGAGTTTTTATTTTTTTATCGACGCAGCGCAGAAAACAAATGGACCACATTAAATGGTAAAAATTCTTTAGCAGAAATACAAAAAAGGCTATATGAAAAATATAGTACCCGTCTAAAAAAAAATTTCCCAAAAATTTCATTTCCCTGTAATTCATTTAGTGATAAAATTCCTTTTGTCAATGAAAAATCCTTAGCAATTCAGAACCCGGGAAAACATGTAATTTGTATTTTTCCCTGGTTACAGGTTGGTGGTGCCGACCAGTTTAATTTTAATTTACTGCAAGGATTAAAAAACAAAGGTTGGCATATAACTATATTAACAACATTAGAAGATGAACATAACTGGGAAGATAAATTCAGAACAATAACATCTGACATTTTTCATATAGCAAATCTTGGTTCCACATCTCAATACCCGGTAATTATAGAATACCTGGTTACTACGCGGAATCCAAGGGTTATTTTCTTATCGCATTCCATGTATGGATATTATTTTTCACCAATTTTAAAAAACCGTTTTCCCAATTTACCCATAGTTGATTTCCTTCACTGTGAAGATAAAAATTGGTATAACGGCGGTTATCCGCGATTTTCAGCAAATTTTGAAGCATTTATTGATCGAACTTTTACAACATCCCATGCCCTGCGCCAGGCTAGTATATCGTACGGATCATTGTCAGAAAAAACGGAGGTATGCTATATAAATGTTGATACAAATAAAATAAGACGGGACAATCAAAACCGTGCATCATTCAGAAAACAATTAGGTATTGATGATGATGAAATGGTAATATTATATGCGGCCAGGCTTACTGAACAGAAGCAACCATTCGTATTGATACAAACGCTGTATAAACTTCAACAAAAATTCTCAAATTTTCATTTTATAATTATTGGCGATGGACCAGATAGACACATGATTCAATCCGCCATGAATGATAAAAAGCTCACTGGCAGTTTTACATATTTGAAAAGCCAGCCCCATCATGTGGTTATGGAATACATGGATGCTGCAGATATATTCTTTTTGCCATCGCTCTATGAAGGCATTGCATTGACTTTTTTTGAAGCCATGGCAAAAAATCTTGCCATCGTAGGAGCAGATGTTGGTGGACAACATGAATTAGTTTTAAATACTTGTGGTGTATTGGTACCACAGCTAAATCCTGAAACAGATACCAATAACTATTACAATGAGCTTGCAAAACTTTTATCAGATCCTGGTTTAGTGAAAGAAATGGGAGATAACGCAAGGAAAAGAGTTGTCGAATTTTTTAACCTGGAATTAATGGTTAACCAGGTAGATGCGTGTTTCATAAATATTTCTGTACAAAAACAAAATAACGAAGCATATCAAGCCGCCTATTTATTACTGCTAAATAAAATTATGAGTTTAGAAAAGGAGCGTCTTGAATATTTGGAATTGTCAAATTCAAAAGTTGGTAAATTTATTTCGAGATATAGAAATCCTTACCGAAAAGCCAGGCAGGTTTATCATAATGTAAGGAGCATTTTAAAAAAAGGAATTTGAAATATTGGTTGTTAACAACAGAATTTCCACCGCAGTATGGTGGCGGCATTGGAACTTATTGTTATCAATGGTGTAAGCTATTGAAGCAGTATAATAATAATGTTACAGTCTTTATGCCGGATATCAATGAAAAATATTTCAGAGAAATAATCCAGGATAATATTCGTGTAGTTTATTTTTCTCCATACCTGGAAAACACTTCTTCAATCCTGGGTTACGAAACAATGATCAGCTATTCATTTGCAAAAATTGTGGAGATCTACATGCAAAAAGAAGGAATTCCTGAATGGCTTGAGTCACAGGAATATAATGGAATAGCCTATTATATACTGCAAAAAAAACATTTACATTATCCCTTATTCCGTGATTTAAAAGTTTTAATTACCTGTCATTGTCCATCATTTATCACTTTTGAACACAACCACATAAATACTTACCAGCTTCCTTATTTCTGGATAGGGGAGATGGAAAGATTTTGTATGAAGGCTGCAGATCATTGTATATCGCCAAGCAAATATTTAATTGACAACATACATTCAAAGTATCCCGGGCTGGTAAACCGGTATTCAGTACTGCATAATCCTTATATTTTTAACCATGATTCGGGCAATAAAAAGGAACTGTCAAATGAAGTGTTGATGATAGGAAAGCTTTCCCCAGCCAAAGGAATTTTACAAACGCTTAAAACTTTTGACAGGTTATGGAGCAATGGATTTCCATACAAATTAAAATTATTTGGCGATCCGAATTACTATTATCATGCAGTGGGCACTACAAGTGAAGCTTTTATCAAAAAAAAATATGGCCGGCATTTGGAATCCGGTATGCTGATCATCGCCGGAATGGCAGAACCTGGAAATTTGCAATCTGAAATTGAACATGCTAATGTTATCCTGGTGCCCAGCACAGTTGAAAATCTGCCTTACACAGTAATTGAAGGAATGTCAAAAGGAAAAATCATAATTGCATCTGACCAGGGTGGGCAGCGTGAACTGATTACGGATGGTGTGAATGGTTTTTTATTTGATCATGATAATGTTCATTCATTAGAAAACAAAATTAACATTGCTTTTTCATTGTCCAATGATGAACGGGATGCTATTGGAGCAGCAGCGCAAAATTTAATTGCACAGAAATGCGATCCGCAGCTTTATTATAATGAAAAAATGGAACTGTTAAAAAAAGTGGTTCCTGCATCTGCTGCAACATTCCCTTTTATAAATGAGGGACAATTCAATCAAAAAGATGATCGTATTACAAACGATTTGTTATCCGTGATCATTCCTTTCTACAACATGGGTCAATACATTGATGATACCCTTCAATCAATATATGCATCGGATTACAAGCAATTGGAAATAATCATTGTTAATGATGGAAGCACAGAAAAGGAAAGTGTAGAAAAGTTAGAGCAGTTAGCAAGAAAGGATATCAAAATTATTCATCAAACTAACCAGGGACTTGCATTGGCCCGAAATGTTGGTGCAAGGGAAGCTACAGGAGATTTCCTTGCTTTCCTGGATGCAGATGATAAAATTAGTAATACTTACTATTCCAGGGCTATTGAAATTCTGCAATGTAAATCAAACGTATTTTTTGTTGGATGCTGGGTTCAATATTTTGGCGAAAGCAATAATCAATGGCCTGCATTTATTCCTGAGCCACCTTATATTCTGTTCCATAATATGGTGAATTCAAGTGGACTGGTTTACAAACGCGAAAGCTTTTTAAAAGCTGGTCTGAATGATCCTCATTTTATATATGGCATGGAAGATTATGAAAGTGTACTGAATCTTATTGAACATGGTTATGGAGGAGTTGTGATTCCTGAATTTCATTTTTATTACCGGGTACGTAGAAGCTCCATGGCAAGGGGATTCAATAAAAGTAACATGGCCTATCTATACCAGTTGATAACCGAAAAGCACAAAAAACTATACACTAATTTCGCGACCGACTTAACCAATTTGCTTAACGCCAATGGACCTGGGTATCAATTTGAAAATCCGACTTTGGATTATCACATACATCCGGGAAATGGTCTTTATGATCGTTTAATACGAAAAATAAAATTAAAAGTTAAACAGCACCCGGTTTTAAGGAAAACCGCATTAACCATATATCAAAAGATAAAATCCTGATATCAAAATGATAAAAGTATTTGGCGACTGGGTTAGCAGATCTAATAGACTGGAAAGAATCTGGTTGCTGGCAAAAATTGAATTCAAGCTGAGATATTATGAAAATAAACTTGGTTTGTTGTGGGCACTGCTGAAACCTATTTCAGAAATTTTTATTTTTTACATAGCATTTGAGCTTGTGTTGAAGCAGGGGATACCCAATTTTGTTTCTTTTCTTTTTATAGCATTGATCCTCTGGAACTTTTTTGTAGAGTCTACTACTGGAACCATTCAGTTATTAAGCACAAAAAAGTACCTGTATGAATACACCAATATGAATAAAATGGAAATTTATCTTTCCACTATTTTTTCAAATTGTATCGGTTTCTTTTTCAATCTCACATTTTTTATTATTTACTTCCAGTTTATTGATTCCGGAACATTGGGTTTAAGTTTTTATGCCTTTTATATCATTCCAATCTTTTTAAATCTGCTGATTCTTGCTTTGGGGTTTTCAATGATCTTATCTTCCATTTACGTGCTGGCAAAAGATATTACACAAATTTGGATGGTTATTACCGGCATCGGATTTTGGATTTCACCCATACTATTTAAATTGGAAACTTTTAGAAATGCCTTGCCGGGTATAGATTATTTGAACCCCGTTGCAGGCATTATTATCAATGCAAGGAATGTTATGCTTTATCAAAAACCTCCTGAATGGCAATTGTTTTTATTTGATTATGCATATGCTATTGTGATAATTATGATAGGTACGTTCATGCTGAATAAAATAGGCGCAAGGGCTGCAGAAAAACTTTAAAATGGAATTATGGAACATAGTATTGCTATAGAGGCAAAGAATATCAGTAAAACATTTCACATAACCGAAGACAGTCATAATACTGTAAAACACAGGTTGTTTAATCTTTTTAATCCAACAAAAAGCAAAGATGTAAAAGCAGTAAAAGATTTATCACTTGAGATTTTGAAAGGCGAGTGTATTGGTTTGTTAGGAAGAAACGGCAGTGGCAAGTCTACACTTGTTAAAATATTAGCTGGTGTTTACCCTACGGATACTGGTTATATTCGGATCAATGGTTCAACCATGCTTATGAACCTTGGAGTAGGTATGAGTCATGAATTAACAGCCCGCGAAAATATTTATGTTTCAGGGTCTGTATTAGGGTTAAAAATTAAACAGGTAGATGCAATCTTTGACCAGATCGTTGACTTTGCTGAATTGAGAGAATTTATAGATACTAAAATTAAATTTTTTTCCTCCGGGATGTTGGCTCGTTTGGCATTTTCCATAGCCGTTAATGCGGGTGCGGATATTATGTTTTTGGATGAGATTTTTGCGGTAGGTGATATGAAGTTCCAGGAAAAAGCAATCAAGGTTTTTGAAAGTTCCTGGATTGAAGGTAAAACTGTCATACTGGTGAGCCACAGCATGGAAACGATCAAAAACTATTGTAATAAAGCGGCCTATATGAAAAATGGGGAGTTGGTTTTTTTTGGCGAAACTGGCCAAGCAATTGAAAAGTACCTTTCAGATAATCAATGATCATTTTTTAATTTATAAGTCAGCAAAAAACTTATAAAAAATCCTGTCAGCATGCCTCCTAAACTCCGGTCAAAATATATTTCGGTGATCCAGGCAGTTGCAAATGTGATGATGATTAATATGGTTAGATAATCACGATGATTGCCGGCATAAATTATCGGTAAGGCGATCCATGCAGTCAGGAAAACTACCAGTCCAATGATACCCATACTGTATAAAATATCCAGGTAGTTGTTATGGACATTTTTTTTTGTAAGAATGGCAAATTGAAAATTTTTCTCTTCGTATTTTTTTATCAGCGCATCATACTTGTCGCCGATGCCTACACCTGTAATTGGATTTTCTTTGAATAGTTCCCAGCCACAGGTCCATGCAGCCAACCTGAAATTGGCACCGTTCCATTGATCGCTTGTAACTTCCATATTGTAATGACTTTCAGCACCCATATTCTGGTAATCAAACTTAGTGTATGTAAGCTCTTTAAAACGGTTAAAAGTTTGCGGCATGAATTTATAAACCATGAAAATTCCAATGATCATACCCATCAGCAATGTCAATCCTTCCAGGTATTTTTTTCTTTTGATGATGTAATAAAAAATAAATATGCATGATGTGGCATATAATAATCCCATCATCGTTCTGCTGGCTAACAGGTAGCTGATGCCAAATAAGAAAATTACTGCAACAAACATCCAGCCCTTCCATTTTGAAGTACTAAAAAATATTTCTCTTGAAAAAATAAAAATGGAAATGTTTACCAGCAATGAAATATAAATGGATTGGTGACCGATGATATGGGTTAATGAATCATTATACAATAATGCTGTATTGTTTTGAATGAAAGCCTGGCGAATATTCCACCCCAGGCAGAAAGCTGTGATGATGGTTGTTATAACAGCAAATGATACTAAAACTTTACGCCTGAATGGTGCATCTAATTGTAATACGCCAATGGTTAACGGGAAATACAATAAGGGAAGCCTTGGATCCAGGAACCTTAATGCCTTGTTTGTATTATTTGACAAAAGCATACTGATACCAATGATCACAAAAAAGAAAAGCATGACTTGTAAATGTCTTCTTTCTTTAACGGTTTGCCATTTCTCTTTAAGACCAGTCAGGCTGAAACTATAAATAACCAATGCAGCCGTTGCAATAATATTGAGTAACTGGAATCTTGGTAAAAATAAAACTACCAGGAAAAACAAGATAAGACCGTATAGGATTTTTTCTTTTTTATCCATAGGATAAAGAAATTGAAATAGTAATCTCTATCCTTACATATATAACCCACCATCAGCAGTGATCACCTGTCCTGTAACATATGCACTCAACTCTGATGCAAGAAATAATGTTACATTGGCGATATCCTCGCCGCTGGCAAATCGACCCAATGGTATGCCTGCTTTATATTTATCGGCGCTTTCGCCTTCTTTTAAATAACTGGTCATATCTGTTTCAACAAAACCTGGTGCAATAGCATTACATCGAATGTTTCGGCTGCCCAATTCTTTAGCCACGGATTTGGTAAACCCGATGATACCTGCTTTTGAAGCCGCATAACTGCTTTGTCCTGCATTACCCATTTCACCAATGATCGAACTCATGTTGATAATAGTTCCTGATTTTGCTTTCATCATGGGACGGATGACCTGCTTGGTCATATAAAAAACGCTGTTCAGGTTTACCTGCATTACATCATTCCATTGTTCTTCGGTCATGCGTAACAGTAAGTTGTCCTTCGAAATACCAGCATTGTTTACACATATATCAACCTTGCCAAATTCTTTTATTACCTCATTGACAAAAGTTTCGCATTCCGCAAAAACACCTGCATTGCTTTTCCATGCTTTGGCTTTTATACCCAATGCTGTTAATTTTTCTTCAAGGGCTTTTGCTTTTTCCGCACTGCTGTCACTTACATAAGTGAACGCAACATCTGCGCCGTGTTCCGCAAATTTTAAAGCGATGGCTTCCCCGATTCCCCTGGCTGCACCGGTAACAATAGCAACTTTATTTTCAAGTAATTTCATAAATGATAAATTATAAAAAAAGAAATGTAAAAGTGGTCGTAAAAATAATTGATAAAAAATAAGTTGAAAAATGACTCATGCCATCTTTTTTGATTCAATAAAGATGGTAATCCATCATAACCGGATTAATTATTATTTACAGGTTTTTGTTGATTAATGAAAAGAAGTATTTCTTCCATGATTTGCCGGTCATTGCTCAGCCGCGGAATTTTGTGCTGGCCACCCAGTTTTCCTTTACTCTTTAACCAGTTATTAAAAGCTCCCTTATCAACTTTATGAAGAATAGGCATGCTTAATGCAATATCCTTATATCTTTTTGCTTCGTAGTCGCTGTTCGTTTGTTGCAGCGCTTTATCAAGTTCTTCGGTAAATGTTTGCAAATTGGCTGGTTCCTTTTCAAATTCAACTAACCATTCATGTGCACCGTTCGATGCTTCTGAAAAATATACAGGCGCTGCCGTATAATCATTCACCGTTGCACCCGTTTTTTCACAAGCTACAGCAATGGCCTTGTCCGTATTATCTACAATCACTTCTTCACCAAAAGCATTGATATAATGTTTTATGCGACCGGAAACTTTTATGCGATAAGGTGCTAAAGAAACAAAGCGAATGGTATCGCCCACTATATAACGCCAAAGCCCACCCAGTGTTGAAATAATGATTGCATAGTTTTTCCCTTCTTCAACCTCATTTAACTGTAAAGTTTTGGGATGTTTTTTGCCGGCTTCTTCAAGGGGCATGAATTCATAAAATATGCCGTGGTTTGCCATCAGCAACATGCCATCAATGTTGATATCATCCTGGGCAGCAAAAAATCCTTCAGATGCATTATAGCTTTCTATATAAGCAATGGGTTTGCCGATAATCTTTTCAAATTGTTCGCGGTAAGGAACAAAGCTTACCCCTCCATGTAAATAAAGTTCCAGGTTGGGCCACACTTCACTGATTGTTTTTTTACCAGTAATCTCCAAAATTCTTTTTAATAATACCAGCGTCCAGGTGGGTACGCCGGCCATAGAGGTTACATTTTCGTTGATGGTGGAAGACGCCAGTTTTTCAATTTTTTCTTCCCATTCATCCATTAATGCAATGGACAGGTCGGGCGTACGCATCCAGTTTGACCAGAAAGGTGAATTCTGTAATACAACGGCGCTCAAATCTCCAAATTGAATTTCTTCATTAACCATATTGATCTGGTGGCTGCCTCCCAACACCAGCGATTTGCCGGTTAATAATTCACTTTCAGGATTTCGGATATAGTACATCGTTATAACATCTTTCGATGCTTTGTAATGACCATCCTTGAGACTTTCTTCGCTAATTGGAATGAATTTGCTTTTGGCACTTGTAGTTCCACTGCTTTTTGCAAACCAGCGAATCGGTGTGTTCCACAGAATATTATCCTCTCCATCCATCATACGCTGGATATAAGGTTTCAGATCTTCATATTCATTCACAGGCACACGCTCTTTAAAATCATCCAGTAACCTGATATCTTTAAAATTATGCTGGCGACCAAACTCGGTATACTGCCCGGCAGCAATAAGATCCTGCCATACGGCATGCTGGGAAGCCATTGGGTCATTGATCCATTGCTCTATGGACCATTGACGTAAACGAGCCAGTCGGGATATAGCGGGACTTAATAACTTCATTTCCGGAAAGTTAAATTATTTGGCAAAAACAATCATGTAATGGACAGGAATTTATAAGTCTTGCGAAGATTGAGTCATCCGGGCCTCTTCGTGCAGGTAATCTTTTCTTTTTAACTGGAAGTTGCGACCCAGGTATAGTTTACGAACCTGTTCATCTTCGGCCAGTTCTTCAGCTGTGCCGTGTTTAAAAATTTTTCCTTCGATCAATAAATAAGCCCGGTCGCAAATGGATAGCGTTTCGGTAACATTATGATCGGTTATCAGGATACCTATATTCTTTGATTTTAATTTGGCTACTATGCCTTGAATGTCTTCAACGGCAATCGGGTCAATACCGGCAAAGGGTTCATCCAATAAAATAAATTTTGGATCAACAGCCAGTGCCCGGGCAATTTCCGTTCGGCGACGTTCACCACCACTTAATACATCGCCATTGCTTTTGCGTACATGGTGTAAACGAAATTCATCCAGCAGGCTTTCCATTTTTTCTTTTTGTTCCTGTTTACTCAGCGACGTCATTTCCAGGATGGCGGAAATATTATCCTCTACGCTTAATTTGCGAAAAACGGATGCTTCCTGCGGCAGGTATCCAATACCCATCTGCGCTCTTTTATACATTGCGAGCCCGGTAATATTTTCATCTCCCAAAAAAACTTCCCCTTCATCTGGTTTTATTAAACCTACCACCATATAAAACGTGGTGGTTTTGCCAGCGCCATTTGGCCCCAGCAAGCCTACAATCTCTCCTTGTTTCACTTCAATGGAAACATGATTCACTACTGTGCGGTTACGGTATGTTTTACAAAGTTCCTCTGTATGTATGGATAAATTCAATGCCTGGTTTTTAACAAAAATAAGGTTTGATAGGTTACCGGTTCATATAAGTAAACAGCTTTAACGAATTGGCATTGTCATACTAATTTGCAGCTACCCGGATGATTGCTTGATTATGAAGCCCCGCTGACTTAAGTTTGCACGATTATTTTAAAAATGAAAGTAACCGAACATATCAAAGAATCAAAAGGATCGCTGGTATCTTTTGAAATTTTACCCCCATTGAAAGGCAAAGGGATAGATGCAATTTATAACCACCTGGATCCTTTAATGGAGTATAAACCGGCGTTTATTAATGTAACCTATCATCGCAGCGAATCCATGTTCAAAAAGAAACCCGATGGAACTTTTGAAAAAGTGGATGTTCGTAAAAGACCGGGCACGGTGGGAATTTGCGCTGCCATAAAAAGTTATTATAAAGTGGATACGGTAGCCCACCTGATTTGCGGTGGCTTTTCTAAACAAGAGACAGAAGATGCGTTAATAGATTTGAATTTTTTGGGCATTGATAATGTTTTGGTATTAAGGGGTGATGCACCAAAAAATGAATCAACTTTTGAACCAGAGCCGGGTGGTAACCGGTACGCCATCGATTTGCTGAAACAGGTGATGGATATGAATGCTGGTATTTACCTGGAAGAAGATTTGAAAAATGTAGTGAAAACCAGTTTTTGTATTGGAGTAGCTGGCTACCCGGAGAAACATTTTGAATGCCCGAATATGGCAACGGACATTCTGCATTTAAAAGAAAAGGTAGATGCGGGTGCCGAGTATGTTACTACGCAGATGTTTTTTGATAATGCACGGTATTATGAATTTGTAAAACTTTGTCGCAAGGCCGGTATCAATGTTCCGATCATTCCGGGATTGAAACCGATTACAAGTAAAAAACAAATGACCATCATTCCCCGAACATTTCATGTAGATATTCCTACGGAATTAAGCAATGAAGTATTGAAATGTAAAACCGACGAGGATGTTGAAAAAGTTGGTACTGAATGGCTCATTGAACAGTCACGGGACCTGAAAAAGAACGATGTACCCGGCCTGCATTATTATACTTTGGGCAAGCCGCATGTGATCTGCAATACCATGAAGGCGATCCTGTAATTTTATTTAAATAAATTAAAACGCTTATAGTTGTCTGTATTAATTTTTGTACAGCGATTTAAGCGTTTTCTTTTTGATCTTCACCGGGTATTTTTTGCGCAGGTTAGCCAGCCACTGTGTTTCCAGGTGTTGCTGGTAATCATTCAAAACAAACCCACGTGATTCTGTAAAAGTTCTTGGTTCCGGTTGCGGATATGTTTTAATGATATAGGCAAAAGAAGCGGATTGGTCATTATCATTCATAATGGTTTTAGTGATCATACCATTTGCTAACTGGTTTGTATCAGCGCCGGGGATTTGTGCCAGTTCATAACGTGCCGAATCCGTGATCACCTTATCTCCATAATGATTGATGATCTCTTTCCATTGACCTGGATCTTTTTCCAGGTCTTGTTTTAAAGTTTTTGCAGTTGCTTCATCCGTGCAATAAAAAATAATGGCATCTGCACTGTTTTCCCAGTTATATTTTGCGCGGTTTTGTTCATAGTAATTTTTTAAACCAACAGAATCTTCCTGTGCCCGGTTCCAGATTTCATGTTGCATGATCTCGAAGAACATATTACCTTCTTTGAAATCATTCAATTGACTGGCAAATCCAGGATTGAAATCTTCCAAATGATCACGGTAATAATTATTGGCTATAACCAATTTATATTCTTCCAATATTTCAGTATAAGGCCTGAGACCTGATGTGCCGGGTTTATAGCGGTGCAACTGTGCATAGTCTAACCAGTTTTGAATAGTGTACACTTCTTTGCCCACCGTAAACAAAGGCGTTTCCCTTTGAATGCTGATTGAAGCTGGTGGTTTGCGGTTATCCAGGATACTGTCGGTTATCCATAGCCATTCTGTTTTTGCTGCAGGCATCATTGTGAAGCCTGCTTTTTGTGCTACTTTATCATAGATCACTTGTTTTAAAATTTCAATCCGGTCACTTTGATTTACCCTGGTCTTTAATGCAAGCAGATTTTCCGTATCATTCGGATCACTAACAATAGGTGTAACAGATATTTTATTTACAATATGAAATCCGTACCCTGTTTCAAATGGTTTGCTAAAACTGTTCAGGGGTAATGAGGCAACCATATTCTCAAATACAGGATCATACTGACCCACACTAAAAGAAGGCATCATGCCACCGGCTTGTGCTGAAATAAAATCATTACTGAAAGTGTATGCTATTTTTTCTTTATCATCACCAGCTAAAAGCCGGTTGTATAATGAATCTGCTAATCGGGCGGCTTTATTTTTAGTTGCCGGATCGGCACCTGGAGGGAAGGCTATTAAAACCTGCCAGGCATTGATATGACCCAATGCTTTTCTTTCACTGTTATTTTTAAAAATATGATACCCGTTTTTAGACCGGAAGGGTGCAGATACCTGGCCAGGCTTTAATTGGTAAATAATATTTTCAAATGCATAAGGCAGGTTGAAAACGGTTACATAACCGATATTACCGAGGTTGGTTGTTACTGAAGGATCCTGTGAATAACGTAATGCCACATCTTTAAATGAAGTCCCATTGCTTATTTCCCCGAATGCATCATTGATTTTCTTGAATGCAGCACTGGTATCCGGTTCTCCATTTGATTCATTAATCCTGATAAAAATATGAGCTACATCTATTTCTTTCTGGCTGCGGTTAAAAGCTTCCATAACCAGTTTGTTAAGGGTTTCCGGGTCATTCATATAATTATCAATGATCTGGGAACGCAGGTTGGCAAATTCTTCCTTTTGCTGCGGTAAAGTATCATAACCCCGCTTGTAGGCTTCCAGTATCTTTAATTTGGAATTGATATACAGTTGCAGGTAATCATCAATGGATTGCTTATCATAACTGATGGCACTGGTATTTTTCTGGTAGGCCTGCTTAAATTCATTGACATCAATTTTTTGATCACCGTATGTAAATAAAGTCTGAGCCTGTATGCTTAAAATGCTGCATACTCCCATGCAAAAAGCAGTTATTTTTTTGTAAAGATGTTTATAAGGGAAAGCAGTAGCCGCATGACTGCGGCAACAAGAGTAGTTTGGTTTCATGTGTATATTTTATATTGCTTTTTGGCCACATGGAATTCATCACAAAAATTTTCATCGCGGTTGGTATGAATTTGTTCAAAAATTTTTGTGATTCATTTCATTCGATAAATTTAATTATTTGCCTTTTAACTTCAGGTCCAGTATTTCATCCATTTGTTCAAAGGCCAGTTTTTTTGCAATGATTCGTTTATCCTTATCCAGCAAATAAATGGTGGGAAAACTTTGCACGTCATATAACTGGGAATAACCGGGTGTACCTGCATTTATACGGGCCTTATCAGCTTCCTTAGAATAATATACGTGCTGCCACTGCAGTTTATTGTCACTGATAAATTTCAACCAGTCTTTCTTATTACCTTCTGTTTCTTTCGCCATGGCATAGATCTTAACGCCAAGATTTTTCCATTTGCTTTGATAAAGACTGTCAATTCTTGGCGCTACTTCTTTACAATGGCCGCAGGTTGGGTCCCAGATAAAAACGACTGTGAAAGGTGCTTCTATGGAATAAAGTGAAACTTGTTTTCCTGTGCTGTCAGGCAGGTTGATATCTGCTGCAGGGCTACCGAAAATATTAGCCATTAAATTATATGCCCGATCCGTAATTGTTTTTTTGCCGTTTTCAGTTAGCCACGGATAATCTTTTTGGGAAAGATATTTCTGGTACAGGTGCACAAATATGGCATCCTCCCACATGTATTTCTGGTTCAGGTAACGATTGATGAATTTTAATAAAAGAAATTTTTGCATTTCTTCATTCACACTGGCAAAACCCATCATCCAATCTATTTCCTTAATGATTGAATCAGGTTGCTGAACCACAACCTGTTCAAAATAACGATCCAGTTTGTTTTCAAAAAAGGGTGTACGGGCCAGTCGGTCATCAAAAAAGTTTACACCATCCCAGTAGTGCTCCTTGTAAAAACGGTAAGCATAAGCGGAATCATATTTACCGCCGGGATGTTGGGCTGCGGGTGGAATTTCGGGCTCCCGCATAGCGGTCAGCAAAAAAGCCATCATTGAATTGGGCTCTTTTTGTAAAATATGATTGCGGTACGTTTTTATTTCCTCGTTGGTCTTTTCAATGTGGGTTTTTAATGCTGCCGATTCAGGGTTTGCTTTTCGCAGTTGAACCGCACTATCCATACTGCGGCCTTTTTGCTGCATGTAACGCTGGTAGTTATTGAACAAAACATTATCAGGTGAGTTGGTAAAACGAATATTTTCAAGCACCTTGTTGGTATCAGCAATGATGGAAAATTGTTGTTGTTGATCTATTAATATTTCAAAAAATCCCATTTTGTTTGGGTAGCCCACCAGGTAAATACCTCCACCCAATGGCTGATTGCCTTTAAAGGTTGCTTCGCCTTTTTCATTCAGCAATGCCGAATCAACAATCGGTAATTGTTTGCCATAATAGCTGCCGAGATAAACGTATTGGTTTTTGAAAGGCGTCAGTGTTACTTTAATCTCATATCCCTGGGCATTTACCTTAAATGTTGCCAGCAGTATGAGCATCGACAAAAATTTATTCATTGGGTTGTTTAAGCGTTAAAGTTATCTAAAATCATTTTCAGCTAAGTTAACAAGATGTAAAATGCCTGATAAGGGTTGCCCCACTGGCAGAAAGGAAACGCTTACTTTTGCGGCTTATGCGAAAAAAGAAAAAAATTATTTTACTCAATGTGTTGATGGAAGCATATGCCGCGGAAGGGAAATCGCTTGCCCGGGTTGAAGGTAAAGTAATCTTTGCGGAAGGTGTGGTGCCGGGTGATGTGGTGGATCTTCGGTTAAGAAAAAATAAAAAGGATTGGGCGGAAGGTACGCCCATCCAGTTCCGGTCTTATTCTGCCGACAGGGTTCAACCTTTTTGCCAGCATTTTGGCGTATGTGGAGGATGTCAATGGCAAATGCTGCCTTATGAAAAACAATTACAATACAAACAACAACAGGTTACGGATAGTTTAAAGCGAATTGGTAAGGTTGATATGCCGGAAATGATGCCCATTCGCGGTGCAATGGAAACGCGTTTTTATCGCAATAAACTGGAATATACATTTGGTAATAAGCGCTATTTATTACCGGGTGAACTGAATGATGATGATATCAATGGAGCAATTGATGTAGCCGGATTTCATGCACGGGGATTTTTTGACAAAGTGGTTGATATAGAAAAATGCTGGTTGCAACCCGAACCAACCAACGAAATAAGATTGGCTGCCAGGCAATTTGCAAAAGAGCACCATTATTCATTTTATGATATTCGCGAACACCGCGGATTTATGCGAACCATGCAGGTGAGAACGGCAACAACCGGCGAAGTGATGGTAAATATGGTTATTGGGGAAACCGATGAAGCAAAAATTGAAGAACTGATGCAGTTTTTAAAAAGTAGCTTTCCCTCTGTTACTACCTGGCTGTATACGATCAACACAAAAAAGAATGATAGTTTATACGACCTGCATCCCGTGATTTATCATGGCAAAGGATACATTATTGAAGAATTATCGACAAGTGATGGAAAAAAATTCCAGTTCAAAATTGGCCCGACTTCTTTCTTTCAAACCAATACCAAACAGGGAGAGCAATTATACCGGATTACCAGCGAATTTGCTGAACTCACCGGGCAGGAAACCGTATATGATCTTTATTGTGGTACGGGCAGCATCGGCATTTTTGTAAGTAATCTTGCCAAAAAAATCATTGGTGTAGAAACCGTGGTGGCTGCTGTGGAAGATGCAAAAGAAAATGCGATGCTTAATCAGGCCAATCATGCGGAATTTTATGCAGGCGATGTAATTGATGTTTGTGATGATGCATTTTTTGCCAAACATGGCCGGCCCGATGTGATCATCACCGATCCCCCACGGGCAGGCATGCACGAAAAACTGGTTCTTAAGATCCTGGAAATGGAAGCGCCCACTGTTGTTTATGTAAGTTGTAATCCAGCAACACAGGCAAGGGACCTGAATTTATTAAAAGAAAAATATGATGTAACGCAGATACAACCGGTTGATATGTTTCCGCATACACTCCATATTGAAAATGTGGTGCAATTGAAACTGAGAAATAAATATCAATTGGAACACGCAGAACATTTAGCATAAATCATTGTTACAAAACTTTAATAATTAGAATATCTGATAACTTTATCGAATGCAGTATTATCGTCCCAATAATTTTCCACCGGTTGTAAAAAACCTCCTGATCATTAATGTTCTCTTTTTTATCGCAAACCTGGCTTTGGGTGCCCGGTTTTATATTGAAGATGAGGGTCCAACTATTTTGAATGTCATATTTGGATTATGGCCCATTCAAACGCCATTCTTCAAACCATACCAGATATTCACTCATATGTTTTCTCATGCCAATCTCGGACATATATTTTTTAATATGTTCGGCTTGTGGATGTTTGGTAAGATCCTGGAAAATTTATGGGGTCCTAAACGGTTTTTATTTTTCTATTTAGCCTGCGGCCTGGGTGCAGCTTTTGCACATCTTGCTGTACAATATATTACAGGTAATTATGCATATGCAGTGGGTGCTTCAGGTGCCGTTATGGGAATTTTTATTGCCTTTGGTTATCTTTTCCCCAATACCCAATTATACCTGATGTTTATACCAATTCCCATTAAAGCCAAATATGTTATGATCGGGTTGGTTGCAATCGATTTATTTGGCGGATTTGCACAAATAAGCGGTGATAATATTGCGCATTTCGCCCACCTTGGCGGAGCTATAACCGGATTTATTATTGTATTATTCTGGAACAAAACCAATCGCCGGACGTTATATTAAAACGGGTATAAAAATTATATTGACTTTGTTTCCTGCCTCCAGGCTTTGTAATTTTATAAAAGACAATTTTGAGTAGAATGGGTTATTACGAGAAAGAATACAGAAGCCGTTTATCCATCAACAAGGATAGCAATCCACTGTTCATGCTGATTGCTATTAATCTTACGGTATTTGTATTATTCGCTTTTATCAAGGTCATCTATTTTTTTAATGACAATATTGGGATGTACGATTCTCAGGTTTTGAACTGGGTGGCATTGCCAGCCGATCTTTCCGTTTTTATCACCCGGCCCTGGACACTGATCACCCATTTTTTTATGCATGATGGGCTTTGGCATGTTATAGGCAATATGCTCTGGTTATGGGTATTCGGGTATATTTTACAAGATCTGACGGGTCCTAAAAAAGTAGTTCCAATTTATATTTATGGCGCACTGGCCGGTGCATTATTTTATGTACTGGCTTATAACTTTCTAACCGTTCTAAAGCCAGATCTTCCTTATTCAAAAGCATTGGGAGCTTCAGCTGGTGTAATGGCCGTTGCAGTAGCTACAACCATGCTGGCGCCCAATTACAGGATATTCCCCATGATCATGGGTGGCATTCCATTATGGGTGTTGACCGTTTTATTTGTTTTGATTGACCTGGCCACTATTCCTTATAAAAACCATGGTGGTCATATTGCTCATATTGCAGGTGCCGGCATGGGTGCTTTATTCATCTTTACGATGCGTAAAGGTTATGATTTGGATGGTTGGATGAATGATTTTTTCACCTGGGTAAATGATCTCTTCCGACCCGATAAGCCAAAAAAAGGAAAACTGATAAAAGATCAGCTGTTTTATCGGAGCACTGCAAAGCCATATAAAAAAACCCTGAACCTTTCTCAACAAAGGATAGATGAGATCCTGGATAAGATAAACCAGAAAGGTTACGATCACCTGTCAGAAGAGGAAAAAGAATTGCTTAAGAGAGCCAGCCAGGAGGATAAACTTTAGATGTTAAAATTCAAAAGTAAAAAGTCAAAATCTTTTAAACCTGTAATGGCTGGTTAATTGTTAGAACCAATTATAAATACCTAATTCCCAATTCCTACTCCACACCCAAACTGATCCATACAAATATTTTAATACTGGAAAAATTTGTGGTAATTTAATAGTCGCTCAATTTGCCAAACCACAATTTTATTTTATGAGAAATTATTTACTTTTTCTAATCTCATTCCTGTTTATCTCGTTGTGCACTTTTGCACAAAAAAAAGATCGGTTTGCATATGCAGTTACTGATTTAAAAGGAGATGGTGCCGGTTGGAATGCCCTTCGCATGCTGAACACACAAACCGGTGAATACAGCGAAATTTTACTCAATGGCACTGAAGTAAAAACGGTTGCTTACGATGCACAATCAAAAAAACCTGTTTCTGAATTAACGAATGCCAGCCAGTTTGCAGGGCAGGCTGTTTTTAATACAGGTGTTGCGGCTATTGCATACGATCGCAGGAACCAGCGTTTATATTTTACGCCAATGTTCATCGACCAGCTGCGATATATTGACCTGCAAACTATGAAAGTATATTATGTAGCGGACCAACCATTCACCAATATCACAAATGATAAAAAAGACCAGGGTAAAATCGTTACCCGCATGGTGATTACTCCTGACGGTAATGGGTATGCGATTACGAATGACGGCGAACGGTTTATAAAGTTTACGACAGGAAAGAAAACGGTTATTACAGATTTGGGTTCCCTGGTGGATGATCCGGCAAATGAAGGTTTATCCATTCATAATAGTTGCAGCAGTTTTGGTGGGGATATTATAGCTGATGATAATGGACATTTGTATATCGTTACAGCAACCAAAAAGGTTTTTAAAGTAAACATTGATACAAGGGTGGCTACATTGCAGGGAACCATTAAAGGGCTTCCGGCCAATTTTTCAGTCAATGGAATGGTTGTTAATGATGCGGGTAAATTGATGGTGAGCAGCGCCCAAAACCCGGATGCCTATTATTTGGTTGATCCTTCCAATTGGAATGCGGAGATCTATCAAACTTCTACCGGTATTTTCCGTAGTTCTGATATGGCTAACGGCAATATATTAATCACCAAACCTACCAGCCCGCTTAAAGAAATTTCCATCGTTCAAAACAGGGATTCAGACCTGGATAACCGGATCCAGCTTTACCCCAACCCGGTTAGCCAGAATACATTTGCGGTTCGCTTCAATAGTTTGCAGGCAGGCAATTATCGTATTGAGCTTCGGGATGTAATGGGCAGAACGATTCTTCAACAAAAAGTAAACGTATTGGGTAACGACCAAAGTGAATCAATCAAC
This sequence comes from Chitinophagaceae bacterium, assembly GCA_036675565.1. GTDB lineage: Bacteria > Bacteroidota > Bacteroidia > Chitinophagales > Chitinophagaceae > JACCYQ01. The sequence goes on from JAKFER010000047.1 coordinate 105,931, forward strand.
ATCAATCCTGCATCTGCTAAAGGAGTTTATATGGTGCAGGTTATAAATGAACAAAACAAAACCGTTTTTTCTCAAAAATTGGTTGTTCAGTAATATTGATTTTATCAATAGAAAAGCGTTGGACCTCATCCAGCGCTTTTTTGTTGCCGGTAATTGATGACAAACTGTTTCTTAGCCAGGTAAGCCCCGATTTTGTTAAAAATGATTAAAATGGCAACCTGTAAATCTGGTTTATCGATATTATTATAGAAGTGAATGCTTTTAAAAAATTTGGCCGGACAGACCCCTATGTTGGCTATTGAGCAGGCTGTTATAGCCTGCTTTTGTATTTATATCCCAGTTTGTATTGGTTGGATAAAAAATCGATAGATCAGCCACTTCATTTTGAACCAAGTATCTTTGCCCTTTCAAAAAATTAATAGTGCAGAAAAGCAATTTTGTTGACCAAATCAGGATCTTTTGTCGCAGTGGACATGGAGGCGCAGGTATCAAACATTTTTTACGCAGCAAACTAACAGCGTTTGGTGGGCCGGATGGAGGCGATGGGGGTCGTGGCGGACATATCATTTTAAAAGGGAACAAAAACCTTTGGACCTTATTACACCTGCGATATTATAAAAATGTACTTGCCGAAGATGGAGATAAAGGTGGTGATACCAATAAAACGGGGCGTAATGGAAAAGATATCATCCTGGAAGTGCCATTAGGTACTATTGCCACAGATGAAGAAACTGGGGAAAAAGAAGCGGAGATCCTGGAGCATGGACAGGAAGTAATCTGGCTCAGTGGTGGCCGTGGCGGATTAGGGAATTCAAATTTTGCTACACCAACCAACCAGGCACCTGAACATGCGCAACCTGGCGAACCGGGTCATGAAGGATGGAAAGTGCTGGAACTAAAAGTCTTGGCTGATGTGGGATTGGTGGGCTTTCCTAATGCCGGCAAATCAACGCTGCTATCCGTTATTACAGCAGCCAAACCAAAGATTGCAGATTACGCATTTACAACCATCACACCTAATTTAGGTATCGTTCCATACCGGGATGATAAGAGTTTTTGTATTGCCGATCTGCCCGGGATTATCGAAGGTGCCGCAGAAGGCAAAGGACTTGGGCACCGGTTTCTTCGCCATATAGAACGTAACCCCGTTTTACTTTTCCTGGTACCAGCGGATAGTGCAGATCATAAACACGAATACGAAGTGCTGGTGAAAGAATTGGAAGAATTCAATCCTGAATTATTGAATAAACAATTTGTAATCGCTGTCAGTAAGAGTGATATGCTGGATGATGAATTAAAGGAAGCGATCCGTAAAGAACTACCTGCTAATGTTCCTCATTTGTTTATTTCGTCAGTCACAGGGCAGGGTTTAACAGAATTAAAAGATCTTTTGTGGAAAGTGTTAAACGAACCCTTGTAAGCATTCCACCGCTGTTTACTATCTTTGAAGCATGCCGAAGAATGCTCAAAAAAAATCAACGAAAAAAGAAATAATACTCGAAAAGGCCGCTGTTATGTTCCGCGAAAAAGGGTTTAGCGCTACATCCATGCGTGACCTGGCTGAAAGTGTTGGCATTGAAGCCGCCAGTCTTTATAATCATATTCAATCCAAATCCCAGATCCTGCAGGAAATTGTATTTCGTGCCGCTGACGATTGTAACCAGCATTTGGAAATATTAACCAATGAAAATGTTTCCTGTTCTGTAAAAATCGAATCTATCATTCGTTTTCATGTACAAATGATGTTGAACCGGTTCGAAGATTACCACGTGATGACCCATGAGTGGATCCATTTATCAGAACCGCATTTATCCGGGTTTATCACCCAGCGCCGCACCTATGTACAGAAACTTGAATCCATCGTTGAAGAATGCATTCAAAAAAAAGAATTTAAACCCATCATTCCATATGTTGCTGTATTGACCATCTTATCAGCTGTGCGTGGTTTGGAATTCTGGCATCGCAGCCAGAAAAAAATTACACCTGCCGAACTGGAAGAAAACATGGTTACCCACTTGATCAGCGGGTTAAAAAAATAAATACAATTTTAATTTGAATTTTCCTCTTAACTGGTTCAATAATTTGTTTGCCTAACGATTGCTTTCATGATCCATTTTCACCCATTAACGATAAAAGAAATAAACCAGGAAACAGATGATTGCGTTTCCATGGTGTTTGATGTTCCGGAAGATTTAAAAAATAAGTTCCGTTTCAACCAGGGACAAAGTTTAACCATGCGTACGCATTTGAATGGGGAAGAAGTAAGACGAACCTATTCTATTTGCAGCAGTCCATTTGATGATGAGTGGCGGGTGGCTATCAAAAAAGTGGATGGGGGTTTGTTTTCAACTCACGCCAACGAACAGTTGAAAAAAGGCGATGTGATTGAAGTGATGCCGCCTGTTGGAAAATTCTATACAGAACTGGACCCCCAGCATAAAAAAAATTATGTTGCCTTTGTTGCTGGCAGCGGTATCACACCTGTATTATCCATCATCAAAACTACTTTGCTTACAGAGCCCGGGAGTACGTTTACACTGGTTTATGGCAATCGCAATAAAAACTCAATCATATTCAAAGAGGAACTCGAAGCTTTAAAAGATAAATACCTGGATCGCTTCAGGATTTATCATATTCTGAGCCGCGAACGAACCGATGTGCCTTTGAATGAAGGAAGAATTGATGCTCAAAAACTGGAACTGCTTTTCGAGAAACTCATTAACATAGATAACTGTGATGATTTTTTTCTTTGTGGCCCGGAAGAAATGATATTTACCGCAAAAGGTTTTTTAGAAAAGCATAATGTACCAGTTAATAAAATTCATTTTGAATTATTCACCATTCCCGGTGTGAAACAATCCACAGTTCAAACAACCATCACAAAAGAATTGAATGAAGGCCCGCAGGCAACGGTAAGTGTGAGAGTGGATGGAATTTTATTCGATTTTAAATTGGGATATGAAAGTAACAGCATTTTAGATGCCGCTTTAAAAGAAGGCGCTGATTTACCTTTTGCCTGTAAGGGTGGTGTTTGTTGTACCTGCAAAGCAAAGCTGCTGGAAGGTGAAGTGAAGATGGATGTAAACTGGGGCCTTGAACCGGACGAAGTGGAAGCCGGTTTTATTCTTACATGTCAAAGCCATCCCACAACAGAAAGAGTAGTTGTTGATTTTGATGTGAAATAAATTCTACTTATAATTTTAAGCTGACAGCATTATAACCATTCCTTTATCTCCCAAACCTATAAAACTGGCTTAACTGGTTTGGCTTATCTTGTAACAGATCGATAATGATTTCCACAGCCTGTATGGAAAATGTAATTCCATTGCCACCAAATCCTAATACAAAAAGAGCATTTTCATATTCTGGTGATTTACCGATATAAGGTAGTCCATCTTTTGTTTTTCCAAAAACGCCTCCCCAACTATGATCCTGGATGAAATCTACATCTCCTAATATTTTTTCAAGATTTGCTACCAGTTTTTTCGATTTGAGTTCTTTCGTTTTTGAATTCAACAACGATGCTTTATAGTTTGAATCTTCACCACCTACCAAAAGTCTGCCATCATCTGTTGTGCGCATATATAAATAAGGATCATTGGTATCCCATACCAATGTGTTTTGCAAATTGTCTGGTAATACAATGCCATCTTCACTGATAGTTGCCCATGTATAAATTAATTTAGCAACTTTTTCTTTCAGCATGCCGGTTGTTTCAAACCCGGTACAAAAAATAACTTTTTGACCCTTGATCAAATGGCCTTCAGAAGTAGTTAATAAAACACCTTCTTTTTTAAAATTGTAATCTTTAATGATTGTTTGATCGTAAACCTTCAATCCCTTTTTCACATTCATGGCAATCAGTTCATGCGCCAGTTTATAAGCATCCACACTGCCGGCTTTCGAGGAAAGTATTCCGCCATAACTTTTAATACCATACTGATCCAGGATATTTTTAGCTGTTAGCCATTCTACACCCAACTGATGTTTATCGCGAATGGCAAATTCTTTTTCAAGGTTTGTTGCTGCTTTTTTATTGTGAGCAATGTAAAGTGAATCTTGTTTTTTAAAACCGCAATCAATTTTAAAATGATCAATTAAAGTATCAAGTTTGTCAATAGCTTCTATACCGCTTTTGTAACATTGCGCAGCTTCTTCTTCACCAATCATCTCCGCGAGTTTATACAGTGGTGTATCAATTTCATACTGCAGCATACTGGTAGTGGCTGAAGTGCTACCCATCGCAATATCTCTTTTATCAACAAGGATAGAATTGTAACCTTCTTGTATCAAAGCATGGCTGATGAGTGCGCCGGTTATACCCCCACCGATAACAATGATATCAGTCGTTACATCTTCCCTTAACATAGGGTAGGTATTCAAAAGCCCATTCTTTAATAACCAGAATGACTCAAATGTTCTTAATCGCATAGATGCTCTTTAGTTGAATGTATAATGGAATGGACGTTAAAATTGTTCGATAGTGAGCATTAAAAAACCCAGCCTTTCAAACTGGGTTTAATATATTATTTTATTAAGAGCATTAAAATATCAATGTAGCAATGGAATGCGGCAAAGCTGTTAATTCAGCAGCCTGTCCATTGATCCATAAAAAATAAGGCGTTTTAATATCTCCCTGGTTCATAACAACAACAACCGTTTTTCCATCTTCATTACGAAAAGCAGTTGTGAGTAACTGGCTGCGGCTGGCAGAAGCAATAACTCTTTTTGCTCCTGGTTTTATGAATTTTGAAAAATGACCAATATAATAATATGAATTAGTGAATATTAATTTACCGGTCTTTGTATCCGCATGTACCGGTGCAAAACAAAAATTCTGTACATGGTTTGGTCCACCAGTTTCATCCAGTAAAATATTCCAGTCTGTAAATCCAACCATACCATTATTAAAATCGTTGATCATGCTGCGCCCATATTCTTCTCCCAATACCCAGGCATTATAACGTTTGGCATCAAAACTTTCAACCGTTCCTTCTGTAAAGAAAATATTTTTGTCAGGATATGCTTCATGAACCCTTTTAATATTATCATACATCGGTTGGCCACCGCTCCAGTCTTCATACCAATGAAATCCAATACCCCAGATATATTTGGAAGCTTCGGGATCATCAAAATAAGTTTGGGCACGTTGATAAATCAAATCGCGGTTATGATCCCAAACAATAATTTTTTTATCCTGCAAACCTTCTTTTGCCATCGTTGGTCCTAAATGGTTTTTCAAGAAATCTCTTTCTTCTTCGGCAGTATACAAACAACTTTCCCAACGCTGTGTAGCCATGGGTTCATTTTGAATGCTGATACCCCAAATAGGAATGCCTTCTTTCTCATATTCTTTGATGAATTTAGTATAGTAAGTTGCCCAGCTATTATAAAATTGCGGCAATAATTTTCCACCCTGTTTCATGTTGTTATTATCTTTCATCCAGGCTGGCGGGCTCCATGGACTGGCAAAAAGATCAAGCTTGCCACCAGCAGCTTCTTGTGCTTTTTTAATGAAAGGGATTTTGAATTTTTTATCCGGTGCAACATTGAATGTTTTGAGTGATGAATCACCATCTGCAACATAGGTGTACATGCCGCTGCTAAAATCACAACTGTTGATATTGGTCCTGGCAACAGTATAACCAATACCTTTTTCTTTATCAAAATGAGCCTCTAAGAATTGTTGCTGCGCTGCTGCGGGTAATTTATAAAATGTTTCCGCCGATGCATCGGTTAATGCAGCACCGATTCCGAAGAATGTTTGAAAAGTTTTGGTTGGATCTACAAATACCGCAACCTGGTTTTCTTTTGGTTGATCCATGGGAGTAAAACTCAATGTATCGGTAAGGGTTAAACGAAGATCGCTGCTGTCTGCCGTTGTGTAAACGATCACTTGTTTACCTTCTGTTGTAAATGGAACAGGAGGTGGAGAAGATAGCGTTCCTGTTTTTTCGGTTTGATCTGCACAACTGAATAAAAAAATGACGGATGATAAAATGAATATTTTTTTCACAAATTTAATTTTTGAAGTTACCATATATACGTACCCACTCCACCAACTGGTAAATGGGTTGCTACTTTTTTGCCTTTGAATTGAATATTGAATGATGCAGCCGTATTTGCATCATTTAAAACGATGAGAACATTTTTGCCTGTGGGTGTTACAAAGGCAGCACTGTGCAAACTGCCTGAATTGTTACTCGCTACTCTAACCGATCCGGCTGGTACAAATTTAGAAGCATGTGCAATGATGTAATAGGAAACATTTCTTGTAACGTTAGAACCACTGATTGTTAAAGCACCTTTACATTCTGTGCAACCACCGGGCGTATGTGGTCCGAAATTAGGATCGTTAGCCAGGTTCCATTCTAATGCTGTTCGGCTCCAGTTACGCATGGTTCCAATGATCACATTCTTTAAATGCCATTGCAGGTCACCATCAAAAGTTCCTTTAGATCCTGTCCATTGTTCGGTAAAATAAACATGCTTATCAGGGTGCGCATTGTGAACAGTTGTCATGCCGCTAACATCGCCTGCATACAAATGAAACGCAGACCCATTGATATATTTTTTTGCATCGGGATCATTTAAAATCGAAATTGGATAATCTGTGCGATCAAGGTTGTGATCATAAATAATGATTTTGGTTGAAATGCCGGCTGCCTGGAAGGCTGGTCCCAGGCTGTTCTTGATAAAATTGCTTTGTTGTTCGGCTAGCATAAGTAAACTTGGATTGTTGCCCGGATGTAGTGGTTCATTTTGTATTGTGATGGCATCGATGGTAATGCCCTGCGCCTTCATTTGCTGAATATATTTTACAAAATATTGCGCATATGCATCATGATATTCCGGTTTTAAACTTCCACCAATTGAGCTTCCATTATCCTTCATCCAAACCGGTGGGCTCCATGGTGAACCCATTATTTTTATGTTTGGATTGATCGCTAAAATTTCTTTCAGTAATGGAATAACACCGGTGCCGTTTGCCATGTCGGGCTCCAAACTAAAATTATTTAAAGCAGGATCAGTTTGACCTGCAGGCATATCATTATAGGTATATACACTGGCACTTAAATCTGAAGCGCCAATAGCTACACGCAGGTAACTTATTCCAATTGAGTTATCGTTTTTACCAAACAGCTCCTGCAGCAATGCGGTTTTACCGGAAGCACTCATTCCATTGATCAGTGTTGCACTGCCACTGGTTAATGTATAACCAAAACCATCAATGGTTTGAAACTTTTGGTCAGGTTCTACCGTGATGGTTGGATAAACATTTACGGGTGTTCCAAATGCAAGTATATCAGTTTGCTTTTTTAATAATATGGATTGATCGGCTTTTGTTAACCAGAAATCAACTTCATTTTTGATTACTACTGGCGGAGTAACAGGTGGTGTTGGATCGTCTCCATTTTTTTTAGAACAATTTGATTGAATGGTTAATAGCCAGATCAAACTCAGTGATAAAATTTTAAAACTCATTATATAATTTTTAAAAAACTTGAGATAGCAAATTATTTTATTGATACACCCGCACATAATCAACTTCCATAGCCGCATTATTAAATGCAGCGTCTACCGGACCGGGCCAGTTTCCACCCAAAGCCACATTCAGGATAATAAAAAATTCCTGGTTAAAAGGCAGGGTTGCACTGTTTGTAAATGTGTAGAACACTACATCGTCTACAGAAAATTTAATGGACCCGGGAGTCCATTCGGCAGCGTATTTATGAAATGCTGTTGTGGCATTTGTAATGGTTGTTGATCCTCCCACACTATTACCACCAGAATGTTCCGGGTAATGTAAGGTGCTGTGGATTTTATTTAGTTCCCGGCCCAGGTGTTCCATGATATCTATTTCACCACTGGCGGGCCATCCAACAGTAGAAAAATTATTTCCCAGCATCCATATAGCGGGCCAGGTTCCAACACCGGCAGGCAACTTTGCCCTTACTTCAATCTTTCCATACTTAAATGCATATTTTCCTTTTGTAAGTAACCTTGCGGAAGTAAATTCACTGCCACTAAAATTCTCTCTTTTAGCCATTATTTTTAAAGTGCCATCAGATACAATAACATTTTCAGCCCTGTTGGTATAATACTGCAATTCATTATTCCCCCAACCACCGGCACCAAGATCGTAACCCCATTTTGCAGCATCCGGTGCACCAGCTGTTTCAAATTCATCAGTCCAAACCAACGTCCTTTCTTTTTGTATGGCAACAGTTATTGATTTGGAAATACTTTGATTCGTACTGTTTTTCGCTACAACTGTAACAGTATATGTGGCAGATGCAGTGTATGTATGCGTCACTACACCATTTGCACTTACCTGGTTACTGCCATCACCAAAATCAAAAAGATAAACTACCGCATTGGTAGCAGTCGCCGTAAAAGAAACATTGCCGCTGTTATCTGTACTGACTACTGCATTGATATTAAGATTTGCCGGGGGACTAACCTCAGTACCACCGGATGATTTTTTATCGCATGCTGAGGTGACAAAAACAAATGCTATTAAAAAGCTTAAAACTGGTTTCATATTTTTATTTATTATACAGCATTTGGAATGGTTATAATTTCATCCCTGTTGGAGATAAGTTTTATTGATGATCAATCCAGAAAAAATAAAAGGAGGAGATAAACCCTCCTCCTTTTAAACTAATAAAAACACAAAGTGAAAAATGTACCTGTATTGTTTGGGTTCATTACTGCGCCTTTAATTTGAGATACCAGGCATTGCCGGTTTCAGTTCCCCTAACTCTTAAATACATAGTTGTTGGAGTGATAGACAAAATTTCGTATTCTTTTTGCACGGCTCCATAACCAATAAAGGTGGTGTTACCTGCTAACTGAATACTTGTACTGGTAGATACTGAAGAAGAAACACCGCTGCTGGATGGAACAAAACTAAAGTTTGAAGTGCCGCCTGCATATGGATAACATCCTTCATCACCTGATGCTGGTATGCCGGGTAATGTTGTTAAAGCACCTGTTTTGGTGAAAGCCCCATCGGGTGTGTTAGTCTGCAAAGTATAATTGTTTCCTGTTTGTTTGAAAACATAACTGGCAGAATAAAAGCATGCACAGCAAGATGATTTTTCAAATGGTCCACCAGCCCACCATTCTGGTGTAACTGAAGCTGCATTCCATGGACCTACACCAAAGTGACCAGCCAAAGGTTCATCAACAATCCAGGTTTTAGATCCGGTACCGACTAAGTTGGAAACGATCTCCGGATCAGGTATAAAATTACTTTTTACAGAGATGTCTTTGGTGATGGTAGATGAACTTCCACCCTTACCATAAACAACCGCAGTGATTGTATAATTATTTACACCTTCTGTGGTATACTTATGTGTGATGGTTCCTGTTGGTAAAAAAACCAAATCAACAGGAGTATTTGCGTCAAAATCAACTTTGTAAGAAATCGCATTGTCCGCGGTAACCGTTATTTCTACATCGCCAGAGCCATCACCATTGGGATTAGCGGCATCTTGTCCTGCAATAACAGTATTTATCTGGAGATTGGTTGGTGGTGTTAAATCACCAAACGAATACTCCTTTTTTTCGCAGCTGATAAAAACAAGGATCAGCATGGCAATGGCTAAAAGAGGTTTAAATGTGTTATTCATTAGTTTATGTTTTTAATTAGTTAGTCTGAAATTATCCAGGTAAATCGTTTCACCGGCACCGTTAGCCGCATCATTAAAACGCAATACCAGTTGTGTAAACCTTGCAGTTGCAGGAATAGCAGCGTTTGAACTAAAATCAAATTCTAATTCTTCCCACTGCCCGGATTTTGTTATTGCTGTTTTAACTACTGCACCCCATGGATTGGCGTCGGAAGTACCCACAGCCCATTCTAATTCAACATTCAATTTCTTGCCTACATTGGCCACATCGGGATTATAAACCATCACTTTAATTTTTTTCCCTTGTGCAAAATTGATAGGAATATTTAAAGGACTATATGTACCACTCCATGATGGAGCACCAATGGGTTTAAAATATTTACCCACCATATCACTGGTATTTATACCGCCTTTAGCAGGATTTGCAACTTTAGAAAACTGGACATCTCCAAAAGTTCCAAAGAAATAATCCATGGTTGGACTTTCAAATGACAATGGGAAACCAAATAGGGTTTTGGTTGCCTGTGTTGTTGCTGCGCCGCCGCTTTGTGCAACCACTTTCAATTCGTAAGGTCCACCCGCTGGATAAATTTTCGCCGGAAGTGTTTGTCCAACCGCTAATGGAGTACCTACTTCATTAGCAACATCACCATAATAGACTAAAAATGAATTGGCATACAATGCGGATGCACTCACCCGCATATCGCTTTCAATTTTAATTTCTAAATTTTCCGGTGCCCTGTATGTTAACTGCAATGGATATGAATTGGCAGTTGTTTTGCCGGCTATATCCGTAGTTGTAATGTTTACAGTATAACTTCCTTCCGGATAAACATGCAATGCAGTGTGACCAGGCTTTATGGTTTCAGATGCAGAACCATGTCCAAAATCAATAGTGAATGATGATGCACCTTCACCTGTAGGCGTAATTTTTACGACACCTGAATTATCATCACTGATATCAAAAATACTTGCCAGGTTCGATGTACTGGAAGCATTCAGAAAAGAAAGATCATCATCAATCCCTTCCTGTTTACTGCAGCTGATGGCAATAATGACCAGTAATCCTAAGCTGATTATTAAATTTATTTTCTTCATTTTACTTTATTTCTTATTGATAATTCGGGTTTTGAACCAATAGGGTACCTTGTAATTCGTCGAAAGGAATGGGGAAGATTTCATTTTTGCCAGCTACAAATCCCCTGCTTCCTAATACCGTAGCTGCATCACCCCATCTAACTAAATCGAAAAACCGGTGACCTTCTCCAGCTAATTCCAGCCTGCGTTCTTCTTTAATGGCTGTCATAGAAACGGGTATAGATGGCAATCCAACCCTGGCCCTAACGGCATCTAACAACGCCTGTGCTCTTGTGCCAGTTCCACCCAAAGCCTCTGCTTCCATTAAATAAGTATCAGCCAAACGAATGATGTAAGTGTTTTGGCGGAAGTTTAATTCCTGTGCACCACCACCCGTTCTGACATCAGATTGTCTTGGCAAAAATTTATTCAGAAAATACCCGGTGTTCTGGTAACCTTCAATATAATCCGCATGACCGGCAGCTTTAAGTGCTTTCAGATCGAAAACGGTCGCATTAAATCTTGGATCATTTTTGATGAAGTCATAAAAATCCTGTGTGAATACATTAAAGCTCCAGCCTGATGGAAGATCTGGTGCTGGTGAACCCGCAGGTTTTGAATAGCTTCTTGGTCCTACCATTACGTTAACGGAATTGCCTTCGTCATTGGCTCCTCCCCACCATCCCCAATCAGAATTACCTGCACTGGTATGTGAAGCTTCCAGGATAGACTCACTGTTAAACTTATTACCCGTTACCCATAAGTCGCTAAAATTATCTAACAAGTCGTAACCATATTGGCTTGGTTGTCCCGGAACAGGTCCGTTAACTTCTGCAAATTGTGCAGCTGCCTGAGAATTCTTTCCCTGGTATAAAAGAACTTTACCTAACAATGCCTGTGCTGCTCCTTTAGTGAAACGACCTGCTTCTGTTGCAGCCGGAACAGTAGGAGGTAAAGCTGTGATTGCTTCGGTTAAATCCATTTCAATCTGTGCATACACCGCTTCGGGTGCTGCCTGTGTAACCTCGTAGATATTGGTGGCCGTCAATGGTTCTAAAAGCAATGGCACATTTTTAAACATTCTAACCAGGTTAAAATAAGATAGTGCCCTGAGTGCTTTTGCTTCAGCCTCAAACCTTGCCTTTAATGTAGCATCCATGTCTGTATCAGGTAATTTTTGCAGCAGTGTATTGGCTTTAAAAATCCCCTGGTAATGATCGTTCCAAAAACTGCCAGGCATGATCTGCGCATTCAGCGTGTAATTGGAAAATCCTTGTATGCCTGCACCATCTGTTGGTCCGCCACCACCTGCATAATGATCATCAGATCCTGCATTCATCATCGTGATCATGTTTTCAAAACCACCTGAATTTTTTCGCAGTACATCATATACGCCAACCAATGCACCAAATGCCTGTGTTTGGTCTTTGTAATAATTCGCCGTTAGAAACTGACCCTGCGGTTCAATATCTACAAAGTCTTTGCTGCAGGATGCGAATGAGCATATCATTGCCCCGGCAATCAGTAAATATTTATTTTTCATCATTTTCATTTCAATGTTTTTAAATAATTAAACTTTAATGCACCTGGTTTAAAAATTCAACTGTAAACCAGCCAGGATAGAACGTGCCTGCGGATATATTCCTTTATCAATTCCAAAAACACCACCACCAATTTCTGGATCATAACCAGTGTAATCAGTTAAGGTGAATAAATTTTCAGATGTTACATATATACGTAAACTGCTTGCACCAATTTTTGATACCAGGCTGTTGTCGAATGTGTAACCTAACTGAACAACTTTCAATCTTAAATAATCTCCTTTCTCCAAATAGAAATCAGACATGTTTCCAAAATTGCCATTTGCATCGCTGGTTGAAAGTCTTGGAAATGTATTAGATGTTCCTTCGCCGGTCCAGCGACTTAATGCTTTGGTTTGATAATTTGCATTTCCGATATCTAACCTGCGTAAACCCTGGAAAATTTTATTACCAGCTGCTCCCTGTCCAAATACCATCACATCAAAACCTTTATAAGCAGCATTTAATGTTAAACCAAAAGTATATTTTGGAATGCTTGAACCTAAATTGGTTTTGTCATCTTCGGTAATGGATCCATCACCATTTACATCTACCCAACGAAAATCACCAGGAACTGCTTCAGGTTGAATCATGTTACCACCTGAATTTTTGTGGTTATTGATTTCTGCCATGTTTTGAAATATTCCGGCAGTTTTATAGCCATAGAAATAGTTGAATGGTTGTCCAACCTCAATTCTTGTTACAGCACCCATGGATTGGAAGCCTGCTCCACCAGGAATAAAGTCAGCATCAGTATCTACTAAAGTCACTTCATTTTTTAAATAAGCAACATTTCCATTAGCTGAGAAGGTAACTTCTCCAAAAGTTTTGCGATAACCTAATTCCAGTTCAACACCGCTGTTTTCCATATCTGCAATATTGCCAACAGGAGCTGATGATACACCTACATAACCCGGTATACGGATGGGCCGTAAAATGCCTGAAGTAACTTTTTTGTAAAAGTCCATGGTAATATTGAAGTTGCGTAAGAAAGTTGCATCAAAACCAATATTAGCCTGCGAAGTTTCTTCCCAACGCAAATCAGGGTTGTCAAGAGATGTTGGTGCATATCCTGTTGTTATTGTGCCGGAATTGCCAATGGTGTAATTAAATCCACCAGCAACTGTAGAAAGATAACCAAAGTCACGAATGGCATCATTACCAACAACACCATATCCACCTCTTAATTTAAATGTATTCACTACATCATTAAACGTCCAGAAATCTTCTTCAGACACATTCCATCCTAAAGAGAATGAAGGGAAATAACCATATTTGTTATTCAAACCAAACCTGGATGAACCATCCCGGCGAAGTATACCTGTAAATAAATATTTTCCCTGGAAGTTATAATTCACCCGGCCGAACAAAGAAGATAATTTATGATTGGTAAAATCATATCCTCCTGATGTTCTGTCTGCCTGTGGAATATCGAAGTTGAAAGAAGCATCTTCATAACTGGTAATGGGCAGGTTAAACAAAGTAATTGAAGACCCTCCGCCATTATTCTCTACATATGCTCCCTGGCCTAATAAAACACTGAAATCATGTTCGCCAAATTTTTTAGCGAATGAGATTGTATTTTCAATATTCCAGTTGAAGGTGTTATTGTTGTTTTTGCCGTAATTATTTTTAAGTACAGAATTGGTTGAACTTAAGAAAAACACCGGTGTAAAATATTGATCGCCCCAAAATGCCAGTTTGCCACCTACAGAAGATCTAACCTTGATTTCTTTTGTAATGGCAGCTTCTAAATAAGCATTACCAATCAAATCATCAGACCAGTTATAATTTCCTAGCCTGGTTTGGATATATGCCATTGGGTTTGTCATTTCCTGGCCTACGATAGAAGATATACCATAAGGATTACCGTTAGCATCCCTGATCACCGGGTTTACACTGTATGGCGCTGAGTTTGCAACAACAGGATCCGTAACGATCAATGGTGTAATAGGATCAAGATTGATTGCAGAACTTAAAGGACCACCATATTCGCTATTTGTATTACCCAGGCCAACACCTTTCTGGTGTGAGTATCCTAAGGTTTGGCCAAAGGTGAAAATATTGGAGATTTTATGGGTTGAATTTAAACGGATACTATGCCTTGTAAAATTGGAAATATCAGTAGCTACAATTCCTTCCTGGTCCTGTAAACCAAACGAAAGGTAAAAAGTTGACCTTTCATTACCACCACTTAAACTGATTTCATGAGAGAACCTGCGGGCATTATTATTAAAAATATGATCCTGCCAGTCCGTTCCTTTACCTAGAACACTCAGGTCCGGGAACATTATATTTCCACCACCACCAAGCGATCTTTCATTTAACAATGCGCCATACTGCGTAGCATTTAACAGATCCAGCACTCTTGCCGGTTGCGAAACACCATAAAAACCGTTATAGCTTACATTAATCTTTCCGGCTTTACCTTTTTTGGTGGTTACCAAAATAACACCAGTGGCAGCCCTTGTTCCGTATATAGCTGCAGATGTTGCATCTTTCAAAACTTCTATAGATTCTATATCGGCTTGGTTAAGATAACCCATGGCACCCTGGTCTACAATTACACCATCAACAACCCATAACGGGTCATTGCCTCCGCCAAAAGTTGTGATACCTCTCACTCTTATTGTTGAAGGAGCACCGGGCTGACCAGAATTCTGCAAAATGGTAACACCAGATACACGTCCCTGCAGTGCTTGTTCAATACGACCGTTCGGAACTTTTTCCAGGTCCTTAGCCCTCACACTGGAAATAGCACCTGTAACCAAACTTTTCTTTTGTGTACCGTAACCAACTACCACAACTTGTTCACCAATTGATACGGCAGGTAAAAGCTGTATAGTAATTGAAGTTTGGTCACCAATATTTACTTCTTTTTCTTCGAAACCTATATATGAGATGACTAAAATTGAATTAGGTTCTGCTTCAATGGTGAATTCTCCATTCGAATTTGTTTGCGTACCGTTTGTAGTACCTTTTACCAACACACTGGCACCTGCTAACGGCTGGCCCGTATCATCCGTAATCTTACCTGTAATGATAGCAGCAACGGATTCAATGGCTGCTGAGGTATTGATTACGGAAACTTCTTTTCTCTTTACGATAATTGTTTTTTCAGAAATCGTATAATCTAACGGCTGGTTTTTAAAACAAACATTCAGCACATCTTCAACACTTGCGTTTTTTACATTAACCGAAACTCTTTTTGCTTCTTTCAATACTTCATCAGCATAAAAGAACTGGTAGCCAGTTTGTTTCCTGATCTCTTCAAAAACTTTTTGAAGAGAAATATTATTTTGATTCAAGGATACCTTTTGAGCGTAACCTTTTGCGCTTACCTGCAGGCAGGCAGCAACTAATAAAATCGTAGTGAGTTTCATGATCCGGAAGATTTTTTTATTAAAATCTACCTTTTTAAAACCCGATTTCAATTGAGCAGTTAAATACATAGTTTATTTGTTTGTATAATAATGAATGAAGTCTGGCAGTTGCCGTTTTCCGCTGCTAACGGTAATGGCAGTACGTTTTTTATGAATCGCTATCCATCCCTGCCGGATGGGAATACTGAATATTTATAAATCATAATGATTATATTTTAATGAGAAACAATAATTTTTCTTCCTTCAATGGTAAAATTTACTTCACCCGTGAGCTCTAATAACTCAAACATTTTATTGGCATTTTCCGTGCGGGGAAGCTGCCCTGAAAAAGGTGTCTCTACGTAATCTTTATATACAAAGTCCACGTCATACCATCTTGACATTTGTCTTAAAATAGTTTTCAGATCGGCACTTTTATATTGAAAGCGGCCATTTTTCCAGGCTACAGCTTCTTCTGTGTCGGCATCTTCAATCACATTTATTTTACCATTCGTATTTATTCCTGCCTGTTGACCAGGTTTTAAAATCCGGGATGTTTGTTTGTCTTTGGCAGGTGATGAAACTTTCACCAATCCTTCAAGCAATGTTGTTTTTACCTGGTCCTCATCTTCGTAAGCATTTACATTAAAATGAGTCCCCAAAACCTCTATTTCAACACCCTTACCGGTTGTTGCCTGGTGTTTTACAATGAATGGCATTTTCTTTTCTTTATTCAGAAGTTGAGGAGCTACTTCAAAGTAGGCTTCGCCTGTTATTTCCACTTTGCGTTCATTACCAATAAATACAACAGGGAATCGAATGGATGATGCGGCATTTAACCAGACTTTTGAGCCATCTGATAAGGTTACATTATACTGACCACCGCGTGGGGTTGATATTTTATTGTAAAACGCTTCATCATTTTGCGTTACCTGTTTCCCATTTACGGTATATGCCAGTAATCCATTCCTTAATTTTTGGACTTTGATATTTCCTTGTATGCCAATTGTGCCGTCTGAAGCGCTATCCAGGACAATGGTAGATCCATCGGCAAGGGTTAAAATTGCCTTGTTACCGCCAGGCGCAATGTCATTTTTAAACTGGGGTTCGCGGGGAATATTTTTTACAATTTCCTGTTTAGGCGATTTACTTAAGAATATGAAAAAGATACTGGCGGTAACTACAGCAAATACGATTGTTGCTGCAACGCCCAATTGTAATTTGCGGCTTGGTTTTACAACTTGGCGGCCATTTTCTTTTTGTAAAGTTTCCTTTAACCTGTCCCTGATTCTTGAAGAAACCTGGAATTTGGAGTTATCACTGTTTGCGTTTACTTCAACATCTATGTCATTAAATGAATCATACCATTTATCTAACTGGTATTTCTCTTCGGGGGTTGCAGTACCGTTTTGGAATTTTTCAATCAGTACCAGTATATTGTCTGGAATGTGCATATAGGATAAGTGTGTTGAAGAACACCCAGCACCTATGCGCCATACATTTTTTTTTATTTAAGGATGTAAATATGGGAATGAGGAGGGAAGTGGCAGATTAAAAGATCGAAAAGAATGCTTTTGAAGCCAGTTTCAATTGCTTCAGTGCTTTGTTAATCTGGTTTTCAACGGTGCTTGTCGAAATGTTTAGTTTTTCGGCTATTTGCTTAACAGGCATATTTTCGTTGCGACTATAATTAAAAACCAGCCTGCATCTTTCAGGTAGCCTGTTCACTTCATTGTTCACCGTTTCTAAGATTCGTTTGTAATGCAGGGATGATTCAATAGTCATTTCAACAACCAGGGGTTGATCAAATGTGTTTTTGTATAAACGCTCTCTTTCTTTCTTTTTAATTTTATCCAGCACCATATATTTAACAGCGGTAGCTAAATAATTATCCAAAGATTCAATAGTTACTGCTTGCCTGTTTGCCCATAAGCTGGCAAATACATCATGCACAATATCTTCGGCTGTTTCTATTTCTTTCAGCCTGCAATAGGCCATAGCAAACAGTTTTTGCCAAAACCGTTCGTATAATTCTGTGAAGGCAAATTCATCATTATCAGAAAGTAATCCTAACAGATCCTTGTTATCATATAGCTGGTACTTTCGCATTTGGGGCAATCGCAATTTTTTATAAATTACTATAAACTTTGCAAGTTAATTGAATTTGTTTTTTAATGATCAGTATTTACCCGTTTGAATTTACAGGACTTTAAACATAAATATCAACACTTAGCAGTTTCTGGCCAACGCAGTATTTACAACAGCAAATTAAATGGATGGCTAGACAATAACCCTGATTTTAATCATAAATATTATTTCAGAAATCAGGAAAACATGATCATCCAGGATTATCGCAGATACTGATTAAAGACAGTAAAGGAGTTCAATTTGATGCTTTTACCTGCATAAATATCCATTCGAAAAGTTTTGGTTCTGAAAATGCAGGGTCCCAGCTGTTGTGATTGGCCTCCGGGTATAACGTAAATTTTACGTTTGCTTTTTCTTTTTTTAATGATTCAACCATTTTTTCAGAGTGGGATGGAGGTACAACATCGTCCTTTGCTCCATGAAATATCCACCAGTTTACGTTTTTCATTTGTTTGGCCGTTTTTATATGGGCACCACCACAGATGGGAAAAGCTGCGGCAAACAAACCGGGATTACGATAAACCAGTTCAAAAGTGCCCATGCCACCCATGGATAAACCACCAACATACACTTGTTTTTTATTGACAGGATAGGTTTCCATTACATATCCTACAAGTTGGTTTAACAATTCCATGTAGCGGGTTGGTTGTTCATCTTTCACAAAATGAAAAACCCTGCTATTATCATCATGCAATCTCAATACATTACTCCAGTAACTGTTTGACCGGCATTGAGGAAAAATTACGATTGCAGGATATTTTTTCCTGATAGAATCTCTCAAAAATACTTTGGCTCCATGCACCAATTGCTTTTCATTATCGGTACCCCTTTCTCCTGCACCATGTAAAAAAAATACGACAGGGTATTTTTTTGATTGATCATAGTTTTCCGGCAATAATAAACGATAGGGTAACGTATCACCTCCCTGTACCAGCCATTTTTTCTGGAAAAGTGAAAGATCTTGTGCAGCAACAATGACCGTTAGTGAAAGGAGAAATATTGAAGTGAATATTTTTTTTAGCATGTCATCCATTTTTAAATTAATAGCTTCCTTTGTAAAGATTATCAATCCGATTATTGATGGTTCTTTTTAATGGGATCTGTAAACCATTGGTTTCTTCAAGCCATTTAAATAAATCATTTTTTAATTCAATTCCTATTTGCCGGTAACTGGTATCGCGAATCAGGTTATTCATTTCAAAAGGATCATTTTGCAGATCAAACAATTCATTGATATCCCATACACCATTATAATAAATATACTTATACCTGTCTGATCGAACGGCAAAAGTGGTAGGCGTTTGCGGGAATGCAGATTCCCAATAATACTCATAAAAAACTTTATCTCTTTGCCATCCATTTGCATTTCCCTTTAACAGGTTTGAAAAAGAAAACCCCTGCATTTGTTTGGGTTTTGAAATGCCAGCCAGTTCAAGAAAGGTTGGTGCTATATCAACATTCATCACTACTTTATCTACCACTGAATTGGGTTTTACCATCCCAGGTGCCCAGACAAGCATTGGTACCCGCATGCTTTCTTCATAGGCATGGCGTTTATCAATCAAACCATGTTCGCCAAAAGAAAATCCATTATCGCCCATATAAACAACCATGGTGTTTTGTTCAAGACCTTCAGCCTTCACCCAATCCAATACTTTTTCAACACTTTCATCTACCGCCTGCAATGTTTCAAGATACAGGTGATAAAATTTGTCAAAGGGTATCTGGCCGTGATACATATAATCAACACCATGCCAGCTATACCGTTGCTTGCGAACCCAGGTGGGTATGTCGCTGTAATTTACTTTTGATTGCGGAGCGGTAGGTATACCGTAATATTTACTGCTATCCGTTGCCGTTAGATACATGCTGGGCGGTGTTACTATTGGTAAAGTTGCATACATTCCCTTATGTCTTTCTGCAGGTTCAAATTCAGCATGTACTCCTTTATGTGATAGATAAACAAAGAAGGGTTTATTCTTTTTCCTGTTATTCATCCATTCAATGGCATTCTTTGTCAGGAGGTCCGTAACATAACTGCCTTCAGCTTGCGGAACCACCTTTCCATTGATGTTGAAAACCGGGTTTAAATAAACACCCTGGCCGCGAAAACTTAACCAATGATCAAATCCAGGTTGCGGCTGATCATCTGTATTGCCCATATGCCATTTACCAAAAAAAGCTGTTTGGTATCCTTTCTCCTGCATGTATTTTGGGAAAAAAATAAGATTGGTTGGCAGGGGGGCATCATTGTCAACCACTGTATGACTATGAGCATACTGGCCGGTTAAAATGGATGCACGACTAGGAGAACAAAGTGCTGTTGAAACAAATGCATTTTTAACATGTGCTCCTTCTTTGGCCATGCGGTCCATACCAGGTGTTTGTAATCCCTGTATTTTATTCATGAAACCCATGGCATCATAACGGTGATCATCAGACAAAATAAAAATGATGTTCATTTGTTTTTGCTGTGCACACAACACACCGTTCAAGAACATGGCTATCGTTATAATTAATAAATTTTTCATGTGCATGTATATAGCCTGGTGAATTGTCAATGCAATCTAAAAAATGATTCGTATTTATTAATACTTATGCCTCACAAGCCTGATTAAAAAACCACCACCCGGCGCCATAATAATTTTTAGTTTTTTATTTTGCCTGATCGTTTGTTCTGTAATCGTATAATCGCTTCCGTATGAATGTGCATTTAATCCATCACTACAGATGGTGGCAGCATAATTTTTATTTTCAATCATATCAAGTGTCAAAGTTATTTCTCTTGCAGTTTCATTATTCATGCCGGCAATAAACCAGTCGTTATCTTTTGTTCTTGCTGTGATAATATATTCTCCAATTTTTCCCTGCAGTATTTTTGTATCATCCCATATTGTTGGAATGGAGCCTAGTAAATCCATAAAAGCAGGTTCTTTTATACCCTGGCTTGGATTACCGCTGAATATTTGCAGCGGACTATCATAAACAGCGAACATAGCCAATTGGTGACAACGTGTACCCATGCTCATGGGATTTTTTGCAATAGGTCTGAACTGGTCTTTTTGCGCATTCAACAATAATCCGGGTTCATAGTCTAATGGTCCTGAAAGCATACGGGTATATGCAATGGCTACATTATGTTCAGGTGTGGCCAAATCACTCCAGATATTCCATTCTGCTCCTAACACACCTTCTTGTGTAACTGCATTGGGCCAGGTTCGGTTAAATCCTTTAGGTGGAAAAGCGCCATGAAACATTACAGTGATTTGATGATCTGCACATGCTTCTGCAATCCGGTGATAAAAATTAACCATCTTCTGATCATCGCGATCCATAAAATCTGTCATAATGCTTTGCACACCCCATTTATTAAATTGTTTCAATGCGCTGTCCAATTGCCTGTCAAGCGTAGAACACAATGTCCATAGCATGAGTCGTACATCATTCTTTTTTGCATAAGCGGCTAATGTGTCCATGTTAATATTTGGATTGATATCAAACAGGTCTTTATAATTGCTCCAGCCGGCATCAAGCATGATTTGATTAAATCCAAACTTCTTTGCAAAGTCTATATAAAATTTATAGGTGTCCGTATTGATCCCTGCAACAAAGGGCACATTGAATAAACTGATTCCATTGATCCATTCATCGGTTCCTTTGCCGGTTTTTATCCATGATGGATCTTTGATTTTTGAAGGGTCGCTTAATAAATAAACCAGGTCATTTTCCGGCAGATCAATATCATTTTTTGCAATCATTACTACCCGCCAGGGCAACATGCGTGTTCCTTTTATTTTGGCGATATAATTAGTTCTTTCTTCCACGATTAATTGTGGAAATTCGCCTTCTGTCATTTTTTCTTTTAAAGGATAAGGTGCAAATACCCCTGATAGCATCCCGTTGTTTTGTTTTAAAAACATTCCCGGGTATTCATACAGGTTAGCATCCGTTATTCCAAGATGGTAACCATTTTTAAGGGACACCACAACAGGTGCATAGGTAATCAGTGTATCGGGTAATGAGGAAAGGGCGATATTTTTATATTGGCCTTCGAAACTGGTATGAAAAATATCCCTGTCGATTTGTTTTTCAATATGTGCATACCAGATTTGCGGAGGTGCTTCAAAACTAAAATCAACTGTTTCATTTTTAACCAGGATAGAATCCCTGAACCCAGTTCCTATTCTATAGGCCATACCATTATTGAACAAACGAAATTCAATGCTGAATGGCTGTTTGAATGTTAGGGTCAGTTGATTAAAATGGTTATCTATAATCTTGCGCCTGTATGGAACAGGAACCGTTACTTTTTCTGATGTGTGACTGTATTTGTATTTTTTGACAGATAATTTATCAGTTAGTTTACGTCCATTATATAGTTCCAGGTCAATGCCGTTATTGGTTTGTAAAACATGTCCATTTGCAGAGAGGATATAGGTCAGCTTTTCTTTTGCGTTAACCGATAATTTTAAAGTTGAATCGGGTGAATACAATATATAAGACTCCTGCGAAAAGCTACCGAAGTATATCAACAAACCAAAGCATGCAGCAAGCAAACTCTTCATGAAGCTGGTACTTTGAAAAAATTGTCTTCTATTTTACCCATTGGATCCTGGATTGTTTAACATCCTGTGAGTTGGTTCCGATCATGATCATAAATTCACCAGGCTCCCAATCATATATAAGATCGTAATTGTAAAATTTTAAATCTTCCGGGGTAATATCAAAGCTTACCGTTTTTGTTTCACCTGCCTTCAATTCAATTTTTTGAAATCCTTTTAATTCTTTTACCGGCCTGGTTACGCTGCCAACAATGTCGCGGATGTATAATTGCACAACTTCTTTTCCATCCCTGTTTCCGCTATTGGTAACATCAACACTGGCTGTGAGGGTTTGATTGCCGGTTAGATTTGAGCTGCTTAGTTTCAATTCACCGTATGTGAATTTCGTATAACTCAATCCATAACCAAATGGATACAGCGGATCGTTTGAAACATCCAGGTAATTGCTGCGAAATTTTTGAAACCATTTGCCTTCAGGCAATGGACGGCCTGTGTTTTTATGTGCATAGTAAATGGGCACCTGTCCAACATTTTGCGGGAAAGTTGCTGTCAATTTACCGGAAGGATTTACATCACCAAACAATACATCTGCAACCGCATAACCCGCTTCGCTTCCACCAAACCAAACATTTAAAATAGCGGGTACATTTTTTTGTTCCCAGCTTAGCGCTAATGGGCGACCAGTAAATAAAACCAGTACAACGGGTTTGCCTGTTTTTAAAAGTGCATCTAACAATCTTCGCTGTACTTCGGGCACTTCAATATTGGTACGGCTGCTGGCTTCACCACTCATCTCTGCTGCCTCACCACCTGCGAAAACAATAACATCAGACTGGTTTGCAATATTCAATGCTTCATCCATTAATTCTTTTTCAGTGCGGTTATCCCTGTTTAATGTTTTTCCAAACATGGTGGAATGTTGTTCCAATACACTGTCTTCCGTAAGGTTTGAACCTTTGGCATATAATACTTTTGCATTGTTACCCAGCACTTCTTTCATACCGGTAATAACTGCGGTTGCTTTGGAAAAATTTGCGGCAACACTCCAGGTGCCCGGCATATTTTCTTTGGCATCTGCCAATGGCCCGATGAGTGCAATGGTTCCGGATTTTTTTAATGGTAAAATATTTCCTTCATTCTTCAGCAACACAAAACTTTCTGCAGATATTTTCCTGGCTTCCTGCCTGTGTGCATTAGAAAAGACTTCATTTTTTGCACGTTCTTCACTTCCATAACGATACGGGTCTTCAAACAATCCTAATTTATATTTTGCTTCCAGGATGCGGCGGCAAGCAGTTTCAATTTGTTGCTGCGTAACTTTTCCTTCTGCTAAAGATTTTTTTAAAGTGGTTAATAAACCTTCACCAACCATATCCATATCTACACCAGCATTCAATGCCATGGCCGAAGCAATTTGCAGATCGCCTACACCATGATCTATCATTTCATTGATGCCTGTATAATCCGTTACAACAAAGCCATCAAAGCCCCATTGGTTCCTTAATACTTCCGTCAGTAACCATTTATTACCTGTTGCGGGTATGCCATCCACTTCGTTAAAAGAAGCCATCACGCTGCCAACACCTGCATCTACTGCAGCCTTGTATGGTGGCATATAATCATTGAACATGCGCTGGCGGCTCATATCAACCGTATTATAATCCCTGCCAGCTTCAGATGCACCATATAATGCGTAATGTTTTACGCATGCCATCAAAGTATTATTTTTTGAAAGATCATCCTGCTGGTAACCTCTAACCATTGCTTTCGCAATTTGAGAACCGAGATACGGATCTTCTCCATTGCCTTCTGAAACCCTTCCCCAGCGTGGATCGCGGGAAATATCAACCATCGGAGAAAAAGTCCAGTTGATGCCATCGGCACTGGCTTCCTGTGCAGCTATCTGTGCACTGCGTTCAATCAGATTCATATCCCAGGTGCAACTTAAACCTAACGGTATAGGAAATACGGTTTCGTAACCATGAATAACATCCATACCAAACAACAAAGGAATTTTTAAACGGCTTTGTTCAACAGCAACCTTTTGCACATCCCTGATCTTGGCAATTGATTTGATATTAAATAAACCACCAACCTGGCCTGCTTTTATTTTTTCTGCAATGTTTGAACTGCTTGCCTGACCTGTTGTAATATCCCCGGCCCCAGGTAAATTCAATTGACCGATCTTTTCTTCCAACGTCATTTTCGCCATTAGATCCGTAATGAATTTATCCATGGGTGAAGAAGCAGCTGAAGTTTCTGTTTGCGTATTCTGGGGCGTACTGCATCCCAAGAAAATGACCGTTGCAATTGCCAGTAATATTCTTTGCATGATAATTGATTTTCTATTTTAATTATTTAAATAAGGCTCAAGAGCTTTTTTCCATATCGCGTATCCCTTAGCATTCATATGCAGGTTATCAGCCAGGAAAATATCTTTCATAGGTTTGCCATTTTCATCCAGCATTTTTGAAAACACATCTACAAACACGATATTTTTTTGATGGCTTAATCTTTCTTTAATTAGTTTATTTGCTTTCTTCATGTCAGGCATTAATGACAACCTGGAAATACTTGGTTTTATTGAAATGTACACAATAGGCACCAGTGGTAATTTATTTCGGATCAAATGAATCAATGTATCTATCCTGTTGGCTACTTCATCAGGAGTTGCCGGTGGAGATGAAGCCAGGTCATTTTCGCCCACATAAATAACTATTTGTTTGGGGTTGTAAGGGAAAATGATGTCATCAGCATAATGAATTACATGCGGTGTACTGGACCCGCCAAATCCCCTGTTAATAACCGTTATACCTGGGAAATCATTTTGTAAATCCTTCCACATCCTGATTGACGAACTGCCTACAAATAAAACAGCATTTGATGCAGGCATCTGGCTACTATCAGCTTTTTTAAATTCGACGATCTCATTATAAAAAGGAGCATCCTGCGCCTGGGCAACAGGTGAAAGAATCAATAAAAGGTTAAAAATGCTTAAAACCAAAAAAACACGTTTCATATTTATTAAATTTTCAATTTACAGTACGACTTGTCAACTTAAGGTATCAAATTATTTATAAATGGATTTGGATGAAAATAAGACATGATCCAGGCTGAACTTTCCACCACCATAAAAAAGGAAAATGATGGACAGTAAAATAAAAAGAAATGGGTGCTGGTCTTCGTACCAAAACTTTCCATGACCAATAAAAAAAGTAATATAAATCATTACAAAAAGTAACAGCAGTGCGCCGATTCTTGTAAGAAAACCAATTGTCAGCATGATGCCGGCCAACAGTTCGATAATTTTTCCGATATAAACCATCAAAACAGGAGCAGGTAATTTTTGAAATACATCCCATCCAAAATAAACTTTCATTTTCTCATCATCAAAAACTTCGTAACCATGATAGATCATCAATAACCCAATGATGATTCTGACTATGGCCAGGACTCCTTCGATTTTGAATGGGGTGGATGAAAAAAATCTTTTCATTGTTTTAAAGTTACATTGCTACTATTTTATTTCCAGCACAGGATACCTTTTTGAAACCCCATTTTCATTGATTGATTCAATGGTGAAATAATAAGTCTTTTGCGAATCCATTGTTTTCAGCCAATATTCATTATTACTATGAACCATAATGCTGGTATACAATTTATCCGGGTTTGTGCCGTAATAAATATTGTAAGCAAAAGCATTATCCACAGGACTCCATTTTATGAACGCACTGCGCTTGTCTTTTTCTGTTCGTAACACAATGAATTGTTTTACGGAATCCGGTTTTTCACCATTGCCATTTCCAAAAACCCTGAACCCGCTTAATGCAAATTTGCCCGTTGGCATATGAATGTTCTCCAGTTTGATATAACGGGCTTGCACAGGTGTTGGCAATTCCACATAATCGTGCGGTACATCCGTTGTATTTTTAGATTTGTCATGCAGGATTTTCCATTTCTTTCCATCCAAGGAATGGTATAATTTATATTGATGATATTGATCTGTTCGTTTCCCTAGCCTGTCATCTGCAACATCCTGGTCTGCATAATTTATCTGTACAGCATTGACCGTTGATATTTTTCCTAGGTCAGATTGAAAATATTCTCCTGCATTGGAACTGGATGCACTCCAGTATGTTTTCATTAATTCGTCTACTGCATGATTAGCATGATATCCACCCAATGTTGAAGAAACCTGGACAGGTTTATTATAATTCAGCAGCATCCAACCTGTAAAATAGGGCGACTTGCCATTTACTTCATAACTGCTGTTAAATCCTGCAGCAGGAATATAATGCGGGTAATCACCAAAGGTGGTATTGCACCACATTTGGTCATCTTCATCAAAGCCAGTGGGCCAGATGCCCAATCGTCTTTCAAAAGTATTTTTTACCGACACCACCGTGGTGGAGACATGCCAATAGCGATTAAAATTATCCATAAATGTTGCACCATGACCGGCACCTCTTACATAACCTCCCAGTTTAAAACTAAGCGGATCAGATTGAGCTGTAAAAGGACCAAGTGGATTATTGCCGACCA
This sequence comes from Chitinophagaceae bacterium, assembly GCA_036675565.1. Classification (GTDB taxonomy): domain Bacteria; phylum Bacteroidota; class Bacteroidia; order Chitinophagales; family Chitinophagaceae; genus JACCYQ01. Next base: position 132,840 of record JAKFER010000047.1, read on the forward strand.
ATAATCCATCTGCATATCCACTGAACTCTGTACCAGGTGCGCCATATTGCAAATAATATTTGTTTTTGTATTTGGTCATATGTGATCCTTCAATAAAGGGATCAAGAAAAGTATTGTCCATATGTTCACCAAATCGTTGCCATCCAAAACGCCAGGGTTCAAGTAAATACATTTCCAGTCGGGTACCTATGGGTTGCATGGTTTTCCTGTTTAACTCAATGCCATACATCGGGTATTTATTGCTGCTGCCATTGTACATGTATAAACGGCCATCATCATCCGTAAAAAAAGATGGATCCCAGCCGCCAATCTCAAATGAATCAACCAATGGCTTCCATTCATTATTTTTTGGATCTGTACTCATCCAGATGGAAAACTTAGATGTATAAGTTGAACCGAATACGATCATGGTATCGCCAATGATGCCCACACCGGGTGCACATAATTCATCATAAGTACCGGTATTCCATGGACGTAAAAATTTTTTGGAAACAAAATTCCATTTCAGCATATCACTGCTCCACCAATATCCCCATTGGTTGGTGCTGAACAAATAATAATCACCTTTATAATTTACAATCACAGGATCGGCTGTAGCCCTGTGTCTTCCCCATTCACTAAAATTTGGAATGGGCGTGTATCCATAGTCGATATTGATCGGGTTGCAATATGTTTTTTGTTGTGCAGATGTATTAAACCCAAAAACCAGCATCAGTAAAAAAAAGGAAAGAATATATTTTTGTGAATGCTTCATTATTTATTATTTGGATATTCTAAATCTATATTTCGAGCTTCACATAAATAGCCAGTTGGTCAGTTGCACAATTTAAAACTTATGTTCCTTTAGAAAAAAATAAACAACTGTTTATGGTAAACATTTAAACCATAGGCCATTTGAATGTGGATTTTAATATTATTTTTTTCCCTGTATCGGCTGATGCCCTTGTAGCTTCAATCACTTCCAATACATGTAATGCGTGATCTGCGGCTATACGGGGTTCCATGGCGCTAACCATGGATTCTGCTATAACCGTTGCACCTTCCTGCCAGACATATGTGCCCGGATCCTTTACAAATCTTTCCGGCTTTTCATTTTCATGTGTTACCAGGTCTACTCCATTTGGCGCCCAGTCATATCCTATCAATCCCATATTGCCATGACTGCCCCAGATCTGTACGGTTGGTTTTTCCTGTCCTGTTCCTTCATGTCCATAGGGATCAAAATAATTAAAGCCGCACATCACATGAGATAAAATTCCATTGGCATGTTCCATAATAACCTGTGCATTATCTTCCGCTTCAACTTTTATGGTTCCTTTATTATCCACTGTTCTTTCAGGTGTAATGATGCTCGTCATAGCAACAACAGATTTTGCAGGCCCCAATAAACCGGTCAATGTTGCCAGGTTATAAACACCAAGGTCGGGTAAACTTCCTCCACCTTTTTCATAAAAGAAAGCAGACCATAACGGTCCTGTGTGACCGTAATGTGCATGCGCTGCGGCGACCTTTCCCAATTTACCTTCCTGTAATGTCTTTGACATAAAAGCAAATTGCGGACTGTTGACTACAGCAGGAGCTCCCCATATCCTTATTTTTTTGTTTTGGGCAAGATCAAAAAGTGCTTTCCCTTCGGCATAGGTGTTTGCCATTGGCTTTTCACTCCAGACATGAATACCAGACATTAAAGCCTGTTTATTCAGACGGCCATGTTCCTGCATGTCAGTAAGATTTACCAGGAGATCAAACTTTGGTCCTGCCAGCATTTTATCAATATGGGGGTAATGATTGGGAATATTGTATTCTTTTGCCCGATGAGCAGCTCGCTCTGGTATAATATCGCAGGCACTTACTAATTCCACATAAGGTGATTTTGTAAGATGTGGAAGGTATTGGGTTGATACACTTCCACAACCAATGACACCAACTTTTATTTTCTTATTTTCTGATAAGGCCAGGGTTTCTAATGAAGAAAGCAACATGGCCGCACCAGCCAAAGTGGTACGCTGTAAAAACTCCTGGCGAGATATCCTATTCATAAATACAAAATTTATTGATAAATACCTGTTGATCCTGGTGGAAGTTTGATTATCTCATTTCAAATGCGGACTTTCGAATCCCAATTTTTTTAATCCTGTTTTTATCTCAGGGCTACTCATAAACAGGTCCCATATAAAACCGGTTTTATGATTTTCCATCATCACAACAATAGGCCCCTGGTCAATGGCTAAATATCTTTGTGGATGCCAATTGGCTGTTTCGCTGAATGCATCATAAAAACCATATGGTCCCCATAGGCTGTCTTTTTTGGCTGTATACCAGTGATGCATAGCCGCCATTGATTCTTTGGGAGTATACGGCATAGATGCAAGAGCGGCTGTTGGAGCGATTACACCAAGGTCTCTTTTTTCCCCCGGTGCATGGCCTGCGTAACCCCTGACGGAATAGCTGGATGTAAGTCCCCAACTATTTGGTCCGTAACCTTTGTAACCTAATTTGTTTTCAACACACCAGTTATAATTTATCAGTGCCTGGTTTTGATTTTCTTTCCAATAATCAGCATACTGATCTTTCAATCCACGCGGATCAAGCCCCAAATAAGAATAGTGTGCCCAAAACAAAGGGCCACCATATTCTTCCGCGCCATTATGTTTTAACTGTAATGGATAACCGTATTTTGTTGTACTTCCTTTGATGGCTCCATTCTTTGCCCAGCCTTCATGATACACTTCCGCAGGCACAGCATGTGTTGGAGAAGATGCAGCAAGTACATACATGATCAGGCATTCATTGTAACCGCTCACCGGGAAATTCATTCGCCATGCATGGTTTGGGCTCCAATGCCAGTACAATGTATTTTGCCCGTTCCTATACCAGTTAAAATCAACTGCACGCCAAAGATCATCTGCCCGTTTAGCTATTGCTTTCTCCTGTGCGGTTCCATTTTGCAGGTATTGTCTAACACATAATAATCCCTGCAGCATGAAAGAAGTTTCAACTAAATCGCCTCCATCATCATAGCGACTGAAAGGTTTTGTCTTTCCTGTTTCGCCATTCCACCAATGTGGCCAAACACCATGGTAAGTATCAGCAGTTTCCAAAAAATTCATAATTCTTTCTAATCTCTCCAATCCTTGTTCCCTGGTTATCCATCCTCTTTCCATTCCAATTAAAATAGCCATTACGCCAAATCCACCACCACCACTGGTTACTACCATTTTATCATTTTGCGGGTACACGCCATCCACATGAAATCTTTCCCTGGCTAAACCACTGTTTGGTTCAGCGCCATCCCAGAAATACTGAAAGGTTCCTTTTTGTATAGCCGTATAAATGCTGTCCATATCCGCAGGTATTGCATTAATTGTTTTGGCGGAAGTAGTTTTGGGAGGGTTGCTGCATGCATGTAAAAAGATCATGTAAATAAAAATGGCTGGCAGAAAAAAAATTTGTCTCATGGCGTATGATTTTTTCTAGATGTATAAGCAATCAGGTTTTTATGTCATTAAAGATTGGGACTTTGAAAACCAAGATTTGTCATTCCTGTTTTTATTTCCGGCGCACTCATAAACAGATCCCAAATAAGTCCTGTACGATAATTTTCAATCATTAAAATGATTGGTCCCTGGTCAATAGCCAGGAATGAATTGGCAAACCATTGGTCATGCAGGGAAAACGCATCTACAAATCCATACTCTTTCCATAGTTTATCGCCCAGAACATAATAATAAAATTTCAATGAGGCCATAGATTGATCAGGTGTATACGGAAAAGATGATAAGGCGGCTGTTGGTGCAATAACGCCTACATCATTTGTTGGCGAACTGGCCGTATAACCATTTTGAATATCACTGGCCGTAAGTCCCCAAACTGAATCACTGTAACCAAAATAATTTTTAGGATTTGATTGGATGTATTTATAATTTATCAGTGCATGGTTTGTATTCTGTTGCCAGTAGTCGGCATAAGCATCGGTAAGATCTTTTGGATTAATTCCTAGAAATGAATAATGGGAAAAGAAAAGCGGGCCGCCCTGTGCAGGGCCTAACGGTAATGTATGGCCGTAATACGTGTTTCCATTCTTCATGCTGCCATTAGATGCCCAGCCATTATCATATACGGATTTTGGAATGGCATGGGTAGGGGATGATGCAGCCAGTACATAGGTTATTAAACTTTCGTTCCAGCCTGTAATTTTGTGATTCATTTCCCAGCCATAATTCGGGCTCCAGTGCCAGTATAAAACATCTTCATTATTCTTCCTGAACCAGTCCCATTCCACGCGGTGCCAAATGGTGTTAATGTCGTTGCGTAAGGCAGTTTCGGCTGCATCATTACTATTAAAATACTGGCGGGCTGTTAATAATCCGGCCACGAGGAAAGAAGTTTCAACCAAATCCGCTCCATCATCTTTAGCACTGAAAGGGATTACAACTCCTGTATTACCATTTAACCAATGCGGGAATGCGCCATGAAAATGTTGTGCGGTATTTTTTAAAAATCCAACAATTTTTTGCAATCTTTCAAGGCCCTGGGCACGGGAAATAAAATTTCGTTCAATCGCTACCGGTAGTGCCATGATACCAAAACCAGAGCCACCAGTTGTAACCAGGTCGCCGGAGGTATTTCTTTCTCTCGCCAGCCCGCTGTTTGGATGCGCAAAGTCCCAGAAATATTTAAATGTTTGTTGTTGTACGAGAGTTAATAAAGCAGCGTTGCTAATGATAGGAAACTTATAGGTTGAATCAAGTCTGGTAAGAAATGAAAAAATGACCGGGGTTTGTAATTTTCCTCCCGACTTTGATTGCAATCCCGTTGTTATTGAAATGTTGTGCCGGGTAAGATATTTTAATGGTGCATTTGGGGCGATCACAATAGTACTATCGCCGTTTTCCAGTTTGGTATTAAATCCAATGCTTGTTCCTGTTTTATCAGTAAACGAGATGTTTTGCTGAACGGAATTGTTTTGTATAGGTGCTTTAAATTTTATTTTAATTGAAGGAGAAACATTTGTATTTCTATACTCTGATAAATTGTTTACCCCATCAACGCTGGTTGATTGCATGCCAAAAGATACAGGAGCTGGTGGAGGCGGAGCAGGATCAGGTTCTGATGAACTTTTAGAACAGTTCAAAAAGACCAGGCAGATAAAGCAATGGATTATTATAATATGTAAACTTTTCATTTTATTATTTATTCATTAATCCACCTATACTCTAAATCTTCCCTGGATGTAGAATTATTCTTAATTATTTAATTGCATAAAAATCATGCTATCGTTATTCCTCGCAATCATTAACAGGTTTCGCTGATCATTCATCCTGATCCATTTTAAATCCCTTATCTGGCCTTTTATATTCATTAAATCCTGTTGTGGTATATGTTTGATTTTATTATCCCGGGTTATGGAGAAGATTGACAGAGGCTGCGCATCATATCTTCCTTCATAAGGTATCACATCAAAAAAATTTCCTCCTGCTACATATGCTTGTTCTTTTTCTTTGTTAAGGAAAGCTTTTTGGAATGCAAAAACCGGGGCCATTTGCAATGTTGCGGGAAGATCCTGTATATCAAAATTTCCATTTCCATCCCCATAACAAATAACGGACCCTAATCTTTCGGCTGTAAATGGTTTTACGGTATCGATCCATCCATAAAATACTTCCTTCATAGGAACACCAGCGTAATCTCCATAAAGTAAATAGTGCTTTCTTAAGAGAGGGAGTGGCCTCTCTACCTCATCTTTGGCCAGGAACGGGTATTCAGTTCCATTTAATGTATATGATAATAGCTGTTCTGTTTTTCCATTATTATCAAAATCTCCTACATACATTTTAAGTGGTCCATTTTTACCACTCCAGAATTTATTGTTCCATCCCCAGTTTCCTGCAAGTATGTCTGCATGACCATCACCATTTACATCATCTACCAAAACTGTTTGCCAAAGCCCGGTTGATTTATTTATGCTTGTTGATTGAAATTTTCCATTTTTATTTATAAAGATTTGAATAGGCATCCATTCACCGGTAACTATCAAATCATTCCATCCATCTTTATTTATGTCATTAAAAGCAGCTGCAGTAACGATACCAATATTTTGCAATGCAATTTTATGCTGTGGAGCGATTGAAAAATTTCCTCTACCATCATTTAATAACAAGTGTGAGGTTTGGGGAATCCCATAGGCATTGGCATCAGCCAATGTGCCAACAAAAATATCCACGTCACCATCATTGTCAATATCTGCAAACGCAACACATGATTTATTTGAAAAAATTCCGGGTAATGATTTTGATTTTATAAAATTACCCTTACCATCATTTATATATAAGCGATCTGCAAGGGCAGGATGATTGCCGGTATATTCATTTCCACCACTGACCACATAAAGATCAGGATGCTGATCTCCATTTGCATCAAAGAAAACGGCATCAACATCTTCAGCTAACGCATCGTCCGTAAAAACTTTGTTTTCAACTGGTAAAAAGTAGCCATTTCCCTGTTGGATAAATATTACGCCGGCTTGCCCTTTTGCACCACATGTATAGATATCATCCAACCCATCACCATTGATATCTGCTATGGCTGTTTTAGGCCCTCTTGTTGATTGTGCATGTGGAATCAGGTACTGAAAACTAAAATCATCAAAATTATTTTCCAGGTGCTTCCAGGGAAAACTTACCTGCTTTGTAAGGTCTTTGAATAATGATTGATCTGAAGGAAAAAAAGAGGCATATTCAAAAATAACCGATGCATCTTTTTCATTTACTGTTAAAGGCTTATTTGCCGGAATATTTTTTAACACCTGGTATTTTTGATTGGGCCACACTACCAGGATGCTGTCAATATTTGACAATGAATCTAATCCAAAATGCAATCGTGCATCAGACGAAGATTGAAAGCCTCTTGTTAACATCAGTTGCTGGTATTGCAATCCCGATTTTGTAAAAAGGTATGCCTTTGCACCAATGCCAAAAGTATTCATCCCGTTACCTTTAAGGGAAATTGAAATATTATTTTTTGCAGGTGTATTGTTTTTTAAAATAACCGCAGGTGAATTAATAGCGCTGATAACCAGATCGAGATTGCCATCGTTATTTAAATCCGCATAAGCGGCACCGGTATAAAAACCTTTCATTTTTGAAGTTCCCCAGTCCTCACTAACATCCTTGAATTGCAAGTCGCCATATCCTTTAAATAAAAAGGGGTATGAACTGCCGTCAGGCATTTTTTCTAAAGCGACCTTATCTAAATTATTATCGCCCGTCATTCTTTTTTGCGATTCAAGACTGGAGACAAATTTTATAAAATCAAGATCGACCGGTCGTTGTAAAATGCCACTTGATACAAATAAATCTTTCTTGCCGTCATTATCAAGATCAGCAAACAGCGGCGCCCAGCTCCAGTCTGTTGCAGAAACGCCGCTCAATAAGGCTGTTTCACTAAAGCTGCTGCCACTTCCATTATTGCGTTGTAAAACGTTTTTCGAGTATTGATGCTGGTAACCGTTATCCGTAAGTTTTAATTGATATATATCCGGGTTTTCATCGCTTCCATAAGTTTTGAGAATTTTTTCATCAGCAGGAAGCATGTCTACTGTAATAATATCCAGTTGCCCATCATTATTATAATCGGCAATATCATTACCCATACTGAAACGAGAATAATGTCCGAAAACTTTTGCGCCGGTTTCGGTAAATGTGCCATCGCCATTATTGACATAATAATAATCGTTTTCATGAAAATCATTACCTACATATATATCATCCCAACCATCATTATTGATATCCGCTACTGCTAAACCAAGACCATAGCCTAAACTGCTCTGAAAAATTCCAGCTTCTTTAGAAACTTCAGTAAATTTTTTCACAGTGGAGTTCATATCATTTCGATAAAGCCTGTCTCCGGAAAGCGTATCAATCTTTCGCCGGTTGCTTGTATCAACTATATTGGCATGAGGCCTTTCCGAATGATTTAAAAGATAACAATCGAGGTCGCCATCCCGGTCATAATCAAAAAAAGCAGCCTGCGTTGAAAAACCGGCAAAATCAAGTCCATAGGTAGCTGCACTTTCCGTAAAACTAAGATTGCCATTATTAATAAAAAGCTGGTTATGACCTTGCAGGCCATGAACATTACTTACAGCAGAAACATACATATCCAGGTATCCATCACCGTTAACATCCGCCATAGTTACCCCGGAGCACCAGTCAGCATTGCCTGCTACTGCCGCTTTATCTGTTATATCTTCAAACTCAAAATCCCCTTTGTTTAAGTATAGTTTATTTGCACCCTTGTTATTTGAAGTAAAGTATATGTCCGTTAAGCCATCATTATTAATATCACCTGTTGCAACGCCACCACCGTTATAGTAATAGATGTAGTAAAGTATATTAAAATTTTCCCGTTGAGGTAACTGGTTGGTAAAAGTGATGTTTGTTTTTAAAGAAGGCAGTGATTCGAAAATTGATTTTTTTTTATTGCAATGCGAACAAAGAATGGCTATTAATACAAATGCTGGTATGGCTAAATATTTTTTTATATGATTGTTTTTAAAAATAAACATATATAAAAGGCGGAGATACTAAGTAAACAATCTTATCTGGTTAAATAAAAAATAAAAAGTGTTGACTATGGAAGATAAAAAAATGGGTTGCAAAATTCAGTTGCAACCCATTTATCCTATTCAAAGAAATTTATAATTTATTAGTGTGCAAGTTGGCTACTTCAGCAGGTGTCAAAGCTTTAGTAAAAATGCGAAACTGATCCAATGCACCATTAAAAGATTTTGCCCATCCCTCAGCACCATGATTTGCAAGCGTAGGTGAAACCTGGAAAGCAAATGAACCAAGAACAAGACCAGTAACATTTTCCCAAACCAATGGTCCATAATTACCACCACCCAATACTTTTTTATTTACGGTGGTTGGTTGACCATCTGCGTATACCGTTAATTCGGAAGTGGCAGCGCTATAGGTTATAGCAATATGCGTCCATTTATTAAGTGCACCGGGTATTTTAACTTCTGTCCATTCTTCTCCATTACCACTGGCTACACCTGCATTATACATGTGAACCTTTATAAAAGCTTCAGCACCATTATCAAGATTTTCCAGGAACACTTCAAAATTTCCCCAAAATTCTGTGCTTTTTGAAATGGCAAACAATCCCTGTGCGCCACCTGTAACAGGTCCCACACCATTCATCCAAAAAGCAATCGAGAAACTACCTGGCGATTTTAATGCATCTGGAACTGTTCTAACTACCATATATCCACCCGCTCCTACCTGAGCAGCTTCTCCTTCTGTAACACCGGGCACAAATGAAATACTTGTTGCTGAAGTAGATAATCTTAATTCACCAGTATCCCTGGTGTCCCCATTAAAATGCCAATAGCTTTTGCTGTCTAATAGAGTCAACGGCGGTGGAGGTGGATCCAGGATAAGCTCCCCTAAGGCTGGTCTGTCCAGTTTTTGACATGCTGTTAAAAGCAAACCAAACATAATAACCAGGGAGCATCCAAACAATATTATTTTAGTTGATTTCATATTTTTCAGTTTTGAAATTTAAATTTTAATAATTCGGGTTTTGTATTAAAATACCACCTGATTTATCAATTTCTTCTTGAGGGATGGGTAGCAATCGATGTTTGAGTTGGTAACCCGGGCTACCCGAAGCCGGTAATACAGTGATATCAATACCCCATCTTACTAAATCCCAAAATCTGGATTCCTCCATAGCCATTTCAACAAAACGTTCATGCCGGATGGCTTGTCTTAATGCATCCTGGTCTGTTGTTGTAACTGGTGGAAGGATGGTATTGTTGTTTCCCCTGGCTCTTGCTCTTACCATTTCAAGCCATGCTAATGCTTCGGTCGTATTTTGCGTGCCTCCCAACTCATTAGCCGCTTCGGCAGCCATTAGTAATACATCGGCATAGCGCAATATTCTATGATTCATCCACCTGCCGAACCGGCTGTTTAAAGCTACCCTGTCTGCAGGATTTGTATATATTTTTTTGTTCCAATAAGGCCTTGCAATCGTTGGCTGTGGAGGAACTGTTTCACCAAACAGTGGATCTGTTTGACCAGAGTATAATATGGTTGCATCCTTACGAGGATCTCCGGTTTCATATTCATCTACGAGTTTTTGAGTAGGCACATTCCAGCCCCAACCCAGATCCCATGCTCCTGCACCTCTTACTCCCTGCACGTTGGCGTAAGGAATACCAAGATCTAATGCTGGTCTGAAAATCGCCTGTATCTCGAAAATAGATTCAGGACCATTTTCACCTGTATGCCTGAATTGACTGCCATAATTGGAAACCAAACCATACTTGTTTAATGCTATTACGCTTTTTGCGGAAGTTAGTGCTGCAGCCCAGTTATTCCGCCATAAATGCGTTTGAGCCTGCAGTGTTAACGCAGCTCCTTTTGTCAATCGACCGGTATATTGCGCATCCCAATCCTGGGGTAATACAGAAGTAGCTTCCATTAAATCCTGGTCAATCAATGTAAAGATCTCGTTTGATGTAGATTTTGGAATATTTACCTGCGCTGCATCAGTCACTTTAAAATCTACTAAAGGAACTTCACCAAAAGAACGGACCAGGTTAAAAAAAGCATAGGCACGTAAAAATTTGGCTTCAGCTTTATTGATCAAAGTGTTTTGATCTGTAGCTCCAATGGAATCTATGTCATCAATAATAGCATTGGCAGCAATGATTACTGCATAATGATTGGTCCAGTATGTCTGTATCAAACCATTACTTTTATCATACTGAAAATCATCAAACATCTGCCCATGATTGGCGCCATCTGCCTGTGTACTTCCTTTTTCAGATTCATCTGATCGGAAGCTGTGGACAGCTAAATAATGAATGGAGTTAAACCCATCCGTTCTCAATAAGGAATAAAGTGCAAAAACTTTACTATCAAATGATCCTGCCGGAACATCTTCATCAATATATCGACCTAATGGCTGGCGGTCCAGGAAATCCTTTTTACAGGATGAAATTCCGATCAGCAAGACCACCATTGGTAATAAGCTCCATTTTAAATAATATATTTTTTTCATACTAAGAAATTTAAAAATTTAAATTAAGGCCTGCTGAATAAACTGCGGGTACAGGATAGGTTCCATTATCTATTCCAAATGCGGTTGCACTACCACCAATTTCCGGTGTATAACCAGTATTGTTGGCAAATGTTGCAAGGTTTTGAGCATTTAAATAAATACGCAATGATTTTATTCCAACACTACTTAACATGTTTTGTCCAAATGTGTACCCTAACTGTAAATTCCGGATTCTGAAGAAACTGCCATCTTCAATATTATAAGTTGAATTTTGGTAGTTATTGGCTCTTCTTGTACTTAAAATAGGTTCCCAGTTAGATGAACCAGGACCATTCCATCGGTCAATCCGCTGTTCCAGGTAATTAAAATCAGCAAATGTACCCTGTGTCCATGCCCTGAAAATCTCATTTCCATAAACGCCTTGCATATCAACACCGATATCAAAACCTTTATAGTTGAAGGAGATACTACCACCATAAATAAAATCTGGTGTAGGGTTTCCTATTAATGTTCTGTCATCAACTGTAATTTCACCATCACCATTGATGTCTCTGTATTTTATATCACCCGCAGAAACGGCACCGATTTGACTGGTAGGACTTTTGGTTACTTCTGTATTTGATTGATAAATTCCATCATGTACATAACCGTAGAAATAACCTATCGGAAAACCAGCAGTTGTTCTTGCAGCACCGTTGATAATGGCAAAACCTGTTTTGTTAAGCCTGGTTACATTATTTTTTATCGTGGTAAGGTTTCCGGAAATTGAATATCCAAAATCTTCATTTATATCCTCGTTCCAGCTAGCTGTAAATTCAAAACCTTTGTTTTCAATTTCTCCCAGGTTTCCTAATCCGGGCAATGTTCCGGAAGGACCTTCAATTAAAGTAAGTACATCCTTGGTTACTTTATTATAATAATTGGCCTCAAAGAATAGCCTGTTGTTGAAAGTATTCAGCTCAAATCCAAATTCATAGCTATGAACTGTTTCCCAGTTTAAGTTTGGATCTGGAATATACTGGGGTTCTAAAGCGGCAACTACATTATTTCCAAAAACACCAGAATTTGCATTAGTCAACGTAGGATAAGCAGGGTACCTGTAACGGTCATCAATATTCTTATTTCCTAAAATACCCCATGAGCCTTTTAGTTTCAGGTAGTCCAGGAATTCCTGGTCTCCAAAAAAATCTTCCTTGCTGATAACCCAACCAACTCCAATTGCTCCAAAATTTTTCCATTGGTTGCCTAGAGAATAAAACTGGCTGCTTCCATCTCTTCTAAAAGAAGCATTCAATAAATATTTGCCCTCATAATTATATAATGCTCTTGCTAAATAAGAAAGCGATGCATCTTCCCAGGCACTTCCTGATCCAAGTTTTGTAGATGGATCTCCAACTGCATCCACATACCATTTATCTGGATTGTTTGGAATTATCTGGGAAGTTCCTTGTTGAACAGAAGAATTTGTTCCTTCAAATGCCCTGTAGTATGTAGTAACACCACCCAACACAGTCAGATCATGCCCGCCAAATTTCTTTTTGTAGGTAAGCAAATAATCCATCTGTGTTTTAGGATATATATCCTGGCTTTGATTAACAGATGTGGTTCTGCGTGTTGTATCTCTTTTGTCAGCCCCAACAATTTCAGGGTTAAAAACTGATAAAATTGGCGCATAGCTCCTGGAAGTGTTGAAGCCATAATCGGCGAATAACTGAACGCGGAAATTAAAGTTTCTCAAAAAATTTACATCGCCATAAATGCTACCCACAGCCCGGTATTCCCTGGCAATTAATGTATTTTTTTCTGATTCAACATTTACCAAAGGATTAAAAACCTGGGCTCTTTGAAATGAAGGTAGTGTATGGTATAACCCGGTCGTTGGGTCTAAAACCGGTGCAATAGGTGCGGCCCTGATGGCAGATCCCACACTTCTTTCCTGTGGCATTTCGGCCCGGTATGCATTCATTGTGATGCCGAATTTTAATCCCCTTGTCACCCTTAATTCATCACTAAAATTGAGCGTATATTTTTTGTATTGTTCATGTTTGATGATTCCTTCTTCATTTATATAACCCAAGCCCAGGTAGAAACGATTTTTTTCTGTGGCCCCTGTTATACTGATATTGTTATAATTAATTATTGCATCCTGGAAAATTTCATCCTGCCAATCTGTATTAGCATTCCACAACGTATAATCAAAAGCATTTGCTCCCTGGTTAATGAGCTGTTCGGTATATAATTCTTTAAACTGCGCTGCATTTGTCATTTGAATTTTATCCTGGACTTTTTTAACACCAATGGAGGTATTGAAATTCACCAGCATTTGACCCGCTTTTGCCTTTTTGGTAGTAATTGCAATAGCACCATTGGCACCACGTACTCCAAAAATCGCTAATGAAGAAGGATCTTTCAAAACTTCAATAGATTCAATATCAGCCGGATTTAAAAAGTTGATGTTGTCATTCAGGATACCATCTACTATATAAACCGGTTTCACACCATTAATGGTATTTGTACCCCGAATACGAATATCTGGTTCTGCACCCGGGCGTCCTGAATTTACAACAGACAGACCTGCTACTTTACCTTGCAATAAACCTAATGGATTTGCTGATGGCTTATTGGCAATTTCTTCACCTTTGATGGTAACGATAGAACCAGTAAGATCTCTTTTAGCAGCAGTACCATATCCAATTACAACCACAGCGTCCATCGCTAAAGAAGAAGGAAGCAGCGTAATATCAAGTGATGTCCTTCCTGCCAGGGCAACTTCCTGTGTTTCGTAACCCACATAAGAAAATACAAGGGTTACATTTGTATTTTCCACATCAATCGAAAATTTTCCTTCCGCATTGGTTGTAGTCCCGGTGGTTGTTCCTTTAACCTGAACGGATACTCCACTGAGTGGCATGGCGCCATCCCCCAGTACCGTACCGGTAATTAATTCAAATATTTTTTTATTTGCTACTTCCCCTTCCCTGATCACCACCAGGTTGTTCTGCATTACAGTATATGTGAGTGATTTATTTTTAAAAAGGAGGTTTAAAACATCCATAACTTCTGCATTTATTACAGAAATGGCTGTTTTTTCTTTTATGCCTTTAATGTTTTCGTTATACAGAAAACGAAAATCAGTTTGTCCTTCAATATCGGCTAAAACCTTATTTATTGAAGTGCTTTTGTAGTTCAGGTTTACTTTGCTTTGTCCAAAGCCTGTTGCTGAAACATTTAAAACAAGCAACAATATAAATATCCCTGTCAGGTTTACAATGCGTAAAGCCCTTGACATGGATGCTGCAGGATTTTTCATTAAAAAAAATTTCATATGTTTATTTTTATTGCTTTTAATTGTCATATGCAATTTGCCATGAGGGATTGTGATTGATATTCCTCTTATATTATTGCTCATTTCATATGAATTAATTGAGTTGATTAACCAAAAAATAGCGGTTTAATTAAGATTTTATCCATATTCTGTTTTATGGGGCACTGATAAAAACTTCATTTGATTCATTTATTTGAAATTTAAAAGGTTCCGCAATTTGAAGAGCAGTTAGTGCCTGGTTGATTGTTTCATTTTCAAATGAACCATTGAAACTGAGCGATTTTACGTGGTCGTCAGTAAAAATAATTTTTACATCAAACCATCTTTCCATTTTCCTGGCTAGTTGATCAAATTTATCTCCGCGAAAAATTAAGCGATTATAAATCCAGGCTGTTTCTGAAAGGTCAGTGTTTTTAAGGGCAGAATCGATTGTAGAAATAAAATAACTCTTTTCGAAGACAGTCAATGTATTATTAGTGCTGCCTGAAACTTGATTTTTCTCAGAATAAATTTGCTTGGCAACCATAATTTTTTGATTGGGTTTTATCCGGATAGGCACCCGGTCTCCCAATCTTTTTAATTCTACTTCTCCTTGCAATAAAGTGGTTTCCACAACTTCGTCTCCCGGGTATGATCTCACTGTGAAACGGGTACCTAAAACATTGATGTCAATGTTGTCAGCATGTACTATGAAGGGCCTTTGCTCATCACGGATTATATCAAAATATCCTTCACCTGTTAATGTCACTTCTCTTAGTGTATCGGAAAACTGGTTATAGGTAAGTAAAGAACCTGCATTTAAAAATACAACAGATCCATCCGGTAGTTGTGATTTAATGCGACTTCCATTGGGCGCCTCAATTACCTTAGCCGAATTAATGCGAATTGGTTGAAAAGATTTAAATACGGTTAAGAGAAAAAAACCAACACCTGCAATGCACGCAACTGCAAACCAGGTAATAATTTTTCTTTTTTTTATGTTGCGAACCCTTTGTTCAAATAATGCAAGGTCTTTATCTTCATTTGAAATAGATAACCCGCTGATTATTTCATTTTCTTTCTCAAATAAGTTTATAAATTGGGGTGATGATGTTTGCCAAAGGCTCAGCATAACATCATATTGTTGTTGTAGCGCAGGATTTTGGGATAATAAATTATTGAATGTGGCGACTTCCAATTCAGTTGCTTCACCGCTTATATTGCGGGCCATTAAATGCCATATTTTATTTTGATCAGTCAAGGTTGGTCATGGTCTGTCTTAAAGGGACAGTTTTTTAAAGCATATCTACTAAAGAAAAAAAATATTTTTTTACGTAGGTTTTTGAAATGCCAGGAAGAACTAATTCAATAGCTGGGAATGCAGGTTATTGCAACGATCTATTTACAAGGATTTCCGGGTGAGCTGAAAACGAAAACTTTTTTGTTTTTCAACTTGTAATGATTGGCAAATTCTTTTAACGGCGATGGCCATTTGAACATCGATCGTATTTACAGAAATGTTCAATATCTGTGATACCTCTTTGTACTTTAAACCATCTTCTCTAACTAGTTTAAAGATCATTTTGCAACGTGCCGGTAGATCGTTGACAGCTTTATGCATTCGTTGCAGCATCTCATTGGTGATCATCTGGTCGTGTGGATTTTCAACTTTATTGTCAATTTCAAAATCCAGGAAATCGTAAGGAGCGGTTACCAGTGCTTTGGCCTTGCGGGAAAGTTCGTTTAAAGAGCGGTTTTTAACCGAAACATATAAATAAACGGGAAGGTTTTCAATTTTTGATATGCTATCCCGGTTATTCCATAAGGACACAAAAATATCTTCAACAATTTCTTCGGCTATTTCACGGTTATGTATAATAGTATATGAAAAACGGCAAAGTTTATATTGAAACAAGCTATAAAGTTTGGCAAAAGCCTTTTGATCGCCTATTGCAATATTAGATTGTATAGCTTGAGTGCAATCGTTCATAGCAACTAACCAGGTTTAAAAAACAAAGCCTTAATTGCAAGGTAACAACTTAGCAAATAAAATGTTTAAAAGGTTTCTGTTGTTTTCAATTGCTTTAAATAAATCCCAACGCTAATGAAATGATTTGAAATTTAGCCTTTCCCTGCCTGAACTTTATCGTAAATTTGATACCTGTAAATTGCGTCATATGGAACAAGAATTATTCGATCAGAAACTTGATAAAGAGATCCGCATTGAGCCGCGAGACTGGATGCCGGAAAAATATCGTCAGACTTTGATACGCCAGGTAAGCCAGCATGCACATAGTGAAATAGTTGGAATGTTACCAGAGGGCAACTGGATCAGCCGGGCTCCTTCTTTAAAAAGAAAACAAATATTAATAGCGAAAGTGCAGGATGAAGCTGGTCATGGGCTCTACTTATATTCCGCTGCTGAAACGCTGGGTATCAGTCGTGATGAGATGATTGATCAATTACATTCTGGGAAGGCAAAATATTCATCCATTTTTAATTATCCTGCAACTACCTGGGCGGATATGGGAGCGATAGGCTGGTTGGTTGATGGTGCTGCCATTATGAACCAGGTTCCTCTTTGCCGTGCATCTTACGGACCATATAGCCGTGCAATGATCCGCATTTGTAAAGAAGAAAGTTTTCACCAGCGCCAGGGTTTTGAAATATTATTAATGTTATGCCAGGGCAGTCCTGAACAAAAAGCAATGGCGCAGGATGCATTCAATAGATGGTGGTGGCCAAGCCTGATGATGTTTGGTCCGCACGATAGTGATTCCCCCCATACCGAACAAAGTATGCAATGGAAGATCAAGCGTTTCAGCAACGATGAATTAAGACAACGATTTGTAGATATGATCGCCGAACAGGCAAACGTTCTTGGACTCACAGTTCCGGATCCCGATCTGAAATGGAACGAAGAGCGAAAGCATTATGATTTTGGTGAAATTAACTGGGACGAATTCTGGAACGTGGTAAAAGGTAATGGTCCCTGTAATAAGGAACGTCTTACTGCCCGTCGTAATGCACATGAAGAAGGTGCATGGGTGCGGGAAGCTGCAGTAGCATATGCTGAAAAAAGAGCCATGCGGCAAAAACAGAACGCAGCGTGAGTAGTTGGATGGTTGAATGGTTGTTAAGTTTGAATGTCCAAGTTGGAATTAGGGTATTGGGAATTTGGAATTGGGCTTACAATTAGTCAAATGGTTAATGTATTAAACTAAGCACTAAACTCTAAACCCTAAACAAATTAAAATGAGGAATCTTTTAAAAAAATATTATTACGGTGATTATGATGCCATAGAAGGTGGTGGTTTACCAAATGATTCAGAGAAAAAAGTTGATAAAAACGCTGTTTCTTTAACGCCAATGGTAAGTGGTTCAACGGCCTGGCCACTATGGGAAGTTTTTATTCGCAGCAAACAAGGCCTGGATCATAAACATGCAGGTAGTTTGCATGCTGCCGATGCTGCAATGGCTATTGAAAATGCACGGGATGTGTACACACGCCGTCAGGAAGGTGTAAGTATCTGGGTGGTTGAAAGCAAACATATCCACGCCACCAATCCTGATGATGCCGAAAGTTTTTATGAGCCCGCAAACGACAAGGTTTATCGTCATCCAACATTTTATGATTTACCTGATGAAGTGAAGCATATGTAACTGATGTTGGAATTGGGGATTTGGAATTTGGAATTGGGTGGTGAAATTCACAAAAACTTTAGGCGTTTGAATAGTATTCAAATTAATTAATTAAAAAATGCCCGCATCAAATTCATATAAAGGTTTTAAGGATTTAGACTGCTGGAAAAAAGGCAGAGAATTAAGAAATATAATTTCAGCGTTGGTGAAAAAATTCCCACCTGAAGAAAAGTATCAACTGGTGTCACAAATGATTCGATCCCGTCGTTCTGTTACAAACAATATGGCCGAAGGTTATGGAAGGTTTACGTATACTGATACCCGGCATTTTTTTATCCAGGCTAGGGGTTCAGTTACTGAAATAATCGATCATTTGGTAATTGCGCTTGATGAAAATATATCTCAAAAGAAGATTTTTCCGCAATAGAGATTATGTGTGAATCCGTATTTAAATTAATAAATGGCTATATCAATTATTTAGATAAACAAAATAAAGAATCATATCCTCAATAGATTTTTTAAGTTGGTCTTTAAAAATAATTCCTAATTCCCAATCCCAAATTCCTGATGCAATCATATCAACTCTTTACCCACTCTCTTCACCTCGCCGACAATGCTTTGATCCTTTCCCAGCGAAATAGTGAATGGTGTGGCCATGGACCGGTGCTGGAACAAGACATAGCTATTACCAATATTTCACTCGACTTACTGGGACAAGCCAAGAACTTTTACGCCTATGCCGCGGAATTGTACAATGGTTTTTCGGATGATGAAAAAAATGCGGCTGACCATGTTATTCCAAGGCCATGGAAAAATTATGGAAGAGAGATTAATGAAGATGATCTTGCTTTTTTGCGGGATGAAAATCAATACCTTAATTTTTTAATGCTTGAATTGCCCAGAGGAGATTGGGCGTTTACAACTTTGCGTCAATTCCTTTTCAGTGCCTGGCAATTTGATTTGTATACGAATTTGATGAAAAGTCCGGACGCAACTATTGCAGCCATTGCAGATAAATCGCTTAAAGAAGTGACTTACCATTTGCGCTGGAGCAGTGAGTGGGTTATTCGTCTGGGTGATGGTACAGATGAAAGTCATGCCCGTATGCAAAAAGCTGTTGATGATCTTTGGATGTATACCGGGGAAATGTTTGAACCTTTTATGGATCAATCTTTGGTTCTGGGACTCGATTCAAAAGTTCTGCAGCAGTCCTGGTTCAGCCGCGTAAAAGATATTTTTGACGAAGCTACCCTGAACATGCCTGTTAGTGGATGGATGCAAACAGGTGGAACGAGTGGCAGGCATACGGAACACCTTGGATATATATTGGCAGAGATGCAATACCTGCAAAGAACTTTTCCAAACGCAACCTGGTAATTTTTTAAATGAACAAAACATCCTTACATACAACTGATCCTGCATTGGTAACACACCAGATCTGGAAGATCCTCGAAGAAGTGAACGATCCGGAAGTGCCTGTATTGTCGGTTATTGATTTGGGTATTGTGAGGGATGTTGTTTTTAATGATAACCAATACGAAGTAATTATTACACCTACTTATTCTGGTTGTCCTGCAATGGATGTAATTAATATGAATATTCGGCTTAAGTTAATGGAGTATGGAATGAGGGATGTTTTGGTAAAACAGGTTTTATCTCCAGCCTGGACAACAGACTGGATGTCTGAAGCCGGCAAAGAAAAATTAAAAGCATTTGGTATTGCACCTCCCAATCCGAAGCAACAGGTTTGCAGCACGGCTTTATTTGCTGATGAATCAGTGCAATGTCCGCATTGCAGCTCTTATAATACAACCCGCATCAGCGAGTTTGGCAGCACGGCCTGTAAATCTCTTTATCGCTGCGAACAATGTAAAGAGCCGTTTGATTATTTTAAATGCCATTAAAAACAATGTGGCAATTTGATAATTTGAAAATTTGAAAATAGGTTTTTCGAAGATTTTGTAATACTGCCTTTATACAATTTCGGTTAAACCCTTGATTATTTATTAAGGGAATTTGTTGTTAATACTGGACAACTAAACACCTAAACGTTTAAACAATTCTCACTTAAAAGCATCCACTTCCCGGTAAGCTTTTATCAATGCAATTTCACCATCTTTTCCCGGTTGTGCATTACCGTGCTCCATGCCTACAATTCCTTTAAAACCTTTGTTGTAAATATGCTTGAAAATATTTTTGTAGTTCATTTCACCGGTTGTGGGTTCTTTGCGGCCCGGGTTATCTCCAACCTGTAAATAAGCAATCTCCTCCCAGCATCGATCTATATTGGCAATGATGTCGCCTTCATTACGCTGCATGTGATAGGCATCGTATAAAATCTTACATGCCGGGCTATTCACCGCTTTGCAGATCATATATGTCTGATGCGAATGACGGAGAAAAAGATCCGGGTTATCACTCAATGGTTCCAATACCATCACCAATCCATGTTTATCCAGGATCTCGCTGCCCTTACGTAATGCCGTTATAACATTTGCAGTCTGCATTTCATGCGATAAACTGCGATCATAATTTCCCGGTACAACGGTCATCCATTTTGCATTAACCCTTTTGGCCACTTCAACTGCATCCTTGCAATCTTTGATCATTTTATCTATCCATTCCTGCTTGCCGGTTGTTAATGTAGTTTTCCAGTGCCAGTTATCTGTCGTAATAACAAACACCCCCATTCTCATTCCCAATTTTGCCAGGGTATCTCCAATCTTTTTTTGTTGTTCCGGTGTGCGGGCCATCATCCCATTATCTTCAATACTTCTGAAACCCTGTTCGTGTGCCCATTTTATCTGGTCCGTAAAAGATTCGCCTCCGTGTTGACGGAACATGCCATCATGAAATGCATAATCCAGGTTAAACAATTTATTGTTATTTGCTAAATCATTTATTGAAGATGAAGGTGAATGAGTTACTGATGCAAACGATTGCGCAACGGAAGCAAACCCAGCGCCTGTCAATAATGAGTTTTTTAGAAAGTTTCTACGTTCCATATTTTTTATCTTTGAGAATAAATGTAAGGTTTCATATAATGTGCAGATTGTTCCTGATTGTTTTATTGATTTCTTCATCCGCGTACGGACAAACTTCTAGGTTTCAATTTACGGAAAATAAAATGGGATCGCCGTTTCGAATTATTTTTTATCACACGGATTCCGCCGAAGCAAGTCTGGTGGCCCAAGAAAGTTTTGATCTTGTTGATTCGTTGAATTTAATTTTCAGTGATTATGATACTAAAAGTGAAATAAGCCAACTGGCTGTTCATGCTGGCAAACATCCCCAAAAAATATCACCAGCTTTGTTTGATGTAATGAAATTATCTGTTGAAGCCAATCAAAATTCGCAAAATGCTTTTTCCATATATGCAGGGGCATTAACCAAATTATGGCGCCATGCAAGAAGCGAAAATAAATTTCCTGAAAAAAAGACAGTCAAAAAAGCACTTCGCTTATCCTCTAAAAAATATTTTAAATTTTTTCCCCGCGATGCTTCAATGTTCATTTCAGCAAATGGAGCCTCATTGGATTTTGGTGGCATCGTAAAAGGTTATACCGCACAAAAAGTGATTGAACTTCTTCATGCCAAAAATAATCACCATGCACTTGTGGATGCCGGAGGCGATATAGTTATGAGCAAACCTCCTCCGGGAAAAAAAGGCTGGTCCATTGCAGTAAGTTTACCTGGTGATGAAGAGGAATTGGTTGAGCAACAATTGCTATTAAGTGATAAGGCTGTTGCTACATCCGGGAACATGTATCAATTTATTGAACATGATGGTAAAAAATATTCACACATTATCAATCCAAAAACCGGGTATGGTATTACAGATCAGCGGCAGGTAACAGTTATTGCAAATGATGGTGCCACCGCAGACTGGCTTGCAACTGCATGCAGTATTTTACCCATATCCAAAGCTTTGAAACTTGCCGAATCTGAAAATGCATCTTTGTTAATTCTTGAAATATCTGGTGGGGTTATTTCAGCCCATAAATCGGCTACATTTAACCGTTATCTTAAATAATATCATTGCAAACTTCAATATCTTAGTCAAATGAAATTATGTGTTAGCCTTTTTGCCTTTTTATTTACGTCGATGTTGTTGGCGCAGGAAAATCCTGAATTTAAAAAATATACACAAAGTATTCCGGGCACGCCTGTATCTTTTAATCTGGTGCCAATACCAGGTGGTGTTTTTACAATGGGCAGTAAGGCAAATGAAAATGGAAGAGAGGTTGATGAAGGACCACAAACTGAATTTAAAATATCTCCTTTCTGGATGGGCCAATTTGAAGTAACGCAGGATGAATACTTAAGTTTTTTCAGGGATATAAATATTGCCGTTAACAGTGATGCTGATGCCGTTACAAGACCCAGTCCTCCATATATTGATTTTTCTCCGGGAATGGGCAAAGAAGGAAAATTTCCTGCAAACAGCATGCAACAGTATGGCGCATTAATGTATTGCCGCTGGCTTTATAATAAAACGGGCATTTTTTTCAGGCTGCCAACAGAAGCTGAATGGGAATATGCGGCAAGGGCCGGATCTGCTACTACCTATTTTTTTGGTGATGATGAAAAGGATTTAGCTGATTTTGCATGGTATAAAAAAAACAGCGGCGGTAAATATCATGAAGTTGGATTATTAAAACCCAATCATTGGGATTTATATGATATGTATGGCAATGTTGCAGAATGGACCCTGGATCAATATGATGCAAACTATTTTGAACGAATGAAATCAGAAAAAAATAATCCTGTACTGATCCCTGATAAAAAACATCCACGTACCATAAAAGGAGGCAGTTATTTGGACGAAGCCACTGAATTAAGATCGGCTAACAGGATAAAATCAGAACTAAAATGGAACCAGCGTGATCCGCAAATCCCAAAAAGTAAATGGTGGAATACGGATGCTCCATTTATTGGATTTCGGATTGTAAGACCGGTTGAACAACCAACACCTGCAGCCATTGAATCATTCTTTAAATTACATCTTGGTAAATAATAAAACTGACTATTATGAATGAAAAAAACTCACGCCGTGAATTTGTAAAAAATGCTGGCATCCTCGGTGGTGGTATCCTTGCCATGCCTGTTATTTCGAAAGCCAATTTTTTTTCTGAAAATGATAAAGTCATTAAGGTAGCTGTTGTTGGTTGCGGAGGACGTGGCACAGGAGCAGCATTGCAGGCTTTACTAAGCAAACAGAATGTAAAAGTGGTCGCACTGGCTGATGCTTTTCGCGACAGGCTGGATAGTTGTTATAAAACATTGTCGGCAGATGATCTGTCTGATTGGGGAATGGATGGCAGTGTAAAAGATCGTGTGGATGTTCCGGAAGCCAGGAAATTTGTTGGCTTTGATGCATACGAAAAAGCGATTCCTTTAGCCGATGTCGTCATATTAGCTACACCTCCAGGTTTCAGACCTTATCATTTCGAATCCTGCATAAATCATGGCAAACATGTATTTATGGAAAAGCCTGTGGCAGTGGATCCGGCAGGGATTCAAAAAGTATTACAGGCTGCAGCATCAGCCAAACAAAAAAAATTAAACGTGGTTGTTGGTTTGCAACGGCGTTACCAGGATTCATACAGGGCTTTATATGAAAATAAACACCTGGTTGGAGATATCACTTCCGCACAAGCCTGGTGGAACAGTGATGGGGTTTGGGTTAAACCAAGGAAATATAACCAGACAGAAATGGAATACCAGATGCGTAATTGGTATTACTTTAACTGGCTTTGCGGTGATCATATTGTGGAACAGCATATTCATAATATAGATGTGATCAATTGGTTTAAAGGTGCCTACCCGGTAAAAGCACAGGGTCTTGGTGGCCGGCAGGTTCGTAATGGAAAAGATCATGGAGAAATTTTTGATCATCATTTTGTAGAATTTCATTACGCCGATGGCACCATATTGAACAGCCAGTGCCGTCATATTCCCGGAACAATGAGTAAGGTTGATGAATTAATGATCGGTACAAAAGGAAAAATTTATGGAGATGCAGCCATGATCAAAGATCCTAAGGGTAAAACGCTTTTTCAATTTGATAAAAAGAAAGACAGGAATCCATACCAGACGGAACATGACGAACTGTTTGCCGCCGTTGCAAAAAACCAGTACAAATTCGCGGATGCAGAAATTGGGGCTTACAGTACATTATCCGCAATAATGGGTAGAATGGCAACTTATTCGGGACAGGTCCTGGATGCTGAAAAATTATTGGATTCAGGTATTAGTATTATGCCAAAGGAATTTGATTTTAACGCAGCACCACCGATTGTTCCTGATAGTTACGGCTTCTATCCTGTTGCTGTTCCGGGGAAAACAAAATACTTATAACGGAGTGATGATAAAAAATCGGTCGATAGCTTTTTAAATTGTTTAAAAATTTAAATGAATGTCATCTGTATTATTTGAGCTAAGAGAAGGAGTAGGCTGTATAACATTCAACAGGCCTGAAAAATTAAACTCTTTCAATGGCGAAATGGCTTTGAGCCTGCAAAAGATGCTTGATGACTGCCGTTCAGATGAAATACGCTCTGTCTATATAACGGGATCGGGTAAAGCATTTTCAGCAGGGCAGGACATTGAAGAACTGACGGGTCCAAATCCGCCATCAACCAATAAAATACTGGCGGAACATTTTAACCCTGTGATTAATAAAATAAGGACTCTTGAAAAACCGGTAATTGCCGCCGTAAATGGTGTGGCAGCCGGGGCAGGAACCAATATTGCACTTTGCTGCGATGTGGTTGTTGCTTCAAAAAGCGCATCCTTCATCCAGGCTTTTTCAAAAATCGGATTGATACCCGATAGTGGGGGAACCTACTTTTTACCCCGGTTGATTGGCTGGCAAAAAGCCAGCGCCCTGATGATGTTGGGTGAAAAGATAGGTGCCGATGAAGCGGAAAGATTGGGTATGATCTATAAATGTTTTGAGGATGATGAATTTGCAGTAAGTGCATTCTCTATTGCAAAAAAATTAGTACAAATGCCAACTACCGGCCTGGCCTATACGAAGAAAGCGCTGCAATCATCTTTTACCAATACGCTTGATGATCAATTAAAGCTGGAAGACAAATTGCAGCAATTGGCCTCCGAAACCCACGACTACAAGGAAGGTGTGCAGGCTTTCATGGAAAAACGCAAACCGGTTTTTAACGGAAAATAATTTTCTCTTGAAAAAGAAAGCTACTCATATTGTAGACCAGATGATGGAAAATGATTATTTCTCCCAATGGCTAGGTGTGGAAAGGATGGAGGAGAAAGATGGCTATTGTCGTTTGAAAATGAAAATCAGGAAAGAAATGTGCAATGGATTTGGCATTGCGCATGGTGGCATCAGTTATTCTTTGGCAGACAGTGCCCTTGCTTTTGCATCTAACAGTCATGGGAAGCATGCCGTTTCTATTGAAACATCTATATCTCACATTAAACCACTCAAAAGTGGGGATACTATTATTGCGACTGCAGAAGAAGTTAGTTGTAGCAACCGGTTAGCTAACTACCTGGTACGGGTTGAAAACGAAAAACAGGAGTTGGTTGCTCTTTTTAAAGGAGTGGTTTTTAGAAAGGATACAAGCTGGAACCTGGAATAATTTTCATGGAGATATGATTGAAAGAAATTAAATTTAGAATAACATTCCTCTAAACCATTTCTAACATCTAAACTAGGCTTATGAGAAAACTTTCATTATGGGCACGTGGGCATATTATGCTTACCCGCTTCTTAATTGGTTTGCTATATGTTGTTTTGAATTTATTGGCGTTATTCTTAGGCGACTTATTATTTTCTGCAGACATAGTCCTTCCTATTTTATTTATTTATCTCCCTCTTGCATTATTTTTTACAGGATTAATAATTTACCCGGTTAAAGAAAGAAAACACAGCTACAAAAATTTTTATTTTCAACAAAAATCGGCAGATCTGTTGCTGGCAGTATCAACCTTTCTTATTGTAGTTTATGGAGGTAATGCTTTCAATAAGACCTCTCAAACCCCTCTCTCATCTGCCTATGCCACCAGTTTTTCCATTCCTTCAAATAAACTGGTAAATACAAGCTCTAAAATTGAATCTAAGGAGGAGTCTAAACCGGCAGCAAAGAAACCCGTTTCCAAGAAAGAATTAAAAAAGAAACTCAAAAGTAAATGGAAAGAATTTCGCAAACATTATAAGGAATCTACCAAAGGAGAAAAGGCAGCGCTTATCATTCTCTCAATTATTATTGCTGCGGGGTTATTACTGTTATTGGCAGGATTATCATGCGAACTTTCATGTGCAGGTTCAGATGGGGCAGCCGTTGTAGTTGGTCTTTTGGGAACCGGGTTAATCATCTTTTTATTGGTGCGGGTTATCCAAAGAATTAATCGGGGTCCACGAGTTAAAAAAGCCCCCGCTGAAACCACCTGATTCACTCTAAAATTTTTTCATCAATTTTGAATGAAAGCAAGTGCATGTTTTATGAATTTGACGGCTTCAGACCAGTTGTAGATACATCTTCTTTCGTTCATCCCCAGGCGGTAGTTACAGGCAATGTAATTATTGGCAAGAATGTTTACATCGGTCCGGGTGCTATGCTGCGTGGAGATTGGGGTGCAATCATTATTGAGGATGGGTGTAATGTGCAGGAAAATTGTATCATTCATATGTTTCCCGGAGTTACGGTTCATTTGAAAGAGGCGGCACATATTGGACATGGTGCAGTAATTCATGGAGCAACTATTGGCAAAAATTGTCTGGTTGGAATGAATGCGGTGATCATGGATAATGTGGATTTGGGTGATGAATGTATAGTGGGTGCATTAACTTTTATAAAACAAGGAGAAATAATTGCTGCACGATCGGTAGTTGTCGGTAATCCTTCAAAGGTTATAAAAAAAGTGAGTGATGAAATGCTGCAATGGAAAACAGAAGGCACTCAATTATACCAGCAATTACCCCAGGAAATGCATTTACATGCAAAACCTTGTGAACCATTACAGGAAATTCCGGCTGACCGTCCTAAACAGAAAGTGAATTATAAACCCTGGAATAAAAAATCATAAAATTCATTAAGCACATTCGCCGGAAACTTCTTATTCCTTTTAAAAGTGATTAAATTGCATGGATGCCCAGCAAGATCCGCCGCTTTACTATTAAGGTCCTGGTTGCAATCAATGTTTTTATAGCATTGCTTTTTTTGTTATCATGCCTTGCTCCTTACCTGCATCCTCATAAGTACTGGTATGTTTCCATGTTAGGATTAGGTTTTGCGGGCTTATTGATCTCCCTGATTCTTATGTTTTTTTTCTGGTTGATCTTTCAACCCAAATATGCATTGATCTGTCTTATTCCTTTGTTGATTGGATGGAAAAGCATCAGTGTATTTTTTGCTGCCAATCCTATCAGCGAATATAATTTTACAAAAGATCCAAAACACATTCGGGTTGCATCATGGAATGTTGCCAGGTTTATTGAATTAAGCCGGAATAATAATAAGGGAAGTCAAACCCGGTTAAAAATGATGGAATTATTAAAACAACAGGACGCCGATATTGTTTGCCTGCAGGAATTTCAGACATCAACCAAACCGGAATATTACGACAACATTGCACACATTCAAAAGAACCTTGGTTATAAATATTTTTATTTTGATTTCAGGGAAGATGGCAACCGTTTGTTCTATAGTTCCATCATTTTTTCACGTTATCCCATTATCAGCAGTGGCGTGGTTCATTACCCCCGGCCTACTATTCCTGAAGCGCTGATACATGCAGATATAAAAATCGGCGGTGATACCATTCGTTTTTATTCCACACATTTTCAGTCCGTTCAATTTCAGCAGGAGGATTATCAAAAAATCGATGAGATCACCCGCCAGCAAGACAGCATTCTACATAACTCCCGCAGCATTTTTTCCAAATTAAAATGGGGTATTATTCATCGTGGCACACAGGCTGATATAGTAAAAACTTTGTTGAATGATGCGCCATATCCTCTTGTTTTTTGTGCTGATCTGAACGATGTACCCAATTCTTACGCATATTTTACTACGCGGGGAAAAATGCAGGATGCTTTTCTGGAAAAAGGATTTGGTGTGGGACGCACATTTTCTTCCCTTTCGCCCACTTTAAGGATCGATTATATTTTTGCATCGGATCATTTTAAGATCCAGCAGTTTAACCGCGAGGTAAAAAATTACTCGGATCATTATCTTTTGGTGGCAGATATCGAGTTAAAAAATAATTGATCCAGCGCTTTTGTATTAACAATATATCTCTGGCGATATCGCTTATTTTTGCGATTCATTTTAAAGCAAGCCTGCGGGCATAATCAGGATTTATGAGCGATCTCAAAGTTTACAATTCATTAACCAGGAAAAAAGAAGTTTTTGAAAGTATAACACCCGGTCATGCCGGCATGTATGTTTGCGGTCCTACAGTAAGTGGAGAAAGTCATTTAGGACATGCACGCCCTTATATTACATTCGATGTGGTTTATCGCTACCTGATGCACCTTGGGTATAAAGTTCGTTATGTACGTAACATAACAGACGCCGGCCATTTTGAAGAAGAAGGTCGTGAAGCGGAAGATAAAATTTCAAAAAAGGCTGTTCTTGAAAAATTGGAGCCTATGGAACTGGTACAGAAATACACCAACTTGTATCACTGGGCTATGGATCAATTCAATTGCCTGCCGCCTTCGATAGAGCCTACAGCTACTGGACATATCGTGGAGCAGATCAACATGATTGAAACATTGATTAAAGCAGGGTATGCTTATGAAATAAATGGCAGTGTATATTTTGATGTAAAAAAGTATGCAGCCAATTATGATTATGGTAAACTGAGTGGCCGGGTGATAGAAGATATGCTGGAAACTACCAGGGAATTGGAAGGGCAGGAAGAAAAAAGGAATAAGGCTGATTTCGCATTATGGAAAGCTGCACCGGCAGAACACATTATGCGCTGGAAAAGCCCTTGGGGAGAAGGTTTCCCGGGATGGCATATCGAATGTTCTGCAATGGCTACCAAATATTTGGGTGCGCAATTTGATATTCACGGTGGTGGAATGGACCTGCAGTTTCCACATCATGAAAGCGAGATTGCTCAAAGTACCATTTGCAATCATGTTGCCCCTGTCCGTTATTGGATGCATAATAATATGATCACTATCAACGGCCGTAAAATGGGTAAAAGCTATAACAATGTGATCCGGCTGACCGAATTGTTTACCGGTGATCATCCTTTATTGGAAAAAGCCTATTCGCCCATGACGGTGCGTTTCTTCATACTTCAAACGCATTACCGCAGTACGCTTGATTTCGGGAATGATGCCCTGCTGGCTGCTGAAAAAGGATTGAAACGTTTAATGGAAGCCCATGAATGGTTTCAGAAAATGAACATTTCTAACGATGATGGACATGCGGGAAATGTAAACCAGGAACTGGATGAAAAAGTGATTAGGTTGTTGAACGAGTTTGATGAATTTATCAATGATGATTTCAGCACGGCGAAAGTGCTGGCTAATATGTTCGAACTGGTGCCCATTATTAATTCCTTAAAAGATAAAAACATACCTGTTCATTCCTTACATGCTGCAACCCTGGAAATTTTGCAACAAAAAATGAAAGTTTATATAGAAGACATATTGGGATTAAAGACCGAAACCTTGGCAGAAGGTGAAAAGTTGAATGGTGTGTTGCAGGTATTAATAGACTTACGTAAACAGGCCCGCGAAAAAAAGGACTGGGCCACATCTGATAAGATCCGTAACCAACTGGCCGAGATCGGGATTTTGTTGAAAGATGAAAAAAATGGGGATATGAGTTGGGGAATGGTTGATTAGTTGAAAGGTTGATAAGTTTCTTAGTATTGGAATTTGGAATTAGGATATTTGGAATTAGGCTGGAATTAGTTGATTAGTTGAATGATTATAGGTTGATACGTTCCAGGAATTGGATAAAAATAACTGTATTAAAAACAACTAAACGCTCAACCCTCACCTCTAAACTGATTATGGATTATCTCGCTCATCTTGCAAAAGATAAGAAACTGGCAAAAGTTTTAAATGGGCAAAAGCCGTTTAAACTGAAGATCAGGAAAAATATTCCACTGAGACTTTGTGCATCGATCATGAGCCAGCAACTTTCCGTTAACGTAGCCGAAGTTATTTTCCGAAGATTTTTAGAACTCTATGATGGAGAAGAGCCCACTTCACAACAAATTGTTGATACATCTTTTGAAAAGCTTAGAAGCATTGGATTGTCAAATGCCAAAGTATCCTACGTTCAGAATGTTGCTCACTTTTGTATGGAACATAAAATTGATGATAAAAAGCTGAAGAAGATGAGTGATGAAGATATCATCGGATTACTTATGCAAATTAAAGGAGTGGGCAAATGGACAGTAGAAATGTTATTAATGTTTACGCTGGGTCGCCCGGATATTTTTGCCATTGATGATTATGGTATTCAAAGCGCTATGAAAAAGATCTATGGTTTGGATGACAGCAATAAAAAAGAATTTCGTGAAAAGCTATTGAAGATCTCCGCTAAATGGAGCCCGTTTCGTACTTATGCCTGCCTGCATTTATGGAACTGGAAGGATAACAAGCCTTTGAATGAAAAATAGATTTTGAGTTGAATTCATGTAGTTTGGAAAGTAATTTTATCTGAGCTCTTTTCCATGACGTTTATTCCAAATCTTTTCAGGTCATGGTTGTGCAACAAAAAAAAGCCCCGGGGTTTTAACATCCCGAAGCCTTTTATATTAAACCAAAGGTACAGCAGCATTAAAGTGTAGGAAGCAGCACCTGGTCAATGACATGAACTACGCCATTGGTTCCAAGAATATCAACAGCAACAATGTTACTTGGTGTTGCATTGCTGATACCTTTTACTTTAGCACCACCAGTAAGTGTAAACGTAACTGTTTCTCCCTGTACTGTTGCCGGCATTAATCCTTCTGTTAGATTGTAAGAAAATACACGGCCTGGTATCAAATGATAAGTAAGAATGGTAGCCAATGCATCATTTGGAACAGCGGCAAGGTTATCAAAATTCAGGTCTTCCAGGAGATTTGAAAAAGCCTGGTTTGTTGGTGCCATTACAGTAAATGGACCCCCGGTTGCCAACGTATTAATGGTTGGTTCGCCTAATTGTAAAACAGCTGCAACCAATGTGCTTAGATCTGGGCTGCTCTGTGCCAGTTCTACCAGGTTTTTGGATGGTGGCATTAATACCTTGTCGATAACATGAATAATACCATTGCTGGCCATCAGGTCTTTTGCAGTAACCATGGCATTGTTTACCCATACTTTACCATCTTTTCCAGACACATAAAAATCTTTATCTGCCAATGTTTTTACAGGCAGTGCACTGGCGCCCTGAACATCTGCAGATTTTACAACTGTGCCTAATACATGGTAAAGCAGAATGCCTTGTAAAACATCAGCCGGAGCATCCTGAACCGATTTTACATCCGGGAAACCGGCTGCTTTAAATGCATCGTCCGTTGGTGCAAATACGGTAAAAGTCCCCTCACCAGATAATGTAGAAGCCAGTCCGGCTTTTACTACGGCAGCATATAAAAAGGAATGCTGCGGAGACATTTTAACCAGTTCCGCAATGGTTTTTTTCTGTGTGTTATCCAACGCTTTGGGATTCGCGTCTTTTTTACAGGCAGTAAATAGCAGCACTAAACTGGCTGCAAAAGCAATGTTTTTGAGTAATAATATTGTTTTTTTCATGATGAAGTGTTTTTATATGTAACAGTAACCAGCTTCATTTTGTTTAAATAAAAACAAAAATATTTAAACAAAATGTGTAAACTACTCATATCCAGTTATAAAATGTTAAACATTTTAATAAAAAATTTATCAAGGGAATTGGGAAAAATCAGTATCCCAGTTAAAAATGGAATATAAGAGCAGGATTATAATAGTATAATTATTGCATATCATGAAAAGTGCCTGAAGGACCTTCTATATTATACCTGAGAGATCAATTGATGCCTTTTAAAGGGAAGATTGTGAGGAATGCAGGTGGCTATGGTAAAATGCCAACAGGTTGGATGAAAGGAAAAAAGCTATTGGATATCCTGACCTGGGGTAAACATTTATTATTTGTTTTTGCCAATGGTACAGTAAGGGTTCACTTAATGTTATTTGGGAAAATATTAGTCAATGAAAGAAAAGATGTAAACCGCTCATTCTTTCTTGAATTTGCCAAAGGTGAAATTAATGGTTATGTAGTAAAGGCTCAAAAACTAAAAGGAACACCTGCTGATGAATATAATTGGCTCATTGATATTATGAGTGATGAATTTGACCCTGCATATGTAAAAAAACTTTTAAAAGAACATTCAAAAGAAACGATCGATGATGTTTTAATGAATCAGGATGTGTTTGCAGGTGTTGGGAACAAGATCAGGAATGAAGCACTGTTCAGGGCAGGAATTCATCCTCTAAGTAAAGTTGGAAGAATACCTGCGGCTAAGATGAACAAACTCATTAAAGAAGTAGTAAAGTATGCGAATATTTTTTATAAGAACCTGTCAACATCAGGTAAGCATGATTTCTTCGAGATTTATAAAAAGGAATATGCAGCAGATGGTAGCGAAGTGACGATGAAAGTTTTACCCCGCACCAAACGAAAGATTTACTATAGTGAACACAAGCAAAAATTATATGACTAAGATTTCACTTCAATTATCAACAGCAATTATAAATATCACTCTTGTGGCATAGTTTTTTTACATACCCGCGAAACAAGTAGTATGAAAAAAATATTTACGTTTAGTGGGTGGGGTTTTATATTAATGATGGTTTTCACTTCCTGTGTATCCAGTAAAAAATATAATGAATCCCAATCTGCACTTGCAGAAGCCCAACAAAAATATCGGGGCGATAGTGCATTTTATGCCCAAAAATTCGGTGACCTCGATAAAAGTGTAAGGGAACTGGAAGAACGTAAAGCAACATTGCAGAAACAGATTGAAGCAATGAATAATGAGATTGACAGTATCAATCGCCAGTCCGCTACCCAGCAGGGGTTACTCAGCGAACAGCAAAAGAGAATTGATTATTTGCAGTCATTGATCGATCAGCAACGTAAAACAGTAAACGATTTAAAGAATAAGATTGCTAATGCACTTACATCCTTTAGTGCAAACGATCTTACCGTGAGCGAAAAAAATGGCAAAGTATATGTTAGCCTGTCTGAAAATTTATTATTCCCATCAGGAAGTGCGGTAGTAAATAAAAAAGGTATTGAAGCATTAGGAAAGTTGGCAGAGGTTTTGAATAAGAATCCTGATATCAATATAAATATTGAAGGACATACGGATACCGTACCTATTCGTGGACGTTACCAGGATAACTGGGAACTGAGTGTGGCAAGAGCAACCTCGATTGTCCGCATTCTTACCAATACTTATAAACTGGACCCGGTAAGGATCATTGCATCAGGACATAGTCAATATGATCCTGTAGATACAAACTCAACGCCAGAAGGAAGGGCAAAGAACAGGCGGACAGAAATTATTTTAATTCCTAAGTTGGATGAATTATACAGGTTGATAGAACAGGGAGCAGCAGACAATTCTTAACTCCATATATATCTAAAGAAAAAGCGCCGATTTATACCGGCGCTTTTTTCATTTATACACTTATTTTTTCCATTTTCTGTAACCAAGCTTCATCAATGGTGGCACCAAGACCGGGTTCTGTTGGCACTTTTACTTCACCATTCGGTAAATAAACAATACCTCCCTGCACCGGGTCTGTGGTAAACATCAGTGGTGTATCAAAATCACAATAGTGAATATTGGGGCTGCAAAGTGCAAGATGGGCAGAAGCGGTCATGCCTAATCGTGATTCCATAAAACCTCCAACCTGCATAGGCATATCTTCCTTATCAGCCAGTTCAATTATTTTTTTAGCATTGTATAAACCACCGCTTTTACCCAGTTTAATATTGATAGAATCACAGGCTTCCAGGTCAATCAGCCTTTCTGCATCATGATGATCACAACAGGTTTCATCGGCCATGATGGGAATAGGGCTGTTATCTTTTACTTTCTTCAACTTCATGAATTTCCAGCGTGCAATGGGCTCTTCACAATGCTGGATCTTATATTCTTCCAATGCCTGCAAAATATCTATGGCAGTTTTTACTTTCCATCCCTGGTTGGCATCTATCCGAAGTGGAATATCCTTACCAATGGCCAAACGGATGGCTCTTATGCGCTCAACATCTTTTTCTTTGGATTGCCCCAGCTTTACTTTGATTGCGGTGAAACCGGCTTCTTTATATTTTAATGCATCTGCTGCCATTTTCTCCGGTTCACCTATGCTTACAGTCATATCCGTGAACAATTGCTTATCTGTTTTTCCACCTAAAAATTCATAGAGCGGTAATCCTGCATGTTGTGAAGCAATATCATACAGTGCCATATCGAAAGCGCTTTTAATGCTGCTGTTACCAAAAATGGTTTTATCCATTCGTTTTATACAATCTTTAAGGTCCAGCGGATCTTGTCCCTTCAATGCTTTGCCAAGGTATTGACCAACTACAAAACAGGTGTCAATGCTTTCACCATTTATGGACAGGTAGGGACTGCATTCGCCATACCCGGAAATACCTTCATTTGTTTTGATTACAACAATGATATTTTCAGCATTGTCAATTTTACCCAACGAGATCACAAAAGGTTCGTGTAATGGAATGTAAAGTTTATAAATATCTACCTGTTCGATTTTTAATGATGCCATGGTTTGAATTTGTAAAGTGGGTAAAATTATATGATCGTTGCCATTAATGCAATGAATGTTAGCATGATTTATGATTACATAACAAAAATGAATGTATGAGATGGATTGTATTAGTATGTGCGTGCCTCACTTTTACCGCTTGCAGTAAAGATGTTGTTGAATTACCACCTGCTACACAAGTCGGTGAAAATACATTTGGGGCCAAACTCGATGGTGAATTCTGGATACCAGCCGGATTTGGTATCGTTCCTACTGCACCTTTACTGGAAGCCCGTTTTATTGATGATAATATTAAAATTAATGCCCGCAACTTTTCTGTTTCACCAACCGAAACAGAATTCGAGATCTATTTAAAAAATGTCACGGAACCGGGTATTTATTATTTGAATAAAAAAGTATCGATCTATCCTAATCAAACAGAAAATTATGCTTACCACATCAAACGTAAAATAACACCACTGGATCAATGGGTAACTAATGCCAATTTTAGCGGCGTGGTAAATATTACCAAAGTTGACAGGGTCAATAAAATTGTAGCAGGTACTTTCGAATTCAGGGCAGAAAGTATGTCCAACCCTGGTGAATACATTACCGTAACAGAAGGACGGTTTGATATCAAAATGATCTGATCTTAAAACAGGATCCGCAATCCGAAGTTTGCAGCAAATAACATCGGGGTATTTTTATTTTCCAATAATAATGGAGTAGGATATTGGCTGGTTAACACCCAGCTGCGGCCTTCGAGGTATAAATAAAGATCGCCCCTGATCGGTACTTCGCCACCCAATGCTACATCCAATGTTAAACGTTGAAAGCGTCCCTCCTGGTTTATAGGTTGTGCTGGCGGCTGATATAAGGAGGTATCCAGGTTCATTTGGTAATTATTCCGGGCATTGGCCATGATCAACCCAAAACCGGCATATCCATATACATTCCAGTTTTCTTCAGCATATGCATTTCCCTTAAAATAACGTTTATATCCAACCGAAATCGTTTTGTAATTAATTTCAGCCCGGTTATTAATATCAATTTGCTGCGGTTGCGTACCTGGTTGGCGGGCAATAGCTTTAACCTGGTTTACAAATTCACCCGGTGAATAATAAGATACAAACAGGTATATGCCTTCAATAGGAGTAAGGTGAAAATTGGCATTTACCGTTTGACCGAAAGCCCAGAATTTTTGTGTTGAATGATAGCTTCTTAAAACACTGGCATCCGTAGCTATACTAAATCTTTTCTGTGCTACCAACGTTGAGCCCAGCATTAATATGACCAGTAATGTAAAACTGATTTTTTTCAAAAAGAAGTAATTGGTATTTGCAATGTTAAGAAATTAATAGGCGTAAAAAAAACCACCCTTTTTACAGGGTGGCTTTCTATTCAGCGTTTATTATTTTGCCAGTTTTAATTCTTTGATCAAATGAGATGCACCGCCCAATTTATCAATACACCACAGTACATAACGGATATCTACACATATAGTGCGGTTATATACTTTATCGAATGCCAGTTTATGACTTAAAGCTTCGTAGTTTCCATCAAATGCAAGGCCGATCAATTCTCCATTGCCATTAATAACCGGGGAACCTGAATTACCACCGGTAATATCATTAGTGGTAATAAAATTAATGACAAGGTCATTTCTTTTTTTGTCTTTGTATTGTCCGAAATCTTTTTTCTTCAGCAATTCAATTTCATTTTGTGGCAGATCAAATTCATAATCACCAGGTATATACTTTTCAAGTATGCCTTTGGAGGTTGTAACATAATCGTATTTTACTGCATCTTTTGGCCTGTAAGGTTCAACACTGCCATAACTTACCCGCATGGTAAAAGTAGCATCCGGATACATGACCTTTTTAGGATCCATTTCCATAACGCCTTTCAAATACAATCTTCCCAATTCATTATTGGATGTCACAAACTGTGCATAATAAGGAGCGTATTTGGTATTATAATTTTTGATAAAAGTGCTGGCCAGGTTAAAAGCAAGATCCTGTTGCAACGTATTGGCATCCGGGTTTTTTACAAATGCATTCCATTTTTCATCATCAAAAATGATGGTGTTATTAAAAACTTCTGAAGCATATTTACGGTAAGTGGATTCTTCATCAAGCGGGCCATATGAATTTCTTAATGCAGGGAAAAAACCTGTAGGATGCTGATCCTGCGGAACATTTTTATAATACATCATTAATGCCGAACCAAGAATATTCTGATCCGATGGTTTGTTTTCCTCTGAAAGAAAACTTTGCCTGTATTCATTAACTGCTTCGATAGTTTTTTTTACATCAGCTTCCGTGGCTTTCTGGCTCACCAAAGCATTTTCCAATTGTAAAAGTGTACCAGCAAAGGCAACAAGCGGAGAACCCATGATTCCTTCATTCATATAAACCCTGTGCAATGCATAAGGTTTCCATGCGTCATATGCTTTTGCCCAGTCACTGAAAATGTTCTCAAATTCAGGTTTTCCTTTGGCCCATTTTAAAAACGCTTCTTCCTGTTTTTGTTTTTGTCCGTAAACATCATATTTAAGTAACTGTTTGGTTTCTCCATCATAAAACTTCCAGTAATTCGCAATTCCCGCGTATGAAGAAGATAATTGCAATTTTACTGCAGGATCTTTCTTCATTTCTTCAAACATATATTTCAATCGCATGTCCCTGAGTTGTACTAAAGTAGGATTATTAACATCGGTAGACATTTTAATTCCATAAGATGATTCATACCTGTTGGTGCCACCGGGGTATCCATAGATCATTGCATAATCGCCTTCATTTACACCTTTTAATGAAACCGGTAAAAACCATTTTGGTTTCATCGGTACGTTCGTAGCATCATATTTCGCTGGCTTTCCATCTTTTGACATGTATACGCGGAAAATGGAGAAATCACCTGTGTGGCGTGGCCATTCCCAGTTATCAGTATCTCCGCCAAATTTTCCTACACTTTCAGGCGGCGTACCAACTAATCGTACATCCGTATAACGCTGGTAAATAAAAACCATGTATTGATTGCCTTTAAATAGTGGGCTAACCCGCGCCTCGATATTTTTTTCACTATCAGAAAATCGCTTGTTGATATTGGCAATAACAGAAGATTGGCGTTGTGTTCTTTCCGTGCCTGACAAATTTTTTAATGAGTCCAATACCTCTTTAGTTACATCTTCAATACGTAAAAGGAATTGAACTGAAAGGCCCTGGGCCGGAATTTCTTCGCTCCTGTTACGGGCATAAAAACCATTTGCCAGGTAGTTATTTTCAACTGTGCTGGCATTGGCAATCACATTATACCCACAATGGTGATTGGTAAATAACAATCCTTCTGCACTTACCATTTCACCGGTGCATCCACCCCCAAAGATTACGATGGCATCCTTGATAGATGCTTTGTTCATACTGTATAACTGTTCTTTGGATAGTTTCAACCCTTTCTTCACCATATCATTATAAACCTGTTGACCTAAAAGCAATGGCAACCACATGCCTTCATCTGCAAAAGATTTAAAAAGGAATAAGAATGCAAGTACAAGCGTTAGGAAAATTTTTTTCATGCGTATATTTTTTATGATGTCCTGGAATACAAAATTATATTGACTGATTTAAATGTATTATATGTAGTATTTAGGTTTCAGTTGCGGGAAATGCAAACTTAGATTAAAAATTCTTTCGGTATGATGATTCTTACCCATTACCTGCAGATTCCTGTTTCATATAATACTGGATAAATGTGTAGGTTTGCACCGCCAAATGAAGCCGGCTAAAAAAATGAATACTGGCTATTTTCTACCCTTAATTAAAAAATAATATGTCTTTGATTGTTGTAGGTTCCATGGCATTTGATGCTATTGAAACACCTTTTGGAAAGAATAATCGTACCATCGGTGGTGCTGCCACATATATTTCATGGAGCGCTTCAAATTTTACACGTCCTATTCACCAGATATCTGTGGTGGGCGGTGATTTCCCAAAGGAAGAACTGAAAATGCTCGAAGCAAGGGGCGTGATAATGGAAGGGGTGCAAATTAAAGAAGATGAAAAATCTTTTTTCTGGAGTGGAAAGTATCATATGGATATGAATACCCGTGATACAATTGACACGCAATTAAATGTGCTGGCAAATTTTCAACCGGTTTTGCCTGAGAGTTACCAGAGCAGTGAATATCTTATGCTGGGAAACCTGGTTCCGGCTGTTCAAATGAGCGTGATCAAGCAAATGAAAACCAAACCAAGGCTGACGGTTTTAGATACCATGAATTTTTGGATGGAAACTGCACTCCAGGACCTTGAAGAAGTGCTGAAACATGTTGATGTGTTGATGGTCAATGACAGCGAAGCACGCCAGTTAAGTGGCCAGTATTCTTTGGTAAAAGCTGCCAGGCAAATTTTGAAAATGGGGCCAAAATACCTGATTATTAAAAAAGGTGAACATGGTGCATTATTATTTCATGAAGAACAGGTTTTTGTAGCACCCGCATTACCGTTAGAGGATGTATTTGATCCCACAGGCGCAGGTGATACTTTTGCAGGTGGTTTTATTGGTCATATAGTCCGTACAAAAGATATCAGTTTTGAAAATATGAAATCCGCCATTATAGTTGGTTCTGCGATGGCGAGTTTTTGTGTTGAAAAATTTGGTGCGGATCGTTTAAAAGAAATCGGTCATGCAGAAATTGACAGAAGACTGCAACAATTTAAAGAACTCGTTCATTTTGATATTGAACTGGTTTAAGTTTTAAAATGTAAATGCTATAAGCGTTTAGCCAGGACAACTACATTTTTAAATCTTTTTATTTTACCCTGCAGGTTAAAGATTTCGGTGAAAATAATGTAATTGCCAACCGGTAAGGACAGGCCGTTTTCGCCCAGGCCATCCCATTTCCAGGAACCTTGTTGTGAAAGTGTCCCATTTCTTACCAGGTTTTTAACCGGTCTGCCGGCGGCATCAAAAAGGGTTACGTTGGCTACATAGCCCGGTTCATCAAAAGCATAATGGATCATAACAAAATCATCATGACCGTCATTATCCGGTGAAAATATTTTAGGTGATACAGATATTTCCATACCGGTGATTCCATTTTGTTTGAATTGACTGTTTACATAAGTGGGTGTTCCAAAACCTGCTGTAGATGCCGCCGATTGCCAGTTGGTTGAAAGTTGCGAGGCTGCATCCGGATCAATTCGTTCCAATGATACACCTTCGTCATTGTCAATTAATTTAAAATGCCAGTTTCGGTGATAGTTCACTTCATCAATGATATCTCCCTGCTTATTTAATAACAAGACAAACCCTGCATCATCAGGGAACGAGGGTAATGAAGACAACACGAATACAGCACCAGGTTCTTTTACCAGGTAATTTAATTGAAGATTTTCCAGGTCTGTTGTTATAACAAAATGATCTCCGGGAAAGATTAAATATGGAACAATGCTTAACTGCCTTGCCGAACTGATGGCCCCTGAACTATTCCGGTTGGCAATATAAAGGTCAGCTGCATCAACAATTTTTTCGCTGCGATTATAGAATTCCACAAAATCGTTTCCATTGCTGTGTGGATTAAAAAGAATTTCATTCACTATTAAATCCAGCTTCCCAATTTCTTCCTTAACACCTGAACGAACATTTTGGGTGGGCAATATCTGGCCGGTACAACTTCGTATGTTGGTTGCTGTTATAATGTAGATTTTTCCGGGTTCCATAGGTTGATTGAAACGCAATTGAATCTCATTGAAAAGCGGTTCAAGAACAACTGCTTCCTTGATGGTTAAACCATTATCTGCCTGGAATTTAGAAATCGAGACTGCTGATGCACTGTCAACCCCTTGATCAAATACTAAAATCACCGTGGAATTATCAACATTATAACTTCTTTTTAAAAAAGGCAAAGATGGTTCGGTACTAAGGCTATGTACAGAATTTATAGCACCTGGTGTTCCTCCTCTATCATTAGTACTGGCCTTCCAGTTTGAAATGCC
The DNA here is from genome assembly GCA_036675565.1 of Chitinophagaceae bacterium. Classification (GTDB taxonomy): domain Bacteria; phylum Bacteroidota; class Bacteroidia; order Chitinophagales; family Chitinophagaceae; genus JACCYQ01. The sequence continues at coordinate 173,611 of JAKFER010000047.1, forward strand.
GGCACATGGGTTACTCGGATTGATCATTTCAAGGCTCCAGCCACCTTCTTTTTTCAATTCATTTTTGTACCAGTCAATGTTATATTCAATGGCATGCATCACCAGGTTATTATCTGTTTTTAAATACAAAAGTTCACCATCATTATCGAGTGAAGGAAAACTGGTTACAGGCAGCACCGCACCATACACCGATAAATTGGAGGCTGCGCTATTTGCACAAATGACAACCATACTGTCTGGCTGTAAAATGAAATTTGACATGGCGCCGCTTTGGCCGGATGCATCCACTATCCGCCAACCCAGGAGGTTGATTGGAGAAGCAGAAACGTTCTTTAATTCAATCCATTCATTATTTGGTAATCCTATTACAGGTGATGGATCGGCCATGACCTCGCTGATTACAACTTCATACCTGTTTATACTTTGTGCATTTACACAAAAGGAAACAATCAATAAAGAACAAGTCGCAAGCAGCAGTTTCATAATAACAATTTAATAAAACAGTGGCAAAACCCGGCAATTGAAATGGGTTTACATAATTTATTTGGGAGATAAGGACTACGCATTTATTTTTGCTTATATGCAAAAACAATACAAATACACAACGAAACGATTCCGAATTGGGAAGGGTTAACAATGTATTTGAAAAAATATGCTTGATGCCTTCCAGAATGGGAGGCTTTTTTTATATCATTAAATAAATAAAAAATGAAAGTTGCAGTAGTTGGAGCTACCGGTTTAGTAGGTACAAAAATGTTGCAGGTTTTGGAAGAAAGAAATTTCCCCGTAACAGAAATAATTCCAGTTGCCTCCGAAAGATCCGTAGGCAAGGAAATATATTTTAAAGGGAACAAATTTAAAGTAGTGAGCATGGACGATGCAATTGCTTTAAAACCAGCAGTGGCATTGTTTTCGGCCGGCGGAAGTACATCACTTCATTGGGCACCCGCATTTGCTTCTGCAGGTATAACGGTTATTGACAATTCTTCTGCCTGGCGAATGGATCCTTCAAAGCCGCTGGTGGTCCCTGAGATCAATGCAGGAATTCTTTCCTCAGAAGATAAGATTATTGCCAATCCAAATTGTTCTACTATCCAAATGGTAGTTGCACTAAATCCTCTCCATAAAAAATATAAGATCAGGCGCATCGTAGTATCAACTTACCAAAGCGTGACCGGCACAGGTAAAGAAGCAGTTGATCAATTAATGGGTGAAAGAAAAAAAGCGTCCAATGCATCCATATCCGAATACCCAATGGCTTACAAATATCCAATCGATCTGAATGTTATTCCACAGATAGATGTATTTATGGATAATGGTTATACCAAAGAAGAAATGAAAATGGTGAATGAAACCCGGAAGATTATGCAGGATGAATCCATAAGAGTGACTGCAACAACTGTACGCATACCTGTCATGGGTGGGCACAGTGAATCGGTGAATGTGGAATTTGAAAATGATTTCAACCTCGATGAAATAAAGCAACTACTGGCGGAATCAGAAGGAGTAATCGTGGTTGATGATCCTGCAAACCAAAAATACCCCATGCCAATGGATGCGTATGAAAAAGACGACGTATTTGTTGGCAGGCTTCGCAGGGATGAGTCGCAACCGAACACGCTGAACATGTGGATTGTGAGTGATAATTTACGCAAAGGCGCGGCTACCAATGCAGTGCAGATTGCCGAATACCTGTATAAAAATGATTTACTTAAATAATGCAGTTATCAGGACCGGGTTTCTTCGAATTCTCCGGTCTTTTTATTTTTTCGAACATTATCCCAGTTAAAATAGCGGCCATTCATAGCAACATATACACCTGGTGGCAAACTTTGCACAAAGGCCAGTGCGCTGCCCAGGTTAAATAATCCATCAGAGCTGCCAAATTTATAGGGGATCATGGCGCCTGTTAATACTATGGTTTTATTTTTTACTTTTTGTGCAAGCACTTTAGCTGTTTCAGCCATGGTATCTGTGCCATGAGTAATAATGATCTTGTTCTCTTCTGAAGATTTGCAGTGTTCTGCTATTAGTTCCCTGTCGCTGTTTTTCATTTCCAGGCTGTCAATCATCATCAGTGTGCGGATGTCAACATCCAATTTACTGCGACCCAGTTTAAACAGCTCGGGTAAATGGGTGTCTTTGAAATATAATTCACCGGTTATTTCATTATATTCTTTATCAAATGTGCCGCCCGTTACAAAAATACGTATGGCCATATATTTTTTTTATGAAACGAAATTAAGCATTGCAACTGAACTGCATATACCTTATACCTGAACGTTAGCTGTCAATATCAAGCAGCTGTATCTATAGCCCTGTTTAAAAATTTAACCAATGGCTGTAATACTTCAAGTGCATGAAGGGTTTTCTTTACCAGTTCTTTACTTGTTACATCTTCATCACTGAGATTAGCGATAGCTAACCAGCTTTTAAATTTAAGGTATTCAGCGGCCGGGTTATCTTTTTCAAAATCCCGGGGAACATTCACCAGCTTTATGCCTTGTTCTTCATGATAAAGTTCTTTGTATGCCTGTTTGAATTTTTTATTCAGGATGATACTTTCAAACTCTTCCAGGCAATAATCAATCTCCTGTCTTACTTTTTTTACAACAGGCGCTTCAGGCATCCATAATCCGCCGCCGACAAAACTTTTACCTGGTTCCAGGTGGAAATAATAACCGGCAAATCCAGATTTTTTTCCTCCGCGGTCCATACTTGCTCCAAAGTTGGTTTTATAAGGCTGCTTATTTTTTGAAAAACGCACATCCCGGTTTATACGGAATATACATTTCCTGGCTGTAAGGCCAGCCAGGTCCGGGTCTTTTACACTATGCTTATCGATCACTGACTGTATGAATTTTTCCATATCACTTCGTGCCTCTTCGTATTGTGGTCTATGCGCATCAAACCAGGGCTTATTATTATGCTTTGACAATTGTTTTAAAAATTGAATTGTTTTTGGATGAATCATTATTTGTAAAAATTGAAAAAAAAATCCTGCAACCGTTTGATGCGGGTGCAGGAGTAAAAATATTTTGTGTATAAAAAATTTAAATGCGGCTCCAGTTTTCTCCACTTTTAATGCGGTACATGGTCATTTCGCTTACCCCGTATTTCTCAGCCAGTTGTTTAATCGTCAACTTCCGGGTTTTGCTGTTAAGCGTATCCTTAATTTTTTTAACCTGGGTAGCATTCAACTTTAGTCCTGCAGTGCGGCTTGCCTGGACTTGTTTGTAAGCAACTTTTGCAGGGCTTTTTTGCTGGTGTTCAATCATCTCTTCCAGTGTTGCCCACCGGATATTTTTAATTTTATTATCGGTTTTATCATGATTAACATGAATTACATATTTATATTTTGGAGAAGGTTTCTTCAAAAATAATTTAGCCATTTCCCGGTGTATATAAAGTGTTCCTTTATTTCCCGGGCGATGCAGGTTCAAAGTTCGGTATCCTGTGGTAAGTGAACCATTCAGAAGTTTACCATCTTTTAATACATCTGTCTTGTAACTTGCTATGCGACCCATATTGGAAAGGGCATACTTATTTCTCAACTGTTTCCAGCCGGAGAACTGTAATGGTTTCCACTCTTCGCCAGCCAATTTTTTGATCATAACAGTAAAGTTTAAAATTAATTTTTGATGACTTGGTTATGCGGGTAATGAAGTTGATCTTATATTACCCGGTCGGTTATGCGATTTATTTCTAAGTTACATAATTAGCCTAATGTTTCAATTTATTTTTTAAGCATCTTAAGGAAGTCCGATTCCGATATAATTTTTACGGTGCCGGTATTTTTTGCCTTCTCCAGTTTACTTCCAGCTTCTTCCCCCGCCACCAGGTAATTTAATTTGCTGCTTACACCTGTAACAATTTTGCCGCCATGTTGTTCAACCAGGGCTTCCGCTTCACTTCTTTTAAGGCTTGGTAAAGTGCCCGTAAACAAGAACGTTAGTCCCTGCAAATTTCCATCTGTTGCGTGAGCTTTTTTTTCATTTTTTAATTGTAAACCAAGTTCTTCCAGTTCTTTCAGCATTTGAATATTATCATCATTATCAAAAAACTGGAAAATGCTGCCTGCTACTTTGGGTCCAATATCTTCAAATGTTTGTAAATGTTCTTTACTGAATTTTATAAA
>JAKFER010000093.1:0-10733 GCA_036675565.1 Chitinophagaceae bacterium
TATCCATTTTCATCGGTACTGGTTCCTTTCGATTGATCACCCTTTACCTGGACACTTGCACCGATCACAGGTTCTCTGTTTTCATTTAATACCCGACCCCGAACATTAATAGCTGGTGGTAAAGATATTTTTTGTTCGAAATGTGATGGAGTTTTGTTTTTAACTACCACAACCTTATCAACTATTGTATAACTCAAAGGCTGTTCTTTAAAACATAGTTTGAGCACTTCTTCTATTGTCGCATCATTTACATTCAGGGTCACATGTTTACCCTTTTTAATCACATCTACGGTGTAAACAAACTGATATCCGCTTTGCTTTTCAATCTGCATCAGCACTTTTTCAAGTGGTTTATCCCTTTCATGGATTGAGATGTTCTGACCCAGACCATTTGCACTGGCGCCCAGGCAGATTGAAACCAATAGAATCGCTGTTAAATTCATCATCAGCAGCAGTTTAAACAGGTGCCTTCTATCATTAAATTTATGGATGAAGAGAGGCAGGTTAAAAAAAGCAGTCCATTCCTGGCTGCAAAGAGCAGTCAAAGTCATAACTTTGAATTGTTTGGTTAATAAATGAGATTTCCTTCCGGGTAATCTTTGTTTTAATCAGACCTGCCGGGGTGTTTGCGCACGCCGGCTTTTTTATTAGAAAAGCTTATACTTTCAGATCCATCGTTGAATGATCATTCCATAACAATCACTTTCTTTCCTTCAATCTTAAAATGCACACCACCTGTTTCTTCCAGGATTTTAAACACTTTTGCAGCACTCATATTTCTTGGCATTCCTCCCCTGAAAATTTTTGTTGGCTTGTCCTGATAAATTACGTCCACATCATACCATCTTGCAATTTCCCGCATCAACGCTTCTATTCTCATATCATGAAATTTAAAAGATCCATTTTTCCAGGCCATTACTTCTTCGAGGTCAGGGTTCAGTGTTTCGGGTTTAGTGTTTGGGGTTAGCCTGGCCTGTTGACCTGGTTTAATCACAATAGAATTATCAATCGGGAACCGGGAATTTGTTACACGTACTTTACCTTCAAGCAAAGTCACTTTTATATCCGCTTCATCATCGTAAGCATTTACATTAAAACGGGTACCCAGCACCGTTATATTCACCTCATCCCGGCTTACGATAAAAGGTTTGGCAGCATCATGCGCAATTTCAAAATAGGCTTCGCCTTTTACTTCCACCATTCTTTCATTCCCAATAAATACTACCGGGTAGGTTAATGAACTTCCTGCGTTGAGCCATACCCGTGAGCCGTCGGCAAGTGTCATGTCAATAACTTTGGAACCGCGAGGATTGGTCAGCGTATTGATAATCATCTCATCTGCCGAACCGGTGTACATGATTTTACCATCTGCCTGTTTCACTAATTGCACATCGCTGATATTTGCTAAAGAGCCAACGCCTGCACTATCCAGGTAAATGATTTGACCATCGGCCAAAGTGATCATGGCCCGGTTTGCAGCCGGAGCAGAAATATCAGGGTTTGCAGCAGGTTGCTCTTTAATAACCAGATTATTTTGAGCACTATCGTCCAGCAGAGCATAATAATAAATACCAGCTCCTGCTAACAATATAATAGCCGCCGCGGTAACCGTGCGGGACCACCAGCTTTTTTTACCTTTCGTATACATTTCAACCAAACGCCCCTTTTCAGCAAAGTTTTGTTGATCCAGAACATTCATTAAAATAGGATCCCATCTCTTTTTATCAAGTTCTGGCATTTGTTGGTCAGTTTCCAACATTTCCATCATGATTTCTTTGAGCATTGCATCCTGATTATCCGATGAAAAAAAATTCATCAATTCGTTTTCTTCCAGAATCGTGGCATCCTGGCTGGCGTACCGGGTAAGTAAATATCTCAGTCTTTCCTTGCTTTGATCCATGATTTAATAATGTCTCCTGTATGATAAGACAACACCTAAACAAAGTGGGACTATTAACCTGAAAATAATTTTAAAGAAAATCAGCCTTGAATTTTTAGCAGTACACTTATCAAAGTCACTGATAAGCCTTGCTGGTTGTGTATATTATTTCTTAAAAAACGAAGAGCGTGTACAAGTTGATTTTTTACTGTATGGGGTGAGATCTGCAATTGTTCAGCGATCTGTTCATGATTTAAACCTTGTTCGCGGCTCATGCGGTAAATTAATTTACGCTGCGGGGGTAGCTGATCCACCAGCTCTGCAATCATTTGCTGGCTTTCCCTCAGATCCAGTTGCTCAGTGGTGATATTGGAATAATCAACCGCATTGATTGCGTGTTGCTTCATACGTAGTTTCTCCCTGGCACATGATTTTTTGAAGTTCAAAGTTTTGTTAGTAGCTATTGTAAAAATATAAGCCGCATAATGTTCAATCTCATTTAATTTCTCTTTGTGATTCCAGATGCTGACGAAAACATCCTGCACAATTTCTTCTGTCACTTCCCGGGAACGTGTCATTTTTTGAATGAAGGGATGAATACGAGCAGTATAATGATAAAATATTTCAGTGAAGGCGGCAACATCACCTTTAGCGGTCCGGGCAAAAAGCTCTTTTTCGTTGGGTAGTATAAGAGACAGGCCTGACATAAACGTACACTGAAATTTTAAAAAACAGGTTATGAATGCAGGCTAATATACTGCAAATGATTATGTCATGTTATCTTTCAGATGGAATAAAAAAATATTTATTCCAGAATAGTCCTTTGGTTGACAGGTGTTGTCTTAGTCTGAGATTTTGATTCATGGATTGCTGAGACTTGTTTACCGATGAATATTTTTGCTATGGTAACTACACCATGCCAGGTGGCAGTTTGCCCCACTCTTCTGATTTTATTTTTACCATTGAAATCAATGAATTTATTGAATATATGAAATTTACCTTCCAGCTTCACTATTTCAAAATTAATATCACCGTCAGCAGTTTTTAAAGAAAATTCTATTTTAGTCATTTCGCATATCCATTATTGTTATAATCCTTTTCTGCAATTATTTATTATATGTAATTTTTAAATGCAAGGTCAAAGGCTGCACCTGATAATGGCTTTGGTAAAAAAGGGGAAGTTTTCCGGTTGTTTATTGGATTACTTCCCCCGATCATGACCTGTGGTTCTTCCATCCCGGCTGTGGGAGGAATGATTTTTGTAATACAAGTATAGCAGGTAGCAGCCCATTATACATATCAGACAACATGTTTATACTGCTTCTCATTCCAGTTTTAAAAAAAGGGGAGTAAGTAGAGAACAAACCCCCGAGTATGTGTTCATACACATGAGAAAACCTTATATGATGTTGATAATTGCAAAACATTTATCGTAAAACCATTTTCATGGTTTAATTTTTATTTGAAAAATAATTGCAAACTTACCAGGAGCAGACCCAATTATTAAATTATAAAAAGAGGGGTAAGTAGACACGAACCCCTGGAACGTAATTACTCTGCCAAGAGTAAATTTATAAATGGATTAATAAGTTCAAAGATCTCAGGTGAAAGGGAGTAAGTAGAAACAAACTCCCGGTTTTTTGTTTGCCTTATGAAAAGTTTCCATGCTGAACTGCCATTAAATTTTTGAAGGGAATTTCTGATTGTATTTTACTTAAGGGATCCCTGAGGTATATAAATTTTGCCTTTAGTAAGTATTCTGAGTTAACCTGGTCTTTAAACATGTTTGTTGAAATATTTGTTTTATCTTTTTAATTATAACCGACTTCTTTCAGGTTATCAGCGGTTATCCAAAACCGTTATTTGTTGTTTAATTTCTTTAAAATACTTCATTGAATGGCACTTACTATTAAACAATCGTACATAAAGGTTAGCCAGTATTAGCAGTGTTATTGATCGAAACCGAAGAAGGTACTTCCAAAGGGCGCAGACACTGTTCATCATCACAGGCCATATATTCAAGGCTTCCGATAATGTGTGGCAGCATTAAAAGGCTTTTCATTGTTTTCTTCAACATATTTTTTGAAATACTTAATTATAAATGAAATTATCCGCTATATGCACTGCATACATCGGGAAAGACAAAGTGAAACTCACCACCATTATTTACCAATTTGCAACGACACCATTTATCGGTATCTTATATGGATAATCCGGTTGCATTGAATTTTGAATTCTAATTGCTTATATATAGACATTTGAAAAAGTAAAAAGGACTACTTAAAATAAAAATAAAGTTGAGTTTAGCATTACTCTAAAAGTTTTATTTTATTTCTAACTCCTTTAAAACCCTAATTTTTTCATTGAGATTTAATAGTAATTGGATGAGGGGACCAAGTGCAGAACGATTGAATGTTATGAGGATCATAACATAGTTGCACGTTTTTTCAAGGCTCTTCCAAGTATCATACGGAGTTATACCAAAAAAGCGATCCTCACTTAGTTCATCATTAATCGTTTTTAAGTGTTAGCTGAAACGGTTTTGGTGAACCAGGTGGCACTTGTTTAGGATGGTCCCTGATCACAAAGAAGAATGCTGCCATGGCTATAACGGCCAGGCATAATTGTTTTTTAAATATCATCAATTTATAGGATAGGGGAAAAAGGACTAATGTGGAATTAAATTCTTTTGAACAGAAGACTCTCCGGGAAGGTAAGGGTAAAGGGAGTACCATCAACATTTACATCACTCATTGACACTAAGTAGTGACTGTATCCGTTCTAATAAATTTTCCGGGGTATTGGGATATAAGTTTACATCTGTGACCAGGCGACCCTGTTTGTCAATCAGCAGTGCTGAAGGGAAAGCATGAAAATTATAATACTTTACAAAGGGATGATTTCCTCCCAAACCTCCAGTATAGACGTTCAGAGAGCCATCGTTTGAATATTTCCCGCCCTCCAAACTTTTTATCCATAATGTGGAGTCCTTGTCAACAGATATACTAATCACAACAAAATCCTTCCCTTTTAAACTATCCAACAACGGTTGAACAATGCGGGACTTATAGCCTATACATGCCGTGCAGCCGGTAAACCATAGATCGGCCAGAACAACTTTGCCCTTAAAATCATTTAGTCTAATTAAATTTCCTGAGCGGTCCGGTAATTCAAATTTAAATGCCTCCACTCCATTTTTAAATCTTGTGTCAAGTGATTCAAGGAGCCTGCGAGAACGATCGTCAATTACATACATCATTGCATCTTCAACCATCTTCTCATTGCCCACTTTTCTTCTGGCATCTCCCAATAGTAAGTTGCTGACCAGTTTATCGCGGATTACACCTTTATAGGTGTTTCTCAACACGTCATACACCGAGTAGTTGTTCACCTTTGCCGTGGCCGAAGCTTTATTCAGCAAAAATTCCAGGTATTGAGGAGCATTCAATACAATTTCTTCTGAAAACCGATCAGTAGGCAGCGGCTGTATCTGATCCAAATAAAATTGTTGGAAAGCAGCCAATGCGGTTGGGTTCTTAAGCTGCAGCATTTGAGGATAGTGATAATGCTGAAAACTACGGGATAGCCGTGCGTACTGCCCTCCTATGTAATTGCACTTAAGAATATTCCGAATATCCGTGCCAAGCCGATCACTATACGAATCAATCCGGTTCAGTACATCTGCAGAAAGGAGACATGAAGCCATTTTCTTCATTCTTTCAAGTTGGTCAGTTCCCGGAGCAAATGCTTCAACTTTTTTTCCAAATCGCTCGTTGGTTGCTGCTATTGTTTCGCTATTATTTTTGCTTTCAAGAAATTCTTCTTTTGACAATATACTACTGAGATTAAGCACAAAAGGTTCTTCAGCGATATCTGATTTAATTAACCCATCCAATTCTTGTTGACAGATAAATTTCCATTTGGAAGGTCCGGCATATGTAGTCTGCCGGGTTCGAGCGTCAACGCTTATTTTGACACTGTCGCCTTGAGAAAACAGAAAGTTTTCAAAAATTGTTACCGCCTGAGTTTTTAGTGTGAGGTACGAATGTGGAGAAGGTAAGTTGAGTTGAAACCAAAACAACTGGGTGCCTGGTTTAACCCCGTCTAATAATCCGCCACACCTCGGTGTGGCATAAAAAAAGTATTCAGAGGAATCGTCAATGCTTTTATTAAAGGTTTCTTTTACAATTTGCAGAATCACCTGATCGGTTTTTTCCCAATTAAGAAGTTCCCCATAGATTACTACTGATTTATTAGGTGGTTCATTCTTTACAACCCTGGCAAATGCAGCATTGGAAAGAAGCAAACTGCACAGTAAAATAAACTTACCAATGTATATATTCATTGCATTAAAAATTAATGAAGGAAACGTGTTTGTCCTAACCCTAATACTTAGCGGGGATTCTGCTCAATTCCGGAATAAACAATTTCATCAAACGGATAAGGGAAAACGTATTTTGGGTGATTTGGAAGTAATGTATATTCAACACCATTTACTTTTCTGATTAAAGTTTTTGCAAAACGAGGATCCTTGTTAAGCCGCCGTAGATCAGACCAGCGAATTCCCTGAAATAGAAGTTGCTTTCGTCTTTCATTAAGTATAAGTTGTAAGGCAGCATCGGCATCCGGGGCTGTAAACGGCTGGAAATATCCTTTCTTCCAGCGTGTAACCATCAGCGTGTTTAGATCTTCAAGCGCCTCATTCTTCTTGCCCATACGAGCATAACATTCAGCACGAATTAAATATACTTCGTCAGTAGCCAAACCAACGAATTTGGCAGCACTTGCATGATAGCTGCCTTTGAACAACATTCTGTTTGGGCGAACCTGCCGAAAAAACAGCCCTTTCCGTAGGTCATTATTATCATATGAATGGTAGAGGAGGGTATCCACAAAATCATTATTGAAAGAAAAAATAGAACTGTTACCTCCCGACAAATAAATGATTTCTTTGTTAGTGGCAAAGTCGGCAAATGGGATGGTGGAAGAAGGATTAAAGTCATTATAATCAAGTAACTCGGATCTGAACTGCAGGGTAATTTCAGCAAACTCAAAGGCCTTTTCATAATTTTCCATAAAGAGATAAATCCGGGCAAGCAGCGCAGATGCAGCCGGTTTTGATGGCCTGCTTGGGAAACTGGTTCGCTCAGGTAGTAATGAAAATGCTTCCAAAAGATCATTGATCATGTGCTGGTAGGTATCTTTGACAGTAGACCGTTTGGTGATTGTATTCAGATCGGAGCTGGTCACCAATTGTATTCCCAGGTCCTTATTACTGCCAGCCGTGGTGTACACCTGGCCAAAGGCTTCATTCAAACGGTAAAAAGCCATGGTTCTCTTCAGCAGCGCACTTCCTTTAATCCTGTCCCATTCAGCAGCATTCTCAGTATTACGGCTCACCTTTTCAAGCCCTTCCAGAATAATGTTTGTGTAATAAACCGCCTGATAACATTTACCGAAAATATGCGGTGGAAATTGATTTACAAGATCATCCGACCACGTATATGCTGAACGATTATAATCGGTTCCGCTATTGAAAATTGCGTCCTCAACAAAAAAGTCATCTGTTCCAATTTCGCCGACCATAATATCTCTGAATGCGGACTCATTGTCCATCAAAGCCTGAAAATCAGCAAGTGTGGTAGGAATAACCAATGAACGGTTAGGTTTTTTATCCAGCCAGGAAGCTTTATTGCATGATAAAACTGAAAAGATTGAAAAAGAAAATATGATGATAGCTAATTTCATGTTGTAGAGTTTTTATTTCTTAAAATCCAACTTTAAATCCTAGTGCAACAGTACGCGCAGCCGGGATGGTTCCGGCATCGGGGTCAAGTCCCAGTTTATTAGCCCGCCACAGAATACCCAGATTATTGAGGTAAGTGTATACTTCAAGAGAACTAAATATTTTTTTTGTACGGGTGCCAGCTGCTATCCGATAAGAAAGGGCTATATCCTGAAGCCGGATATGATCACCTTTCTCTACCATTGCCGATGAATATCCATAGAAGTTACTCATTTGAAAGTTCGCAGGATAAACCAGAACAGGTATTGTAGTATGTGCTTCGTCACCCGGTTTTTTCCACCTTCTCAAATAATCTGCATGCGACTGGTAATTGCCAATCCCAACGTAACCAATATTATAATCCCGTCGGCGGTAGTAGTAATCAAACTTATAAGTGATATTAGCTGATAAACTCAGATTTGCATAAGTGAAGGTATTTCGAAAAGCCCCGAACAAACCCGGTGTGGCTCTGCCATTAAATACAACATCACTGATAGGTGTTCTTGCAATTGCGGCGTAATCCATACTCGGCAAACCGTTTACCCGGCCAATTGGCATACCGGTGGCGCCATCCAATCCCACAAAATCATAACTGTAAACACTAAATAACGGATATCCCTCACGCGGCTGTAAGTTGGTAATTCCGCTATTGACGAATAAAGCAAAGCCCGGATTTGCTTCTTTGTAGTATCTGGAAACCTTGTCATTTACCTTATTGAACAATATGTTACTCTCCCATTTCAGGCCCCTGTTGACTATTATAGTATTCAGTACGATATCAATTCCTTTGTTTTCAATTTCTGCAGAATTTACTTTTACAGCTGATGGAAATCCATTGGAAGGCGGGAGCACCCTTTCGCCAAAAATGTCTGTACCTTTTTTATGATACCATTCAACAGAACCGGAGACCCGGTTGTTTTTGCTTCGAAAATCAAGAGCAAGGTTTATCATGCCAATCTTTTCCCATCGCAGCCGGGAATTGGCCGGACTACCGATATATGCGTAAGGCAAACCAAGTTGTGAGGTATAAGGGACATATGCAGCTGTTGTATATGCTGTAACAGATTTATCAACATTTCCGCTAATTCCGTAGGTTGTTCTAAGCTTAAGCATGGGTAGCCATTCCAGCCCATAAAAGGCTTCCTTGGAAATATTCCAGCCAAAGCCCGCCGACCAAAGCGGCACCCCCTTCTGATTTGTTTCAACACCAAACAAATTTGATTCATCTTTACGTACACTGACCGAAACCATGTATCTGTTTTTGTACTCATAGGACGCATTTGCGAACTGCGCGAAAAACCGATCTGTAAATCCAGAAACCGAATTATTATTTGGAATAAAATAGCTTGATCCTGGATTGTAGTACATTGGATACATCACAGCCAGGTTCAAGTTTCCAGCTACTGCAAACTCATCATTATATCCATAATAACGGTTACTAAGGCCCTCGCCCTCAGTCTCGCGAACTTCCAGGCCCGCCAACAAATGAACATCATGATCAACCTTCAGGTTACGGGAGAACAACAATTGTGGACGAAATACAAAGGACTGGATTGAATTTGCATTATGATCCAAAATACCACCAATCGGAATAGGGCGTTCTATTCCTGATGCTGTAACATTGGAATAACGATTGATCAGGTCCCGGGCAAAAAACGATTTTTCATCGTGGTAGTCTTTATTAACTGAAGCTTGTTCCTGGTATTGATATTTTACATCGATTTGCAAACCTTTCCATACAGTATAATTTAAGCCTAAGTTTACGCGATTTTCGGTACGTTTGGTTTGGTTGTCTCTCAACCCAAATTCTTCCAGTGGCCGGAATTCCCAGTTTAGCAAATCATCAGTTATACCTTTAATGTAAGACTGCCTGAACATTTTTACAACAGGTAAAGCATTTCCCTGTTCATCAGCCAGACGCGTGTAGGGAGCAAATGCATTTGAAAATGCATTATAGGAAGGCAAAAAATGATTATTCCTATCAATCGACTGTGTATATGCAACCCCAACGGAGATGTTGAGATTTTTCAAAGGAGAATAGACATTTTGTGTGTTCAGATTGAATCGTGAGTTACTGTTCCCTACCAATGAACTTCTGTTATTATCGACACCCGCTGAAAAATAATAACCAAACTTTTCTGAACCACCACTTACAATAAGGTTGCTTTGATGCGTAACGCGTCTTCTGTAAAAGTATTTTTCGAGTTCCTGCCTGACATCAACGGAACGAAGTGAATTAATTTGGGACATTGCACTTTCATCAGATATGAGCCCTTCACGACGCTGGTACAATAAATCAACAACCGGTGAAACATCTGTTCGTGAAACGCTATTTAGCCGGGCGTTATAAAAACCCTTATCAAACAAAAAGAGCTCCTGATCAATATAATCATTAGCGTTCAAGAACCTTTGATCATAGTACAGGTCAGGTACTGCTCCAATAGTAGTATTGGTATTAAACTCTATTCTCAGCTTCTGATTAATTTTTCCTCTCTTGGTCGTAATAACTATTACCCCGTTTCCAGCCCGGGCGCCCCAAATAGATGCGGCGGCGGCATCTTTCAGGACAGTTATACTTTCTACATCATTTGGATTGATGTTATTAACATCGCCGTCATAAGGAAAATTATCTATGACTATCAGCGGCTGAGATTCCGAAAAAATACCACTTATGCCCCGAATAGAGATTTCAGGACTTCCTCCTCCATCCGGACCCATCTTTGCATTTAATCGGTTGGTATTAAAAATCATTCCGCTGGTAATACCATCAAGGCGGCTAAGCACATCAGGACTTACTCTTCTATTAAAGATTTCATTGTCTATATGTACAAAGCTACCTGTTGCTCTTTCCTTGGGTAATACCTGGTAACCTGTACTGACTACAACCGTTTCCTCCTGAGTAACTTTAAATTTCGTTTTGACAGAACCAATATCAGTTCTTCCATCAACTTTAATTTCCAGAGTAATAATATTTACGCTACTAATAACAAGTGTAACATCATCATCTACATTTTTTATTACAAAATATCCATCATTACTGGTGTTGGTTCCAATGGAAGTTCCTTTCAC
>JAKFER010000200.1:0-10719 GCA_036675565.1 Chitinophagaceae bacterium
ATTTACGGAAAGAGCGGTATTAACATCCAGGGTATTAAATTCCAAAAAAGATGATGAAAATGCACAAAAATATAAGGACTATTTTGAATTCAGTGAAGCGCTTGCATCCAGTCCATCACATCGCATAATGGCTATTCGTCGCGGAGAGAAGGAAGGGTTTTTGATCATGGAAATTTCTATTGAAAAGGAAACTGCTATTGTCGCATTAAAAGAAATCTTTGTTCAATCATCATCATCTTCTTCCCAACAAGTATTAATAGCTATAGAAGATAGTTATAATCGTTTACTGAAATCATCAATCGAAAATGAATTCAGGATGTTGAGTAAAACAAAAGCAGATGAAGAAGCCATTCATGTTTTTGCAGAAAATCTCCGGCAATTATTATTAGCATCTCCCTTAGGACCCAAAAGGATCCTGGCAATAGATCCGGGTTATCGTACAGGATGTAAAGTAGTTTGTTTGGATGAACAAGGTACCTTTTTACATTATGTAACCATATTCCCGCATTCACCGCAAAATGAATGGCAGCAGGCTTCTTCAACAATAAAGCAATTGGTTTCTAAATTTAATATTGAAGCCATTGGTTATGGAAATGGTACGGCAAGTAAGGAAACTGACAAACTTGTTCGCAGCATAGAATTTGAAAAACCTGTTTCCATTTTTATGGTGAATGAGAGCGGTGCTTCTATTTATTCTGCAAGTGAAGTGGCAAGAGAAGAATTTCCTGAACAGGATGTTACGGTAAGAGGGGCAATCAGTATAGGCAGAAGATTACTTGATCCTTTGAGTGAGTTGGTTAAGATCGATGCTAAAAGCATTGGTGTTGGACAATACCAGCACGATGTAAATCAAACCAGGTTAAAAGAATCATTGGACGGTGTTGTTGAGAGTTGCGTAAACTTTGTGGGTGTTGATGTAAATACGGCGAGTAAACACCTGCTTACTTATGTTTCTGGACTCAGTTCAACGCTGGCAAAAAATATAGTGGAATACCGTGCTAAGAATGGCGGAATTAAAAGCAGGAAAGACCTGTTGAAAGTTTCATTAATGGGCCCCAAGACCTTTGAACAATGTGCAGGATTTTTAAGGATTGCCGATGCGGAGAATCCTTTGGATAATTCAGCGGTGCATCCTGAAAGTTATCCAATTGTTGAAAAGATGGCGGGCCAGTTGGGATGTACAGTAAGAGACTTGATTAAGCAGCCAGATATCCGTAAAAAAATTAACCCGGCAGATTTCGTTTCAGAAACTGCGGGAACTTTTACTATTCGTGATATTTTAAATGAATTAGAAAAACCTGGCCGTGATCCGCGTTCGCCAATAGAAGAATTTCGTTTTGCGGAAGGAGTTGCATCGATGGAAGATCTTATACCAGGTATGAAAGTGCCGGGCATTGTAACCAATATCACCAACTTCGGCGCTTTTGTAGATGTGGGTGTAAAACAGGATGGCCTGGTGCATATTTCACATATGTGTAACCGTTATATCAGCGATCCCAATGAAGTTGTTAAGTTGGGTCAGAAAGTGATGGTAACAGTTGTAGAAGTGGATGCTTCGCGGAAAAGAATTGCACTTTCAATGAAAGAACAGGTCGAAAATAAAGAGGTTGTTCAAAGACAGCATTCAAATCAATCAAACAAAAAAAGAATGCCCGAAAAAGTTTCTTCGAATCCTTTCCAGGATAAGCTGATGGAATTAAAAAAGAAGTTTAAAGATTAATCAGTAACAAAAAAAAGAACTGCGTAATGGCAGTTTTTTTTAATCCCAACTGGCACGGGCATTGGATGTAACTGATAAAGGAGAAAATTCTTTAGCCAAAAATTTATAGTGACCTGTTATAGCGATCATCGCAGCATTATCGGTGCAATATTCAAACCTGGGTATAAAAGTTTGCCAATTATATTTTTCACCCATTTGCTCAAATCCTTTACGCAGGCTGCTGTTAGCGGATACACCACCTGCCAGGCAGATCGTTTTTATGCCGGTTTGTTGAGAAGCTTTCTTTAATTTATTTAAAAGGATCATAACAATCCTTTCCTGGATAGAGGCGCAAATGTCTGCCAGGTTTTCTTCCACAAAATTTTCATTTTGCTTTTTTTGTTCCTGCAGAAAATACAGGATAGCTGTTTTTACACCACTAAAACTAAAATCAAGTTCGGGTATCTGGGGTTCGGGAAAACTAAACCGCTGCGGGTTTCCTTTGCTTGCATATTTATCAATCAGAGGCCCGCCAGGGTAAGGAAGACCCAGCATTTTGGCGGATTTATCAAAGGCTTCACCAGCAGCATCATCAATTGATTCACCTATTACTTTCATGTCTGATGGCGAATTACATAAAACGATTTGGGTATGTCCACCACTGACTGTCAAACAGAGGAAAGGAAAAGATGGTTTTGGATCATCAATCAGGTTGGCCATAACATGCGCCTGCATATGGTGAACGGCAATTAATGGAATATTCAATGCAAGGGAAAGACTTTTTGCAAATTGAGCACCTACTAACAAAGCACCGATCAATCCCGGGGATTGCGTAAAGGCTATAGCATCAAGATCTTCCATCTTGCAGTTTGCTTTACGTAATGCTGTATCAACAACCGGAATTATATTTTGCATATGAGCCCGTGATGCAAGTTCCGGAACAACGCCGCCATAACTTTCGTGGACCTGTTGACCGGCAATGGGATTAGAAAGAATTTTTCCATCGCGGCAAACAGCTGCAGAAGTTTCATCACAGGATGATTCAATTGCTAATATGGTGATATGTTTATTAATTATCTTTTTAATTTATCAGTTATTGGTAGCTGTTAGCAAAAAAAATTTAACTCCGGATGGCAACAACCGGGTCAAGGCGTGAAGCTTTGTATGCAGGGATGATGCCAGCAAGAATTCCCACCAGGATGCAAATTACAATGGCCAGTATCATATTTCCGGTTGAAATAAAAATAGGGAAATCAAACGCTATCGATATAACCTTGGTTAAAATAAATACCAGTAAAATGCCCATCAATCCCCCAATAATGCATAAAAAGGCACTTTCCAATAAAAACTCAGTAAGTATGATCCTTGGTTTAGCGCCAATCGCTTTCTTCAATCCAATCTGGGAGGTTCTTTCTTTCACAGTAACAAACATGATATTGGCAACCCCGAACATTCCTACGATCAAACTTAATAAAGCAATGGCCCAACCGCCAATATTAATACTGGCAAAAGCTTCACTCATTTGTTCACTCATGTCATTGATATCATTCAATGCAAAATCATCTTCGGCCATCGGGCTTAATTTATGAATGGCTCGCATAGATCCTCGCAGTTCATCGATCAGCTCTTTGCTTGATGTAGTCTCAAACCCCTGAACCATTATAAATGGATTAGCCCTTCTTTCATCCATAATATTACGGGCATATTTGTAAGGCATAATGATGCTTTGATCAAATTGCCAGCCACCGATATTAATACCACTGCTTCCTTGTTTTTTTATAACTCCTACAACCTGGAACTTTTTGCCCCGAATGGTTACGTGTTTACCCAGTGCAACTTCCGGTGTTGAAAAAAGATTTTCTGCTATCTCATTGCCTATTACAACGGTATTGATACCTTGTTCAAATTCAGCATCTGAAATGTAACGGCCTTCCTGGATTTCAACAGGCTGTATTTTATTAAAATCTTTGGTTATGCCATAGAGGTTTACACGTAATAAAACATTATTCCTGTATTCAACATTATCCTGCGCATCTATTTTAAAAGCAACATATTTAGCACTTGGTGCTCTTTCCTGGATAGCCTCCAGTTCATCATATTTTGGGTTGGGTCTTTTTTGATACTTCCACCACGGATAATCAGGGCCACCACCACCCCAATCCCATTTATCAACATAAATCGTATTGGTGCCTAATGATTTGATTTGGGTTTGAATATTATACTCTAAACTGTTTACTGTAGCTAAAACGCCAATGATGCAAAAAATACCAATGGTAACGCCAAATAAAGAAAGAAATGTGCGGAGTTTATTCTTCCATAATTCCAACAAAGCAATTTTAAAACTGCTGAAGATAATTTCCAGTGTTCGGCGCATAAAACAAAAATAAGGAAGCAAAAGCGTTGTTTGGATTATTTTATACCAGTGGTTATGCTATCAGTATAATTGATAATTTTTTGTTGTATCGGTTAAAATACCGGGAAATATATGCTGATATCTGCAAAACTATTTCCTGCAAAGCATTTTGGCGATTAAGTTTAATGTTATCGGCTTAACTTTGCCGCCATTTAAAAAAGGCTGTACATGCCCACTTTATCGATAAAATAATGAAATACGCGAATCATATAAATAACAGGAGAACTTTTGCTATCATCTCTCACCCCGATGCTGGTAAAACAACATTAACGGAAAAATTTCTATTATTTGGTGGTGCCATTCAGGTTGCCGGTGCTGTTAAAAGCAATAAAATAAAGAAACACGCTACTTCAGATTTTATGGAAATTGAAAGGCAGAGAGGAATTTCGGTTGCCACTTCCGTTATGAGTTTTGAATATAAAGGAATCCTGATTAACCTCCTCGATACGCCCGGTCACAAAGATTTTGCGGAAGATACTTTCAGAACCCTTACTGCAGTAGACAGTGTAATATTAGTAGTGGATAGTGTGAATGGTGTTGAAGAGCAAACACGCCGGTTGATGGAAGTCTGCCGTATGCGGGAAACACCGGTCATTGTATTTGTCAATAAAATGGACCGGGATGGAAAAAACCGGTTTGATTTATTGGAAGAAATAGAAAAAGAATTATCCATTCACCTGCATCCCATGACCTGGCCAATTAACAGTGGTAAGGATTTCAAAGGCGTTTATAATTTGCATAATAAAAATCTTTTACTTTTTTCAGCCCACACAAAGGGCGATGAAGATGAATTACCTATCAGTGATTTGGAAGATAAAGTGCTGGATCAGAAATTGGGTGAAAAAGATGCTGCAACGCTCAGGGAAGATGTTGAATTAATTGCCGGTGTTTATGGTGAATTGAAAAAGGAAGATTATTTATCGGCAAACGTTGCCCCGGTCTTTTTTGGTAGTGCTATTAATAATTTTGGTGTAAAAGAAATGCTGGATACTTTTATCCGGATTGCGCCGGTTCCTCAATGCAGACCTACAAGTTTAAGAGAAGTTTGTCCTGGCGAAAATAAATTCAGTGGATTTATATTTAAGATTCATGCCAATTTAGATCCAAGACATCGCGACCGGATTGCGTTTTTAAGGGTTTGTTCGGGCAGGTTTGAAAGGAACAAATATTACCATCATGTACGCATAGATAAGGATGTCCGCTTCAGCAATCCATATTCATTCATGGCTCGTGAAAAAAGTGTTTTGGAAGATGCTTATCCCGGAGATGTTGTGGGTTTATTTGATACCGGTAATTTTAAGATCGGAGACACATTAACTGAAGGCGAGGACTTTTATTTTACAGGTATTCCTTCTTTTTCCCCGGAAATTTTTAAAGAAGTACAGAATAAAGACCCGATGAAAACCAAGCAATTGGAAAAAGGTTTAATGCAGTTGACGGATGAAGGTGTAGCGCAGTTATTTACACAATTTGGTGGGAATAAAAAGATCATTGGATGTGTGGGAGAACTGCAGTTTGAAGTTATTCAATACCGGTTATTGCATGAGTATGGCGCATCTGTGCAGTTCAATTCTTTACCATTTTATAAAGCTTGTTGGATCACCAGCAAGGATTCAAAAAAACTGGAGGAATTCATCAAATTTAAATCAGCCAATATTGCACATGATAAAGATGGACACCTGGTTTACCTGGCGCAGAGTGAATGGTTTTTAAATACTGAAAGGCAAAATAATCCTGAAATTGAATTTCATTTTACCAGCGAAATTCATAAATAAAAAGATTGATCAGGATTGACCATCTTCGTTTTCTGTATTAATGAACCCGAAATAATAATCGCATTTCGGGCAGGTAAGTTCAATGGATTCTTCGTGAGAAAATTGTTCCTGTAATAAATCCCGCCCTTTTCCCTCCCAATGACAATTAGGGCATTGAAAGTTTTTTTCAAGAATGGAGGGCGTAAAGACAGGTTTCATGGCTCAAATATCAAATTCTTTGAACGAATAGAAATACCCATATTAGGGTATTTTCAAACCTGTAAGGGTTTACATTTAGTTAATACTAAATTGATTATACATTGACTTTAAAAAGTAAATCTATGATCAGAAGTCTGGTAATACACCTGTGTAATTCTGTGGAGTAATTTTCTTTAATTCCTTTTTTATTGATGACGAAACTTCAAGTTTATCTATAAAAGCATGGATTGTTTTTTTATCAATTTGTTTTTTGCCCCTGGTCAAATCTTTTAAAGCCTCATAAGGATTGGGGTACGCTTCTCTTCGTAAAATAGTTTGAATAGCTTCCGCAACTACCGGCCAGTTTTTTTCAAGATCAGCATCTAATTTTTCAGTATTCACTACCAGTTTTGACAATCCTTTTTCAATGGACCTGATAGCAATTATGGTATGGGCAAATGGTACACCGATATTCCGTGTGACAGTCGAATCAGTCAGGTCTCTTTGTAATCTTGATACAGGTAATTTGGATGAAAGGTGTTCGAAGATTGCATTGGCCATTCCTAAATTGCCTTCCGCATTTTCAAAATCAATAGGATTTACTTTATGGGGCATGGCCGATGAACCAATTTCCCCGGCCTTTGTTTGTTGCGTGAAATATTCCATTGAGATATAGGTCCATAAGTCACGACAAAAATCAACAAGTATGTTGTTGATCCTTTTCATTGCATCAAATTGTGCCGACAGGTTATCGTAATGTTCAATCTGGGTTGTAAATTGCTGGCGCTGTAAGCCTAATTCATTTTCAACAAAATTATTAGCCAGTTTTACCCAATCCTTATTTGGAAAAGCAATATGATGCGCATTGAAATTTCCGGTTGCTCCACCAAATTTTGCGGTGAAGGGAATTTGTATTAACAACTCCACCTGGTTTGTAATTCTTTCAACAAAAACCATAATTTCTTTTCCCAATCTTGTCGGACTTGCTGGCTGTCCATGTGTATGCGCCAGCATCGGAATATTCATCCAGCTGGATGCTAATAATTTCAGTTCGGCATTCAAATTTAAAATGGATGGAAAGTATTCATTTTCTAATGCGTACTTCCAAAGCAATGGAATAGCCGTATTATTTATATCCTGGGAAGTAAGGCCGAAATGGACCCATTCGCCTAAGTTTTCATCACCGCTAATTTTCAATTGTTCTTTTAAAAAATATTCAACCGCCTTTACATCATGGTTGGTGGTTTTCTCAATGTTTTTTATTGCCTGTGCATGTTCTTGCGAAAAATCTTCCTTTAACTGATTTAAAGTACGAGTGGTTTTGGGTGATACCTTAAACAATTTTAGAGAGGCAAGAAATAAGAAGTAATCAATTTCAACCCAAACCCTGTATTTCATCAGGCCAAATTCAGAAAAATATTCATCCAGATAATGAACCTGTTTGCGGTAACGTCCATCTATACTGGAAATAGCGGTAAGCGGGGATAATTCCATTCGTTTAATTTATGTCAATTGCAAAATGTGTCGTTCTTATATCTTTGCGGCAAAATTAGCTGATTTGAATAAGAAGATAAAAGTTGGTATAGTGAGTTACCTGAACACGAGGCCGATGATATATGGATTAGAAAGGCCTCCTTTCAGAAATCAAATTGAGTTAATTGAAGATACTCCTGCACGGTTGGCAGAAATGCTGATGAAGAATGAGATTGATGTTGGTTTAATCCCCGTTGCCGTAATCCCTTTGCTGCCACAACATTTTATTGTAGGAAATTATTGTATAGCAGCGGAAGGTGAAGTGGCTTCAGTCTGTTTGTTCAGTGAAGTGCCCATGAACGAAATTGAAACAGTATACCTCGATTACCAAAGTCGATCATCTGTAGCGTTATTAAAATGGCTGATAAAAGAATATTGGGGAATAGATCCGGTCATTATACAAGCAGAAGATGAAAGCTACCGGGATAAAATTAAAGGAACTGCGGCTGGATTGGTAATTGGGGACCGGGCGTTGGAGCAAAGAAAAGTATCCACATATATTTATGACCTGGCTTCGGAGTGGCGAGCGATAACCGGGTTGCCATTTGTTTTTGCAGCCTGGGTTAGCACAAAAAAATTACCAGATGATTTTATTGCTGCATTTGATCATGCCAACAGTATCGGGTTCAATCACCTGGATGAAATCATCCACGAACTTAATTTCAACTTATACGACTTAAAAAAATATTACACACTTCACATTCAATATACACTCGACAAACGTAAACGAAAAGGGATGGAATTGTTTATGGAATATTTGAAAAGAAACAAGGAAATCTGCATATCGTAAATATACTTAGTACATATACTATAAGCGCTACAGTAAAGGGTTTCATAAGGATAAATACAGTATATACTAGGTATTTACTCTGTTTTAATCCACATTTTATTCATATTTAAGTGGGAATAAAAATTCGGATAGATATTTGTTAATAATCTCGCAAATTTTATCCTTAAAATCCTATCTTCAAAACCTTTTCTAATGTGCTTTCCCTCTTTAGCTGTGAGATATATACTTAAAATTTTTACGGGATTAATATTATTTTTTTACGCTGCGAATGCTTTTTCGCAGACATCATGTGATCAGTATGTATCTTCTTATACCATTTCCCAGGATGTATGCAATCCAAAATTGGTCCATTTCAAGAATGTAAATCCATCTGCAACAAGTGCAAACTGGAACTTTGGTGATGGATCTACTGCAACGGGCTTAGAGGTTTCTCATGAATTCAGTAGTATGGACGAATATGATGTAAAGATGATTGTAGAATACCCGGGGGGATGCACAAGGGAGATAGTCAAAAAAATCCCGGTTCATATTACGCTTGATGAAAGTTTAATTACAACCAGTGATCAAACAATTTGTCCGGGGCAACAAGTGCAGTTGAATTCCCAATCAAATAATTTGAAATTTTGTTGGTTGCCAGCGGATGGATTAACAGACCTTACCAATAGAGATCCAATTGTTAAACCCTCAGTAACTACGACTTATCGGTTACAACACCAGTTGTTAGGAGAAAATCTTGTAAAAAATCCAGGATTTGAAAATGGAGTTGCTGATTTTTTTTCAGAATATGAAGCAAAAGAAATTACAAATTTTGGAGAAGCACAATATTGGGTAACTACCAATCCTCAAGCATGGCATAGTGGTTTTAAGCCATGTGTTGATCATACCTCCGGAACAGGAAATATGATGGTTGTAAATGGATCTCCGGGGATTAATGTTGTAGTTTGGTCGCAAAAAGTTAATGTAGTACCAAATACGATTTACTCATTTTCCTTATGGATAACCTCTGTAAATCCTGCGGAGCCTGCAAAATTGCGATTTCAAATTAATGGAAATGTATTGAATCAGGAAGTGAATGCCGGAAATAATGCATGCCAGTGGATACAGGTTTATGCATTATGGAATTCAGGAACTTCCACCGAAGCGGAAATTACTGTTATCAATGATAATATTATTGCATCAGGTAATGATTATGCATTAGATGATATATCATTTTCAACACAGAGTATATCTTATGATGATATAACGATTACCGTATCTCCGGATGCAATTATTGCCGGTGAAGATGTTACCATCTGCGAAGGCGCATCAGCACAATTAAATGCAACTGGTGGAACTACCTATTCCTGGTCTCCTTCCGAGGGGCTTTCGAATCCAAATATTGGTAATCCTGAAGCTTCACCTTTAACAACGGCAACTTATTCCGTAACCGGAACTACAGATGCGGGATGTTCCGGAACAGATGAAGTAACGGTTACGGTTAACCCAAAACCAATTATTGATATTGGTGGTAATGTTGATATATGTATTAACAATCCTTACCAGGTTCCAGGGACTGTGCAAGGTGCATCCGTTTTGTCCTGGTCGCCTGTGGCTGGATTATCGGATCCTGCAATAGCCAACCCTATCGCTTCACCAACAGCCACTACTGAATATAATTTAACAGCAACCAGCGATAAGGGATGTGTAAGCGAAAAATCAATCATTGTAAATGTGGCAACCTCGATAGATGTAACAGCATCCTCAAATGTCACTATTTGTGAAGGAACAAGTACAGAATTAACCGCGTCTGGTGCAGCAAAATATTCATGGTCACCCGGTGATGGTTTGTCTGATCCTAATATAGCAAATCCTATTGCGTCTCCGACGACAACAACTACTTATACTGTCACCGGAACTTCTGATTTGGGCTGCACCGGAACTGCTGAAGTAACAGTTACCGTTGATGCAGTACCTGTTATTTCATTAGGAGAAGATGCTGCATATTGTGAAGGTGGATCGTACCAGATCCCTGGTGTTGCAACAAATGCAACCAGTATCAGCTGGTCGCCGGCAACCGGATTGTCTGATGCGACCATTGCAAATCCAATTGCTTCACCAACTGCAACCACTACTTATACAGTTACTGTTACTAACGGTCAGTGCACTGCGAAAGAAGAGATAACCATTAATGTAGCCGAGGCTTTGCAGATTAAAACAATCGATGATTTAACGATTTGTGGTGATACAACATTGGAATTGACAACCACTTCGGTTGCTGGCGGAAAATATGAATGGTCACCAGCCACCGGGTTATCCGATCCAACAACCGCTAGCCCGATGGCAACATTAGCTG
>JAKFER010000115.1:0-10623 GCA_036675565.1 Chitinophagaceae bacterium
AAGATCACCACATAGCTCTGGATATTGTTGAAATGATTTTGCTAATGAAAAGAATAAATAAAAATTGAACTGTCTGGTACTTCATTGGTGAAGTTTAAAACAAGGAAACTTTATATACAGATAAACTTTAAAATTCAATTGTCATGAATTTGATTAAAATTCAATACAAGGCACATAGTCACCATCGAAGGTAACGGCAAGATGTACAAACGTGACACGTTTGGCCTTCTTGCCCTTCACTCCGGAGTCGTTTCGGGAACATTGCGACAGAAAATATTTGGAAGATTTAACGAGTTGAAATATAAAAAGGAAGGTCGAAAGAAATCTTTTACTTCTAAAATGTTTGAGGAAGAATTATATTATATGATCAATATAATAAAAGAGTTGCTCAATAGTTTTACAAATTTTACAGTAAAAGATTCACTTATTAGGCATTATTTATACTGCTACTTTTTTAGTATATCATCTGTAATAAAAAATAAAACCTCATTAATTAATAGTTGGTATCATTTGAGATAAATGTTTTTTTGTTTGATATACCGGTGGACAAAACTTAATCTTCTTTTCTGCATAATTAAATCGTAAACCCATTTGTTTGAAAAGACTTAATAACTCCTCCATTGGCTTATTGTAACACATGTAAACTGAAACCAGTTTTTTTGATACACAATTAATATTAACTATCTCAAAATCATACAATCTGCCCATATCCAATACAAATTCCTGCAAAGTAATTTCGGTATACTTTCGTTGTGGTCCCATCCACGATTTCACGATTGAAGTGTCTACTTTTTTTACTACAATCGCACTGTCTTTTCGGTAAAATCCATAGGCTGCTGTTAATGCCTGCTCACCCGACTTCAATAAAGTAAATTGATTTCCGGATCTTAGTTCCATATGGCCATCAAAAAGCGTGGCTATAGTGCCTATATTATAAGTATTAATGTTAAATGCAGTTCCTGTCACGACCAGATTTGCATCTTTGGTTTGAATAAATAAAGAGTCCATTATATTCTCAGAAACATCGAAAAATACTTCCCCGGTTACTTCAACAAAGTGATGAGATAAAAAAGAAACAGGAAAGCGAATTGAACTTGCAGCATTTAACCTTACACGTGTACCATCTGGTAATATGATGAGGTACTGCTGGCCATTGGAAGTGCTGATTATATAATACCCTTTTTCATTTTTTTTATCTTCCAGGTTAATCATTTTAAATTCAATTACACCTTCCGGCCATTTGTATATTTCAAATCCATTTTCCTTTTTGATCAAACCATTTAATGAACTATCTATTAATATTTTACTTCCATCTGGCAGAATTAAATTGCTGGAATACGAAGCAGTTGGTAAAATATTTCCGGCCGCATTCCCGCCGCAAATTGTTCTTATTGGATCGGGCTTACTGATCTTCCAAATAACTAATCCTGTAGCTATGATAAAAAATAAAATCGCCAAAGACTCAATCCAGTTATTTTTTATTAGATACACGAACCTGTTTATTCTTGGGATCTCTATAAAATCATATAATTCTTTAAAAGATGGTTTTTCGATGGTTGGATCAGAAGCATCAAAATCAGGAATTTCAATTTCCAGTTCACTAATCATTACTGATATTTCATCTTGCGAATAAAGATCTAATGCCGCTAATAAGAATTCCCTTTCGTCATCAGTTGCAGTACCTGCAATATGTTTTTGCATCAGTCCCTTAATGTATTCTCTATCATTTTTCATGACATTTAATTTAAAGATTATCGCAAACTTTTCTTGGCACTGTGAATCTTTTTAAAGAACAAAAAAACGGACGTCTTTTAATATTTTACGAAGGCTTTTGAAGGCTTTGGTCATATGATTCTTAACGGTGCTTTCAGACAGGTTAGTCATGTCTGCGATTTCTTTACGGTTCCATCCTTCGTAACTTAAGCGAATAATTATTTTTTGCTTCAAGGGCAATTGTGCCAGTGCTTTATAAATAAATGCAGATTGGTCTCTGGACTCCAGGTTTTTAAATACATCTGGCATCTTCTGATCTTTCATGAAATTATTGACCAATTGTTTTTGTCTTCTTTCGCTTTTTGAAAAATTATATGAATGACGAATAGTTAATTTGTACATCCAACCCACCGGATTTTCCATTGCTGAAACTTTTTTACGGTTTTCCCAAAGTACATTGAATACCAAAATCACCACCTCTGTGGCCCAGGATTCATTATTATCTAGCACTGTTTTGCTATGTTCAATTAATGAAGGAGATAACAACTGAAACAGGCTTTCGAACGCTGGTATAGAATGATTACCCAGTTGCCTGAATAATAAATCAACTGTATGGTTATCCTCCTGCGGCATATAGCTGAAAAGTTTGTGACTGAGACCGAACCAAAAGGAATGCAGTTAAATATTTGCTGAATTTTTTAAAAAAATATCATTCAACACTAGGACTAAAATCCGTTTGGCGTTGTTATATAATTGTAACTAATCCGGAAGAAAAATATGAAAATGTAGGTGACATAAAATTAAAATAATTTAATTTTTTATTGCAAATAATTTAGTAAATAATTTTTGGGAAGTGCCGGTAAAAAAACAACTATACCGGGTTGTTTGATGCATGCTGATGGGGAAATGTTTTTCCCATGATAATAATTGAAACAGTTTCCTGATGATGCCGTCGGCACTGGTAAGTTTCATAACGGAATCGGCATGCACGGTCGCACGCTTTGCGTAATAAGCCATTGCAATAATTGAGCAGCAATGGTACATTTCGTTGCTGCTCATTTTTTACCTGATTTTAATCAGATCATTCATATCGGGTTTCATAAACCCATAGACATTATTGTGCACATACCCGGTTGGCCAACCGGGCAGCAGGTACCGAAAAGCTGTATAAAAAAGTAGGTCAAATTATTCATCATTAAAACAATGCTCATGCAGCATTGCACCACACTATTTTTTTATAATTAAAGTTTACTGCTTTTTAAGATTATAAAAGCAAACAAAAAAATGATTAAACACAAATGGATATTACCAGTACTATTTAGCCTGGTGATCATGGTGGCTTTTTCAGCATTCCAAAAGACACCTTCAAATGGCGATGAAGTCAATGACAAACCGCAAACAGAATACTATTTTAAATTTGATGGTGTGCCTGGTGAAGAATACCAGGAAAACAAATGGATTGAACTGGAAGATATTGATGATTATTTAGCCCAAGCCTGTGAAGGGGAAATCAATGGTTGTGTATTAATTACTGAAAGCAAAACAGGAAATCATCCAACGGAAGTTCCGGTGACTGGAACTGGTAGTCTGATGACACCTGTTGCAACAGGCTCGGTAACAGAAGTAAGAAACCTCAATTAAGGGGAAAATCAAACAGAAAGGGTTGCTCCGGAACAACCCTTTCTTAATTTTAATATGGATTTTGAGGAATTCCAAACGTTGTAACCAAATCATCCGGCAATGGCAATGCATAACGTTTATCATTAGGCGCTAAAGTGAAAATATTGCCTTGCACTTTCCTGGTTAATTGGATATCAGCACCTTCTTTATTCAGCCTTTTAATATCCATCCACCTCAGACCCCTGAATAACAATTCTTTTCTTCTCTCTTCCAGTATTATTTTTAATGCTTTTGCCGGCGTGTTAGCTACAAAAGGAATGAAGGTTCCGGCTTTCCACCTTTTTACCATCAATGTGTTTAAATCATCCATGGCACCATTAGCATCCCCCGTTCTTGCCCTGCTTTCTGCCCGCATCAAGTATAATTCGTCTGTAGCAAGGCCATTAAAAAAATCATTAAATCCATCATAAGTTCCGCGAAAACGATACCCATCACTTTGAGGAAGAAAAAATAATTTTTTTCTCAGATCATTTGCATCATATGACAAATAAAGAATTGAATCTACACGGGCTCTTGAGGTTGAAAAACTTGGCAGTGAAAATGTAATCTGGCTCTGAAAAACAACTTCTTCATTGAATCTTGTAAACGTTCTGGTACTTGAAGCGGAAACCTGGATCTTGTTATAATCCATCAGCGAGTTTTTGATTTGCAAAGCCAGATTGGCATACTTAAAGCAACTATCATATTTGCGCATGGAAAGATATGCCCTGGCCAGGTATCCATAAGCTGCAGCTTTGGAGGGTCGAATCACATGTACCGGGTTATCGGGCAACAGAGTAGCCGCTTCTTTAAAATCAGCAATCAATTGGTTATAAGTTTCAGGTAAAGAAGCCCTTACGGAAGGCAGATTAAAATCAGTAGTATTTCGTAACACCATGCCGTAATCAGTAGCGGCGGTGGCATTGTCCCATGCATTGGCAAACAGAAAGCTTCCATGCAGGTACGAACGGCTTCTATGAAACAAGGACGTTCCCTTTACATTATCCCAGGCTTCGGCATTGATCACGGTTTTTGATATATCCGGAAGTATTTCAAGAACCAGGTTACTATAATAAACAGGAATATATAAATTGGCCCAATCATTTGGATAACGGTTGTATTTTTTTAATTGCCAGGTATAAAGCTCCTGGCTTTCTGTAATCGAAGTTTGATATACAACATCTGATATATAATAATTATCGGCAGAAGCTTCGCCCCAGGACACACCTTTGGTAATCATATTTGAATGGTTATCCAGCAATGCCTGTAAATCAAATAATGTAGAAGGTATTACTAATTCCTGGTCAGGTTTTTTATCCAGGTATTTTTTACAGGAAAATAAAAACAGGCTTAGCGCCATAGCTAAAACAGGATAAATATATTTCATAAAAAATTTTTAATTATAATTGAATGCGACAACCAAAAGTGTAACGGGAAGGTGTAGGTACGTTTGCACCAAAATCAGGATCCAGACCTTCCTTATTTGCCCGCCACAATAAACCCAGATCAGCTGCATTTATGTAAAGCTGAATACTTTTAAAAAGTGGATTTATTTTTATACTGCTAAGCAAATCGTAAGAAAGGTTGATGTATTGCAACCGGAGATGATCACCCCGGTAAACTGTGGCTTCTGAATAAAAATAAAAAAGATCACGCCTGCTGTCGTTAGGGTAAATGAAAGAAGGCACATTGGTAACAAACTCATCACCCGGCTTTTGCCATCGTTTAGCATAATCTGCGTGGCCATTACCCGAATTAATGAGTGAATTGTACGAAAGCGGAGACTTGCGCTGATAATATTTTAATTTAAAAATAACCATCGCAGAAAGCGTAAACCCCTTATAAGAAAAATGATTTTGCAGGGAACCAAATATCACTGGTGTTGAAGAGCCGATGTATACCAGATCATCTGCTAATGCAGCATTCAATAACCTATAGTCTGCACTTAATGCACCATCATAAATTCCCCTGGGACTTCCTGTGGCAGGATCAAGACCTGCCCACCGGTAACTTATTAAACTGTATAACGGCTTTCCGGGAATGGGTGATATATAATTTCCGAGGGTTACAAATCCTTGCAGAGGATCATTAATATAATAGTCTTTCGTTTTACTTGTATTGGTACTTAATAACAAAGACGTGTTCCATTCAAATTTCCCCCGCAAATTCCTTGTTTTGAAAACCAGGTCAATCCCATGACCCTTCATACTGGCCACATTGCGGATTAATGTATTTCTAATAACTGTTGTATAATCAACCGGGGATGGACCTAAAAGATCAATCCCATTTTTTTTATACCATTCCAGGCTTCCGGAAATAACCTGTTCAGGCGTCGCAAATTCTACACCGACATTAAACATGCCGACCTTTTCCCATTTCAGGGAAGGGTTGCTGATTTGTTCAACATTGGCTTGTTGCAATCTTGAATATGAAGTAATTCCCTGGTGGTTCATCACCGTTAATGCAGATATTGAAGGATCTGCATTTCCACTATAGCCATAGGATAAGCGTAATTTCAAGTGAGGCAGCTTGTCGATATTATAGAATGATTCCTGCGAAATAACCCATGCAAGCCCTGTGGACCAAAGCGGATTCCATTTATTATTTGTACTGACACCAAACAGGTTTGATCCATCATTTCTGAAACTGCCACTCAAGACGTACCGGTTTTGATAGGTATACGATGCATTTCCAAAAAATGACACAAACCGGTTGTTATGGGCACTAAATGAGCTACCACCTCCAATGTGTGAAAGACTCCCTGTAATATAGGTAGGGTAAGGATTAACCAGGTCTACTACTCCGTTGGTTAAAATATCCTGCTGATATCCATGTACCGTATGATTATTACTGTTGATTTTAGTTTCCCGCACCTCACTGCCACCAATAGCCGTAATCGCATGCCTGTTCAATTTTTTCTCCACCTGTATAATACCCCGCAAATTTTGACCTTGCATGCGGCTGTTGAAAGTATTAAGAATACCACCCTTGGGTACTATGTAATTAACAACGCCCGTGGACCTGTTAATTTGTGAAAACAAATTGATCATGTTTCGTGCTCCATAGCTGTCTGTATTTTGCAAAATACCTGTTTCATTCATTTGATCCTGGTATTGGTAACTCAGATTCAAGTGAACACCATTTATCACACGGTATTGCATACCAAGGTCCATTAGTAAACCAGTTTGCAAATTTTTTGAAGTATGATGGCGGTAATCATCCATAGGATAATACTTCCAATCCAGCAGGTATCCATTACCAGCAGTATCCGTATATCTTTCATTATACCTTGCTATCGATAAGGGACGTCCTTCATCATCAAGCAGGTTAATATAAGGTAATGATCTGTTAGCTACATTGATATCATAAAAGTCTGGCTTTCCATTAGACGATTTGGTTTGTGTGTACAATGCTCTAATTGTAAGTTCCAGCCTGTCAACCGGTTTAAACTGGTTCTTTAACTGGACATTCAGCCGTTCATAGTTTGCTGCCAGGTTGCTGGTATTACGATCTAAATTTCCAGAGAGGTACCAATTCATTTTACCAGCTCCACCACTCATATTTAATGCATATTGCCGGTAAATTGCCTGCTTGTATATTTCGTTCATGTATTCACTACGCAGGTCAGTTTGTTTTAGATTACCAATCAGCTTTGCTGAATCGATAGCGGAAAGATTACCCAATCTTGTTTGATGGAAAATATCTACGGCTGGTGACACAGCATTATGTGGAGAATTATATAAGGTATTATCATAAAAACCCTGGCGAAACATAAACTGCTCTACATCTATATAATCCGAAGAGGTCATCAAAGGCAGGTAATATAAATCGGGTTTTTGTTGTACTATAAAATTAGAGTTTAGTTCCACTTTCAATGCCTGATTATACCTGCCCTGTTTACTAGTGATCACAATAACTCCATTTCCCGCCCTGGTACCCCAAATGGAAGCAGCAGCAGCATCTTTTAAAATGGTTACTGATTCAATATCATTTGGATTGATTTGATCCAGGTTGCCTTCAAATGGGAAATTATCCAACACGATCAATGGATCCTGTGGCCCATTAATGGTGCTGAGCCCCCTGATTGAAATATTCAATTTACGTTGCGAGCTTAGTGTTTTATTATCAAACAAAAGACCGGTGGACATCCCTTTTAATCTTTCAATTATAGTTGTTCCCGTTTGCTCATTCAATTGCTGATTGTTTATATGTTCAAAGGAACCAGTAGCTCTCTCTTTGGCAAATTTTTCATAACCAGTGTTAATCACTACTTCAGCTAATTGGCGGATATCGGGCACCAGGTTTATCCAGAGGGGTGTAGACATGCCCGGTTTTACGACCATGTTAAAAGGCATAAAGGCAGCATGGCTTACTTTCAGCGTATCTGATGAAACCAGCAAACTAATGGAAAACCTGCCTTCATCATCAGTTCGGGTATGTGTACCCGATAGTGTTAACGAAAGGCTTGCCAAAGAAACAGGCAGGCCATCGGCTTCACTGCGGATGGTACCTGTGATTGTGTAGGCATTCACAGACTGACCATACAAAGCAGAAAGACAGCCCAGGTAAATGAGTAATAAAGCAAGAAATTTTTGCATAAAAAATTATTTAATTGTCAGTTGTTTTGGTTTAAGGCTAATAAGCATCTGAGAGAATCAGCAGATTGTTGATCCGTTGTTCTTTTTTTAATACAAGACCATAAGGTTTAAGGGCTTTATTAAGCGCTTGAAAATCATCTGTATCGGGCAGTGAAATTTGCATATCAACCGGATGATTAATATCGCTTTCATCATAAAAAAATGGTGGATTTATAATGCTGGTTGATTGCTTGTTTAAATAATCCACTAATGCTGAAAGGGGTTGACAATTCATGATTAAGTTTCCGGATGAGGCCTCCCATCGCAACACCGGTACAGATTGGTCTGATGCTTTTAGCTGGGAGTTCTTTTCCAAGCTATAAAGTATCCATGCATCTGCAACTTCATTTTTCCAGGTAGTACGATATTTGAGATTCTGATTCAAATCTTCCAGCAGGAGGCTTGCATGCTGTGTATCATTCAAAGGCTGGGGACTGATTACTTCATAACAAAAAGAATACTGGCTTAACCAATTTTCATCCCAATTGCTTTTAATAAAAGGTATGGTATCTTTTATATGTAACCTAAGCTGCCTTTCAGGATATGGAAGGATATACATCAGCGCATACATATACATATTCCAAAGGGGAACGTTAGTCATGAAATGGCGGTTAATGCTATCCGTTATTCGCTTTCCAGCACCAGATGGTAAACCGGGAATTCGTTTGTAAAAATTACGGGTTAGCTGCAGTGATTTTGATGCGTGAGGAACATTAGCCTGGTAAGGCAATCTATTGTTGTATTCCATAAAGTCCACTTTAATCAGTGGATGAATAGGAATTCCATTTAACCAATTGTGCAGATTTGAAGGGGTTAATGATTTACCCCCGGTTGTATATTGTATCTCTCCTAATGGTGATATCCAGATCATGTGCGGTATTAGCTCATACTGAAAAACATTATTCAGGAGGGTATCGCCGGCAAGAATATGAAAAGACATTCCATCTAATTTCCGGGAATGCAAAAAGGCGGTTATCTTTTCTTTATTTTCTTTTGTTACAGCGATGACCTGTAGCCGGTCAGCATATGCCTTCTGTATGCTATCCAATAATGGAAACTTAGCATAACATGGTGCGCACCAGGTGGCCCAGAAATCTATGAGCAGGTATTTACCCCGATAATCTGCCAGGGTGTTAGGAATCCATTTATTTCTGGCCTCTCCAAGAAGGGGGATATCCGGTACTAAATCCCCCACCATAAGACCGGACGTTGGAACTGTATGCCCCTTTGTATTGTTTGTATTTGCATACTGGGCCTGTAAAGAAATACAACAAAGACAAACTATAATGGGTAACATGGAGCGCAAACCTTTGGCTAACACCTTTTCAAAAAGGCATAGCAATGCCAGTAAGCAATATTTGATTTTTTTCATTGCATTGTTTTGGAGAAGTGATTAGTTGATTGGATGGACAGTTGAAAAGTGGAGGCTGAGGATTAGTTTTAGGTTAAGGTTTAGGTTTTCACTAACTGTATGATTAACCTAAAACCCGGGCCACCCACCCGGGCAGCCTTAAACGGGGTTTTTCGGCTTTTCTGCAAAATGTGTTTTTAGCAGGTGAATTTGTGAGTTGAAATAATACACTAAATAATAATTAAGAATTAAGAATTTGAAAATTTGAAAATGTTCATCCCTCCTATTCAATTTTTAATAAAACGAACCACTAAACCCTAAACCATCTAAACTCTAAACCTTCTAAACCCTCTAAACCTTCCTCCCCCTCGAATACTTCGCCTCCCACCCCTCCGGTTTATCCAAATAACCTTTAATAATCATTTGCTCATAGAGCCATTGGTTACATATCACTCGCATATTGGTTGAAAGAAAATGATGCACCGCACGTTCATTTTTCATTTCCTTGCGTTTATGCCAAAGTTCCTCGAGGTTAGCTGTTGCCAGGTCTGGTGCAGCTATTTCATTTTTTATTATCAATGTTGCTAAACGTGTAAGTGATTTTAAATATCGGTAACAGTAACAAGCCAGCGCATCAAGGTTACTTGCACGCAAATCATCTGCCTGGCAGGGTGGTTTGGGTATTTGAAATGTAAGCATGGTCGTTAGTTTAAAAAGCGGCTATGCTTTTTTGCAAAACAGTAATAAAATATTGAGCGTAGCTGCTGCGGGAGTGTGTCTGATTATTGAAAAGTAGACGAGACGGAGCAATAGTTATATAATTGGGTGTTTGGGTTTACGGGCTACAATAATTACATAGAACATCAAATTTTTAAAATCAGACGGAGAAAAAAAAATGACAAGAAAGAGAAACCGGAATTTAAAAACTGAGCAGGAAGTAATATGGTGAGGTAAAGCGTTTACTAAGACGGGGCTCATTCCTTCTTTACCGAAGCGTGAGAAAATGCCCCGGCCCGTATAAAAAAATGAGCACCCGTGCTTAATGTTTTTGCAGTATGTATTTCCTGTTAAACTCATTACGTGAGTTTCTCACGCTTACGGTAATGAGTTAAAGAATAATTAGCTAATACGCAATATAAAGAGAAAAATTCAAAATGTACTTATAAGGACATTTTTATTTTATCCACATCCACCAGTTTACTGTATTACAATAGAGTATTATGGCAGACGAATTTGATAGTGAATTAGAAGAGCTTGGAAAGA
>JAKFER010000207.1:0-10552 GCA_036675565.1 Chitinophagaceae bacterium
TTCCATATTAGATTGTAAGTCTAAATAAAAGGGAATTGTCTTTTCCTTTTTATGAGTAACTGCTTTTTTGCCTGCAGGTTTCTCTGCAACTTTACTTTTTACTGCATCACTTTTAGAAACCTTAACAGGATCTTCATTTGCCGGTATATGTTTGAAAAAAATATTTTCTTTATCGCTGAAAAAAATAAAAGCCGAAGCAAATACAAATACGGCAACGGTAATGACGTAAAGCAATTTCATAAACAGAAATTTTAGTTGTCTGAAAAAATATGACTTCCAGGCAGGTACTTTTATTCATTCGGGCAGAAAAAGGAATTACTATGAAAACACAGCTTCGTACTGTATTCCATCTTTACACGGGCCTACTGGCACTAAAAAGATATTAAGTGTGCCCATTGCGAAATGTTCTACGGTATAGATGGCTTGCGGATAATATTGGGTTTGCTGTTGTGTTTCAAATAAAATTGAAAATGGTTTTCTTTTCATTTTAGGATGTACAGGTAATTCAACAACTGTTTTAAGTATAGCAGGGGTAGGAGAATCCGCCTGGAAAAATACCGTAAAAGTGGTTTCCAGGTATGATTTAAAATCAGCGTCCTTCAGCGATAATAAGGAGGGTATAGTCATAATGAATATGCCATTTCTTTGTTTTTCCATTCCAGTAAATGATATACACCATTAGTGATATCAATCAGTTCAAAGCCTATTTTTTTATATAATTCCATGGCCGGGTTAAAACTTTCAACATGAATACTGACCGACCGGTTGAGTTTGCCAGCAAAGTGAATAATATCCATAATTATCTGGTTCCCTAAACCCTGGCCTCGCCATTCCCGCAAAAGTGTTATATCTATGATGCGCACTGTTTTGTTTTCAAAGTTTTCATCTAAATAAAGTCTTCCAATTGCCTGGCCATTTTTTTCAATGATCCAGAAATGTGCACCTGTATATATTTCATGGTAATAAGTATGTTGTGCATTGAATTGAAATTCTAAAAATTTTTGCTTCAGTTCCTTTGACCAATTGGTTGCCAGTTTCAGTTCTTCTAACCGGGTACTGGCGTAAATGCGCAATAGCGTTTTATTATCCTTTTTATTAATAGTCCGCAGAGAAATTGTATGATCTGTTAATTCCAATTTCATAATGTATGATTAAGTTCTTGGCGGAAAAACCCCTTGTAAAGCAATGTTGAAATAGAATGTCAGGTAAGGCATCATGTTATTATGTGGCTGATCTCCTCCTGCAGGCGCCAGGGCTTCTGGTGCCATAGGAGTTGAAGGCTGCGCTGAGTCATGATAAAAACTATTTCTTGCTGCCACATTTCCTGTTGGTTCACTTGATAAGCCACTGTCATTTGTTACGCCAACTAAATGATTGTGCACAGGAATCTCTGATTCTAAAAGAGAAACAGTTTCTGAACCCCCTGTTTCTCCCAGGTCATGCAGGCTTAACCCGGGTCCCTGGCCAGGGTGCATGGGTGTTGAGCCCTGTAAATCAGGTAACGCAAATGTGCTTTTACCATCCCCACCATACGTAGTGCCCAATAAAGAAAACAAGGCAGTGTTTTGTGAGAGGGGCAGTAACTGACCATCGCACCAGGCCCAGCCTTTGGGGGCAAAATTGAAAGGAAAAATCCTGATCTCTGCAACAAATGGATCTGCCATGTTTAAAATTTTACGTTGGACTCGGAAATATGCCGAATAATGAAATAATAAAGCTGATACATAAATAGGGTTGAAAATTAGTGTGCGGTTGCGAGCCACCTATAGGTGAAATTGAATTTGATCTCAGGTGTTTGTCTGGGGAAAAAGGTGTGTATGGAGTATTGGATGTACTTTTTGCTAGTAACCCATTGTCGGGAAGGGAGGTACTTCCGGTAGAACTACTCCCCAACAAAGGATGTGAATGAGCAGGTATCTGTTGAACGGTCAGTGTGATTTCTTCGGCCCCCCCGGTCTCAGCTAATAAAAATCCACTGCCGTTATGAATAGGTACCCGGCCTCTTAAATCCGGGAGTGCGAAAGTCGACTGGCCATCGCCTCCATAAGTTGTACCAATCAATTGGAATAGTGTTTCATTTTCCGAAATAGGTAATAACTGTCCTTCACAAAACATCCAACCGGCAGGGGCAAAATTGCCAGCAAACATTCTTATTTCACCTACATATGGTTGTGCCATGGTTTAAATTTATTAGTTCGGACTTGGAAATATGCCTTGTAAGGCAATACATACATTCACACTTAAAAAAGGCTGCATATTCAAATGCGCCTGGCTGCCACCAACGTTTGTAATAGCTTGCGGGGACATAGCTGACAGGTTACTGGTGTTCCCGGTAAAAAATTCTGATGGAGCTGAACTGGCAAATACATTGGTATTGTCTAATGTAAGGGATGAAGTGTTTGATGCAGTATTCGTTGATTGAAGCATATGCGTATGAGTGGGTAATTCCGCTATACTTAATGTATGTGCCTGCTCTCCGCCTCTTTCGCCCAAAGTGTGTCCACTGCCAACATGAATGGGTGTTCTTCCCCTCAAATCCGGAAGGGCAAAATTGACCCGGCCATCTCCGCCAAATGTGGTTCCCAGTAATGCAAACAAAGCCTGGTTTTGATTTATGGGTAACAATTGGCCATTTGTCATTGCCCATCCTTTAGGTGCGAAACTGAAACTCATAATTCTTATTTCAGCTAAAAAAGGTTCTGCCATACAAAATGTATTTAGTTATTAAGTTGATTTTATTTTCAGGCATTATAGAGGTTATATTTTTTTATACTTGCAGTATATTGATCATCATCCACGCCTATCAATTCCAACTTTGAACTCACATTTATTTTATTCATTGCATTACTATATTCAATATCCATCCGGTTCATCATAGTACCCCTGGATCCGGCAAAACTTACCATCACCTCCTGGTTGTTTTTGTTTCGATGGACTTTCGTATTGAAAATAGAATGACAGGCTATTGTACTAACGATGATGTCTACACCGGAAGATGTATTTGCATAAGCTTCTGTTTTCAACTGGTTTTCCTGTAACAAACAAACTGTCAAAATGCAATTGATTTTTTCTTTGAGCAATGCTGCCGTTTTGTTTATGGCGGTAATAGCATCTCTTTGAATATTTAGTCGTTTTAGTGTATTGGCACCTGCATCGATCACTGCCACCTGGAGATTGCCTTTATTCAAAATATAATAAGGCAGCATGTTTTCATAAACAGGTTTTTTATTGGAAAATATATTTGCAACTTTTAACCCGCCTTGTTGGGCCATACTGTAAAAATGAGGTAATCCTTTTTGCAAATCCGTTTTACCGGGAATTATGGCATCATATTCCAACTCCGAAATTGCCTTATAAAATTGAATATGTTCTTTATCGGATCCTGCCTGGTTGATGATGTTCCCAGCATCGACCAAAAGCACAGGCAAATTTTCGTTCCTGATTGTTTTGATTTTATCAGCAAGATTTTTAAGCCCTCCAAGTCCAACATATTTTTCACTTGCAGACAATGCCTGCCATTGTCCATTTAAATTAGCTGTATGTAAAAGAATAAGTTTATTCCTGTTTACATAATAAGGTTCGCCCAAACCGGCAAAACTCTTCAATGGCCTAAGAATGGTTAAAGCACCTGCCGTCATCGTTATGTTTACAATAAATTGCCTGCGATTATTCATGCATAGATTTTATTGGTAAAGGAATACATACCTGTTTCGTATATGCTGTTGGATGTTGCTGCTTTAATAAAAGAAAAAGCCGTTTTATTGTTTTGCTTATTATTATTTGTAATTGGGGAAAATATATGTGTTGACAGGCTATCTTGAAATAGCAGCTTTAATATACCTGGAGTGGCATGATGTAAATTTCTCATGTTCAGCAGCATGTGTTGAGTAATGGTAGAACTCACAGGTTCAAATAAGAATTAAATAGCTGGAGTTTAGAGAGGGGTAGATGAAATGTGATAGTTAAGTTATGTAAATCATTTTGAAAAATGAATTTTTTTTTTTGTTATTTAAAAAATGTATTTTCTTTAATGACTTCCACATCTATATTACTAAAAGCTGGACAAGTTTCTTTCCTGGTAACGTTCCTTGCATTCCATGAATCAGGAACCATTCAAACAAATGATGTAATGAATATTCCCAAAGTGCATTGGCATATTTAACTTTTTGAAAAACATATTTTTATACAACAACTGATTTACCAGTTAAGCGGGTGTTGCGTTTTTCTTCTCACCATACAAAATGGTATCAACATATACCCCCGTTTTTTTTGCATTCTCTGCGTAGTTTAAAAAAAACGCTTCGTAGTAAGCTTTTATAATGGCGGTTAATGGCGTGGCCAGCAAAACGCCCATGATACCAAATGCAGCGGCCATCACCAGTAAAATAACAAATGTTGAAACCGGGTGTATATTCATTGTTTTTGAACGCAGCTTAGGCAAAACAACATCACCCATAATTTCATCCAGTATGATCAGGAATATCAGCACCCATAATGCAGTATAGGGTCCTACTGATAACGCCATTAAAAGTGTAGGTATAGCCATAATATAAAAACCGAGTTTGGGAACCAGCTCGGAAAAAAAAGTAAGTACACCCCATACCATGGCAGCAGGTACACTCATGATACT
Organism: Chitinophagaceae bacterium; assembly: GCA_036675565.1. Taxonomy (GTDB): domain Bacteria; phylum Bacteroidota; class Bacteroidia; order Chitinophagales; family Chitinophagaceae; genus JACCYQ01. Next base: position 4,631 of record JAKFER010000207.1, read on the forward strand.
AAGAAAAACAGTAACACAGATAGCCCTGATGGTTCCGCCAATCAGGTTCGCCCTGAACCAACCCGTGAGCATGGTTGATGCATGTGCCAACGCCGTAGCTGCCTTTTCCTGTTTCGCTGGTTTAAAAAAAGAGAAATAGGTTTGTAATAGCGGCCTAGGATTGGTAACAGCATACACCACCATACTGATAAAGAAAATGGCGATCAATACAAAACTGGCTATGGTTAAAGAATAGTTTCCGATACGCATAAGGGTTTGGGGTACCGATGGAATCCATTCGGAAAGCGTGATCCCCTGTTGCTGAATATCTTTACTTATCTCAGGATAATCCTTAAACCAGGTTGTTACATTTTGCGAAAGGTTGTTTGCATAATCGGGTAAATTATTTACAAACAAGGTAACCTGTTTGCTGATGATAGGGACAATCAGCCATGCCAGTAAAACGATTACCAGCAGGATAATAGCAAATACAATAGCGGATGCCCAGCCCCTTTTCATTCCTCTTTTTTCAAGCGAGGCAACGGGTGAATTTATTACCAATGCCAGTACAAGCGCAAATACCAACATCAGGATCACCCCCGCCGTCTTTGACAAAAGCCAAAGCAATACAACCATTATAGTTGCAAAAACAATTGCCTTTACAAGGGCATTATATAAACTTTCAGTGTTGCCGTTTTGCATTTATTGAAGATAACAGATTTGGAAACATATTTCTTAACCTGCGAGTGAAGCCAGGCAAAAAATTCTTTCAACTTCATTTTATGTATCCCAATTGTTTTTGCAAAAACAAATTTTAATAGCTAACCACAACGCATGGATCTTGTACAGTATAACCACGATGAATAGTTGCATTTATAGAAAACTTGTTTTTATCCCAATCGAATTAAATGCAGAAAGATTAAATTTAGGATAGATGTAACCAGTCCTTATAAATTACATGACCCAAAACAATTGAATAAAATGACTAAAACTAACATCATGCAAAAGACAATCATTGGAGCCATTGTTGGTGGCATTATTATTTTTATCTGGCAATTTCTTTCATGGACCGTATTGAATTTGCACCTGCCGGCAAATCAATACACAGCTAATCAGGAAGCTATCATGAGCGTGTTGGAGCAAAATCTTCCGGAAGAAGGCGGCTACATGTTACCGGCATTACCTCCCGGTGCTTCAAGTGAGGAACATCAAAAATTAATGACGGATGCAGATGGAAAACCCTGGGCCAGCATTCAATACCATAAAGCCATGGATACCGGTATGACCATGAATATGATCCGCGGATTATTAACCAATATCATTATGGTCTGGCTGTTTTGCTGGATACTGATGAAAATGAATACCCCAACGTTCGGCACTATTTTAACGGCCAGTTTATTTACAGGACTCATTGTTTTTTTAAATGGTCCTTATACCGGCAGCATCTGGTATGATTTGTTTGATACCATGGGACATTTTGCTGATGCCATGGTAAGCTGGGTTGCCTGTGGATTATGGCTTGGCTGGTGGTTGAGAAGAAGATAATCAATACATCCTGGTTTCGTAAAATAAATCATTTTTAAGTACTGACAATCGATACACCAGTTTCATCAGTTTGTACAGTTTCCTGCATTGATTTTAGGCTGCACAAGTAATTTTAATAGTCAATAAAAAATGACTCTATTAAAATTATGGTCCCTGGTCAATCAACAAATACAATGAAAGATATTATTTATGCTATATGCTGCCTGGCTTTTGCCATCATGATTGGCGGTGCCGTTTATGAACATTTAAACATAGTACCGCAATGGAGTGCGGCACCACCAGTTTCTTTAAGTATGTTCCAGGGAGAATACGGACTAAACCCGGAATTGTTCTGGATGAGTATTCACCCTGTAAATATTATATTGTTTGCAGCAACACTTATCATACACTGGAAAACAAAACGCAGGAAGAATGTATTGATAACACTTATCGCATATTTTATCATTTTAATAATCACCTCTATTTATTTTGTACCGGAACTGATATCGATCACATCCACCACCTATACAACATCGTCAGACAGTGGGTTAACAAGGCGGGCCGAATTATGGGAAATATTAAGTCTTGCCAGGTTAGGTGTATTGATGGTTTTATCCATCATCCTATTAACGGGGTTAACGAAACAAGTAAACAAATTAGTCACTGAAGGAACAAAGGCATAATGATTTAAGTACATACAAAATATCATTTGTAATAAAAACAGCTTTGAGCAACGATCAAGCAGCATATTTTCATTTATTATAGTCATATAATAATATATTTAGGTATATTAAATTCCGGCTCATGAAAGTACGACTGCTTCTATCTTTCCTTTTTATAACTGGTGTACTTTCAGCACAGCAACCACTTTCGCAGAGTAAGAGAACAAGTACTTACAAATTTATTTATAAGATTTCAGCAAGTGAAGCATTAGAACTTTATAAATCAAACCTTCATAAAATAAAGGAAGGTGTTCTATACAACCTTATTGATTCTTTTCATATTAATAATGAGGTTCCAAAGCTTGTAAATGGGAATTATATTTTAGTACATGCTGTAGGTAATCGATTAAATTATGAATTATTAACTATTGGTGATCTTCAGTTGAAGTTAATTAACAACAAGCGTGACCTGGCAGTTGCCTTACATCATTCTGATGGAAAAAATATAAATGAAGCTACAGTAACTTTAAAAAACAGGAAACTAACGTATGATCCCAAAACTGAAACTTATCGTTTAAATAAATACAGGAAATCAGGCAACCTGCAGGTGATATTCAACAATACATCATTTTATTTCCCATTTAATAGTTCCGAAGAGAGGACGACTTTTCAAAAGATAAAGAACAAAGCAGTCAGCAAATTTCCCATCAAAAACATTTCAAGAACTATCAGGAAGTGGAAAGAAAGAAATTATAATTATGCAAATTATTTTAACCACCAGGTAAAGCATGAAATCAGGTTTCGTGGTTTCATGAGTTTTAGTAAACCTATCTACAAGCCAGGGGATACAGTTAGGCTGAAAGCGTTTGTGATGAACAAAAATGGCAAAGCTGTTAATGAGAAATTACTGGTCAGACTGACAGATTCCTATTTATTAACCGATACAATTATTGCCACTATTAAACCTTACCGCCCTGGTGGTTTCGATTATGAATTTGTTTTAAATGAGAACCTTGACATTGATCTTGATGACAGGTACATGATCACACTGGAGGAACAAAGGAGCCGCAAATTTGACTTTGATGAATATGATGGCAACCTTGATGAGGAAGAGTACGCATCGAAAAGAAAAATTGTAATGCGTGGAAAATTTGATTATGAAGAATATGAGCTTCAATCAATAAGTTTTTCAGCACGTTCACCAAAGGAAGAATACAGCCGGGGAGAGCAAGCTTCCATATTTTTAAAAGCTGTGGATGAAAATAATCTACCGGTAATGGATGGCCGATTGCAAATAATTGTAATAACGGATAATAAACAAATTGAATTCAATGATCCTGTAGTCTTTCTTCCTGATACGCTATGGACGCATTCCCAGCCATTAGAAAATGTTGGTGAAACAAAGATCAATCTGCCAGACAGTATATTTCCACAAGCATCCTTTCATTACCAGGTAAACTGTATTTTTTTAAATAGTAATAATGAACGTCAAACAAGCAGTGTTCTGCATAAGTTTACTAATAAAACAGAAAATTTTTTATTTGACTTTCAAAATGACAGCCTTCGAATTGATTTCCATGTAAAAGGAAAATCAAATATTACCAATGTAACCATAATTGCCTTGAACAACCTGCAGGATACAATTGAAACTTTTACATTGCAATTACCTTCTGCTTTTAAAATAAATCCTTTTGTAGATCACTATAAAGTGTCAAATGGATCTTATACCGAAACTTATGAGTTAAAACAAACCAGCGGAATGGTTTCTGCTTTAGCTTCCAGAACCAAGGATTCAATTTTTATTGTATTGAACAATCCGCATCGCCTACCAGTTTGGTATACTTTGTTCGCTGGTAAAAAAGTAATTAGCAGTGGTTATGATGATACACTTGCCTTGAATTCAAAGACTGTAACGCCAAAAAACTATTTCTTATCGCTTCAATATGTTTTTGCAAATAAAGTTTATAATGAAGATTATACAATTGATTTTCGAGACAAGCTTTTGAAGTTAACGGTAAACAATCCAACTGTAGTTCATCCCGGGCAAACAACAAAAATAGAAATAGGCGTAACTGACATAAATGGCCAGCCTGTTAAAGATGTGGATGTCACAGCTTATTCTTATACCAGTAAATTTAAAAATGCAAACGCACCAACGATACCTTATTTAGGTAAAATATTTCCTTATAGGAAACCGGGATATTCGTTCACTGCCAATAATAATAATAAGTGGCAACATATCGAAAATTTGAACTGGCAAAAATGGAGTAAAGAATTTTCATTGGATACCCTTGAGTATTATAAATTTCTTTATCCTGGTGAAACTTACATAAATAAAGAAAATGCAGATGACAGTATAACGCAAATTGCACCATTCGTTGTAATTGATGGTCATATTCAACCAATACACCTTCTCTACATTGATGAAAAGCCGCATTTTTTCAGTCATTCACAAAACCTGCAGCGATACAGTTTTCGCGTCAATCCAGGTAAACATAATTTACGCATCAGGACTCACGATCGGGAAATCATTTTAAAAGATTTAGAAGTAAGTAAAGGAATAAAAACAATCATCAGTATTAATGGAGATACATCAAACAAAAAAATAAATGTTCGACGATTACCTGATATTCTTTCTGAACATGAGGCAAACCTGATCACTAAATACAGCATCCTGATGCATACGAATTTTAGTGAACACCTGAGATATATTAAGCAGGGAACTAACTTATTTATGCTGCCTGGTAATCAATACAATAACCTGGTTCAATATTCTCGTATAGGTCCTCTTTCGCCTCAAATAGCTAACCTGGTAGTACATAAAAAATTTGAGCAATCTTTCGAAGTAGAAAGTGGCTATACATACCAGGTCAGTCCTGGCCTGGTGAAACAAAAGGAAATAAATTCAAACCAGCATATAAACAAGCGACTATCCCATATACCACGTGATCTTAATTTTAGTGATCTGGTTTTAACAGAAAATGAAATTGAAGTTCGCTGGGAGGAATACCTTGATAACAGGAGCGCCAATACAGATCTCTTTTATAATTCAATCAGTGAAAAAAAGGATAACGGCGCACTGCAAATCGAAATCTCAAACAAACAAAAAGAGGAAGAACTTCCATTTGTAAAAAATATTTTCCTGTTTCGAAATGATGATACTGATTTTATTAGAATATTTAAAGGAAAGGATCGTTTCCTGGGATTTTTTAATCCTGGCCAATATAAGCTGTTAATTTTATTAAAGGGTGATGCTTATATTCTAAAGGATAGCATATTGATTCAAAAAAATGGCCTTAATTATTATGCTGTAAATACAGAAGGTTTAAGGTTAAAAGACAGCATCAGCACGAATCTCTCAACGTTGATAAGGGAACGTGAGCTTGCAAATAAAACTAACCGAAGTGATATAGATGGAATAATGCAAACTTATAATGCAGCATACCTGGATATTAATTCATTTACCAATGAGATCTTCGGCCAGGTTAGGGATCAAGAAGGCAAACCGGTTCCACATGTTGTTGTATCAGTTAAAGGCACCCGGGTTGGCACCGTTGCAGATGAAAATGGTTTCTACCGCTTACGTGCACCCGAAAACGGTACACTTGTTTTTAGTAGCGTGGGTTTCAATTCTACAGAACAATCTATTACAACAGGAAATTTGAATGCTTTTTTAACCCAGGTAGATAATAACCTGCAGGAAGTAGTGGTTGTTGGATATGGAATTAGCAGGAAAAAGAATTTGACAGCATCTGTA
>JAKFER010000020.1:0-50204 GCA_036675565.1 Chitinophagaceae bacterium
TCCGCCAGTATCAGTGGCCGATCACCAGAAATATTATGGAGACGGGCAATATAGGCACTCAATTTTTCAGGCGTTTCCAGGTAAACATTAAAGCAATCGAAATCAAGGAATCGAAGGTCAAGGTATTCCGTAGTGGGAAAGTTTACATAGGTTACAAGGCTCGCGGGATCTGCTGATTTAACAGCGTTATATAATTGCTTTAAAAAATATTCAATCTTTTTCTTGCCGTACCATCTTACAATAGATGCCGGAATTTCATTGCCTATTGTGAAACATAAAATAGCCGGATGTTGTGAACAGCTGGTCACGCCTTCCTTTACCCTTTTTATGATTTCATTTTTTTGTTTGACGTCTTCCAAAAACGTAATATGTTGTTCCCATGGCAAACCCACCATTATTTTCAGTTCGTAACGATGCGCTATGTCAAGCAAGTAAACAGGTGGAACAGTGTAAGTACGTACGGCATTGATTCCGTGCTGTTTCATGAGCCTGAAATCCATGTCTACTACTGCTTCATCGGGGAACTGGCTTCCATCTTCGCTGGGAGCGAATGTGCCGTAAGTAACTCCTTTAATATGGAACTTCTCCTGCCCACAATATAAAAATTTTCCTTTCACTTTTACCCTTTCAACTGATTTTAGGGTATGCACATCAGTAGCCACTGCGGCAACTGGTTCCAATGTATTCATAAGATGCTGGTTGATTCAATGAATAAAGAATTTCATTCTCTATGAGCAGAAACATTTTAGCCTGTCGCCTTTTGGGCAAATGCTAAGACTAATTTGTTTTTTTTGATTCTGGTTATTTGTGTGGGTATACCAGGGTACTTGGTGAGAAAAAATTTTCTCAGGATTGTTCGCCATTTTTACAAGAACGGTGCCAGATTTTAAATGTAAAATCTTTTATATACCTTGACAGAAGCGGGTTTCAGGCCTTTTCAATAAAAGTAGATAGGGGTTTGTTCTTAAACAGAATTGACCTTATTCATTTATAATTGAATAGGAGTAACATTCTTGCTTTATATATTTACATTTTTTCTTTGTCAGCATCCGCCTTTTACTTTTTTCTTTTCCGTTTATCAACTTTTTAAAAAAATAAATTTTGAAATTCAAAATGAAGATATACATTTGTAGTGTACTAATTAAGTAGTACAGTAAAACACCAATAAATGATTAACATCAAGAATCTTCATTTCAGCTACAAAAAGAGAAAAGTTTTCACGGGGCTCAGTCTTTCCCTGGAAGCCGGTCATATATATGGTCTCCTGGGAAAAAACGGAACCGGGAAATCTACTTTGCTCAGATGTATCGCAGGTTTTTTATTTCCGCGTGATGGATCTGTTGAAGTCAAGGGTTTTGTACCTGGTAAAAGACACCCGGCTTTTTTACAAAGCGTTTTCATGGTTGCTGAAGAATTTTACCTGCCCGATGTTTCAGTAGAAAAGTATGTAAAGTTGAATGCATCTTTCTATCCAAATTTTAGTAATGAGCAGTTTGCCCAATATTTAAATGAGTTTGATATTCCGCTTGAGAACACGCTCCAGAGTATGAGCTATGGCCAAAAGAAAAAAGTGCTGATCAGTTTTGGTCTTGCTTGTAATACGGATTTGCTTTTGATGGATGAACCAACTAACGGTTTGGATATTATGAGTAAAAGTAAATTCAGAAAAGTGATAGCGGGTGCGGTGAATGAAAACAAATGCATTGTAATTAGTACACACCAGGTAAAAGACCTGGAAAGCCTGATTGATCGGATAACCATTATCGATGATGGACAGATCCTTTTCGATCAGACAACGGATGCTATTAGCAGGAAATTACAGTTTAAAATATCATTTGACCAGGAAGAGGTAAGCGAAGCATTATATATGGAACCATCATTACAAGGCAATGCTATAGTTTCTGCTAATACTGATGGGGAAGATACCAAGCTTGACCTGGAACTTCTATATAAAGCGGTAGTAACAAATGGAAAAGCCGTAACTGATGCTTTCAGCAAACGTTCAGCTGAAAAAGTAAATTATTAAAGATCAAACTAATTATATTTTATGTCTGCAACATTTAGCTTTTCACGACTTGGTAAATTAATTGCCAAACAATTTTATGAAAATTCCAGGTTATACCTGATTGCTACCCTTGCACTTTTAGGCTTATTGGCATTGGCGTTTACTTTTTGGATTACAGTAGCAGGTCCCAATTACCAGGAAGAAGAAACCTATTTTATTTTCCTTTTTGGATTATTCCTGGCAGGTACCATTTTCGCCAGCATGTCTTTCAATATGTTGGGAAGAAAAGATAAAGGCATTTATTGGTTAGGTATACCAGCAACGCATTTGGAAAAACTGGTTTGCACCATATTGTTTTCAATTGTTTTATTCTTCATTGTTTATTGCTTGTGTTTTTATTTAATAAAAACAATTGCACTTACATATCTGGCTAGTAAAATCGGAGCAGTTTATACAGAAATGAAGGCGTCTGAGGATGGTTTTGGATCCGTGATAAAGTATTTTTTGTATGCTTATTTTGCAGTTCAATCTCTTTACTTACTCGGATCGGTTTATTTCTCCCGTTATTCTTTCATTGTTACTACTGTTATTGGTGCCTTGGTCATGTTTGTGTTTGTTTATTACATAACACAAATCGACAGGTTCATGGAGCCTGATAGTTGGGAACTGTTTACTGTGAAACGAGCGGATGCCAATGTGCAAGACAGTTATTTCCTTTATTCCGTTTCCCCAACTGTTGTTGATATCGTTAAGTATGCAGTACAATTTATTTGGGTTCCTGTATTTTGGTTTGCTACCTGGTACAGGTTAAAGGAAAAAGAAATATAATAAGCATGTGTGGTAAAAATCATTGATCAATTACAATCTGATAAAATGCAATTTAATAATAACGGAGTGGCCATATACCTGCAGATAGCGGATTATATATGCGAAAAGGTTTTGCTGAAAGAATGGAATCCTGATGATAAAGTACCAAGTGTAAGAGAGCTTGCCATTCAATTGGAAGTGAATCCCAACACGGTCATGAGGACTTATGATTTCTTAAAACAGCAGGAAATTATTAGTGATAAAAGAGGGATTGGTTATTTCATTACACCACATGCCTATAAAAGCGCAGTGGCTTACAGGAAAAAGGAGTTTATGGAAAAAGAGCTGCCCACTGTTTATCGAACCATGAATATGCTGGGTCTTGAACCTGAAGATCTTGCCAAAGGATTCGAAAAATTTAAAAAGCAATACACTGCTTATAACAATTAATACATCATTAATGAAAACAAGTAATAAAATATTAATCGGTTTAGTGATAACCATTTTTGCAGTTCCGCTTTTATTAGCTGCAACATTAAAAAGCAAAATGAATAAAGGCATTTATACCGTTGAAAAGAATTATGTACCAGGGAACAGGGGAGATGTTCGTAAAGGAACATTTACAGCTTTCAAAGTAGTGAAGGTTATTGCTCCGCGACCAGAAATGCTGGTTTGTAATTTGCATCAGTCCGATAAAATGGATTTTTCCTATTACAATGATGGTTCCAGTGATAGTTTGGCGGTTTATACGCAAAACGACACTTTATATATTGAATACTTTTCGCAACCCGGGAATGAAGAAACACAAGGAAATATGGGATTTGGTAAAATTGTTGCAAATGTAAACCTGCCTGTATTTAATCGCTTAATGGTTGATGGAGCCGTTGTGGTCATGGAGTCAGCAATTGCCAATTCAGATTCTTTATCCGTATCATTAAAAAATAATGCGGTTATTAAAGAAGGTCATTCCAAAGCTGGTGAAATAACACCGCCTGCACCAGCCGTAAAAGTTGAAAAAGTAGAGAAAAAAGTAATAACCCAGGTACACCTGGAAGAATTGGAATCGGAAGAAGGAAACCTGGGTGTTTTAGAGAATGCAAGTATACAATTGATTGATTTTAGTGTAAAAGATGTACTGATCAACCACCTTATAAAAATGTAATTCCTTTCAAATGGAATGAAAAGGTAAAAGTCAAATATTTAAAATTGACTTTTACCTTTTTTATTGCTATCTCTTTAAAAGGCTATATCTATTGTTATATATTTGCGTATATTCTTAACCGTTAATTATTTTTCCAGCAATTCATCCAGGTTGGTAAGTGCTGCAGTAAAGCCTTCTTCAAAGCCCATTTCAACGATTGTAGCAATATCAGCTTCTTCTTTAAATGTTATATCGATTTGTACTCTTGTTCCCGTGGCTGATTCATTAAAAACGCATTTCCAATGCATAACCGGAAATTCATGATTGATGTTTCCCTTATCATCGCAAAATGCATCCGTGCCATCAAAACTTTTTGAAGGGATTATTTTATCATAATCTACCCGGCACCATTGTTCGGCGCCATCAGGTCCCACCATGGCATACATCCAAAAACCACCTTCCCTGAAATCCATTGATTTGGTTTTGGCTTTCCAGGGTTTTGGTGCCCACCATTGGTCCAATAAATCACTTTGTGTCCAGGCGTTCCATACTTCTTTAACAGGCGCATCGAATTCCCGGGTAATTTTAAGTTGTTTGTTTTTCAAATCTTTGATGATTTGCGTTTTGTTACTGGTTTCCATGTTTTTTTGTTTTTGATTTTTTTAAAATTTGGTCCAGTTGACTAAACTTATCTTCCCACATATCCCGGAAGGGTTCCAGCCAATCTGAAACTTCTTTCATTTTTTTTGGATTGAAATGATAATAAATTTCTCTTCCCGATTGTTTTGAATTGATCAGTTCGCATTCGGTTAGTATTTTAATATGTTTCGATACAGCTTGCCTGGTTGAATCAAAATGTTCAGCCAGTGCATTTGGTGTCATGGCTTGTAAAGCAATTAAACTTAAAATTGCTCTTCGTGTTGGGTCGGCAATAGCCTGGAAAACATCTCTTCTCAAATTTTATAATTTTTATGTGATACCAATTGGTTGCGAATATACGTGCAATTGAATGGTTGCGCAAAATTTATTTTACTATTTTCTTTTTTGCTATTATTAATATTTTACCAGGCAGGGAATTATTATTTTGGAAGGGACTGGATGTATAGTCTATAGAGATAATTATTAATATGAATTCAGATATAATGCCTACATCTGATTTACAATGGGGTTGTTCACATTTCAACGTCATCCTGTTTCAAACAATAAAACTCAGGTTGTCAAATGTTAAGGGTTAATTGGCGGCTTTATAATCTGGATATAAAGTGATTGTCTTTCATCCTATGGAGCGTATTAAAAATAATCAAATCTAAAGAAAGAAAGGATTCTTAATTGTGGATTACTTTAGGATAACTCCAAGCAGCAATTATGTAATTTAAAGTATCTATACATGCAGAACGCCACCATAAGCTTTTAAAAATGGAAACAATCTACCAAACACTTCAAATAATTTATAAAATTGTTATGCAGGATGCTGACCCTACAACTTTTCCTTGCACTTACAGAGATATTATTTTAAAAAGCCCACATGATACTTCCATTATCCAGGAACACCTGGATATTTTAACTGCAGAAGAAATGTTGTTGGTTAAAAAATTAGATCGCCCGGTATTTTGTATTACGAAGAAGGGCATTGAAAAAATGAAAAGTTTATCCTTTAACCGGAACGTAAATGCTGAAGAATATTTTAATTAAATTTTTTTAGAAAGTTATTACCGGATTGGTATTTAATCAAAAAAATATTTTCACTTTTTTGCTTTTATAAATTTCCACTTTCATTATAACTTTTTGCCAAACAATTTTAATGTTCTTTCGAAGCGGTTTCAACTTTCATTTCATTTTTATAGGTTGTTATCAATTGAGCTACCAAAGCGGTCCACCCGGTTTGATGACTGGCTCCTAAGCCCATTCCCGTGTCGCCATTAAAATATTCATAGAATAAAATAAGGTCTTTATTTTCTTCCCACTGGTAAAACCAGTTATAAGGACCATAGATACTTCTATTACCGTCTGCATCTTTTTCAAACAAATGAATAACTCTTTTAGTGAGTTCTTGCGCCACCTGGCATAGATTAATTTTATTTCCTGAGCGGGTTGGATATTCGATCAGAAAACTATCGCCATAAAATTTACCATAACTTCTTAGCGATTCAATGATGAGAAAATTAATGGGTATCCACACCGGTCCTCGCCAGTTTGAATTACCTCCAAAAATCTCTGAAGTGGAATCACCTGGATTATAGCTGATAGTATGTTGACTTCCATGAACATGAACTGAATAGGGGTGTTCCAGGTGATATTTAGACAAAGCCCGGATGCCACCTGGCGATAGAAATTCATCTTCATCCAGTAAGCGTTCAAATAAGTATGCAAGCCTTTCTTTTTTTATCAGGGATAGTAATATTTCTTCCTGGTCTCCCCTTTCTTCATTGGGCCAGAATTTATTATTCTTCTTCCGGTATGCTTCAAATTCGGTAATTCTTTTTTTAAATGTTGGCAGTTGGTTAAGTGTGCTTTTTTTTATAGTAGATACTGCATATAATGAAGTGAGCCCTACAATTGATTTTATTTTTAACTGGACAGGTTCTGAACCAAGAATGGATAGTACATCATAGAAAAATTTGTCGTCATTATTCCAGAGATGATGTTCATTTAGTGCTTCTGCAATCAGAATAAAATGTTCAAAGAATTTGATGGCCATATCTTCAAACGATTCATCTTTCACGGCAATTTCTAATGCAATATCCATCATATTTAATGCATAGGCACCCATCCAACTGGTACCATCAGCCTGTTCAAGGTGCATATTGTCACCATGAAAACTCCGGTTAAAAACCCCGATGTTATCCAGTCCAAGGAAGCCACCCTCAAAAATATTATTTCCATTCCGGTCTTTGCGATTGATCCACCAGGTAAAATTGATCAACAGCTTTTGAAAGATCTTTTTTAGAAATACAATATCAGCTGAGCCAACCTTATTTTTTTCAATTTGATATACTTCCAATGCAGCCCATGCATGTACCGGGGGATTTACATCACTAAAATTCCATTCATACGCAGGCAATTGACCATCCGGTTTCATATACGATTCCTGCATTATCAGCAATAATTGTTTTTTGGCAAATGCCGGATCTACATCAGCTATGGCAATACATTGGAATGCAAGATCCCATGCAGCATACCAGGGGTACTCCCATTTATCCGGCATTGATATTACATCGTTATTTCTCAGGTGGTGCCAATCATGATTGCGACCTTTTAATCTTGCTGGTGTAACTGGTGTAATGCCATCGCTTCGGTTCAACCATGTTTCAATATCAAAAGCATAAAATTGTTTATTCCATAAAAGTCCGGCAATGGCTTGCCTGAATATTTTATTTAATTGCTCATTGTTTTCTTTGGGAAGAAGCGCTTCATAAAATTCGTCGGCTTTTCTTTTTTCATTTGAAAATAAATCAGCAATGTTCAAATCGAAAGGCTGGTCTAGTTTATGATCCGATAACCTGCAGTAGATTGTTTTCGTTTCTCCCGGTGCAATTTTTAATTTGTATACGCATGCAAATTTGGTCCCACTTGTTAAAGGATTTGTATCAGGATATTCATTCTTAATAATGATGTCATGAAATGCATCTTTTGAATAAACAGTCTCATGTTTTTCTCCGGTTAATTTGAAATGATTGGTTTCATTATTTGTAAAAAGTAACCGTTCTGGTTTATTGTAATAAAAATAATAATCACCAGTTTTTTCATGAGATGCTTTTACTACACAGGCTTCTTCTATGTTAATGAGCGGTTGATTTTGAAGATCTTTTTGCAAGGCCCGTTTTGAAAACCAAAGGGTAGGGAGCACTGTTATATTTGCCGATCTCCTATGCCTGTTAGTGATATTAATCCTGATACCGATATCGCCTGCTGATTTTTTTGCGTAAGCAATGTTTACATCAAAATACCTGTGATGATCAAATACACCCGTATCGAGTATTTCATATTCAGGTTCAAGCCTGCCTCTGTTTAAATTTTGTTCTTTTAGTTTTTCATATGGAAAACTTTGTTGCGGATACTTGTATAAATATTCCATATAATCATGGCTAGGAACATTATCAAGGTAATAATATAATTCTTTTACATCTTCACCATGATTACCTTCTCCATTGTGCAATCCAAAGAGACGTTCCTTGAGGATGGCATCTTTTCCATTCCATAGTGCCATTGAAAAGCAAAGATTTTGAAAACGATCAGATATGCCAGCCAACCCATCTTCGCCCCATTGATAAGTACGGAAGTGTGCATGTTCAAAAGGGAAATATTTCCATGCATCACCATCCAGGCTGTAATCCTCTCTTACCGTACCCCACTGGCGTTCACTAAGGTATGGTCCCCACAAAGGGATCTCGTTATCTTTTGTATTGTTTGAATCTGTTTGCATGTGATACACTGGTTATTTAATTAATTTTTGCTCGATGAACGTGCCAGGAATACAATGAATATACCTATGAAAGCAATCATAAGGAATGCTATTTGTAAATTTAAAAAACCAGCTACCAGGCCAATCAATGGAGGGCCTGCCAGGAAACCAAGAAATCCAATACTGGAAACAGCTGCCAGGGCCATTCCGGGTGAATGAGTACTTTTCCCGGATTGACTATACACAAGGGGTATAACCGAAGATACACCAAAACCTACGATTAAAAATCCTGCAATGGCCGGTATTAAATAGGGGAAAAGGATGGCTATAAATAACCCGGTTGCAATAAGCGATCCGCTGAGATACAGTGTCTTTTGAAAACCCAGTTTGTTTACGGCCCAATCGGATATAAACCTGCCTGTTGCCATTGAAAGCATAAAGGCTGCATAACCCATACCAATAAACGATTTATCTGCTGCTACCACTTTTTTAAAATAAATACCACTCCAGTCAAACATGGCTCCTTCGCAAATCATACAGAAAAAAGCAATAATCCCTAATCTCATTAAAGTTTTATCCGGCTTAATAAAAAATTGGGAGCCTGTACTTTTTTGATCCGTATCAGGTAATAAATAGCGGTAGGTTAAAGCAAGAGCAGCTGTTATGGTAGCCGCAACCAGTAAAAAATGATTAACAGGCAACACTTCTTCACCGATCATCATACTGCCGATCCAGGCTGCCACAAAGCCAGCAAGGCTCCAAAGGCCGTGAAGCGAAGCCATGATATTTTTTTTGTACCGTGATTCCACTATAACTGCCTGGGTATTGATAGCGATATTGGAGACATTACCAACCATGCCAAAGAGAACAAGGCTGCCAACAAGTAAGGCAACTGAATTTGAAAGACCGATAGCTACCAGGAACAGGCTATAAAATAATAATGCATTGGCAGCAACGCGGCGACTTCCATATTTTGACACAAGCCAACCTGAAAAAGGCACACTGATCATTGATCCTACGGGTAGTGCAAACAACACCATACCAAGGGCCACATCTGAAAGACCAATGTTTTGCTGAATACTGGGAATGCGAGATGCCCAGCTTGCAAAGCTCAATCCCTGCAGGAAAAAAAGGCAGCTTACCGCTAACCGGTAAGTTCTGTTGGTTTTACTAATGGAAAAGACTAATTCCGCCATAACATTGTGCTTTTCTTATTTAATCACTGTTTTATTTTTTTCATATAGCGATTAACAATCGAAAGATATCTGGCGTAAGCAAATTTGCAAGCTAAAGTAAAAAGAACCGGAAAACGCAAGTATTGAAGTTCCAATACACAAGTTATGCCATATTTGTTTAAACGATTCAACTTTTACGCAGTTAACAATAAGATCACACCATTTATTATTGTAAAATGTATGGTGTAATGATAATAAAAATGTCCGCTGTAGAAACAGCGGACCGCCTTAACGATTGGTTGCTATATAAAAAAATAATTGATCCGGATTTACAATAATTAATCCGTGATCGGCACAAAAGTAGTTAATTTGTTTAAACGTTTAAACAAATTGGCGATTTTAAGAAATAATTGGATTATAAACTACCAGGGTGATAGTTTAATGCCAGATGATAACTATGTTTATTAACTTCGGGCCAGTGTATGAAAAAAAAAGTTTCATTAAAGGATATAGCAGAAAGAGTAGGCGTTTCTATTACCCTGGTTTCTTATGTTTTAAATAATCGCTTCAAGGACAGGATCAATAAAGAGGTTGCTCAAAAAATAAGGACTACTGCAGAAAAATTAAATTATCGCCCCAATCATATTGCCAAAAGCCTGAAAACAAATAAAACTTTTACATTGGGGCTGGTTGTTGCGGATATTGCCAATCCATTTTTCTCTTCACTGGCACGAATTATAGAAGATGAAGCGGAAAAGTATAACTATACTGTGATTTTTGGAAGCTCGGATGAAAGTGCTGAACGATCCAGAAAATTGATCAATATTTTTATGGATCACCAGGTAGATGGACTGATCATTGCTCCTGCCGAAAATGATGAAAGCATCATTGAAACGCTTCGCAAAACCAAAATGCCATTCGTATTAATTGACAGGTACTTCCCCGATATGGACGTCAGCTATGTGGTGGTTAATAATTTTGAAGCAACATTCCATGGTATTAACCATTTAATTGAGCAGGGATACACAAGGATTGGTATGATCGGCTTTAAAACCAGGCTTGTAAATTTAAAAGAACGCAAAGCAGGATATAAAGCGGCATTGAAAAAGGGAGGATTGACATTTAACAAAAACTGGTTGAAAGAAGTGCAGGTAGATGATCCCGGCATTGGTGAAGTGGAAAATGCCATTCATGATTTGCTTTCTCTCCCCGAACCGGTTGATGCTATATTTTTTGCAAGTAATAAAGTATCCACAACAGGCTTGAAATATATCAATACACTTTCTGTCAATATCCCGGGTGATTTAGCCATTCTTACTTTTGATGAATCCGATGCTACAGAAATATTTTATTCCCGGCTTTCACATATCCGCCAGCCTTTAAGTGAGATGGGAACAGAAGCGGTCAAAATTTTATTTGAAAATATCAGCAACACAAAAAAAATTACACAGCGGGTTTTGCAGGCAGAATTAGTGATCGGGAAATCTACTCCTGTAGTAAAATAACTGCAATCATTTCACTTTTATATTTTTAATGAAATGATCCATTGAATACTTAAGGAGTTTGCATTCAATTGCCAAAAAGAGGAATCTGAAAGAAGTATTTCAATCCCGGCTGCTTTTTTCATGTATGTTAATTCCTTTCCCATGTATTCTTTTTCTTAGTTCATGATGGTAATTGACACTAATGTTCATAATAATAATGAAGTGAATGTCTATCCTGTAGAATCATATTAATATTATAGCCGCGGGAAGTCTTCACGTTTATCACTTCTTTTTATCAGAGAAAATTATAAGTCCATTTTTCAGTTTTACACAGCTTAATTAATGGTGTGAAACAGAAAATTATTTAAGACATTTTTAAATATTTAAGAATGAAAAAACGACTGTTATTATGGTTAGGAGTAATTGTGTTTATTACGCAACTCCAGGCGCAAAATCGTACCATTACAGGTATTGTTGTTGATAACAATAACCAACCAATAAGTGGTGCAACTGTAAAAGTTGTAGGTAGTAATGATGCAACTGTTACTGATTCAGAAGGCTCATTTATCCTGAACGTTTCTTCTGCCGCAGAAAGTATTGAAATTTCTTCGCTGGGTTATAATTCAATTATAGTTTTAATTCCAGCATCCGGTATGGTAAATGTTGCATTGGAAAATACTGAAGCCGCCATATTGAATGAAGTGGTGGTTATGGGTTATGGTTCACAAAGACGTGCGAATATAACATCGTCTATTTCCAGTGTAAAAGCGGATAAAATTGAGAACCGGCCATTTACTTCAGTAGATCAAATGTTACAGGGAAAAGTTACCGGCTTGCAGGCTCCACTCGTTTCTGGCCAACCAGGTTCTGCACAATCTATCAGGATCCGTGGAATTGGGTCAGTTACTGCTGGTGCTGATCCGCTGTTTGTTGTAGATGGAATAATTATCAATTCAGGTGATTTGTCCAGTAACACAACTACAGCCAATGCATTAGCAGGTGTAAACCCAAACGACATTGAAAGTGTAAATGTTTTAAAGGATGCACAGGCCACTTCTATCTATGGATCCCGGGGTGCAAATGGTGTAATTATCATTACAACAAAAAAGGGCCGGATTGGAAAAACTTTGATCAGGGCAGATGCGGAAGTGGGTACCAATACCATAGCAGACCTTCCCGATAATGCCAGGTATTTAACTTCTGATGAATGGATCATGTTGTTTGAAGAGGGATTAGTAAATGCAGGTTTATCACCGGCCGTTGCGGATGCTATTGCTACATCATATGGCAAGGGTTCAGGAATAAATACAGATTGGTTGGATTTAGTTACCCGTCGTGGAAACCAGCAACAATACAATGTTTCAGCAAGTGGCGGGGATACTAAAAATCAATTTTATTTTTCAGGCGGTTATTTTAAACAAGAAGGTGTTGTACTCAAATCTGATTTTACCCGTTATTCTTTCAGGGGTAATTACAATCATAGAGTAAATGATAAATTGAATTTAAATGTTAACCTAAGCGGATCAAACAGTATTCAGCGTACACCCAATAACAGTGGCGCATTTTCTAACCCGGTAAGTTCTTCCATCTTTTTAATGCCAACACAAAACCCTTTCAATGATGACGGAAGTCTGAATATTAACACAACAGGTAATCTTGGTTTTTCCGGTAATTATAATCCATTATATATAGCCGAAAATGATATTGCGGAATTGCGGACAACACTTATTCAAGGAACTGCTGGAGGAGTATATGAAATTATAAAAAATTTAAAATTTACTTCCCGGTTTGGTATAGATTATAATGTACTCGAAGAGTTTGGTTTTTGGAACCAGTTTCATGGTGATGGCGTAACGTATGGTGGTATCGGGTTTCCTTTGTATTCAAGATATTTTAATTGGGTTGCTACCAATCAGTTGGATTATATGACTTCAATACCTGGGGTAGAAGGTTTATCTATTGATGCTAAATTAGGTTATGAAGCACAGAAATCTAAAAGTTATGGGATCACAGCTGTTGCACAAGGATATCCTCCAACCAATCAACTTTATTTAACGGTAAATGCAGCTACACCAGTACAGGCATCTTCAGCGGCATCAGACTATAGCCTGGGAGGGTTGTATTCTTCACTGAGTTTTAATTACCTGAATAAATATATTTTAAGTGGAAGTTTTCGTCGCGATGGTTCTTCAAGGTTTAGTAAAAATAACCAGTTTGGAAATTTCTGGTCTGTAGGTGCGGCATGGAATATTGACCGTGAGAATTTTTTGAATGATGTTTCATTCATCAATGCACTTAAACTGCGTGGTTCGTACGGGTTAACAGGTAATGCGGCTATTGGTGATTACGCATGGCGCACAGGAATAGCCTACGGCGTAAGTTATGGTGGTCAACCTGGCGGTACATTCAGCAATGTTGGTAATGCAAATCTAACATGGGAAAGTACTAAGCAAGCCGATATCGGGATTGATGCCAGTTTCTTTGACAACAGGTTAGGTTTGGTGTTTGATGTTTATAGAAGGGTATCAAACAAATTATTATTTTCTAATCCTCTTTCCCGTACAACCGGCTTTGCTTCTTTTACAGATAATATTGGGGAGGTAGAAAATCAAGGCATAGAGTTGATGCTTACAGGCACACCTGTAAGAACAAAAGATTTTAGTTGGGACCTGAATTTTAATATCACCCATAACAAGAATAAAATTTTGACATTACCGGGTGGAAAAGATATTGTGAGTGGCGGATTTATATTAAGAGAAGGTTATGACTATCGTACATTTTATGTAAGGGAGTGGGCAGGTGTTGATCCTGATAATGGCAATCCACAATGGTGGGTTGATGGATCCCACGGAGATAAAACAAGTACTTACAGTGCGGCACAAAGACAACTTTTTGGAAGCGCTTCGCCAAAATACTGGGGCGGACTAATAAGCACTTTTACTTTTAAAGATTTTGATCTGCAAACTGATTTTGTTTACAACTATGGAAACCTCGTTACCGATGGTTGGATCTATTATGCAATAGATGGTGTTTATCCGCTTTCCAATAAATATGCACTGAATTTACAAAGATGGCAACAACCGGGAGATGTTACCAATGTTCCAAGGTATGAAGTCCAGTCTGCCAATAGTTCAAGTGATTTTTCTTCCAGGTTTTTGAACAAGGGTGATTTTATAAAACTAAGAAACCTCACATTGGGTTATAACATGGCAGATAATTTAACTAAAAGGATAGGTGTGAGTTCTGTAAGATTTTATGTAAGAGGAACCAACATTTTTACAAAGACCTATGATGAAAATTTAACCATGGATCCTGAACAGGGTATCAATGGTATTGGGGATTCCAATGCATTTTTTCTTAAATCATTTACAGTGGGTTTAAATGTTGGATTATAAAAATCTAAAAAATTAAATAAGATGTTCAGCAAAAAAATATCAATTTACCTCGTTGCCACATTCGCATTCATGTCTTCATGCAAAAAAGATTTTTACGATCTGCAGCCATATGATGCATTGCCAGTGGAAGGCGCCATATCAACTGATGCTGATTTAAATGTAATGGTTAATGGCATGTATTCTTCCTTGCGAAGTGTAAATTTATATGGAAGAACATTGCCAGTAAAGGGAGACCTGGCATCGGATAATGTCTATCTGAAAGGCAATAATTCAGGCAGGTATTATGAGTTCAGGGATTATAACCAAACGGCAGCAAATGCTGATGCTTTAGGCGTATGGAACAGTGCATATATCGCCATTAAAAATGCAAATATTGTTATACACGCAGATTTAAATCCTTCACCAATTATTGATCAATTAAAAGGAGAAGCTTTTGCTGTAAGAGCATTAATGCATTTCGAATTGGTTCGCAATTTTGCAAAGCCTTATACAGTGGATGCAAACGCATTGGGCGTGCCCATTGTAACTTCATTTGTACAGGATGCAAGACCTGCCCGCAACACCGTTACAGAAGTTTATGATCAAATAATAAATGATTTGACCCAGGCTTATGCATTAATGAGTTTTAACCAGGGTGAAGCAGTTGAAATAACTTCAACAGGTAATACCAGGGTGTTAACATCCGAATATTTTACAAAGTATGCAGCTATGGGATTATTGGCAAAGGTGTATTTGCACATGGGGGAATGGGCCAAAGCCAAAGATGCCGCATTGGATGTTGTTAATAACAGTGGTTTTATTTTGGTTAGCGCAAATGATTATGTTGATTATTGGAATAATCCTGCTACACAAACAGACCAGGTTGAAACTTTATTTGAAGTTTCCAGTGATGCTTCTGCCAATCTCAGCTCCAACTCATTATCTAATTTCTATTCTTTAGAAGGCTATGGAGATATCTGGGTTACCAATGAATTATTTGAAAAATATAGTAATGGTGATGTGAGGCTGGATGTAATTGAAGTTAGTGTTGATGATGCAATGCCTGGGGAAACTGTTTACCTGGTACATAAATATCCCAATACATCTAATCCTGCGGATAAAGATGATACGAAAGTTTTACGGTTTGCTGATGTGCTGCTCATTTTAGCAGAGGCATATGCCAGGCTGGGACAAGAAGATGAAGCCAGGATGCGATTGAACCAGGTTGCTCAAACCAGGCATCCTGGTTTTGGAGGTAATTCATCTTCGGGAACTGTATTACTTGAAGATATCATAGAAGAAAGAAGAAAGGAATTAGCTTTTGAAGGCGATAGGTATTGGGACCTGATGCGTTTGAACCTGCCTATTTTAAATCATACAACATCACAACATCCGCTCATATTATTACCTATCGATGTTAATAATTTTCGGAGGATATTTCCCATACCACAAGCGGAACTCGATGCAAATGAAAATATCAGGGGACAACAAAACCCGGGATTTTAATATTAAAACCAACTAATAAAAGGGTTGAAAACAACTCTTTTATTTTTTTGATTTAAATATATTTGGTTTCGCATCAATAATACCCGCTATTAAATACTCCTGATTGCTTTCTTAAAAAGGATTGTATTCCCTTGGCTAACAATAATAGGTTCCAAAGAAGGAATGGCCAATTCGAGTACATACCTGCTTTTATCAATGCGCCTGAATTTTTTCAGGTGTGTCATGTTAACAATAAATTTCCTGTTTGCTTTAAAAAATACATTTTCATCCAAATGCTTTTCAATATCAATGAGGTTGGCATATTCTGTCATATATTTTTTATAGGAGACATCAACAAGGTAAACAATCCTGCTTTCACTAAAAAAATATACCACATCGTTTAAGTGAATATTACTGTATTCATCGCCACGCTTTACAATAACATTGTTTTTCTTTTGTTGAAGTGGTTGAAGGAACTCATAAATCGTGTTGTTTTCAAAAATAAAATTTTTTAATCTTTCATATTTATTGATGGCTTTAATAAGTTCCGTCTGCGATACAGGTTTCAATAAATAATCGATGCCATTATTTTTAAAAGCATCCGCATAATAGTTATCATAAGCAGTAATAAAAATTACCGGAGCTTTTATGGAAGTTTGGGAAAACAAACTAAAAGTAGGGCCATCAGGCAGGTGTATGTCCATCAGAACAAGATCATAGTATGTATTTGAATCAAACCAATTCATGCATTCGCGTATGCTGGTAAGTGTTGCAACAACTTTATAAGGGATAGATAAGTTACTAAGTTCTGAAACTAACAGTTTGGTTGAAAATGCTTCATCCTCAATGATGACAATTTTAAGCATAGCATCAGTTTTGGATTGTCTGAAAAAGATTTTTGACAATGGAATATTAGAATATTTATAATTAAAAAAATTGCCGTTCATCCAAATTGTCAAGGATGTGACATTAGTTCCCTTTTAAATAAAATGAGGTAGATAATGCTCTTTTCTTTATGTTGCAGGCGACCGTAAATAAACCTGAATTTGCTTTTTGATACCAGGGAATTTTAATGCAACACTTCATCTACTTCTATATCTCCTTTATCATTTTTTGGTTTGCGGTAATCGTGCTTGATTTTTTGTTCAAATTCCTTTTTGTCTTTTAGGTTTCGCCTGATCATGAATATGATTAAGGCTATAGCGGCAATGCCGAAAAATGTCATGATTAATACGTTCATAACCTGGATGTATATAAAAAATCAATGAAAAATGGGATATCCCATGTTCTTGTATATACAAAATTCTGTAAAATAAGATTCAACTACCTGTTCGGATTTCACACGAAAAATGAATATTTTTACTTCAAGTGGTAATAGAGCCGGATTCTGGGGGTATATAAGCCTTAACTAATCTTAATATGGTGCTCCAATTTAAGCCCGTTGAAAAAATTTTCAAGAACGTATTGGTTGCCGTTGTATATTTTGTATTGGCAACATCAAGTCTACAGTTTTCTCTTTTTGCATCAAATGCTTCTCCAATCTGGCCCGCCTCGGGATTTGCTTTTGCCGTTTTATTACTTGGCGGAAGATATTTAGCATTTGGTATTTTCCTGGGAGCCTCAGCTGCTAATCTCTTTGATTTCATAGTACAAAATACACTTCCGTCATTTGCTGCTACTTGGGTTTCTTTTTTGATGGGTTTGGGAAATACAATGGCTGCACTTGTAGGCCATTA
Source organism: Chitinophagaceae bacterium (assembly GCA_036675565.1). Lineage (GTDB taxonomy): Bacteria > Bacteroidota > Bacteroidia > Chitinophagales > Chitinophagaceae > JACCYQ01. The sequence continues at coordinate 17,610 of JAKFER010000020.1, forward strand.
TTTAATAAAAAAATTTATTGTTGATTTTAAGGCCAATGAATTGTTTAAAAAAGTACGTTACGTGCTTTTCTTTCTTTTTTCTTCAGGTTTGATGTGCCTGGTAAGTTCTACCAGTGGTACCAGTGCAATACTCATAAGCAACATCATAACACCTCCCGATTATTTTGCAGTTTGGTTTACCTGGTGGATAGGCGATTTTACCGGAATTCTTTTACTTACGCCTTTTTTAGTGGTGTGGTTTGCAGAAAAAATTAATTTCAACCCTAACATCAGTACAGGAAGAATTATTGAAATGGTCATTCTCATCGTTGCCATAACCATTACTTCCGGAACTGTTTTCTTTAATTGGTTTAATCCTGATTTTGTTTTTACAAGAGCTTTTATTGTAACTCCATTTTTGATTTGGGCCTCTGCTCGTTTAAATCTATACAGTGTTACGGCTTTGTTAGTTTTTTCTGCCATTATAGTCAATTTTGGCACTTTATCTGGTATTGGGCCTTTTATTGGTCCTTCACTCAATGACTCCTTGCTTACAACGGAGGCTTTTATTTCTGTGAATTGCATCATGGCTCTTGTCCTCAATTCGGCAATTGCTGAACAAAGACATACGGAACAGTGGCTGCGTACTACAAGAGATCACCTGGAAACTATTGTAAAAGAGCGAACAAAAGAATTGCAGTTGAAAAACGCCGAACTGGAAAGCAGGAATTATGAACTTTCTTCTTTTAATTATGCCGCAAGCCATGACCTGAAAGCACCATTAAGAAAAATTGAGACTTTCAGCACGCAAATCATGCAACTGGAAAAAGATCAATTGTCGGAAAAGAGCAAAGAATATTTCAGAAGACTGCAAAATGCAACTGGCATGATGAGAAAATTAATTGATAATCTTCTTGCTTATTTGCATGTGAATAGTAAAGAAAAGCTTTTTGAAAAAACAGACCTGAATAAACTGTTAAACGATGTAAAAATAAGCATGGCTGAAATGATTGAGCAGCAGGAAGTTTTTATTGAAGAAGCAAAGCTGCCTGTTGTGAATGTGATACCATTTCAATTTGAACAATTGTTTACAAATATTCTGAGTAATTCTATTAAATTCAGGAAGGCTGGTGTTGCTCCGCATATTATCATTGAGAATGAAATTGTTGATGGAAATATTACACCATCAATAGCCAGGGATCCGGCCAGGTCATACCATCATATTTCATTCACTGATAATGGCATTGGAATAGAAGATAAGGATGCGGAAAAAATATTTGAAATTTTCCATCGGTTGCATGGACAGGCTGAATATGAAGGGACCGGAATTGGATTGGCAATTTGTAAAAAGATCATGGAAAATCACCATGGATTTATTTCAGCTTCGGGCATTCCCGGAAAAGGAATGAGTATGCATATTTATATACCGGTGGATGCATCAATTTCAGATAAACAAAAAATTTCCATGATAACAAGTGTTGGTGAATAAGATTTATACATTTTTTTAAAATAAAAGCTGCCCAATACAAGAGCAGCTTTTAACTTAACATTCAAACCAAAACTTAATTCATCATGCCATTCATATTTTGAATTTGTCCACAAGCAACAGGCATTACAGCTTCGTATACTCCATTCACCGTTAAGCCATGTAAAACGATAGCCCTGTTTTGAAGTGGCAATAAATTTTTACTGATTTCGAATGTCTGCTCAAACATTACATTGCCATCCGCGTCGGCTGTTGGTAATGGAGCCAGGTTCAAAAGCACGGGTCCGTAAGAAGGCAAACCCTCTGCCAGGTCCACGTATCCATCGCCATTTATATCTGCAGCCATGGTAGGACAAGTTGAATTCCTGGTATTGGCTTCAAAGCCATGAATATGTTGCGGATGAAGCTTATTAGGTTCTAAACCCATGGCTTCTATTTTAACGGTCAGCATATTTCCTTTGAGTGAAAGTGTAGCAGTACCACTGGCACCAGAATTATTCAGGGAGTTTAAAACAGCAGTATATTCCTTTGTCAGATTCAAAGATTTGTGTGCCATTTTGGTTTCAGTCATTGATTGCTCTTCCTGGCTCATAGTAGATTTTGTACACTGTGTAAACGTGATTAATACTAATGATCCTAAAACAATGCTTAAAAAATTCCTTGTCGTTAAATGTTTCATGTTATATATTTTGAGGTTAAAAAATGCAGGCATTCATAAAGCATGCAGTTAACCAGGGAGCGAATTGATTTATTTACGTAATGATTGAATCTTTGGATGTTTGTTTTCCAAACTATTTTTGAACCAGCAGTTCAAAATCAATATTATTTGATAATAAATGGCATAAATGAATCTTATATCTTTTATCAATCACAAAATCTTTGGGTCGTTTTATAATAGCATATACAAAAGTGATAGGATAGCTTTTACATGTTTATAAAGTTTTTAATTCAGTTATTTGGACCGGTCCTAATTCAAATGCACTTTCCATGCATTCATTGAATAATCTCTTTGAATCATTGTCCCGGTGTACTTTATCAAGAATAAAAAATCCATAAACCAGGGCTTCGGGTTCAAAAGTTTTATCCATCACATAATTGCTGTAAATGTTATTGGCTTTTTCGTATTCTCCCATATTAAAATACACCCAGGCTAACCATGACCAGGTTTCCGGGGTTTCACGGTCTTTAAGTTCCTGTTGAGCCAGTTTTAATGCAGCAGGTAATGTGTTTACATCTTCAACCATCAATTGTATCAGGTATTTATTATGCATAGTTCCATAGGATGCTTTTGTGGCTTCACGGATAAAACGGGCCTTTAACATTTCAGCTTCTTTTATATTGCCTTCATAAGTTGCCAGTTCGGCAAGCAGTAATAGTGTAGATGGATCGGCGGAGTGCTGGTTGATAAATGTCAAAATATGCTTTGCTACTGGTATATCACGATCATGTGCATACGCAATCCAGGCAATTCCCTTTAATGCATATAAATAAGCAGGGTCGGTATCCAATACCTTCAGGTACATGGAATAAGCATCATTGATTCTGCCTGCATGTCCATACATATCTCCCAGGTTTGCTAATGTCCAGCAATAGAGTTCCTTGTTATTGGTATGTTTTATTTTTTCAAATGCTTTTTCCATACTTTCAATAGCTGCGTCCAGGTTACCATCATGATCCTGTTTTTTTGCCAGCCTGATTAAGTAGTGAAACGATTCTTTTTCTCCATTTTGTTCAAGTAAACGGGATGATTGTTTGAATAATCCCAATTCCATGGACGCATCAAATGCTGCAAGAGAATACGCATAATTATTTCCATTATTTTCCAGGGACTGGTTATTTAATAAGGCCGCTTCTTTAAAACGATGATGGGTTATGGCCACGCGGGAAAGCGATTGCAACAAGTCAGGATGTTTGTATGCGAGTCGCCTGGCCGCTTTGCGAAGAAAATTTTCACCTTCGTTCAGGTCGTCTATATTGGACAGTAATTTGAAGCGGGACATATATACTTTACTAACACCTAATAAATTGATGTAGTTAGTGGTATCTGCTGCTAATCGTTTTTTCCAAAACGATTCTTCAGCAGTATTCATAGAAAGCGCTTCGTTTATATGCGAAGATTGTAACCAGGGTTGAATGTCCTTCATTTGAACCAGCGATTCATTTTTGCAACTGCTGAAAAGAAGAGACATGCATCCGAAGCAAAATAATATAGATTTCATACTTAAAATTTAACCGGGCTGCCATGGGCAACCCGGTAGTTGATTAATGTGGGCTTGCCAAAAATGGAAAGCTGTTCATAAATGCTTTATCATTTGCATCTACATTATCAGAGGTAAGACCTGGATTGGAAGCCCCGGTAGGACCGCCAAATATGAGTAGCAATTCGGTATCAATTACATCGTCCGCCAGTGCTCTTCCGGTCAATACATTGGTTCCATCAAAAAAGGTGGTGGTGCCCGTTAGTTTTACATTTAAAACATCGGTTGCCAGGAGCGAAGCAAACTGGTCTGTGTTCTGACCCAACGCATTTTGCGTATAACCAAATGCAGTTAGCTTACTGGCTATATCTGTTTTAAATGATGCACTCATCATGGATGGAGTGGTCGTATTGAATTCATTCTTACGATTGGCACCTATAAAAACCGTAGCTACACCTGGCCTTGCTTTTTGGTCAACCTGGGTATAAGTTCCAGATGTATCGAAGTTGTCAGTTGCATCATCATCATTTTTATCACAGCTTATGAAAGCTATACTTAATGAGGCAATTAAAACGCCTGTTAAAATATTTTTCGTATTCATGATTTACTTTTTTAGGTGTGTGATTATTTTGTTTTAGATTCAGCCCAGACACTGATGTTATCAGATGATCCCAGTAATGATTTAGGTACTTCTACAGCAATAGCCATAATGTTGGTTCCTGCAAAACTGTCCATACCCGGCATGCGAAAACTGCTTTCCGTTCCGGCAATGATCTCAGCATATCTTGCAATGTCAAAAAAGAATGGATCGTCTCTTGGTCCTGCAAATACTCGTACACCATTACTACCTGTTCCTATAACTGCATTGCTTCCTTTAGCTGTTACCATTGCTTCCGTCATCACTGCATCGGCTTTAATGGTACTTGTTAGTCCGGGCATTCCAGGCGTAACAGGTCCATATGCACGGACCTTGCCATTTTGAACCAGGCATTGAATAACCAGGTCTTCAACATTATCCCCGGTATTATCAATGTTTAATTCGTAAAGGGTGTTGGCCGGAAAACTGGCATTCGTTGTAGCAGTAGGAGAAAGAAGTCCTTGTGTGCCGATTACAAAAACCATTTTACTGTTGTCTGCAGGGCTTTGAAACGCATAAAGATCAGTAATATCCGTACCCAGGCTGGTGCTACCACTGCCGGTTACAGCAGGTGCATCAATATGGTCGGCTGCAAAAATGATGCTCCCGGCAATCACTACACCGACAATAAGTCCTGTCATGTTTTTTCTTTTCATAAAAAATTTATTTGAAAAAGTGAATAGATAAAGTATGTACGGAGTTATGATGCAGCTGGTTTTAATTTTGAAAATTTATTTAATAAAAAAGCCTGTATTGCTACAGGCTTTTGCTGGGGGGAATGTAATTCCCCGCCATGGTTGGGCAACCATTATTTGGGTAACAACACATGAGAAATTACATGTATCACTCCGTTACTTTGATTTACATCGGTTATGGTAACCATCGCTTTTCCGCCATTTTCATCCCATAACCAAACTTGTCCCTTATCATCCAGGCTGGCATATAGTTTTCCACCTTGGAGGGTTTCAATGGACCATTTATTATCATTCTTCTTAATCATGTCTACTACGGAAGCTGCAGACCATTTACCCGCTACTACATGATATTTTAATACATTTTGCAACTTGGATTTGTTTTCGGGTTGTAACAAAGCATCTACAGTCCCGGCAGGTAATAAATCGAAAGCATTGTTAGTGGGAGCAAATACGGTGAAAGGTCCTTCTGATTGCAAAGCATCAACCAGGCCGGCTGCTTTTACCGCAGCAACCAAAGTAGTGTGATCTTTAGAGTTTACTGCATTTTCAACAATGTTACGGGTGGAGTACATTGCGGCACCACCAACAACAGGGTTACTGTCCTGGGCAAAAGCAGCGAAAGCCAGGAATGCAAAGCTAAATACTGAAACGATTTTCTTTTTCATGATAAAATGTTTCAGTTACTTACGAGGCTGTAAATATTCCGGATTGCTTTTTGAAAATTTATTTTAAGAAGGCTTACCCATTACATACATCTGATCAAGGGTAGGGGTAGGGCTGCCACCTTCATTTTCAAGTGTAATGGCAAAAGCGTCTGCTTTGGGGAAGGTGGCCATTTTTTGCGCATGCAGTTTATCGTTACCCAGCAATCCCCCATCAACAGGTTTTCCATCTACTATGGCCCAAAACTGGTATTGCTTACCGCTAGGTGCCTGTGGTAATGAAACATCCACGAGGTAAACTTCCCTGGACTGGGTGTGCCAAAAAACACGAACAGCGGCATCTGGCTTACCAGGGACTTCTTCTAAATTAACGGGTTTAAAGTTTTGGTCCTGGAGAATGCGCAGCAGTTGACCAGAAGCCAGGTTTTCCTGCTGTAGTTCCTGGATATTATATTGTGCAGAGTCCAGGTTGTTTTGCATCCGCACCATTTCACTGTTTTGTTGTTGTGTCCTGGTATACAGATAAATAGCCAATCCCATAAAAATAACCAGGCCTGCCATGGAAGCGGCCATCAGCCATCCTTTATTTTCCTGTTTCATTACTACCACTTTCCCTGAAGATACTGTGGCAGAACCGGCAGGTTGTACCTTCGCATGATCATCTATGTTAGTGATGTCCGGGTTTTCATTTTCTTTGAGTTCCTTTATTTGGGAAAAAAGTTTTGCCTTAACGGATGCACCAGGCGCCAGCGATGATTGGTTAGCAGCTGCTTCCAATGACATGCTGATGCGGTCTGCCTCTTCCTTTATTTCGGGAAACAAAGCAATTAACTGCTCCATCTTTCCGGCTTCATCGGGAGGCAGCATACCCATCACATAAAGTTCAAGGTCGCCTGATGATATGATACAACTTAAATCCACTTTTATTTATTATCCCAGTACTTTTCTTAATTGTATAATGATGGTTCTTAATCTTGTTTTAACGGTGCCTAATGGTATTCCAAGAATTTTGGAAATTTCTTCCTGGGTATATCCCAGGAAATAGGAAAGCTCCAAAAGTTTTCGATGTTCCGCCGGAAGTTTTTCCAGTAATTTTTTTAAACCGACATCCCGCACTTCATTTGTAGCTGCTTTGTCAGCTGTATATACGCTATTATCTATCGATACAGTTTTTGAAATATTGTTATATTCTTTAGAACGTGTATAATCAATCGTTTGGTTGCGGGCGATATTCAGCATCCAGGTGAACAAACGCCCTTTGGCCGAATCGTACATACCGATATTCTTCCAAATCTTTATAAAAACCTGCTGCAATACATCTTCAGCCACTTCCTGTTGCGGAATGATCTGGTATATTATGGTGAATAGCGATTTTGAATAATTATCATACAGGTGGTTGAAGGCTTGTTCATCCCTTCCTTTTAGTTTTTCAACCAGGTCTGCTTCTGTATATATGCTTGATTGTAACAAAGAAGTAGCAAAATAAGGAAAAACCGGAATAGTTGATGGGATGATTTATTAATGATTTAATAAACCCCGGATACTTAAGCGATTTGAATGCAAAATGCAAAATGAAAAATGCAAAAAGTAATTCTTGAATTTCGATCTTTTTTAAATGTTAATAAACGGCATTTAGTTTTACATTTTCAGTTTTACATTTTCAATTAGAACTTATATGCAACACTCATTTTAGCAAAAAATGGTGTACCAGGTGTGAAATGAATTTCTGAAACCGGCATCAGTTCATTTTTTAAACGGCTTTCAGTTTCGAACTGTGTTTCTTTCCATTTTTTATTAAACAAGTTTTGCAGACTTATTCCCAGGTTCAATCTTTGCTTTGAATAATTAAAATTAGCATCCGTAATAAAATAACCTTTTGCCACCAGGCTGTTATCTTCATTAGCAGGCCTGTCGCCCATAAAGCGATAGCGGATTGAACTGCTGAAACCATTTTCCCATTGCACACCTAAACCACCAGTTGAAGTAAAACGCGGAGCAAGCGGAAGAAAATTATTTCCGGCAGCTTCTTCAGTTGCACGGGCATGTGCGTAATTAAAATCAATATCTGCAAAAAGCCATGAAAATGGTTGGTAACGCAACGACAGATCCATGCCAACACGCCGGCTTTTGCCACCGGGTTCTACTATGCCTTCATCACCTACATAAATAAATTCCTGTTCAAGAAACAGGTACCATGCAGCCAGGTTGATCATTAAAGATGATGTTGGTTTTAACACAGTGCCCAGGTCCAGGCCATAGGCGGCCGGCAAAATTTCTTCTCCATTTTTTGATACCACAACCCTGGTATCATTTGAATGAAAACCTTTTCCGGCACTAAGGTAAAATTGGGTGTTTGGAGCCGCTTTATAATTCAGGATAATTTTTGGACTTATGATTCCTGCGGATGCTTTTTGCAAAAAATTATTAACCAACTTGTCTTTGTAACGATGGGAAAAATAATCATAACGGATGCCGGCTTTCAGATCAAATCGTGGACTAAAATCTAATTTCGTTTGCAGGTAAACTGCACTGTTCATTTCACCAATATCTCCCCACTTTTTTGTTTCAGCCGTCACTTGTTTATCAATGGTCCGGGAAAGCAGGGAGTTGTTTGTATTATCGGCACGCAGGCTTATACCAAACACGGTTTGGGTTCTTATGTTGCCCAAAATCCGCTGGCTGCTATAACTTCCATTATATCCTAGCAGGTGCCTGTTTTCCATTTGTCTTATCTGGTCACCATTTACCGGATCACTTAAGAAAAAAGTGAAATTGGAAAATAATTCGTAACTGTATTGTGTATAATAAAGCTGGTTGGTTAAATAATCTCCTTTTGGAAAACCGGTGATGATTTTCGCATTGATATTGCTTCGCGATGTGTTGCCACCTTCTGTTGGATCGATGGCCCCATAAAACCCGGTACTGCCATCTGCTACTGCTCTTTCGGGAATTTGCCCGGAAGCATTCCATTTACTTTTAAAATGAGATGCGGTAAATGATAAAGTATTTTTTTTATTGAGCCTGCCTTCATAATGACCCTGCACATTCAACCTGTTAAGGTTTTGGGGGTAATCAAAATATCCTTTTGAATATAAATAATCTGCAGCTAAATAGGCTGATTGATCTTTGTTGTTTGCTTTATCACCCAAAATATTTACAGCGCCAACCGTTCTGAATGTATTGAATAAACCGGCTTCCATTTTTATAAAATTGGAAGGCAGTTTTTTGTAAGTTGAAAAATCAACAAAACCCGTTGTGGCAAAGTTCCCTTTATCCGCATAATAAGGACCTTTTTTAAAATTCACTTTCTGGATCAACTCAGGTACCAGGAAATGGAGATCAGCATATCCCTGACCATGTGCATGCGATACCATATTTACAGGCATTCCATCTACGTTGATAAGTATATCAGTCCCATGATCCAAATCGAAACCGCGGAGAAAGATCTGTTCTGCTTTTCCGCCACCTGCATGCTGACCGATCATAAGACCTGGAACCAGTTGCAAAACTTCCTGCGCATTATTAATACCTTTTTTTTCAATATCTAACTGGCTTAAAACCCGGAACTGCTCGCCGGCACTGGCAGTAATAGTTACTGCTGAAAGTTGTATCAGTTGTGGTGTTAGTTGAATTTTATGATTTTTAGAAATAAGATCAGGTATGCTGATGACAACAGTTTCATGTCCAATGGAAGTCACCCTGATTTGTTCATATGCTTCCGGATTTTTAAAATTAAACTGTCCACGTTCATTGGTGAACGTCATTTCGTTTCCGGGAAGTAACTGAATTGTAGCATTTTCAACAGGCAAGTTGTTGTTATCTACTACTGTTCCTATCCATTCCTTTTTTTGAGCTACAAGGCTTACGGGTATAAATAAAATGATAATTAACAGTTGGCGCATTCCTGATATACGGTATTTATTAAATCATGGATTTGGGGCGAAAAATACAGCGAAATTAAAAATGCAAAAAAATGCTCAGCCTGAGGTATTCCATATATACAATTCAAAAAAACAATTTTTCAAAACTTTGTTGAAATGAAGTATTTTATAATTGACCCCACTGGTAAAGTAGCTCATCATCTATTTCTTTTTCAACCTGATTTGTGATTTTTTAAAATACTATCCATGTGTAAGATTATTATTACTGAACTGTTCTAATGATGAAACGGTTCAGATATAATTTTCTGAATAAAAATTTCTCATCTAATTATTGCTACTCTTATTTCATAAACGAAATTTGGTTTGTATAAAACATGAATAGTATTGTAAAAGTTTCCTGGTCTTTATTTATCTCCACATTCTTTATTGATTTTATTATTCTTACCCATTTTAAGAAATCACTCTTCTGGTAATTTCTTCTTAGAAATTTTTTTTCGTGCATTTTTTCTTGCACTGTGAAATCATAAGGTAAATAGTAGCGGGCTTTTATTATTTAACTTTTAAAAATGATTTTATGCAAACTAAATCCTCATCGGGAATTCTTTTCATGTTGCTTTTAACAAGCTTTTCTTTATTATTATTTTACTGTTGTCAAAAGGAAGATCGCAATTTATCAACCGAAGAAAATGCTGCACTCAAAAAAAAATAAGCATTTGTCAGCTAAGGAGCAGGAAAGTGCTGATTTTGTTTACGACTGGTACAAGTTACTGGCACAACTTCAAATACCGGAACCTGCTTCCGCCCCTCCAGTCAATTTAGGTAAAATATAAGTCTATTCAGGTAATTAACAGATGTTGGCCGACTAATGAATTATTTACAAATAGGTTAGAAAGAGTATTTTTATCAGGAATCATGAAAAAGATAAAACTTTCATTTACAACCCAGACCCGGTCATGCTATTCATTCAGCTAACAGGTTTATCAGGATCAGGCAAGACGACCATTGCAAATGGTGTAAAAAAATTACTGGAAAGTAATGACAATCGTATTGAAGTGATTGATGGTGATGTTTACCGAAAAAAGTTATGTCCCGATCTTGGGTTTTCAAAAGAAGACAGGCATGAAAACATCAGGAGGCTTGGACATGCCTCCAACCAGTTTGCTTTGAATGGTACCATTGCAATTCTTGCAGCTATCAATCCATATGAAGAAATACGAAAAGAGCTTTCAGGTTTTGGCCCTCATGTAAAAACTGTATGGATCAATTGCGATCTTGATATACTGATTAAGAGAGACACAAAGCAACTGTATAAAAAAGCAATGCTGCCCGATGATCATCCTGAGAAAATCAGGAATCTTACCGGAGTGAATGATCCCTATGAACCACCAGAAAATCCGGACCTGGTTATTAATACGGCAACAGATAGTGAGGACAACAGCATTCAAATACTTTTTGATTATATAATGAGAAATATTAAAAGTTAATAGTAACATCCATATATGAACAATTCCCGGAATGCATCTCCCAATAAAGCTTTAATTAAAGGAAGACCGGATTATTATCTTACGCCCTCTCATGATTTTACACAATACACCCGGGATTGTGAAGAAAAATACTGGAGTAAAGACAAGGCATTCGATTGGAGTCAAAGCGTTACGGCCAGCCTAAGGCAAAATTTGGAGAAACTTGATAAAGAGGATTTTTATAAAGTCACTTTTTTGGTTTTGCCAATGGTAAAAGAAAACCTGGAACGTAAAATTGTTACGATCAAACAAGAACAACTACCACTTGAGGAAGATGCACTGAAAGATATAGCAGAATGTATTCCTTCTGACATGACTTCTATCCATGAAGCTTTAAAGATTCAATCTCCGCTTGAATCACTTGATCAAGCTGTTCAGAAACTTAAAGATCAACTGGAAATTGCACAACGAGAGCTGGCAGACTTGAAGGAATTACAGAAATTGGGCTTATTAAGAAATGGAATAATTGTTAAACAACTTGAGACTGATAATGAAAGGCAACAACAAGCGCTTGAAGTATCCAGGCTAACTGACCGGTTCAACCAGGTTCAGTCAGCATTTAAAGATGCATCCATTCAAAATAATTCTGAACGAAAGCGCCTGCAAATGAAAATTCGGGGTGAGTTGTCTTTAATCGAACCAAAGGTGTTCGGTGAAATGGAGAAAACATTGGAGCTGCTTGAAAACACTTTACAATCAAAACAAATACCGGCTGATGATAAGGATTTATTACGTTTAAAAGACCTTATTTTGAAAAGGCAACTTCGCGGATTAAAAGATATTGCCAACCATGCCCTGGTTGTTGAGCAAAGTGCAATTGCTCCATTAACAATGGGTATCATCCATTATAAACGTTATCGTGAAATACAAGAGGCGATGACCACATTTATACGTGATGAAGCAAAACACTCTGCTACATTCCGTCGTTTTCTGGTTGAAAAACTGGAAGCCAAAGAATATATTTCTGACATCCTGATCAAAGGTGCAAATCGCTACATGTGGCTTGCAAGGTTTATGCCCGCTACAGGTATGTTCCTGGCCGTAATTGTTGAAATAATTGGGGCAGCCTATCTTGAATTTTTTGCCAATGAGAAATACATGCCGGATAAATTATTCCGCAGTATTTGTGAAACCATATCAACGCAGGATGAAAAAAGGCATATCGATCTGTGTGTTGCTATGTATAATGAGCTTTTCAGAAAAGCCACTGCATGGGAAAGAGTAAGAAACAAAATGGCATTAAAAAAGATCATGCAATCTGTTTATGGTGATAAGACCGATGATCATCATCTCATTCAGGCATTCCGTGCTTTTGGAGTTGAATCGGATGCATTATACAACCATATAATGAACCGGTTAAGTACTCATTTAGCAAGGATTAGTATGTACGTTGAACCGAAGACTTTGCTTACGATGATAGGCCGTAATTAAAAAAAGTTTTTGTGCAAAAAGTAAACGGGCAAATAAATTAGTCAGGTTTCAAATTCAGGCAACGGACCATTTATTTCAATCCATTTTTTTAACCTGTTCATTCCTTCATCTATAGAGATAGCAGGCATGTAACCGAAGTCCTTTTTTGCAGCAGTTATATCATACCAATGCGAACTGGAAAGTTGCCTGGCCAAAAAGACTGTAAGGACCGGTTCTTTACGGATGTTTAGTAAGCTAAATACGTTTTGCGACAACCAGCCTGCAAACAATGCAAAGGCGGGGCTCATGGTTTTGTTAACCGGTGGTAACCCCATGGTGTCCAATAACCGGTTAGTGAATGAACGAATACTGATAGGTTCATCCTGGGAAATGAAATAAGCTTTACCTGCTACCATATTTGGATCTGTTTGCATTTTCCTGAGTACCTGTAAATGCGCATTGACAGCATTATCAATATACAGTGTGTCAATAAGATATTGTTTATTACCAAGCAACCTGAGTTGATCTTTTCGCCGCCGGGTTTGTAAACGGGTAAGAAAATGGGTGTCGCCAGGTCCCCAAACAAGATGGGGACGCAGCGCACAGGTTATAAGACCAGGACTGTTAGCCATTAGAATAGTTTGTTCTGCAATGGCTTTTGTTTGAGGATAAGGTGCATGAAATTTTTTGGGATAAGGTAATCTCTCATTCCTTCCCTCGGAGCTACCATGATATACTACACTTGCAGAACTGGTATAAACCAGGTGTGAAATACCCAATTCAATGCATGCTTTAATTATGTTTTGTGTGCCGGTGACGTTTGTTTCGTAAAAGGAATGATAGTTACCCCATATACCGGTCTTGGCAGCTACATGAAAAACGGCTTCGCAACCCTGCATGGCATTTTTGAGTTTTTCAAAATCTGCGACATCGCCCTGGTAATGTATTATCCCGGGTTTCTCCAGTGATTTGTGTTTGTTCCTTGAATAGCTGACAACTTCATAACCTTCCTGAAGCAATTGCTGTACAATAGCATTTCCTAAAAAACCACCGCCTCCTGTTACAAATATTTTCATAGTTTTTAAAACCGGATTATTTTTATTACACTTCAATTATGGATACCCGTTAGTCGCTTCGAAGCCCACACGGCAAGTTTCTCCCGAAATATTTTTGCATTGTGTCGTACATCAACAGGGAAAGAAGGATGAAAAAGAACCGTTTGAATATCCCTGGTCATTTCATTTTGCTGGGCCCAGTCAAGCAGTTCATTCCTGATTTGTTCTTTGTTTGGATTTACGATGTCTTTATCAACCTCCACGCAAAGAATCGCTTTACCACCTGAACCGACCAATGCGGTACGATACACCTGTGGATGTTTATTGAAAACAGATTCACATTGCACTGAATAAAGTTCTTTCAAAGCTAATTGCACACGATGAGTTTTTCTTCCACAAAACCATAGATTATCATCAGCATCTTTATGAGCCAGGTCACCCATCCGGTGCCAGAAGCTATCACCTTCTTTGATCTTTGCCAATTTGGTTGCAGCATCACGATTAAAATAGGCTTTGGTAACATTTTCTCCTTTAACTACAATTTCACCGACAACGCCTTTTTCCAGTTCCAAATCGTCTGACCAATTTTCTATCGGTTCATCAGTAATGCGAATAATTTTAACCTGGACTGTCTCTACTGGTTTCCCGATACAAATACCGGCTCCTTTATTAGTCTGTTGCTGAATTTCATCTGTTAGAATCAAGTAGCTGCTGATAGCTGCCACTGGCATCACCTCAGTGGATCCATAAGGTGTAAATATGGGTGTTGATGGAGTAAGTAAAGTGGAAAATCGTTTAAGGACTTTTGCAGATACTGGTGCGCCGGCAGAGAATACTCTTTTCAAACTGGGCAACTTAATATTATTTGCCACTCCATATCTTCCAACACGATCAATCAGCGATGGTGAACCGAACATGCTGTCCACTTCAAATTGTTTTATCACCCGGATTATTCTTTCAGGATCCACCTTAGCCGGACGGGTAGGATCCATATCCGGTATCACCGTACTCATCCCTGCGGCAGGATTGAAAAGTGCAAATGGAGGGAAGGTTGGTAAGTCTGTTTCTCCAGGACGCACATTGAATGTATTGCGGATAATCTCTACCTGTTGATGAAAATTTCCATGGGTGTACATCACCCCTTTTGGAACACCTGTTGAACCGGTTGTAAAAAGAATGGCTGCAAGGTCATCGGCCTTTACATTTATGCAAACAGGCGGAAGATCAGGCTTGCCTTTTTCTTTAATCTTTTTGAGAAGACCTCCTCCCCAAAATAATTTTTGTCCAATAGTAATTTTCTTCTTGATTGTTTTACTTCCCCAACTAAAAACAACACAGGCTGCATGTGCCCTCGAAATACCTATAAATCCTGAAGGTTCCACTTCATCAATACATACTTTTAAATGTTTCATCCCAATACCCGGATCAATAAGCACAGGTATGATCCCCGACTGAAGGAAAGCAAAACAAAGTGTAAAAAAATCCAGGCTGGGAGGCACCATCAAAACAACTCTATCACCAGGTTTAAATCCATAGGCAAGTAATCCTTGTGCAATACAATTCGTTTCATCGGCCAGCGATTTAAAACTGATGTTGCGATAGGGTATAGGTCCCGATTTGGGTAAAGGCTTCCCGGGTTTTGCAGGTAATGCAAGGGCCATCCTGCCAGGTTGACTGGCAGCAATTTCATAAAGCGCATATGCTAGATTCCTGGTTAACATTTTTATTTCGCTAAAAAATCAATAATCAATTGACCCACTTCTTCCCGTGCATCTTCAAGAATATAATGTCCGCAATCATCAAAACGATGCACCTGGGCATGTGGTAAATATTCTATCCACTTATTTAAAAAATCCTTATCAAAGACCCGGTCTTTCATACCCCAGGCTATCAGGACTGGTGCATGATGAAAAAGATGAAGCTTGTTTTGAACACCTGTTACAAGATCGAATGCGGGGTCTTCTTCCTTAAGTGGAATGTCCTGTATAAAACGCAGGATTGCAATACGATTCTTCCACGAGTTGTATGGAGCTGTATAAGCCCTGCGAACTTCCTTCGGCATTTTAGTGCGTTGCACACCTATACGTGTTGCGCCAACACTGAAACTATTAAAAGCCCGGACTAAGAACTCTCCCGGAAGCGTACGGGTAAAACGAAGAAAAAAAGGAAAACGTTTTCCTCCAGGAAGATGAAATGCTGCTGTATTCAGAATGACAATTTTTTTAATGGCACCAGGATGTTTACTTGCATAACTCATTCCTATAATACCACCCCAATCATGTAATACAAGCGTGATGTTTTGATGAATATTTTTTGCTTCAAGAAATGCTTCAAGGTCTTTTACACGTTGGTAAAGTGTATAATTGTATTCGTCATCACCGGGTTTATCTGAATAACCCATTCCGATATGATCAGGTACAAGACAATGATAAAAAGGTGAAAGTTTTTGAACAAGATCTCGGTAAAAGAATGACCATGAAGGATTGCCGTGCAGCATCAGTACGGGTTCGCCTTCCCCTTCTTCAAGATAATGTAGTTGATGGCCACTTATGGAAATGTAATAGCTTTCAAAAGGATAAAGACCGGAACTGACTTTACCTGTATTTATCCTTTTATTCATCATAACGATTCAAACTTAATTACTTTTTACTACTTTTAATTTGTGCTGTTGCCGGGTAACTGAGATTTCTTGATGTTTTGAAACCGGCATTCAAAATCATACTTAAGGTTCTGGTTTCTGCGAAAATTTTTAAAACAAAACGTATGTGTTTTTCAGCAGGTGCAAGTTTTGTGGTAGGAGCTGGCCTGCTAGGTCCTGGGTATTATTCAATTAAACGCACTGAGTCCCGGGGAATGTTACTTTTTGCGTGTACACCACTTCTTTTTTCTTTCCATCAAACTGCCGAAGGGTTTTTGTGGCTGTCTTTACAAAATCCTGACTTTGCGTCCTGGTATAATCCGGCGCTATACTTCTACTCATTTATTTCGCAACCTGTCTGGCCAATCTGGGTTCCATTAACTATGTGGTTAATGGAACCGGATAAACACAGGAAAAAAATTTTGTCTTACTTTTTGGTTTTAGGAATAGCAGCATCGTTATATATGTTCTATTGTCTGATTACATATGATATTTCGGCCGTTGCGGAAAATGGGCATATCCGGTATTACCGGGATTTTCCAAATCTTAATATCATGCGTCCGATAAATTTTGTGACCATAGCCGTTACCCCGTTTCTTTCAACTTTACGTTATACAAAATTACTGGCTGCTGTTATGATGGCTTCGTTAATCGTGACATATTTCTTTTTCACGAACTATTTAATTTCTGTATGGTGTTTTTTTGCAGCTATCCTAAGCCTGTTGATGATTTTGGTTGTTAATGCTAACAGGAAATCAGTGGTTAAGTCTTTACCTTAATAAAATTTTAAGAGTTAATAGGATCTTTTCGGGTTACCGTCAAATAATTTCTAACATGAACCAGCTGTTCCCACTGCCTCTTTACACATTTCTGAAAATTGCATTTAAGAATGGTGGCTTTTCAATGCGAAAAATAAAAAACATTACTCCATGGTTTATCAAAACTGTTTTATTTGAACCGGTGCGCTGGGCTGAATTGGGATTATATAATCAACAAATCAGTAATCATGTTATTCAAAAACATCCGCTGTTTGTTCTCGGTTATTACAGGAGCGGCACTTCGTATTTGCATCAATGTTTAATACAGGATGATCGCTTCGGCTATCATTCCAATTACCAGATGGTTTTACCTGAAGTGATGCTAGCTACCGAAAAAACATTGTTGCCTGTATTTGAATCTGTTTGTCGCCTGTTTAAAATAAAAGATTCGGTGCACAGGGTACCGTTATCTTTTCGTTTTCCGGGGGAGGAAGATGCAACGATGACAACTTATCTTGATCCCCGGAGCTCACAATGGGGATACTTTTTACCTAAAATGATGAATGAGCATTTTCAGAAATTTGTAATGTTTGAGGATGTTGAGCAATCAGAAATTGAAGCCTGGAAAAAATCGTTTGTATACCTGCTTAAAAAAATTTCTTTAGCTAATCAGCAAAAACAACTGGTGTTAAAGAGTCCACCCAATACGGCAAGAATAAAATTGCTGCTTTCCATTTTTCCAGATGCAAAATTTATTTTCATTCATCGTAATCCTTACGAAGTTTATGCATCCAACAAAAAATTCTGGAAAGTGGTGCAACAGCAATTTGCTTTACAGGGAACAAAATCTGTTGACGTAAATTCCATAATACTTGATACTTATTCCCGAATAATGAATCGGTACTTGCAGGAGAAAAATATTGTGCCGCCGGGACAACTAACTGAACTGGCTTATGATGATTTTATCCGGAACCCGGTATCAAGTTTACAAAACGCTTATGCTGAATTACAGTTGCCAGATTTCAGTTATTGTGAAGAAAAAATAAAAGCATTTACCGGGCCTCAAAATCAGTTTGTTCAATTAAAACATGGATTACCTGATGATGAAAGAAAGTTAGTTACTGAAAAACTGGAAACTTTTATCAGGCACTGGAATTATCCTTTATTGTAATCCAGGTTTGATATGAACAGCCAGTTCTGAAATGGTTTGATATTCAAAAATATTTTCTACACTTAGCTGCAGTCCGGATATATTAGCTTTGGCCACTACTTCAAGACTCTGAACGGAAGCACCGCCCAGTTCAAAAAAATTATCATTGACTCCAACCTGTGCTACATCCAGTACATCCTGCCAAATGCTTGCTAGAATTTGTTCGATGTTGTTTCGCGGTGCAACATAACAGGTGAGTGGAAATATATTTTCCGGTGCCGGTAAAGACTTGCGGTCTATTTTGCCATTGGGTGTTAACGGTAAATTTTCAAGGCAAATAAATGAAGCAGGCATCATATAAGCGGGCAGCTTTTCCCTGCAGAAATCATGCAACTCACTTTCACCTGGAATTCCATTTTGCTTTAGAACATAATAAGCAACTATTCGTTTGTCACCATTAGTTTTCGTACGGACAATTGCAATAGCCTCCTGTACTGCAGTATGCGTAATCAATACAGCAGCTATTTCACCTAACTCAATACGATGACCATTAATCTTCACCTGGTCATCCTTGCGTCCAAGGATCTCTATAGAATAATCCGGAAGATAACGGGCACTATCACCCGTTTTATACATCCTTGCACCGGGTTTGGAACTGAAAAAATCAGGAATAAATTTTTCAGTTGTCAAATGTTCAAGATTAAGATAACCTAATGTCACTCCTTCACCACCGATATGCAGTTCACCAATAACCCCAACAGGAACTGGCTGTAAATTTTGATCAAGAACATATAATTGTGTATTACCAATTGGTTGGCCTATCGTAACCGGCTCATCTCCTTCATGCATTTGATTAACCGATGACCAGACAGTTGTTTCCGTAGGTCCATACATATTCCATAACTGGCCTGTACGTTTCAATAATTGATCCGCTAATTTTCGGGTCAGTGCTTCTCCACCACAAAGGGCTTTTAACCCAGGCTCACCTTGCCAACCGGTATCGATCAGCAATTGCCAGGTTGCCGGTGTTGCCTGCATCATGGTAATCTTATAATGTTTGATTGCATGGCCTATCATAGAAGGATTTGATAATATATCCTTGCTTGCAATCACCACTGTTGCTCCTGTAATCAAAGGCAGGAATAATTCCAATGCAGCAATATCAAAAGAGATTGGAGTCACCGACATCAACACATCCTTTTCTTTGATCCCAGGCCGCTGGCGCATGGACCATAAAAAATTGACCAACGATGAATGATTCACCATTACACCTTTGGGTTGTCCTGTTGATCCTGATGTATACATGATATAGGCAAGATCATCTGATGTGATAGTAGGCTTTGGATCTGAACAGTCATTGATTGTGAATCGGGTATCATTCAGGTTGAGAACATGGATATTTTGTTCAGCAGATGATGAATAATTTGTATTAGTAATTAAAACTTTTACATCTGAATCATTTAAAATAAATTGAATTCTCTCTGCTGGGAAGGAAGTATGGATCGGGACATAGGTGCCACCTGCTTTGAGTACACCTAATAATGCTTCAGTAATTTCCAATGATCTCTCCATCAAAATTCCTACACGGGTTCCCAGCTTAACACCTAGTGCATTCAGATGTTTTGCCAGGAAATTTGCACGATGGTTTAATTCGGAATAGTTAATTGAGTCACGATCATGGATAACCGCAATCGCATCCGGCGTTTTTATAACCTGTGCTTCAAAAAGCTGGTGTAAACATTTTTCTTTAGGAAAATAAAATTTAGTCTGGTTCCTTCCTTCAATCAGGTGATCCCTTTCCTGGTTGCTGATTATTTGGAGGTTGGAAATTGGTTTACCAGGTTGTGCAACGATATCTTCAAGCAGCATTTGATAAGAACGGAACATCCTTTCAATGGTTTCTGCTTTAAACAGATCATCTCCATATTCAACGTCTGCATGCCACTGCCCTTCGGATTTTGTTAACATCAATGTCAGATCGAATTGTGATACACCCCGGTCAATGTCAAGGAAACTTATGTCAAGACCCGGGATTCCCAATTTTGGCATTGGCGAATTTTGCATATTGAATACAACCTGGAAAATGGGAGTGCGGCTAAGATCACGTAGAGGATTCAATTCTTCCACCAACTTCTCAAACGGCAGATCCTGGTTAGCATAAGCTTCGAGACAAACGTTTCTAACCCGTTTGAGCAATTCAATGAAACCCGGATTACCAGTAAGATTTACCCGCAATGCAAGTGGGTTGATAAACACACCGATCATATGTTCTAAATCGGGATGATTGCGGTTGGCTATCGGAGTTCCGACAATAATTTCATCCTGGCCACTGTAACGATAGAGAAGTATATAATATGCCGTAAGCAATGTCATAAACAAAGTAGCATCAGAATCCCTGCTAATTTTTTCAAGTGATTCTGTAAGTTCACGGGAAATAATAAAACGATGTGTTCCTCCGGAGTAAGTTTGTTTTGTACTTCGTGGCTTATCAAGGGATAATTCAAGAGCCGGAAGCTCGCCGCCTAATTGTTTCTTCCAATAGGCCATTGATGATTGCAAATCTTTTTCCAGTTTCTCACCGTTTTGCCAATATGCATAATCGTTGTATTGAACTGGAAGTTCAGGAGGTGTTTGGGTTTTACCGCTATTGATTTCCTGGTAGAATAGCATCAACTCTTTCAGGAATACTCCCAATGACCAGCCATCTGAAATCGTGTGATGGGCAATAACAAGTAGTAAGTATTTTTCTTCATTTAATAAATAGAGCCTGAGACGTAACAGCGGCGCTTGTGTAAGATCGAATGGTTTCAGAACTTCTTTTTCAGCATGCTGCCTGGCTATGGTCAATTGGTCTGAAGCTTTAATCTTTTTCAGATCTTTGATTGTGAGTATAACCTGTGCTCCAGATAATACATCAGGAACCAGTTTTCCTTTATCAAAAGAAAAACAGGTACGCAATGTTTCATGACGGGCAATGATTTTATTGGCGCTTTCTTCCAGAGCAGCAACATTGAGGTTTCCGTTGAATTCAAGTAATACTGAAAGATTATTTACTGCTGTTCCACGGTTAAGTAATTCAAGAAATAACTGGCGGCGCTGCGGAAATGAAATCGGGACAGGAATATTTGGAGGACATTTTGAAATACCTGTTGAAGGATCATTGGATTGTCCCTGCAGCCATCTTTCTAACAAGGCCTTTTTTGCCGGTGAGAGATTCTTATTCGTCATATTAATTTCCATTCGAAAGCAATTGTTGCACTTCCTCTTCACTCATTTGTTCAATCCTGCTTAAGATTTGTTCTTCCAGTATACCTGCCAGTTTTTCTATAGTGAAAGCTTTAAAAGCATCCTGTGGATTGATTCGTATGCCAAATGATTTTTGAGCCAATGCCAATACCTGGGCAGCTAACACAGAGTCCCCGCCAAGTTCAAAAAAAGAATCATGTATACCAACCTTATCGATATGTAAAGTCTGTTGCCATAACTGTGCAAGTTTGAGTTCAACTTCATTTCGGGGTGCTACATATGGGTGGCGAAGTTTAGGTCTGGCATACAGCCGTGCAACATGTGTTTCATTTCCGCCAACTTCTTCCAGGAATGGCAGGCCTGCTGCTGTCGGGTATAGTTCTATGAGGTTTTTCAGATCGAAAGGCAAAACCATTATTTGTGGAATTGATTCATTGAGAAGTTGTTCAAGAATTTCAAGACCACGATCAATTTTTATAACCTTGATAAGATGTTGGGTTGTTGCATTTTTCTTTTAATCGTTCAATTGTTTCTGCGGCTAATCCAACTTCAGCCCATGGCCCCCAGTTGATACTGATGGCTGGTAACTTTAGGTTACGACGATACCAGGCGAATGCATCAAGGTAAGTACTTGCAGCAGCATAATTTCCCTGGCCCGGCGATCCCAATACTGAAACAGCAGATGAAAACAATACAAAGAAATCCAAAGGCAGATCCAGTGTTGCTAAATGAAGATTCCATGTACCATCGACTTTCGGTGTCATGACTTTCTTTACCCGATCTTCATTAAGATTGAGAAGTGAGCCATCGTCCAAAATTCCTGCTGCATGAATTACTCCCCGCAATACAGGCATTTCATTATTAATTTTTTCAAATACATTGTTTAATTGAACAGCGTCGCTAACATCTGACTGCAAAATCAATATCTCAACTCCTTTATGTCTCAGCTGATCAACCATGTTCATCACGCATGTTGATGGTTTGTTTCTCCCCAATAATACCAGGTGTTTAGCTCCTCGTTGTGACATCCATTCTGCTGTTTTAATTCCTAAGCTTCCAAGTCCGCCGGTAATAAGATATGTGCTATCTGATTTAAATATTAATGCAGGTGAGTTGATTGAAGTTTTAAGTGTAAAAGGCAAAAGCCGGTGAACAAAGCGAACACCATCGCGATAAGCAATCTGATCTTCACGTCCATCGGTTGAAAGCTCTTTTATTAACAGAGAAATTGATTCAGCATCTGGCTGCTGCGGATCAATATCAATCCGGACGCATTTAAGCTCCGGCAATTCTAAACTTATTACTTTCCCCAAACCCCATATCGGTGATTGTTCAATTGCAAGAGGTTCAATTTGATTTACAAATTGAGCGTCTCGGGATATCAGCCATAAACGTGGCATCCCTGCTATACGCTTTGCTAATACCTGCACCAGGTTTAACAGGCTGTTACAGCCATACATTTGTATTGCACCTGTACTCCCTTTTGTATCTGGTGTTGCTGGTGTTGAAAGACTCCACATGTGTATAACACCATACAATGGGGATGAAATCTCATTCACCTTTTTCTCTATTACTTCAATTAATGATTCATTGTTTCCATTGTTCATTTTTTCTTTTGCTTCACTGCAGAACAACAAGTGACAATGATCGCCATTTGCTTCCATTTGTTCAGCCAGTTTTTTACCTACGCCTTCATCATCAGCCAAAATCATCCAATGTTTTTTCTCACTGGGGAAAAGTACTGAAGTACATGATTCATTTTTGATCTTCCATTGCAATTGGTACAGCCAGGAATCTTGTTCTGAAAGCAGCCGGCGTACATGCCTACTGGTACGCTGCAACGTGAAACCAACCAGTTCTGCGATAGTATGTCCGTTGTCATCATATAACCTGATGTCAGCACTAAGAGCATCTGTACCAGACTCAGAAACAGGATTTAGTGATACATGACTCCATATATTCCCGTTTGGCTTATTGAAGAACCTGATCTGCTTACAACCGGTAGGGAGATAAAAACTGTGTTCTTCTAATGCGTCTTGCGTAATTGCCAATACCTGTAAGCATCCATCTAATATTACAGGGTGTATTTGATACTGTTCACTATCATATTGTAATGATCCGTGTAAAATGATTTGTCCAATTGATTCATCATCTTTTGTCCATATTTGCTGAACAACCCGGAATCCCGGACCATATTCTATACCCCGGGTCTGCAAAAGATTATAAAATTTATCAGCAGTAAACTGTGAAGTACTTTGTTGAATAATTGAATCGTGATGCATGCCATTTGAAGTCTTAAAAACATCAGTAGCCGGATTCTTTTTTAATACACAGGATGCATGCAATGTCCAGTTTACTTTTTCTGAAGTCCTGCTGTAAATACTAAAAGTAAAACTATCTTTTTCCGCTGGGGTCAAAATTGATTGTATCGTTCTTGTATTCCCTTCATGCAAGATCATGCTTTCATTGAAAACGAAGTCACTAACTGTGAAATAGTTATTTATTCCTGTTTCTTTGGCAGATTGTAATGCCATTTCAATATAGCCAGCAGCAGGAAACAATATCTCATTGCCGATCCGGTGATCACCAAGTAAACTCATTACAACATCATCAAAACTCGTTTGCCATAGAAAAGAATTGGGAGAATTTGCAAGGTACATGCGTTCTCCTAACAATGGATGCATTTGTCCTGTTTGCAACCAGGCATTTTTTGAACCTGAAAATTTTTTGTCAATCCAGTAACGCTGTTTTTGCCACTGAATCATTGGAAGTTTCACATATTTCCTGGGAGTTGAATAGAGTTTTTTCCAGGCAACATTATATCCCTTTGTATAAAGTTGTCCCAATGTCCTTAACATCACTTCACGTTCCGGTTCTTCACGAAGTAATGAAGGAAATAATCCGACATGACGGTGTGATGTTTGTAATGTTAGTTGGATTGAACCCAGGAGAACAGGATGTGGCCCGATTTCGATAAAATCAGTATAGCCATCTTTCAACAACTCATCAATGACAACTGAAAACATTACAGGCTTCCTGATATTATCCATCCAGTACTGTGCATTAAATAAAAGCTCATCTCCGCGGCTTCCGGTCACTGTGGAATAAAATGGAATACTTGGAATCAGCGGATTCAATTCGCTTAAACCATCAATTAATTCTGTACGTAAAGAATCCATTTGTGGGCAGTGAGAAGCAACATCTACATTTACTAATTTGCAATAAAGATTTTGCTTTTCTAAATGCTCCTTAACTTTTTTAATTGTTACAGGATGGCCTGATAAAACCGTTGATGCATGCCCGTTAATTACAGCTATTGAAATATCTTTATCAAAATCCTTTAAAATATTTTCAGCCTGGATTGCTGACAACTCCGTTGCAAGCATACTGCCTTTCCCGCTCAATGGTTTTAATAGCTGGCTGCGAAAACACACAATTTGCAAAGCATCTTCCAAACTGAGAATGCCGGCAATATGCGCTGCTGCTATCTCACCCATGCTATGTCCGGTAACTGCATTGGGGATAATGCCACATGATTGCCAGAGTTCAGCAAGGGCAACCTGGATGGCAAAGATTGCCGGTTGAATTACTTCAATTTCATTGAAACGGGATTCGGAGCCTTTATCACACAATACATTCATCAGCGACCATCCGTAACGTGCATAGATAATTTGATCAATAGTTTTAATGGCATTATAAAAAACCGGTTCTTGTTTTATCAGTTCACGTCCCATTCCATACCATTGACCACCCTGCCCGGAAAATACGAATACAAGTTTTCTTTGCTGACCAGGAATCTCATTGCCAATAAAAGTGCCGGGATCAGGTTCTTCATGTATAAAGGCTCGAAGACTTTCGCATAGTTCTTTCCGTGAGTTACCAATTATTGATAATCGATAATCATACTGACTGCGTCTTAAACCTGCTGCTTGACATATTTCTTTTATTTCAATTGAAGCATCATCATTAATTAATTCATGAAAGTTGCCGGCAAGCAATTGAAGTGCTTCTTTGCTTTTCCCAGATAGCGGGAGAAGTTGACAGCTTTGATCATCCGGAAGATCAGGTGCATTTATTTCTTGTTTAATGGCATCTGCTTCACCAACAACAACGTGAACATTTGTACCACCAAAACCAAAAGAACTTACTCCCGCGATGGATGTACCGGTATGTGAAGGCCACGGCATTAATACATTACTGACCTGTAGTTTAAGTTTATCGAAAGGAATGAGAGGATTAGGCGTTTGATAATGAATTGTAGGAGGAATTATTTGATGCTTCAGGCTAAGAATAACTTTGATAAACCCGGCTATACCGGCTGCTGATTCCAGGTGCCCGATATTAGTTTTTACGGAACCGATTGTACAAGATTCATTCGTACGATCAACGCCTAACACAGCACCGATAGCCTGGGCCTCCATCGAATCACCTAAAAGTGTACCTGTTCCATGTGCTTCCACGTATTGAACATTCGCTGGAGATACACCTGCCACATCGTATGCTTCTCTTAACAAAGTTTCCTGGGCTTCGCGACTCGGGGCAATCAAACCATTGGTACGCCCATCCTGGAACATAACACTTCCTAGAATAACAGCCTGAACAGGATCTCCATCGGCAATTGCGGACGAAAGTGGTTTAAGTAAAACAAGACCTCCGCCTTCTCCTCGAACAAATCCATTTGCTTCAGCATCGAATGTTTTGCATCTTCCTTCCGGTGACAGTACACCAGCTTTGGTAAAAGCAATTGAATGTGCCGGCGACAATATCATATTCACTCCACCTGCAAGTGCCATTGTGCATTCACCATTTCGCAGACTCTGACACGCTAAATGCAATGCTGCCAATGAAGAAGAACATGCTGTATCGATAGCAATACTTGGTCCATGGAAATTATAATTGTAAGAAATGCGGTTTGCGGCGATTGATAAGGCGCTTCCTGTGCCTGAATGACCAATAATCTGTAACGGGTTATCAAATTGAAGCAGGCTGTATTCGCTTACTGAAATGCCAATGAATACTCCTGTTTTACTGCCATCCAGTTCTTCAATAACCTGGCCCGCATCATCGAGCGCTTCATACGATAACTCCAGCAGTAATCGCTGCTGCGGATCCATATGTTTTGCTTCAACAGGTGAAATATTGAAGAAGAAAGGATCGAACTGATCGATATTATCAAGGAAACCACCCCAACAGGAAATTGATTTGCCTGGAACTGAAGGATCTGGGTTATAAAAGGCTTTCTTATTCCACCGCGTTTCCGGTACTTCAGATATTGCATCGACACCGTCATGAAGTAATTTCCAGAAAGCTTCAGGATCCTTTGCTCCCGGAAAACGGCAACTCATTCCAATAACTGCAATGGGTTCCGATGAGTTAATTGCGGGAGAATTAATAAAGGAATCGGGTTTTATTTTTTCCTGGTTTCTGGCAAGATGATCAGCAAGTGATACAATATTGGGATAATCATAAACTAGTGTAGGTGAGAGACGACGACCAAGGAATTCTTCTAATTCGCCGGAAAGTATTACTGAATCAATCGAGGATAATCCATAAGCCGAAAATTTTTCATGGATATTAATAGTACCAGGACTTATATTAAGCAACTCAGCGATATGCATGATCAGCCAATCCTGTATTTCTCTATTATTATGCATGCCAGAAGAAAATTTTTTAGTAAAAAGAAATACATTTTATTATTCAGCTATTCCTTATGTGATTTTTCAAAACTATTTTTTTGAACGATTGCCGCCTACCTGCATCTGCCAGAACGCAGTCATACCAGGCCGCCGGTCAATTGTGCCTTGTTGGTTATCATCACTCATTTTATTCCACATCAGCGGATATGCTTCAACTGCTGGTACATCCTTCATCTCGCCGGGTTTCTGTATTTTTTGTTGCGCTTCGACAATGAATGGCGCTAACATTTCATATTTTTTCTTCTCACGTATCAATTCTCTTTCTTTGAATTGTGGCAGCACTTCAGTTCCAAAAAGCTCAAGTGATTTGCAGATATGTTCATGTTTATAGTTTCCGCTTTGTTGTAGAAAGATCAATTGATCAACTCCTGCATCTTCCAGTTCCCGAAAATTCTCTATCAAATGTTCAGGATTTCCAATACCTCTCATACCGGCTTTCTTGCGTTCCCGTTCAATCTTTTCAATTCCTGATGTCGGTATATTTTTAAATTCATTCCAAAGGTTTGTTTTGCCTGGAACATGGCTGCCATCCCTCCAGTAGTGACCTAATCCGTATGCAAAAAAGTGTGCTCCTTCCATTCCCTGTAACAATGCTGTTTCATGATCACTGTGACACATAAAACCGGTGAGCATAGCAACATTAGGGTTCACTGATTGTGCAATAGGCAAGCAATTGTTTTTAAAAGTTTCATAATATTCATCCACCCAGAATTTAGCTTCTTCTGCATTTACAAAAGCAAAGGTTAATCCACCCATACCTAACTGAGCAGCGAGTTGCAGGCTGTCCCGGTTGGAGCATGCTGCCCATACTGGAGGATGAGGTTTCTGCATTGGTTTGGGTACAATATTTCTGTGGGGCATCGAAAAATATTTCCCGTTGTATCCGGGATACGGATCCATGCACATCATTTTTGCAGTTTCCCGAACTGCTTCTGCCCACATCGGACGTTTATCTACAAAGTCAACACCAAAACCTTCGAGCTCCATTCGCGAACCTGATTCGCCGGTGCCCCATTCAACACGGCCACCACTTATGATATCGAGTGTTGCAAGACGTTCTGCAATTCTGGCCGGGTGATTAACTTTTGGTGACATGATGGTAATACCATGTCCGAGCCTTATATTTTTGGTGCGTTGACTACATGCAGCAAGAAAAACTTCAGGAGCAGATGAATGACAGTATTCTTCAAGAAAATGATGTTCCTGTACCCAGACATAATCAATACCAATACGGTCTGCTAATTCAACCTGTTCTAATGCTTCATTAAAAAGCCTTGCCTCATCTCCATTATTCCATGGGCGGGGTAATTGCAGGTCGATAAATATTCCAAATTTCATGTTAATGCGATTTCATTCATGCTCCCGGCTATGTAATTGGTTTTGCAGAGATAGTGTTTTATTTTACCACTGGTAGTCCTTGGTATTCCGCCCGGACTGATTAGCCTGATATCGTCGACATGCAACTCGTGGTGTATCGCTACAGCCTGGCGGATAGCCTTTTTAACTTCCTCTGCCTTTACAGCAATTTTATGTTCAATCTCTGCAATGACGATGATGTCTTCACTTTCAGAATTGTTGATTGAAAAAACTGCGGATCCTGACAACCTGATGGCGGGATGAGATTTTTCTACTGTTCTTTCTATGTCATGAGAATAGTGATTTTTGCCATCGGAGATAATCAGGTTCTTTATACGACCTGTTATATATAACTCTCCATCATGAAGAAAACCAAGATCACCGGTTCGTAAGAAAGGCCCTTCATTAAAGTCGGACAATCGGGCACCAAAAGTGAATTCAGTTTCCAAAGGTTTATTCCAATAACCACTTGCAACGCATGGTCCACTCACCCAAATTTCCCCGATTTGGTCCGCAGGGCCAGGTGCCAGCGTAAGTGCATTTACAATTCTTATTTTCTGATTGGGCATGTTTTTTCCGCAACTTACCAGCGTCCGGGTGTCCTCACTTTTGTTAGGTGAGATTATGACCTGGTTTTGTTCAAGCCCCGAAGTCATCAAATTTTGTATTACAGGAGATCTTGATTTTGGCGCTCCAACGACCATTAATGTTGCCTCGGCTAAACCGTAACAAGGTAAAAAAGCTTCACGACGAAAACCGCAAGGGGAAAAGTAGTTTGCAAATTGCTCCAATGTTTTATTATAGATTGGTTCGGCACCGTTAAATGCAACTTCCCAGGAGCTAAGATCAAGTTGTTCTCTTTGTTCCGGCTTTACCTTCCTGGTACATAAATCATAAGCGAAATTTGGGCCTCCACTGCAGGTGGCATGGAAACGAGAGATCGCCTGGAGCCACCGAAAAGGTCGTTGCAGAAACATCAAATGAGGCATCAAAGTAACAGGGTATCCTGTGTAAAGTGATTGTAATATTCCAATCAGTCCCATATCATGATATGGCGGCAACCAAAAGACCGTTTCACTTTTACTTGTTAGTCCGAAAGACTCCTCGATAAAGCCCAGGTTATGCATTAAATTGCTATGAGTTACCATTACACCTCTCGGTATGGTTGTAGAACCAGATGTGTATTGGAGAAATGCTGTATCGTTTCCTGCAATACCAGTTTGTTGCCATTTCTCAGCTAAATCATTGATATCATCATCTCTGTCTGTTACCAGAAACTTTATGTTACCAAATTTATCCCTAATTGTATTTTTAGAATTTATATTCTCAAAGAGCATCGAGGTTAACAGTGCTACGGAAGGCTTAGCGTCATCAGCTATACGAAAAATTGTCGGTAACGTTTTTTCGAGTCGATTGGGATGAGGGGGGTAAGCAGGAATGGCTATGACCCTGGCATACAGGCAACCAAAATATGCTACAATAAAATCCAAACCCGGTGGAAAAAGTATCAATGCCCGATCGCCAACTCTTGCAGAAGACTGGAGTAATGCTGCAATTGAACGTGCACGTCGATCCAGTTCTTGATAGGACAAACAAACTTCGTTATATTCTCCATCTACCAGGAATCGATAAGCCAACTGGTGTGGCTGGTTCTTTGCCCGCCACTGTAAAATATCAACCAGCGAGTTTGGCTTTTGCAGCATATAAAGACATTAAAAAATGATCCCTTATCAAAATGAAAATAACACGTCAATGATCAGCATCGGAGGAAAAAATACTTTTGTTATAGTAGTCTCCAGTTAAAAACCATACACATCTAATGTAAAGTTTTTTCCGGGAAAATAAACTTACTTTTAAACTATGTGATCTTTAAATTGGCAGTTACCAGGTTATTTTTTGTAACTGGGAATTATTATGCTAAACTCAAGTTCTAATCTGGAACTATGGATATAAAACAGAACACCATCATTGAGAGTATAGGCACTTATCTTCCTTCTAAATCTTGTTCCACTGCCGAAGTATTACAGGGTTGTAAAAACAAAATACAGTTCCCGCTGGAAAATATAACTGGAATCAAAACAAGACGAGTGGCGGGCGAGGGTGAATTTTCCATTGACCTGGCAAAAAAGGCAGTTGCTGATTGCCTGGCTAATTCAAAATATAATCCACCTGATATTGATCTCCTGGTCTGCTGTAATATTTCCAGGTGGGATGGCCCGGGAATGATTTGTTTTGAACCAAACACTTCAATTAAACTCAAAAAACATTTCGGTTTCTCAGTCGCATTAGTCTTTGATATAGCCAATGCTTGTGCCGGTATGTTTACCGGAATTCATGTTTTAAATTCATTTATCAGGACAGGTGCTATCAGGCGGGGCATGGTAGTGAGTGGAGAATATATCACACATCTTACCAAAACAGCACAAAAGGAAATTGATGGTTTTATGGATCAACGGCTTGCATGCCTGACATTGGGTGATGCAGCTGCAGCATTGATATTAGAGAAAGCTACAGATAGTCAAACCGGTTTCCAGGAATTTAAACTTCAGACTTTCGGCCGGTACAGTCCTTTTTGTGTTGCCAAAGCATCAGCAGGTGGCGGATTTATTATGCATACAGATTCGGTGAACTTAACAGACGTAGCAATTAAATCCGGTGCAGCTCATTCAATAAATACAATGAACCGTGCTGAATGGCCGCCAGAAAGTTTTCAGCATTTGGTGATGCATCAAACATCAAGGATGACACTTAATAGTGCAAGCCGTGAAATAAATCGCTTACTAAAAAACAGGATCAGCCGTGATGACAATACCATTAATAACCTGGAACAGCGGGGTAATACTGCTTCCACAGCGCACTTCATAGCCATTGCAGATGAAATCAAAAACAATAAGATCAATACTGGTGACAGAGTGGTATTTAGTATCTCTGCTTCAGGTCTCACTACAGGTACAGCGCTTTATGTTTTTGATGATTTGCCTGATCGTTTAAGACAAGGGAAATCAAACAATAGGGGTCATATTGAAAATTTGGCAAGGTTTGTTAGTTCGGTTTCAAACCATGTTAATACCAGGATTCGTATTGAAAGTGTAGGAACAATACCTCCTGAGATAACTGGTAAAAAAAGTTCTATTGAATCACTTAAATATGCTGCCACAAATTGTCTTCATAATTCCTCTTATGTATGCGATGAAGTTGATTTGTTGATTTTTGCCGGCATTTATCGCAGTGAATATATTTTGGAGCCAGCATTTGCAGCATTGCTCGCCGGAGAGTTGGATATGAATGCTACTGCATCAGCAGATGATAGTAAGAAAACACTTGCCTTTGATATTTTCAATGGCTCGGTTGGGTTTCTTAATGCATGCTATGTTGCACAACAAATGATATCAGCAAAAAGCTGCCATACGGCTATGGTTATTGCCGCAGAATATGAAAATAATTCCGGCCTGCCATCAAATGAACTGATGGGAATTCGTGAAACAGGATCAGCATTTGTACTTGATGCAGCTCCATCGGGTAACTATGGGTTTTCCAGATTTTTATTCAAATATGATTTGGAATCGCAGGATGCATACACGACTTATTATAAAACCAGCGAAGCTGATTCATACCTTAATATTGAAAAAGACACCAATCTCGATGAGATATATATTAACTGCATTTTACCTGCTGTACAGGAATTGATGCAGGTAGAAGGACTTGATCTTAATAAGATAGATATAGTTTTTCCTCCGCAAATTTCGTCCAAATTTATTTCGAATCTGAGTAAGAGTTTAAATCTTCCATTAGAAAAGTTTGTTGATGTTGTTGGAGAAGATCCGGATTTATTTTCCTCCTCACTACCTTATGCTTTTGAGCATGCGCATAAAAAAAATCTTGTCAAGCCAGGCGATATTGGACTAATGATTTCTGTTGGCTCTGGGTTGCAGGTTGGATGTGCTATTTACCATTTTTGAATTTTAGATATCATAAATATGAATAACGTTGACAAATCTAAACTTCCACCTGGACCAAAAACAAAAATTCCTTTAGGACATTTATTTAGTTATCGCAGGAACAGTATTGAGTTTTTAAAAAAAATGGCAAAGGAATATGGCGACATTGTTCATTTCAAATTCGGTCCGATTCGAATCGTACTTCTGAATCATCCCGACTTTATCAAAGAAGTGCTCACGACACATCATCAAAATTTTGTCAAAGGCCGGCCATTGGAAATGGCAAA
>JAKFER010000228.1:0-10487 GCA_036675565.1 Chitinophagaceae bacterium
GACCTGATCTTCCTGGATATTCATTTGCCAAGGCTAAAAGGATTGGCCTTTTTAAAAACATTAACTGCGCCACCCGCCGTTATTATCACGACTGCCTACCACCAATATGCAGTGGAAGGTTTTAATTTGTCTGTTACGGATTACCTGTTAAAGCCCATAGAGTTTGAGCGTTTTTTACATGCTGTGAACAAAATAAAGGCAAAACAAACAGATAAGAAATATGAAAGCGGCATAGTAAAAGATCACTTGTTTTTAAATGTACAAAAGAAGAAAGTGAGAATTCTGCTTGCAGATATATTGTATATAGAAAGCCAGCGGGAGTACATAAAAATTGTGACCACAAAAAAAGAATTTATTTCTAAGATGAGCACGCATCAAATTGAAGACCTGTTGCCGGCAACTGGTTTTAAGCGTATTCATCGTTCGTACATTGTTTCCATAAACAAAATAGATTCTTATTCGGCAGAACAAGTTGAGATCAGTGGACATATCATACCCATAGGCCGGGGATATAAAGATGGCATGGAGGATATATAGAGATCATTTCTAAATAGATGATATCATACCGGAAAAGATAATTTTGGGTAGCTTACCCATGTAATGGATTGAATCACTTAAAATTTTGTTTGTTGGTGAGGCTTACGCACAAGTGCCTGGAGTAAAAAACAAAGACGTAAAAGAACTATTGTTTTCATTTCTTTTTTCTAAACTATTTAATGATGAACAAAAACTGTTTTCTAATATTATTTGTGCTTATTTCGGCCTGGAGTTGTAAAACATTTACTTCACAAACAACTCATGGTAGTTCTGCCAGTTATTCGCAATACGGCAAACCATTTAATAATGTACCTGACCGGCAGGATGTAACTATTTACCAGGTAAACATGCGTGTATTTAGTGAAGAGGGAAATTTCAAAGGTGTTATTGCCCGCCTCGATTCAATCAAAGCTATGGGAGCGAATGTGATTTACCTGATGCCACATTATCCTGTTGGCAAGGCCAGGGCTGTGAATTCGCCATATTGTATACAGGACTACAAGGCTGTAAATCCTGAATTTGGTACGCTTGAAGACCTGCGTGCGCTGGTAGATGGTGCCCATACCAGGAATATGGCAGTGATGATTGACTGGGTGGCCAATCATACCTCTTACGATCATGAATGGACGAAGAATAAATCATGGTACGTACAGGATTCAGCCGGCAATATTATTCATCCGCCTGGTACCAATTGGAGAGATGTGGCACAATTAAACTTCAACAATGAAGAAATGCGCCTGGCATTGATTGATGCCATGAAATATTGGGTATATGCCGCAAACATTGACGGTTTTCGTTGTGATTACAGTGATGGCCCCCCGGTGGATTTTTGGAAGCAGGCGCTTGATACATTAAACAATATTAAAACGCACAAGTTGCTGCTGATGTCTGAAGGACGCCGTAGTGAACATTACAAGATTGGATTCGATTATAATTTTGGATTCCGGTTCTTCAGCACTTTAAAAAATATTTACGAACGGGGCCGTTCTGTACATGCTATTGATAGTTTAAATGTTTCAGATTACGTGGGAACTTCAGATGGACAAAGTATCATCAGGTATACTTCTAACCATGATGTGAATGGCTCTGATGGTACCCCATTAGAACTGTTTGGTGGTGAAAATGGTTCTATGGCAGCTTTTGTTGTAGTTGCTTACATGAAGAGTACACCCATGATATATGGAGGACAGGAAGTAGGCACACCGCACAGATTAACTTTTCCCTTTACCTCCTCCAAAATTGACTGGACCCTGAACCCGGATCTCAAAGAAGAATACAAACTCATCATCGCATTCAGGAACAGCAGCGAGCCGGTGCGGAGAGGCGGGTTGAAATCGTACAGCACCGATGATATATGTGCATTTACAAAAACGCTTGGAGGAAAAAAAGTGCTGGTACTTTCAAATCTGAGAAACAAACCCATTACCTATTCGATTCCTTCAGACCTGGCAAATACTTCCTGGAAGGATGCTTTTAATGGTTCTGAAACAACATTGACCCATACGATAACCCTTGAACCCTATTCATACATCGTATATCAAAATTGATTGCACATTTGTGTCGTGTTGATAAGCGCATCTGATCAAAGGAATATGACGAAGAGATCATTTTCGTTTGCCCGGGGGTCTCACGCTGTGGACCGCGGGCGGACGCAAAAACATACATGCGCAACGTCCCCTTCGGAAGACGTTGCCTTTACTTTGATTTAATAAATAGGTAATTTTTCAAAGGAGAAGCAGCCCCGCTATTGGCAATGCCAATGTTAGTTGCAGTTCTTCTATTTGTCATAATGGAACGCCATGATTTCAAATAGTACATGTTTGTCCTTGTCTTGAGGCAAGCAAAAAATGTAACTAAATGATGTGTCGCCACGGCTACCGGATTCTTTGATAAAAAGGCTGTGTCCTTTTACTTCTTTTATAATTGTTGCTAGAACGTTTGAAAAATCTTTGTTTTTGACAAACATTAAAAGAGCTGCTTTTGAATCTCTCCATGTTAGGTATCGGTCAAATAATTGAGATATTGCTGCTAAGAATTCAGATGCGCCATGCCAAAATTTGCATTCAGCAACAAATAGGTTACTTGCATCTTTGGCATATTTTAAAATAATGTCTGTTTTGCCACTTCTATTAAATGTCTCACCTGTAGCAGTTGTGCCCTCATATCTTGTTTCCAAGACAAACAAGAATTGGTCTCTAAGACCTTCCTCATTTTTACCAACATAAAGAGCAGGTTTCTTTTCCATGTTTTTTCCTGAGTCGTAAATAACCTTTAGCACATCGCTATACATCTCTGTACTCATCATTGGTTCAGATGAAAACTCTTTATTCTTCGATACCGTTGGTTGGGGAATAATTTTTTTTGTTATCGTAGGTGCTGTGAAAACCGATTTTGTGTCAGGATTTACTTTAACATTGATAGCTGCAAAAAAGTCATTTTCCTTTAGATATTTATCTTTCTCTCGCTGGAATGCTCTGATTATAGCATCTTTCAAGTTCCTGTTAAAGTCGGCAACGTTTTTATTTATGTTATTCAGGTTAGCAAAGGCGTCTCGGTAGCATTGACTTTTTGTTCTTTTGAATTCTTCAGGGTCTTGCTTGTATATTTTGAAACTAAATGATACAGTTTGTGATTGGCTGTCAACATTGATGTCATAAGAAGTCATTGTCCATGGATTTGAATGAACACGGAATAACTCTTCTGAGCCTGTGTATTTATATCTAATTGTAAAACTGTAAACATCTACTTCATAACTTGAACGACCATATACTTCGTTATTAATTCTCTCTTTTGAAATACGTGGTGTGTCAAATGATTCCGTTTCATCAAATATCTGTAAAGGTTCTAAAAGATATTTCTGATGTAGATATTCAATAAATTCTTGCTCGTCAACTTTTATAATATAGTCTTTTCCTTTTGATTGAATCTCGCTAACAATGTTACCATGTCTTCCATTTTCAAAGTCGTAATGTGAAATTTCATTAAATGCTCTCATTTATTAAGTGGGTCTTTTAGAATTGTAACTACGATTGTTTTTAGGCTAATATAAGCTACTTGTTTCCTGTTCTCTTTATATTCAACGAATACTTTTTAACATCATGGTTAAAAACATGAAACACGGGAAATATCAACATACAGCTTCTTCGTTTACCTCTCTTAATCAGCTTTATCTTTCGAAAAAAATCCCCCTTCCGGAGCATTTTATTTTGCATAACAATCTTACAATCATAAAATTTACACACTCAATTCCCGCTCGTATCCGATGCATTCTTCGCAGGCTTTTTAAAGAAACCTTTCAACTTATCTTTTACCACTGTGCCGGCTTTGTTCTTTAAGCTGTCTTTTTGTAAACCGGCCTGTGTACTGTCTTTACCAAAAATTTGTTCCTTTAATACCGTCTTGGCTTCTTCCTGCAACTGGTTCTTCATTTGTGTGAGTGAGTCTTTTGCCTGTTGTTTGGCAACATCCATTTTTTCCTGCGCAAAATCTTTTGCCTGCTCTTTTAAGTCTGCCATTGCATCACCGGCAATCTGCTGCAGGTTGATTTTTAACTGCGGGTTAGTCACCGTCCCTTCCATCTTTACATTCAGGTTCACCATTTCACCCAGGTTAACGGGTATGCCCCTGTTAGTGGCCTGCAATGCCAGCCCGTTCACCAGGTTATTGCCTGCGGTTCCCAAATACTTGCGGGGAACTTTCATCGCTATGATATAATTAAGTGATTGATCAAAACCGTGCATACCGCCGATCTGCATTTCAATGTCCTGCACTTTGATGGTAAATGGTTTCACCAGTACTTTGCCATTGGCAAATTCTATATAATTCTTAATGTCTTTTACACTGATTGATTTTAAAAAATCAATCTGCAGTTCGGCTGCCAGTTTCTCCAGCGGTGCAAAGTTTTTTAATACGCCTTCAATCAGCAACAGGTTGCCTTTTCCACTCAGGCTGTTCAGGTCGGGCATCATGGTGCCATTTAGGGTACCCTTCATCGTTAGTTCAGAACTGATCTTGCCGGCTAAAAAACGACCCACCGGCATCAGCGCCTGCACGGTATTAAAAGATAGAAAAGCCTGTTGCAGGTCCATATTTTTAATAGCATAACTCATGTTGATATCCGGGTTCCTTTTATCATACCGGGTAGAATAAGAACCATCAAAAACAATCGTTCCTTTCAAAGCTTCCGCTTTTACATTCTCCAGTGTTACGGTTTCATTATTTAAAAGCAACAATCCATTGATGTTATTGTAACTCACTTTATCATACAATACCTTCCCGGCCTTTGCGAATAATTTAATATCCAGGTTAGCGGGAACCAGGAAGGGTGTTGCAGATGCCGTTGCAGTGGGCGTTGCTGAACCAGGTGTTGTTTCCTCCGTATCGATCCAGTCATTCAAATTCATTTTATCAACGCTTGCATTCAATGTGCCTGCCAGCGAATTTTTATCCAGCGCATAACCGATGGCGTTATTCAAACTGCCATGTCCGCTGAAATTGGATTGAAGATAATTACCCGAAAATTCGGTTATGTTTATTTGCGTCGGCGTAAACTGGCTGTTTAATTTGCTAATGACAATACCGGTAGGATAATCTTTCGAAATGTATTTTACATTAGTCAAATTGGTTGTACCACTGAGCTGGATCTTATCGTATTGTTCTTTATCAATCAGCTGTTTGTTTCCTGAAAATTTTACATCCGCATTCATTATACCTGATAAACTGGTACCGGGTTCCAGGGTGATGAACTGTTTTAAATTATCCAGCGTGAACCGTCCTTTTGCAATACCATCAAAATTCATATTCGTTACCAGCTGGCTCACAAACAGGTTGAAGTCAACGGGGTCATTCCCGATCTCGACATGACCCGATGTGATATTGATCTGCGTATTGTCGGCAACACCACCCGTATTTTCAATTGTCACATTCATGCGACCGTTTTTAACCGGTTGCGGAAATGCTTTCGAAGTATAGAACAGGTCCTTGATGTCAAAGAAACCACCCGCTGCAAAATCGCCCTGTTGATTTTGTATGGCAGAAAGATTTCCTCGTACAAATGCATCTGCCATCAGCAAACCAGAAAGCTTTGTGCCTGGTTCCAGTTTGATAAACTGGGAGATTTGCGAAAGATCTATTTTCCCTTTGGCAGCAGCATCAACAAACTTTATCGTCTCCGGATTCTTAAACAGGAACCTGAATTCAAACGGTTCCTTATCCATTTCCAAAGAACCCTTGGAAATATCGATCACCGCATTATCCGGATGTCCGTCCACGTTCATGGCACGCAGATCCAGTTGAATATTTTTTACGGGTTTGGGCAGGTCGGGATATTGAAAAGAACCGTTCCGCACTTCCAGCATAACATCATATGCTGGCATTTGCTGCGGGCTGTAAATGCCTTTTACAAATCCTTTAACTGCCGCTTCACCACTTGCATTCAATTTGTCAAAATCCTGTTTATACATAGCAGGCACCAGCGAAAGAATATCCTTGAATGTATTAGCCGGCGATTGGAACTGGATATCCATTTTATAGGTACTGTCATTCACCAGTTGAAAAAATCCATTGGCTGATAACAGCAAATTATTTAAAAGGATATCATCGGTGTTGAATGTATACGTGTTGCTGGCGTTATCAATTTGAATAGCCGCTTTAATATCCGTTTTTGTATCAACCAGGTAGGGGATGGCATCCTGTGTAAAACTTACTTCGGTGGCATTCGTCAGTGTATTGACGGTAAATATATTTTGGGTGAAGTCGCCACTGCCGCTGTGTTCGATGCCGGAAACACTGGCATAGGTTCCTGATGTTTCATCTCCGTAATGGATATAACCATTATGGATACTGTATTTTTTGAGCGACATAGTGAATGGGGAAGCGGTTGTATCCGTTTCACTGGCGGGTTCGGTTTCTTTAACGATATCCCAGTTAGCCATTCCATCTTTATTGACCAGGGTATTCATGCGTGGTGATTCAAAATACAGTCCGAGTATTTTTATGTCTTCTCCTTTGATTACGCTGATAATGTTTGCCGATGCATCTACCTGTTTTGCATACATCACGGTATCATTGCTGAATGCTCCCTTGCTTAAACTGATAACAGAAAGATCATCGATGGTGATGGATGCGTTTGGAAAATGTTTGAACAGTGAAAGACTTACATCATTAAAATCAACTTTGGCCAGCAAGGTTTTGTTGATCTCGTTTTTTACGATCGTTGTAATCTGCTTTTTAAAAACAAGGGGAATGATTAAGGCTAAAATGATCAGAACTAATAACAGGATGCCACTGATCTTCATGGTTTTCTTCAGGATACTCATATCGGTTTGGATTCAAAGGATTAGGGTGAAAATTGCATAATTTATGCGAAAGTTCCAAGGTAAACTTACTTAGGGAACTTTGGGGAAGAATAATTGAGGTTTAGCATGAGGCTAAGGTTTAGAGGGTTTAGGAGTTTAGGGTTTAGAAAGTTTAGGGTTTAGAAAGTTTAGGGTTTAGAAAGTTTAGGGTTTAAGAGTTTAAAGGTTAAGGGGTTTATTCTTCGACAAGCTCGGGATGCCTGGGGTTCGCTCCTGGTCGCACTGAAGAAATGTCGTTGCACAAAACGTTCCGCTGGAACGTTGGTAAAAGTTTTCGTT
The DNA here is from genome assembly GCA_036675565.1 of Chitinophagaceae bacterium. GTDB lineage: Bacteria > Bacteroidota > Bacteroidia > Chitinophagales > Chitinophagaceae > JACCYQ01. The sequence continues at coordinate 7,173 of JAKFER010000228.1, forward strand.
TCTTTTAGTTACCTAAAAGATGTTCCTGCGGAACATTAATAGCAATAAAACAAAATCAATGGCTGTATAATTAACAATTTCTCGGTTCTATGGGAACTCATGATTTTATGAATGCATTCCATTTTCAGGTTAATAAATGTCTTTGCACAAAACGTTCCGCTGGAACGATGGGCATTTATTAGATTATGTTCGTTACCTACCAGATGTTCCTACGGAACATACATAGCCAGCCATAAAACAAAATCAATGGTTGTATAATTGACAATTTCCGGGTTCCATAGGAACTCAAGATTTTATGAATGCATTCCATTTTCAGGTTAATAAATGTCTTTGCACAAAACGTTCCGCTGGAACGATGGTAAAAGTTTTCGTTTATGATAGTTACCTAAAAGATGTTCCTGCGGAACATTAATAGCATTAAACAAAATAAATGGTTGCATCATTGACCAATGCTTTGTTCCATCGGAACTAAGAATTATTTAATGGAATATGTGGAACCATCTTTTTCCGCCCGGTTTTCAATAATGTATTTTGCCAGTGCTTCTCCCATTTCAATACCTGTCGTATTATCTGAGGGAAAATGGATCCCTGCATAAAATCTTGAATCTGCACATTCTTTGGCTAGCTTTTTAAAATAATCAACATCCGCAGGAAAAAAATAAGCCAGCATGGTTGCAGCTGTTGAAGATGCAGTTGCATGTCCTGATGGATAACCAGGAAATGGGGGCGTAAAACCGAGTAAAGGTTTATATGTTTTATCCAGTTGATCAGGCCTGGTACCAAAATATGCATATTTCGCATCCATGATAGCAATGGCCGCATCATGAATGGCAACATGTAATAAAGTATAAATTCTTGCAGCTTCGGGTGTATTCCTGTCAAGGCGGTATTCAAATATTTTCTGACTGGCAATATCGGTCCATATATCCAATCCACTCAATGCAGCCCAGCGATATGCCTGTGAAACTGTATAAAAATTTTGCTGAAAGTTTTTTAATGAATTCATTTCATTGGTAAAGTCCGGAGGGGGAGCTGGCCTGAATTGTTTGCAGGATGCGAGCACCAATGGTTTTACGTTGACGGCAACTGCACCAACAGGAAAATCGCCTTTCCATAAATTGGATTCGACAGGCATGCTTCCATTCCATGGTTTATCAGATCCATCCATCTTTGCTTTTTCAATAACCATCTCAGCTACTTGTTTACCCAATTCCCAGCCTGCTGTAACATCACTGGGATATTGAACCCCGGCAACAATTCTTGATTGTCCTGCATCATGCGCCAACTTCATGAGTGAATCTCCAGCTTGCGGAAAAAAGTAGGCTAATACATGTGCAGCAGCAGATGATGTAACAGTATGTTCACACGGAAATGAAGGAGCAGATGAATGCCCTGCATATGACTTTATATTATTTGACATTTCATAAGGACGTTTCCTGTTGTATTTATATTTAAGATCCCATGCCGCGACTATGGCATCATAAATGGCTATGTTCATCCATGCCATGGGTGATCGCCAGAAATTTCCACCATCGGGTTTTGTAAAAAGTTCCGGTCCGGCAAACTGGTAACCTGTTTCATTCCAGTGATAAGAAGGAGAACCCATATCCCAGTATCGAATTTTTTGCAGCTCCTGTTTATTTATGTTGGATTGTAATTTTTGTATTTGCTCCAGCTCTTTTTTGGTTTCGTCATTACCAGGGACTGGTTTAACGTCAAGAGCTTTGAAATCATTTACTACCCAGGTTTTCCAGTTGGCAATTTCTTTTTGCGATTGGGAAGATAGGGGTAAAAAATAAATACTGCAGCACATCAACAGTATCATGTATGGCGGGATTTTTAAAAATTTTGCGGATTGCATATGAGATTATTTTAGTTATGTAATTTTTTAATTCCTAAAATTACTTGCAGCTCCGGCAAAATGGTTTGTTCTGCGGTTCAATTAATTTTCTATACGGTTCTAAAAATTTTGCTCATTCAAACAGTTAAAGCAGGTAGCTTTTTTTTGCGGTATTGCATTGGAGATATTTGAAAATGTTTTTTAAAAACCCTGTCAAAATGAGTCATGTTTTTAAAGCCGCTTTCCTGCATCACATCTGTTATGGGTAAATGCGTATCCTGTAGCAGCATGCAGGCATTTTCCAGTCTTTTATTTAAAAGCCATCGTCCGGGCGGCAGGTTGAATGTTGTATGAAAATCTCTTTTGAAGCTGGAAAGGCTCCTGTGACAAAGCCTGGCATATTCGTGTAATTCCAAATGATAAAGGCAGTTCTTTTCCATGATGTCATGAAGCTCATCATTCACAGAATTAGTCAGTTCATGCAGGTAAGCGTTTAGTTCATGGTTGTTTTCGTTTGATATAATATTTAACAACAACTCTTTAAATTTAAGTTCAAGCAGGTGTGGGGAAGGTTTGGATGTTGCTGTAAAATAGGGATGAAGTGATTCATAAAATGCCTGCATCATCGGGGTGGTTTCGACAGGCATGATTTGTTTTTTTACAAAGGAATTAGCGGATGTTTGTTTTGCTATCTCTTTCGATTCTGTCAGGATTGAACGCAGGTATTCATCAGGGATATAAAACATAAAGCCACAAAAGAAATCAGAGCCAATGGTTTCAACAGTAAGAGCTCCTTTTTTTATAAATGCGGTTGTTCCCTGGTTTATATAAAATGATTCGTGCCTGGTGGACACATGTTTTTTCCCATTAATTACATGAATAAAGCAATTATGTTCAGCCCAGTCTTCCGTTTTTGTCGGGGGACATTCAAGCACCAGGAACAATATATCATGGAGGGAAAATTGTTTGAGCATTCCCGGATTTTGCCTGATAAAATCTGGAAAGTTTTGCATGATGGTACCGTTTGAATGCCAATACTAATTTAAAAAAAAATGATCAAATTTAAATGAGCAGGTATAATTGTAAAGGTAAAACAGTTTGGATAATTGTATTGATGAGGATAATGCAATTTTTTAATAATATTCCAATGGAACGTGCTGCTATGAGTTTACCGGGTTAGCGTGTTTACCACCATACAATAAATTGGGAGAGTGCCATGGGAACTCATGATTTTATGAAGGCATTCCATTTTCAGGTTAATAAATGTATTTGCACAAAACGTTCCGCTGAAACGATGGGCAATTATTAGATTATGTTCGTTACCTGCCAGATGTTCCTACGGAACATTAATAGCATAAAACAAAATCAATGGTTGTATCATTGACAATTCCGGGTTCCATGGGAACTCATGATTTTATGAATGCATTCCATATTCAGGTTAATAAATGTCTTGCACAAAACGTTCCGCCGGAACG
>JAKFER010000320.1:0-10426 GCA_036675565.1 Chitinophagaceae bacterium
CACCAGATATGTTATGCAGGTTGAAAGGTGTGGAGGATGCAAAAAATACTTCCTACAGTCTTCACCAGGTAATGAAGGATTACTTAAAAGAATTTTCGCCGGTTACACCAAAGCCGGAATATAATGCAACTATATTGGATGCACCTCAAACCCTGTTAACCCAGGTAACCGGTGTAGATTACAGCTTTACCTAGTTAAAGTTTATCAAAAAGGAAAGACTTGCCACCTGATCGTAATTTGAATCACGTTTACGAGGTTTTGTCTTTCCTATTTTTGTTTTCCCATGTGTGGGATAGTTTCATTTAAAATAAAGTCATGGATCAAAAAAAAGAAAAATCAAAATCTGTTTTAAATAAGGTATACAATATTTTATTTTTTGGTTTGCTGATATTTTTCATTTTCAGTACAGATGCTAAATCGTGGGTAATGCGACAAATGATTTCTGTTGGTTTGTTTAAACCGGATATACAAAAAGAAGGAATCAATAAGCAGGAAATAACTGCTGCTTTTTCATTTAGGGATGAAAGCGGCAATATCCTTTCAACCAAAGATTTAAAAGGTAAGGTGATCTTTATAAATTTCTGGGCTACCTGGTGTCCTCCCTGCCGTGCAGAAATGCCTTCGCTCAATGAAATGTATAATAAATTGAAGGATGATGACAGGTATGTTTTCTTATTTATCAACGAAGATGAGGATCTAACAAAAGCAACATCATACCTGCAAAAAAATAATTTTGCAATGCCTGTTATTACGCGGGCTGGTCAGATACCTCCGCAGGTTTTCAGTGGAACATTACCTACTACAGTAGTATTGAATAAAGAAGGGAAAATGGTAATGAAAAAAGAAGGGTTGGCTAATTATAACAACCAGGATTTTTTGCAGCAATTAGAAGATCTTTTATAAAATATCATTTTATTATAATGGTTCATTATTAATAAAGCAGACCAGGCGTTTTTAATACCTGGTCTCTCTTTATTTCATTTTTCCACTTCAGCGGTAACCAATTTTTCTTCTATAATTTGTTTGAAAACTTTTTTGGGTAATGCGCCAGGTTGCATCATAGGATCCCCATTAACCGGGATAAACAAAAATGTAGGGATACTTTGAATACCAAAAACAGTGGATAGTTCCTGCTCCACTTCGGTGTCAACTTTATAAATTACCAGTTTGTCCTCGTATTCATTTGAAAGATCTTCCAATATGGGTGCAACCATTTTGCAAGGTCCACACCAATCAGCATAAAAATCAATAATGGCTGGCAGGCTGCCTTTATATTTCCATTCCTGCTCATTAACATAATCAAATACTTTATCCTTAAATTCTGCTGTTGTCAATTGTACTGTATTCATAATTATTATTTTATTCTTCAAAAATAAATGAATGAAAAATGATTGTTTGTGATCCCGGTCACGAATAAAGAACCTCCTGTAGAAACAGGAGGCGTACCAAAACAAAACTGCTTATACGAAAGCTATTTCAAATAAATTTTTAACCTTGATTTGTAAACCAACTACAACCAAAAAGGTTTAAGCTGGTCCTCACCGAAAAAGACTCCGCTTTATTAAAATTGGTATTAGTTTGAGATCTATATCGTGACTAAAATCACGCAGGGAGGGTTATAACAAATCATTGAGGATCTAAACAAATGGTCGATTTCCAGAATAGTTTTTTTGTACAGCACATACGGAAATGTGCTATTAAACTTGCACCAAAAGTCAATGCGGCTACGCCAACAAAAGCATTCCCCAGTCCAAATTTATCTGCCAGGAATCCAGATAATAAGGCGCCGAATACATAACCGCTATCCCGCCAGAAACGAAAAATACTTAGTCCTTCCGCCCTTTGATCAGGATGAATATTTTCTGCAATCACGGAAAGGAAATTGGGATAAACCAAGGCCGTTCCCAAACCTAATAATCCCGCTGCCAGCAGGTCAACATAAAAGTTAGTGGAGAAAGGGAATACTAATAAACCAATGGCTTGTAAGAGCATGCCCACCGTGATGATTTGTTTTTTACAATATTTATCACCCATGCGGCCAGTAAATAATTGACCTAAACCCCAGATAAAAGGATATATTCCAGCTATTATACCAACCTCTGAAATAGAATAATTTTTTTGTAAAAGTAGCACAGGTAAAAGTCCCCAGATGATGCCATCGTTCAAATTATTGACCAACCCATTAATGGAAACGCTGCTGATATTTTTATGTTTAAAAGTGGTTTCTTTCCAGACATTCTTAAATAAGGGTAATGATGTTTTTGATGATTCATGCTTCACAAACGGCGCTGTATCTTTTACCAGGAATATGGTTAAAAGCAATCCAGCAACCGAAAATAAAACACCTGGTAAAAACGGGAAAAATTCGAAACCATATTCCGCCGCGATGCCAGCGGCAAGGTAAGCAGCAATACCCACTGAAAGGTAGCCTGCAAATTCATTAATCCCCATGGCCTTTCCGCGTTCTTTTTCGCCAACAAGGTCTATTTTCATGATAACCGTAGTGGACCAGGTCAATCCCTGGTTAATACCCAAAAGGATATTGGCAAAAATGATCCATGACCAACTATCGGCATACATTAAGAGAAAAGGAACGGGTAATGCAACGATCCATCCTAAGGTTAAAATTTGTTTCCGCGTAAACCATTTGGTAAGCTTGCCCGTAAAAAGGTTGAATAATGCCTTACTGGTTCCAAAAGCAATGATGAAACTTAACAATGCAGTATGACCATTCAGGTCAAATTTAGATTCGGCAAGGCCGGGTAAAACAGAACGCTCTAGTCCAACCATAGCACCCACAAATGCGTTGATCAAGACCAACAACCAAAACTGTTGCCTGTTATTTTTTAGTCCCTGCATATTTATTCATTGCAATTTCGCTAATGTAATTGTAATCCTGGGTGACTAAAATCACAAACAAAAAGGTGGGATATGCCTAAAGCAAGCTATTAAGCAATTTTTTTAAAACGATCATAACTCAATACCCATCGCTTCACAGGTTGTTCAAAGTTTATGAAACCCGGGATAGTTACATATTCCTTCTCAAATTCAAAGCCCAGTTTTTCTAAAACTTTATGTGGCGCAGGGTTTATTGCATATGGTTCGCAGATCAACTGCTTCAATTGTAAGTTTTTAAAAAAATAAGGAATGGTCATTTTGAGCAGGGATAAGCCAAGGCCTTTTCTCCTGTTGTTTGCTTCCCATAAATGCAGATGCATATTGGCTTCCTTCCCAAATTGACAGGGATTTGTATTGCAATGCCCAATTGCTTTTCCATCCATTTCCCAAATAATGCAATAGGCATTTTTTTGTTCGTAAGGTAATTTCATTTGTGTGAGCAGCATATTTGAAAGCTGTTCTTTGGTGAAAAGTTTTTCTACATCAACACCCATGCTTTTTAAATAATCTTGATCTGAGCCTAACCAGTATTGAATGATGTAATCAATATCAGCTGACTGAATTTCTCTGACCGATAAATTATTTTCGTTCATCCTGCTTTATATCATTATCAAATTCAAAAGTAAAAATGCAAAATTCAATTGCCATTGGATTGACTAATTTTCAAATTGCATAGCGTTTTCTTTATTGTATTTTGTTCTGTATTGTACCGGTGATAACCCGGTAATTTTTTTAAAGGTAGTTCGAAAGGCTTTGGTGTCGGTATAACCCACTTTATACATCACTTCGTTTATATTTTCCCGTGATGTTTCCAGGCTTCTTTTAGCCGCTTCTATTTTCACTCTTTGAATATATTCTACTACGCTGTTTGATGTTGACCTGCGAAAGCGGCGTTCAAAATTTCTGCGACCCATGCAAGTCATTTCCGCTAACTGGTCAACCGTGATTTTTTCCTGGTAATTTGCTTCGATAAAATCCTGTGCTTTAATTATGTCTTCATCCTCGTGTTCCTTTTGTCCCTTAAACATCATAAAAGGTGACTGGCTTCCACGATCGATTTCAATTTCAAAAACCTTGGCAGTCAGGATGGCCATTTCCCGCCCTGCAAATTTCTCCACCAGGTATAAAATCAGGTTTAAAGATGAGTAAGCGCCGCCACTTGAATAAATGCCATCTTCATCCGTAATAATTTTATAAGGAACCAATTTTACCTGCGGAAACATATTGCGAAATTCATTGGCAACCAGCCAATGCGTTGTACAACTTCGGCCATCCAGTAAACCTGTTGAAGCTAGAATGAATGCACCAATGCAAAGAGATACCAGGCCAGAACCATATTTGTATTGTTTGATGATCCACGGAATAAAATCTTTATTCATCTCCAATACTTTATTGATATCACCATGTACGGCAGGTATGATCACGAGGTCAGCTCTCAGGTCATTGTCCAAACCCATATCAGGCTGTATGGTAAATACATGTGTTGACCTTGGTTCCTGTGTTAATCCAACCAGGTGCATTTTAAAAATAGGGGGTTTGCCTTGTCGCTCCAGTGCTTCATTTACTTTCGTGAACATTTTATAGGTAGCTTCAATATTACTGAGGCTGGTATCACCTTCAGGAATAAGTAACGCAATATTTTTCATGATTTACTTTTTTAGCAGCTAAAAATTAATATCAAATGATGAGTTGAGTTTTGGTTATACGGTTACCAAATTTATGTAATCAAGTTGTCGCAATCAACCCCTCCCTATGCCGGATTTATACCCCGATTTTTCAAAGCCATACAGTAGCTTTGTTTCCAAGTTACAGAAGTGAAACGATCTTCTCTTAGAAAAAAACTCCGTTCCTGTTTCCGGTTTTCTAAATAAATATCCTTTTCATGTGTAAATTTTTTATTAAAAAGAAACCAGTTTATTTCTAACGCTAAATAATAAAGTATGGAAAAAGTTATTATAAATAAGTCAATCGACATTAATGCATCAAAAGAAAAACTGTGGGATGTATTAACGAAAGATGAAATGACCAGGGCCTGGTATGCAGCATTTAGTATGGGATCTTATGCAGAAACAGATTGGCAGCAAGACAGTAAAGTTATTTTTAAAGATGGAACTGGAAATGGCATGATAGGAAAGATCGTAGCCAGTGTGCCGGGAAAGATTATTTCAACAGAATTTGAAGGTATGCTGGTAAATGGTATAGAAGATTATGATAGCCAGGATGCAAAAAATATTAAAGGTTATAAAGAGACATATAACATTTCTGGTGATGGAAATCAATCTACTCTATCGATTGAACAGGAAACATCAGACGAATATGGAGATATGATGCAAACCATGTGGGGTAAAGCATTGCTGTTGATAAAGCAACTGGCGGAATCACGGTAAAAGGCAACTTGATTAATAATTTAATTTTCTTCTCACAAAATAAAACGACGATCATGGCAACAATGAATCCTTATTTAAATTTTGATGGAAATGCTGAAGAAGCATTTAATTTTTACAAATCAGTCATTGGCGGTGAGTTTTCCAATGTTCAGAAATTTAAAGATATGCCGGGAAGTGAAAAGATGTCTGCGGATGATGGTAATAAGATCATGCACATTGCTTTGCCATTGAGTGATGGACATATCCTGATGGCTTCAGATTCATTTGAATCAATGGGACATAAATTAATAGTAGGAAACAATGTATACATCAACCTGAGCCCGGATAGTGAAGAAGAAGCCGACCGGTTATTTAACGGGCTTTCTTCCGGGGGTAAAGTTGAAATGGCATTGCAGAAAACTTTTTGGGGTGCCTACTACGGGTCTTTTGCAGATAAATATGGCGTTCAGTGGATGATCAATTATGAATACGAAAAGCATTAACAGACAGATGAGAAAATTAATATTATCCATGATGGTTTCCCTGGATGGATTTATCGAGGATTCAGCAAAAAAATATTGAATGGCATCGATGGAATGCTGAAATGGATCAATACATGGGTGATTTTTTTCAAACGGTTGATACCATAATCATGGGTAGAAAAACTTACGAGTTGATGGTAAGTTATTGGCCTGGGAATACAACTGAAAGTCCGGTCATCGTGGATAATATGAATAATTTGCCCAAACTTATTTTTTCCAAAACATTGGCAACCACCAGTTGGAATAATTGCAGGTTGATAAATGAAATTGACAGGGATATTTTCACAGATTTGAAAAATCAACCGGGTAAGGATATGGTTATTTTTGGTGGAGCTGCACTGGCATCCGGTTTTACAAAAATGGGTTTAATTGATGAATTCAGGTTATTGATTAACCCGGTTATACTCGGCGGTGGAACATCTTTATTCAATATCAATAACCAAAAGTTGGAATTATTTTTGATGCAAAGCAGGACTTTTGATTGCGGAAATGTTTTGCTTCACTATCAGTCAGGGCTCAAATAAAATTATTTAAAATGGTTGAAGTTTTTAAAACGAATGTTGACGATGCAGAACTTGCCCAACTGCTTATTCATAAGTTGTTGAATTATTTTTCATTTTTCCGGGTAAACTTTGACCTGGATGATTGTGATAAAATTCTCAGGATAGAAGGGGAGACCATCATGCCAGACAAAGTGATTGAACTGGTTTCAGATCATGGATATCATTGCCAGGTACTTGATTAAGGTATTGTTTATCGTCTTTTTTATTTAAGTGTTCCTCGTGGTTTGCTACATCGAGTCTTTCGGAGTTATTATTTACCACAAAGGGTCGAAGGTTAACACAAAGGTCACAAAGTTCCGTTGATTACTCGTTTAATTCCTTCTTTTCAATCTTGCCACGTTAAAATTTATAAGTAGCCCCAACTTGTAATTGCCAAGCTTCATATAAGTAAGTGTTTGCGCTAAATGAACATCATTTATGCCTTCAACACTTTTTATTTCTATTACTAATTTATTTTCTACCAACAAGTCAATTCTATACCCACAATCTAATTTCACCTCTTCATAAATCACGGGCATTGGCTTTTCTTTTTCAATAAATAAACCTGCTTTGCCGATTTTATAAAACAGGCATTCTTTGTATGCACTTTCCAGTAAACCGGGCCCAAAATTCTATGGACATCCATTGCTAATCCAATTACTTTATGAGATATTTCGTTTTCGGTCATAGAGCTCTGTGTGCTTTGTGAAAATCTTTGTGCTCTTTGTGGTTAAATCATTCGTGTATACAAGAATTAAACTTTCGGCAACTTCCACCCATTATGATATTCAGGTTCAAGTAATTTATTAGCTGCTTTTATATTGAATTTATTTGCTGCTGCATTCCAAATTATTTTTTCATTGCTACGATGTGCAACATTTCCCATATGTGCATGAATAGCCACTTTGACGCCAGCTTCAATAGGGCAATTCAATAATCCTTTTTTATTTGATTTTAAACATTCAACAAAATTCGTTGTGTGCATATCCATACCATTATCAGTTGCTTTTTGCCAGCCAACCGCTTCCATTTTATCTTTTCCCTGTTGTTTATCCGGTCTTATTTCCCAGCCACTACGATTCAGGATCAGGGTTCCGTTTTCACCCGAAAATGAAATGCCATGTTGCAAACCCCATGGACCAGAACCCATGCCCATGTTATGTTCCCAGGTCATTTGGAAATCTCCATAATCGTAAACGGCAGTTTGCAAATCAGGCGTTAACCGGGCATCACCCGGAAAAATATATTTACCGCCAGAGGATACTACAGATTTCGGATCGCCGGCTTTCATACCCAATAAAACCATGTCAATTAAATGAACGCCCCAGTCCGTCATCAACCCGCCTGCATAATCCCAAAACCACCTGAACTCGTAGTGAAAACGGTTTTTATTGAAAGGACGGTTTTCGGCAGGACCCAACCACATTTTGTAATCAACCCCGGCTGGCGCTGCTTCATTGGGTAACACGGGTAAAGCGGTTGTGCCTCCCCGGTACATCCATGCACGGGTGGAATGGATTTTTCCTAACTGTCCTGATTGAACGATTTCAATGGCTTTTTTAAAATGTTGCTGGCTGCGTTGCCATTGATTTACCTGCACAAAACTGTTATACTTATTGGCAGCAGCCAGCATGATCTGTGCCTCAATAACGGAATTTGAAACTGGTTTCTCCATATAAATCGCTTTGCCAGCCGCACATGTATCTACCAGTTGAAGACAATGCCAATGATCGGGTGTTGCAATAATGACCACATCCACATCTTTACTTTCCAATAGCTTTCTATAATCTTTATAAAGGGTTGGATGATTATTGAGCTTTTCCAGGTCTTTTTTTCGGTTGTTCAATACCGTATCATCCACATCGCATAATGCCGTGCATTGTATTTCCGGAAGACGCAGCATGGATGTGAGGTTACTCCATCCCTGTCCGCGGCAACCAATAACACCAACATTTATTTTTTCTGATGGAGAGATTTTTTTACGGATTGCAGCCAGTATATCGATGGGTACGGCGGCTGTAATGCCTGTGCCTAATGAAATCATGGAAATATTACGTAAAAATGATCTGCGGTGTATAGTCATAATCGATTAGTAAATGATTGTTTAAATTTAAGACCATTTTGCACTTAACCAATGAAACATCGTAAATGGTAAAATGGAAATAATTATCTTAAAGCCTTATTCGTGAATTTTTATACTATTCAAATGAAAAAAAATATTTTATTTTTCTTTTTTCTCTTCAGCGGTTTATTTCTTTTTTCACAATCAACAGAATGGCAATCTTTATTCAATGGTAAAAACCTGGATGGGTGGAAAATATTGAATGGTAAAGCAAAATACACTGTGGAAAATGGAGAGATTGTTGGCACCACTGTTTTTAATGAGCCCAATACATTTCTTGCAACAGAAAAAAATTATGGAGACTTTATTTTAGAATTTGAATTCAAATTGGACAGCCTGATGAATTCGGGGGTACAATTCCGCAGCGAAAGTAAACCAGGCTTCAAAGAAGGCCGAGTGCACGGATACCAGTTTGAATTAGACGCCACCACCCGTGGTTGGACAGGTGGCATTTATGATGAAGCTCGCAGAGATTGGCTGTACCCGTTAGATTTAAATCCAACTGCAAAAAAAGCATATCAGTTTGGTCAATGGAATAAAGCCAAAATTGAATGTATTGGCAATAATATCAGGACCTGGGTAAATGGTATTCCAGCTTCTTTTGTTATTGATGATATGACACCGGAAGGCTTTATCGCACTACAGGTTCATGCAATTTATAAACAGGAGCATGAAGGCATGCAGGTGCGCTGGCGGAATCTGAGAATTAAAACGATTGGCCTGCAGGCTGAAAAATTTTCAAATCAATTTGTCGTAAACCTGGTTCCTAATCATCTATCAGATGCGGAAAAAAATAATGGTGTTCAATTAATCTGGGATGCAAAAACGACCAATGGTTGGCGGGGTGCATATAAAAATCATTTTCCACCAAAAGGCTGGCAGATAAAAGATGGAGAACTGAGTGTACTTCCTTCTGGTGGCGCTGAATCTGCAAATGGCGGGGATATTGTGACCAATAATGAATATGGTTCTTTTATATTCCAGTTTGATTTTAAATTATCACCCGGAGCAAACAGCGGGGTTAAATATTTTGTAACTGAGAAGGAAAATAATACCGGCTCCGCTATTGGATTAGAATACCAGATACTGGATGATGCGAAGCACCCCGATGCAAAGCAGGGTGTCGTCGGGAATCGTACATTGGCTTCTTTGTATGATCTTATTCCTTCTCTACCAGAACCAAGAGCAAGAAGACCTGTTGGAGAATGGAACAGGGGAATGATCATCGTGCATCCTGATAACCGGATTGAACATTGGTTAAATGGCTGGAAGGTATTGGAGTACCAACGTGGCGTTCCGTATTTTAAAGCATTGGTTGCCCGAAGTAAATATGCAGAATGGCCAGACTTTGGAATGGCGCCAGCAGGACATATTCTTTTGCAGGATCACGGCGATAAAGTTTCATTCCGCAGTTTGAAGATCCAGGAATTGAAATAATTTAAATAAGAATTTAATAAACGTATCACATATGACATCTCGTAGAAAATTTATCCGCAATTCATCTGCCATTGCAGCAGGACTTTATATCGGTGGATTAGGATCCACGGCAAAAAGTTATGGACGTATCAAAGGCGCCAATGACCGCATCAGGGTAGGAGTCGTTGGATTTTCTGACAGGTTCAAATCATCTTTGCTACCCAGTTTTTTAAAATACAAGGATGAATTTAATATGGATATTGTTGGTGTATCTGATATCTGGAATCTGCGCAGGGAAGAAGGTAGTGCCCTGATGTCGAAACAATTGGGTCATAACGTGCAGGCATATGTGAATAATGAGGCTTTGTACGATAAGGGTGATGTTGATGCAGTTATTATCAGTACTGCCGATTTTCAGCATGCATTACATACAATAGAGGCCATTAAAGCGGGTTGTGATGTGTATGTGGAAAAACCTTTCGCAGAAACGATGGATGATAATATTGCGGCTTTGAAAGCAGTAAAAGCGAGTGACAGGGT
>JAKFER010000078.1:0-10213 GCA_036675565.1 Chitinophagaceae bacterium
GAGTTTTTTCATCCTTTCGGCTCCATCCACCGCAAAGCGGATATAGCTGCGTGCTGTATCATCAAACTTATCATTGTATTTTTTTTGCAGCAGCCCCATAAAGCTGCTTACCATGCGCAGGGGTTCCTGCAAATCATGAGAAGCTATATAAGCAAAGCGTTCCAGTTCGGTGTTGGAAGCAAGCAGTTCAACAGCCCTTGTTTCAAGTGATTCATTTAACTGCTTCAATATAAGTTCTGAATGTTTCCGTTCGGATATATCCCTGATAAAAGCACAAAAGAACTCTCCGCCCCCCTGGTTAATAGGCAATACAGTTAATTCAATGGGAAACTCTTTGCCCTCCTTGTTCATTGCTCTCAATTCCAACAATACATTCAGGGCTGGACCATATCCGGTTTTTAAATAGTTTTTAAGACCATTTATATGCATAGTACGGAATGCAGGTGGAATAATAAAGTCGGCAAGTAATCCGTTTTTTACTTCTTCTTCTTTCCATCCAAATGTTTTTTCTGCCTGTGGATTCCAGAAAGTAATTGCGCCTTTTGTGTCCATACATATAATGGCATCAATGGAGGCATTCATGATCAGCCTTCTTTTCTCTTCACTAAGTTTTGTGTGTTCTTCGGATTTTTTTCGTTCAGTAATATCATGGTTAAATCCTACCAGGCGGGTTGGTAGTCCTTCACTGTTTCTTTCAATCACTATCTTGGAATGTATATATTTTACATTACCCGCTTTATCAATTATCCTGAATTCTGACTCATAAGAATCCCGGCTTTCTATAGCTTCGTCCATCGCTTTCTTTACCAATTCGATTTCCCCGGGGTGAACATGACTTAAGAATGTTTCATAACCCGGTATTATTTCACCAGGTTCATAACCGTAAATACGGTTTTGTTGATCTGAACATTTAACTGTGCCTGTTATCATATCGGCCTGCCAGCTGCCAATATCTGCCATTTTCTCAGTTTCTTTCAGCAAGGATTCATTATCAACTATATCTTTCAGGTATTGCTGTCGCTCCCTGTCAATGCGAAATTTTTCTAAAGCATTAATGATGGCCTTAGGTAATCTTGCCAGGTTATCTTTTAACAGATAATCATCGGCTCCTTCTTTTAAAATATTTACTGCAAATTCTTCAGATACTGTTCCGGTAACAAGAATGAAGGGGATCTTAAGATTGTATGACTTGAATATCTTTAATGCCTGCACTGAGTTGAATTCAAAAAGAGAATGGTCTGCCAGAATCAGGTCAGGCTGGTACTCTCCAAGCGCATCTTCATACTCATTTTGTGAATCAACCAGCTTAACAGAAAAATCAATGCCTTCATTTTTTAATGTTCGTCCTACTATTTCTGCATCATGCTCAGAATCTTCGAGGTAAAGAATTTTAAGTTTTTTCATAACCGATAAGTTTATTTAGGAGGCTGGTTCACCAATAACCAGTATAAGCCCAAATCGGAAACCGCTTTTACAAAATTCCCGAAATCCACGGGTTTAACTATATAACTGTTTACACCAAGCTTGTAGCTATCAATTATATCCTTATCCTCTTTGGAAGAAGTGAGCAGTACCACCGGAATTATTTTAGTACGTTCATCAGATTTAATTTTTTTCAATACTTCAAGTCCGTCAATTTTAGGCATTTTCAGATCAAGCAGAATTATTTTCGGGATTTCGTCAATATTTCTTCCTGTATATTTTCCAGTAGCGAAAATATACTCAAGCGCCTCTTCGCCATTTTGCAAATGAAGCAGTGCATTGATTATTTTGTTTTTTCTTAAAGCCCTGATGGTGAGTTCAGCGTCACTGGGATTATCTTCAACCAGGAGGATGTCAATTTTCTGATGCATAGCGGTAATTTTCTTTGTTAATTTTGGGTAATGTGAAATAGAACGTAGCCCCTTCATTTACTTTTGCTTCGGCCCATACTCTGCCTCCGTGTTTTGTAATGATGCGCTGAACAATAGCCAGACCTATGCCTGTACCCTCAAACTCAGTGGGATTGTGCAGGCGCTGGAATACGCCAAAAAGTTTATCAGCATATTCCATATTAAACCCTGCCCCGTTATCTTTAACAAAAAAGATAATTTCATGCTCCGTTTCTGTTGAACCAATCTGCACTTCCGGCTTTTCTTTTTTTGAAGAATATTTGATTGCATTTGAAAGCAGGTTTATCCATACCTGGCGCAGTAAGGTATAGTCGGCATCCGCAGGTGGCAGCGAATTAATTTTTGTCACTGCATTATACTCTACCGGGATGTTGATTTCTTTCAAAACATTCTTGACCAGTTTCGCAGTATCTATTGTTGATTTTCGAACTTCCTTCCGGCCCAGTCTTGAAAATGCCAGCAAGTCATCAATCAGGGTACCCATCCGTTGGGCATTGTATTGAATATTGCCCAATAATCTTTTTGCTTCATCATCCAGTACCGGCGCATAATCTTCTTCAATCATCTTGGAATAACCGTTCAATGCCCGGAGTGGAGCTCTTAAATCATGAGATATGGAATAAGAAAAGGACTCCAGTTCTTTATTGGTGTTTTCAAGCTGAAGCAAGTTAATTTGCAATTCATCATTTAATTGCCTTATCTGTTCGTCAGCTATTTTTTGTTTGGTAATATCTTTTGAAATTACCAAAACAGCATTATAGCCCCCGTAGTCGATAAGATGAGAAGAAATTTCCACATCAATTATCTGGCCGTTACGCAAGCGATGTTTCCAACCGTCGGACGACTGAATCTCATGGGACCTTTGATTAAGGTCTTCCATCAGTTTGTTAACTTCCTCCGGCGGCCGGATATCAGTAATTTTCATAGACAGGAATTCCTTCCTTGAATAACCGTACAGATCAATAGAAGTATGGTTTATTTCCAGAAATCTAAGGCTGTTCAGATCGTACACCCACATAGGATAGGGTGCAAATTCAAACAGGTTCCTGAAACGTTTTTCACTTTCTTTAATTTGTTCATCAGCAATTTTCTGCTGCGTAATCTCTCTTTCAGTAATAGCAATTGATACATGGTCACCACCAGCGGAGGTTAATCTGGAAGCAGAAAATAAAATGTCTATCAGCTTTCCATGTTTAGTGATGCGGTTTGTTTCAAGGTCGTGAATTTTTGCCCCTTGTATAATCTTATTCACGAGTTCACTCATTTCAGGCTGCATATAGCCGGGAATGATATTCCATATCTTCATTTTCAGCGCTTCCCTTTCGGTATAACCATATATTTTTTCAGCGCCCAGGTTCCATGAAATTATTTTTCCTTCTCCATCATGAATGTAAACAGCATCATTGGATTGTTTTACCACCGTAGTAATATAGTTCCTGATCTTTTCAACCTCTTTAACTTCCGTTATATCCCTGGCATTCACAAACCATTTTCCATACCGGGCCACTACATTCCACTGCAGACATTTTATACTTCTGTCACTGCAATAAATACGGGTTTCAAAAGATAACCGTTCTTTATCCTGTTTGCTTAATTCCTGAACCATTAGCCGGTCTTCATTACTTAGAAAAAAAGTTAATGCTGTTTCTTTGGTTTCTTCCAGCGCATAGCCAAGAAGGTTTGTAAAAGCATGATTGATTTCTTCTATCCTGAATGTTGATGCATCAATGATGCCGATGATGTCGGCAGAATTATTGATAAGCAATGCGCTTTTCTGAAGAGAAATATTTTTTTCTACCAGCTCTTTATTTTGTAACTGAATTTTCAGCAACACGGCAACTTTTGCCTTTACTATTTCAGGGTCAAGCGGCTTGAATAAATAATCTATTGCACCTTCATCGTACCCCTTCATTATAAATTTATGTTCTTTACTTTCTGCGGTAGCAAAGATGATGGGTATGTCTTTTGTTCTGTTGTTTGATTTTAAGATCTGAGCTACTTCAAAACCGTCCATGCCGGGCATCTGCACATCCAAAATAATGAGATCAATATTTTTGTTAAGTGTAATCTTCAGCGCATCTTTTCCATTCGTTGCACTTAACAGTAGCCGGTCTTTGGTCGCCAACAAACCCTCTAATGCAAGAATATTGCCCGGCTTATCGTCAACAATTAAAATGACCGCTTTGGTATTTTTATTTATTTTATCCATCACTGATTTGTAATAAAAAGTTTTGTATTTCTACAAGCGTCCAGATATGTTGTATGTTTTTTGTTTCAATGGATGCGCCGGGCATAACAGGGAACTGGGCTTCTGCAGGAGCCTGTGCAATGGTAAGGCCGCCATGTTTTTTAATCATAGAAATCCCTGAAGCGCCATCATTGTTTGCTCCGGTAAGAATGATGCCGACCAGTTTATCCCGGTATGCTATAGCTGCTGACTCAAACAGCACATTGATGGAAGGCCTGCTGTAAAGGACCAGCTCATCGGTTGATAGTGAAAAGGTCATGTCGGTTTCAACCAGCAGGTGGTAATCCGGGGGGGCTGTATACAAGTATCCGCCCATTATTTTCTCCTTTTCATCAGCCTGCTTAATTTTTATTTTGCACTTGCTTTGCAGTACCTCTTCAAATAAATCCCGTTGATCTTTTGACCGGTGTTGTACTACTACAATGGGAATTGGATAGTCGGGGGGAAGTTGGTTAAGTAAAAAAGTAAGGGCATACAAGCCTCCCGCTGAAGTGCCTACCACAATTGCCCGGTATATTTTTTCCTTCCTCACTATTTATTTGCTTTTCATGAAAATTTTTTCTTTACGGTCAACTTCATCAAAACATTTTCTTTTTTCTGAAAACAGGAGTGATTCCTTGTTACCCAAACCCAGAAAACCAAAAGGGCATAAGCTTTCATAAAAAAGGTGGATGACCTTATTTTGAAGCTGCTGGTTAAAATAGATCAGCACATTGCGGCAAATGATCAGTTGAAACTCATTAAAGGATTTATCAATGGCAAGGTTATGCGGTGAAAAAACAACATTCTGCTTCAATGATTTATCAAACATCACCGAATTATATTTTGCTTTATAATATTCCGAAAATGACCTGGTACCTCCTGCCTTCTGGTAATTGGCCGTATGCGACTTCATGTTTCCAACAGCATAAACCCCATCTTTTGCAATTTGCAGCGATTTTTGGTTGATATCCGTTGCATAAATTACGCACCGGCTCAAAAACCCTTCTTCCTGCAGCAGAATAGCTATGGAATAGATCTCTTCGCCGGTGGCACAACCGGCAATCCAGATTTTTATGAAAGGATAAGTGGCCAATCTTTTCATCACGTTTTGCCGCAGGCTTTTATAAAAATCCGGATCCCGGAACATTTCTGTAACTGTAACAGAAATTTCCAGTACAAATTCTTCAAACAGTTTTTCATCCTTCAAAATCAGTTTACCCAATTCATCCAGTGCTGTTATTTTCCTGGTACTCATAAAATGGTCAATTCGTCGTTTTACGGAAGCCTCCGAATAATCCGTAAAATCATACCCGTAAACAAAACGGATGGACTCGAGCAGTTCCTTAAATTCATTATTATCGAAGTTCATAAACAATGGCAGTTTTATAAATTGCAGTTGGCTTATAAATCCTTTTAACGATACAGCCAAACCCGCATGAGCGATAAAAGTTGGTCAATATTCACCGGTTTGGCTATGTAGTCTGACATGCCTGAGGCAAGGCATTTTTCCCGATCGCCCTTCATGGCCTTTGCTGTTAAGGCAATAACGGGCAGCTTGCTGAACTTACTGATACCCCTGATTTCTTTGGTTGCTTCATAACCATCCATTTCAGGCATCATTACATCCATCAGAACAAGTTCAATACCCGGATTTTCTTTCAGCATTTTTATTGCGGCTATTCCATTCTCGGCAGTGAGGCAGTTCATACCTTCTTCTTCCAGCACATTGGTGAGTGAATAAATATTCCTGATGTCATCATCAACCACCAATACTTTTTTATTCCTGAGCACTTCATCGGTTTTGTGAAGCTTGCGGATGATATTTTGTTTTTCTTTGGGAAGCTTTGATTCTACCCTGTGTAAAAAAAGCATTGTTTCGTCCAGTAACCGTTCATGGGAATTGGCGGTTTTAAGCACCACCGTGTTTGCATACTTCATCAACCGGGCATTCTCCTCTTTCGACAGGTCTTTTCCGGTATAAACGATGATGGGTACCTTACTTAACCTGCTGTCAGTTTTTATTTTTTCCAGCAGGTCAAAACCAGACATATCAGGCAGTCCCAGATCAACGATCACGCAATCGTAATCTTCTTTTGTCATCATCTCGTAAGCTTCTTGTCCTGAATACGCCGAGGTAGATTTGACGTCTCCATTACCGATCAATTCCCTGATAGCTTTATTCTGCATATCATTGTCTTCTACTATCAAAAGTTTTTTAAGTTTTTTACTGACAAAATCCTCGATTTTGTCAAAAGCATTTGTAAGGTCATCTTTTGATACGGGCTTGCGGATAAAATCAAATGCACCCAGATCCAATCCTTCTTTTCTCCTGTCGTAGCCCGAAATGATCTGTACTGGTACGTGGCGCAGATCGGGATCTTTCTTTAAATGCTTCAGCACTTCGGTTCCTTCCATTACAGGTAATTTCATGTCCAGCAGAATGGCATCGGGTTTATAATGCCTTGCATAGCTTAGCCCGGTATTTCCCTGGGCAGCAACGATCCCTTTGTAATTCCGATCCCTGACAAAGTCGAGCAGCGCCTGGGAGAAATCCTTATCATCTTCCATGATAAGGATCACTTTATCATTTTCCTGAATGTTGTACCGGTCATCATTCACCTCTCCTTTTTCAACCTGGTTTTGCTTTGGTGGATGTTCGTTCTTCTTTTCTTTTATTTCTACATTTCGCTCCACGGAAGCCATAACAGAAGCATCAAACTGCAATGGGAGATAAAGCGTAAACCTGCTGCCCTTTCCTTCTTCACTTTCTGCGTGAATTTCTCCTCCAAGCGCATTGGCCAGTTCACGGCTGATGGAAAGGCCAAGCCCGGTACCACCATATTGCCTTTTGGTGGAACCGTCTGCCTGCTGAAAGGCTTCAAATACAATTCCCAGCTTATCGTTGGGAATGCCGATACCTGTATCAGATACAGAAATGGCAACAATAACAGGAACACTGTAAAGCTTTGAATTTTTATACGAAGTATTTGAAGCCGCTCTTTCAATGCTGAGTGTCACCTTACCTCCTTTTGGCGTAAACTTAAAAGCATTGGATAATAGATTTCTGAGTATCTGCTCCAGCCGCTGTTTATCTGTGGTAAGAAATTTTAAATCCCCTTCCTTATGGCGAATGGTAAAATCAATGGATTTGTTTTTTGCCACTTCGGAGAACATGGAATTTACCTCTGTGTCTATTTCCGCAAATGGAACTTCGGCAATATCCAATTCTATTTTCCCTGATTCAACTTTTGACAGATCCAGGATTTCATTGATGAGGTTAAGCAGGTCGGCTCCGGAATTGTAAATGTTTTTTGAGAATTCCACTTCTTTGTCTCCCAGCACTTTGCTTTTATTTTCAGAGAGCAATTGTGAAAGAATAAGAATACTGTTCAGTGGTGTGCGGAGTTCGTGCGACATATTGGCCAGGAATTCAGATTTATACCTGCTGGTAGCTTCCAGTTCCCGTGCTTTGTTTTCAATATCCAACTTTGCGTTCTCCAATTTTTCTTTTTGCTCTTCCAGCAGGCTGGCTTTCTCTTCCAGTTCTTCATTGGTTTGCTGCAGTTCTTCCTGCTGGGCTTTTAACTCGGCCTCTGATCTTTCAAGCATTTCTGTTTTTTCATGCAGCTCTTCGTTGGATTGTTTTAATTCTTCCTGCTGTGCCTGCAGTTCTTCTGCCTGCTGCTGTGTTTCATCCAGCAATTCTTTCAATTTTGTCCTGGATTCAGAAGCGTTGAATGCAATGGCAACATTTTCACCCACCATATCCAGGAACTGCATATCGAGATCAGAAAATTCGTGTGCAGCGCCTATTTCTATCACGCCCTTTACTTCTCCTTCGTATAAAAAAGGAAATACAATAATGCTTTTGGGAATAGAATTTCCCAGCCCTGAATTGATCCGGATATAATCATCCGGAATTTCACTGAACACAATTGCTTTCTTTTCCAGAGCCGCCTGGCCAATCAATCCCTGGCCGTTTTTAAAAGAATTTGCATTTTCTTTGCGGTGTTGAAAAGCATAACTTCCTGCAAGTGTTAATTCACCGTTTTCCTGCAGGTAAACTGCACCTATCTGCGCTTTCAGATAGGTAGTGAGATAGATGATGACATCCTGTGCAAGGTCTTTTACCCCTTTTTCGCCCCGTATTTTATCATTCAATTCACTGTTGCCTGTAAGCAACCATGTCCTGGTTGCATTTTCTTTGGAAAGCTTTTGAAGGTTGTTCTTCATTTTATCCAGCGCTAGTCCAAGCGTATCTGCCTCGCTTCTCACTTTTATTACCGGGCTGTAATCTCCTTTGCCAATAGTATCGGCTATATCAGAAAAATTCTTTGTCACGCCGATCATTTCGTTAAATGAATTGGCAAGTTCTCCCAGTTCATCTTTTGCTGTAACATTTAAAAAGGCGCTTACATCTCCCTTTGCCATCCTTTCAGCAGCTTCTTTCAGTTGGTTGATGGAATTAACTATTCCTTTTACGGTTGCTGTTACAATCACAATAATTAATAGAATTATTAACGCAGCGATAATGGCATTACGCATTACATTGGCATTGGCAAAAGACAGTTCGTCATTGGCTTTTTGCCCGATAATGCCGATAGAATAGTCTTCAATTTCTTTTAATGAATTGATGCTGCTGGTTGCAACTGACCACCATGTGTCAAAATCGGGTTTGAAATTAGTAAAGGAAGGGTCATTAAATGCTGAGTCAATGATACCATAGGTTTGTTGAATAAAAGGGCCCTGGTATCTTCTGTCAAAAAAATCCTTGATTTCAGGAGAGGCGATCTTTTTAAACCGTTGCAGGTTAATGTCGTGTTTTCCCATTACTGAAGCAAAGCTGCCGTAAGCCATGCCGTCAAATTTTCCTGCTGTTAAAACGCCTCCCAGTTCACCTCTCATCTGCGCCATAAAGTCCTTTGCATATAACAGGAATAAATATTCTTCAAAATAATTTTTGAGCGTAAGATTTTTTGAATTCCGGAGAATAGTTGAAACCTCCTCTAAAAGATTTGCTTTAAAACCTGTATAAAAAACATCAATCTCAGCAACAGGTTTTACAGCATTCACCTTAGCCCGCACAGAGAGCAAACTATCCAGATTGGAATAATTTTGGATAGTTCTGTTCTGCTCTTTCAGTATTTTTTCTAAAGAAGAAATGGCCTTATCGGTTGACTCCCACTGATCTGACAACGACTCTTTTTCTTTTGTCCCGTTACCGACAAGAAAGCTAAGCGTTAGCGCCCGCTCTTTCTGAAATTCATGGATGACTTTAGAAATCTCCTGTATTTCCTGCACATCGCCTATTACCTGCTGTGCCGAATTTTTATTGCTTAGTTCCTGCCGGATATTGATCTGTAAGTAATACAAAAGAGCAAGAAGTGGAATAAGAGAAGCGATGATGAGTTTGTTGCGGATAGAAATGTTTTTAAAAATATTCATGGTATAATTCTTAAAGTTTTGCGGTTAATGGGGGTTATAAACTTCCAGTGTGCCTCCCCCTGTCCGGGAGCTGGCAGCAAGCTGTTCAATGTTGTAAGAGAATGAACCCCTATGCTGTCTGCATGGAAGATTTTTTCAATGGGGAGTTTACTCAATTGAAGGTACTGTTGCAGTAAAAAATAATCTTCCGGATTATCTTCTACTACCTGCAAACGATAAGTTTTAATTTCTTTATTCATCACCGTTTTTATTGGGTAATTGCACAATACTTAACCAGAAATCTTCTATTTTATGCACCACTTCCATAAACTTGTCCAGGTCAACGGGTTTGGTGATATAGCAGTTGGCATGATGTTCATAAGCAAACCTGATATCTTTTTCTGCTGAAGAGGTGGTGAGCATTACAACCGGTATAATTTTAAGCTGCTCATCGTTTTTCATCGCTACCAGCACTTCCAGGCCACTAAGCCGTGGCATATTAATATCCAGCAGCACCAGGTCGGGTTTTTTTGCATTCGGGTGGTTGTCTTTGCGCTGCAAAAAATCAAGCGCTTCATCGCCATCCCTGGCTACCGATACCTGGTTGATGATTCTACCATCATGCAGAGCTTCTTTAGCCAGCACTATATCGCCTTCGTTGTCTTCT
>JAKFER010000017.1:0-10023 GCA_036675565.1 Chitinophagaceae bacterium
ACGGGCCATACATAGTGCGGTACCAGAATTTATTTGGCGATAAAAGAAATTACCTGCGTGGATTTGGTTACCAGGGTGGTGCCAGCAGATCAGGTTGGTCACGCGAAATTGCGGAACTGAATATTGGCGGAGAATTTAAAGATGCTTTATCAGAACCCGGGCAATGGTCTATTGGTTTTACCGCATTTGGTGAAATTTTACCTTATCATGAAAACAAGATCAGTTTAGATCCCAATGTAAAAGATAAATGGGGATTGCCGGTTGTTGCTATTGATGCGGAATTAAAAGAAAATGAACTGGCTATGCGTAAAGACATGCAGGAAGATGCCATTGAAATGCTGACCATCGCCGGAATGAAAGATGTACATGGCTATGATGGTGGTTATACCATGGGCATGGGCATTCATGAAATGGGAACAGCCCGTATGGGTCGTGATCCAAAAACGTCCGTATTAAACGGAAACAACCAGGTATGGGATGCATTGAATGTATTTGTAACTGATGGCGCCTGTATGACTTCTGCAGCAGCTGTAAATCCATCCTTAACTTATATGGCGTTGACTGCAAGAGCCGTTGACTTCGCCACTAAAGAAATGAAGAAAGGAAATCTTTAACCCTAAATACGATTATTAAAAATGAGTGACCAGGAATATAACGGCGCAAAAGGCCGGCGAAAATTTTTAAAAAATACAGCGATTGCAGCAGCGGGATTTATGATAGTTCCGCGACATGTTTTGGGTGGACAAGGATATACTGCACCCAGCGACAGGCTTGTTGTTGCGGGTATTGGTGTAGGTGGAAAAGGTGAAAGCGACTTGTCAAGTTTTTTTAAGTCCGGGAAAGCGGATATTGGTTTTTTATGCGATGTGGATGACCGCAGGGCCGCAACGTCGATCAAGAATTTTCCCAAAGCAAAATATTATCATGACTGGCGGGAGATGCTGGATAAAGAATCTAAAAACTTTGATGCAGTTTCTGTTTCAACACCCGATCATAACCATGCCGTTCAAACACTGGCAGCTATGCAACTGGGTAAACACGTGTATGTACAAAAACCGCTTACCCATGATATTTATGAAGCAAGAATTTTAACCCAAGCTGCTAATAAATACAAAGTGGTAACCCAAATGGGAAACCAGGGCGCAAGCGGCGATGGTGTCAGGAAATTAATGGAATGGTATAATGCCGGTTTGATCGGGGATGTACATACCGTTTATTGCTGGACGGACAGACCCGTTTGGCCGCAAGGCATTCAATGGCCGGCAGTGAAAGCTGATATTCCCAAAGAATTGAAATGGGATCTTTGGCTGGGAACGGCACCATACAGGGATTACGTTGAAAAACTGGTTCCTTTTAACTGGCGCGGCTGGTGGGATTATGGAACGGGTGCTTTGGGTGATATGGGTTGTCATATCATTGAACCCGCATTTCGGGTTCTTGGTTTGCAATATGCTACGGATGTACAAGCCAGTGTAGGCACTGTTTATGTTGATGAATTCAGGAGAGGATATTTTCCTGAAAGCTGTCCCCCATCAAGCCATGTAACACTAAATTTTCCTAAAACCAGTAAAACACAAGGACCGGTTAAACTGCATTGGATGGATGGTGGTATTCAACCTGATCGCCCAGAAGAACTGGAAGCTAATGAAGTATTCGGAGATGGTGGCAATGGTGCATTATTCATCGGTACCAAGGGTAAAATGATGTGTGGCACCTATGGCGCTAACCCACAGTTACTACCAACATCCCGTACAACGCAGGTTAATGTAAAGCCAACCATTGCCCGTGTACCAAACGGAGATGCCGGTCATTATGCACAATGGGTTGAAGCATCCATTGCGGGGCATGGAAAAAAAGAATTGAGTTCGCCATTCGAGATTGCAGGTCCGCTTACAGAAGCCTTATTAATGGCAAACCTGGCCATCAGGGCACATGATATTCGCAAGCCACGGGAAACAGGTAACGGTTATGTATACCCGGGAAGAAATATCAAATTACTTTGGGATAACAAACAAATGAAGGTGACTAATTTTGATGACGTTAACCAGTTTGTAAAAAGACAATACCGGGAAGGATACAGTTTAAATTTATAACACAACTAAAAAATATATCATGCAAAGAAGAGAAGCGGTTCAATATATTTCATTACTACTGGGTGGCACACTCATTGGCGCTAACGCGTTCCTTACAGGGTGTAAAACCAAAAATGAAGTAAGCTATACTTTTACCGATGAAGACATTGCATTTTTAAATGAAGTAGGTGAAACCATTTTACCTGCTACGGCAACACCGGGAGCCAAAGCGGCTAACGTGGGTGCATTCATGACGGTTATGGTGAATGATTGTTATGAAGAAAAGGATCAAAAAATATTTCATGAAGGCATTACCAAATTGAAAGATGAAAGCGAGAAAAAACTCAATACTTCATTTATGAAAGCCACACCAGAACAGCGTCATGAATTGCTGGTAGCTTTGGACAAAGAACAAAAAGATTACACTTCTGGTAAAAAAGCCGATGATCCTGCACATTATTTCAGGATGATGAAAGAGCTTACACTGCTGGGTTATTTTACTTCAGAGATCGGACATACACAAGCTCGCAGGCATGTACCGGTTCCAGGAAAATATGAAGGATGCATCCCTTATAAAAAAGGCGACAAAGCATTTACCTGATTTTTTTTAATCATAAATAATTACGATGTCATTGAAAAGAAGATCGTTTATAAAATTAACCGGTGCACTGGCTTCAGGATTTGCTTTACATTCTTTATCATCCTGCAATTTCAATACGCTTGGTTCGGGGACGGGTGATATTTCTAAAAACTTTGGATTGCAATTGTATACGCTGCGTGATGTAATTGGATCGGATACCCGCAACGTTTTGGAACAAGTTGCTTCTTTCGGGTATAAACAAATTGAAAGTTATGAAGGCCCGCAAGGTATGTTTTGGGGAATGACGCCAAAAGGTTTTAAGGATTTTATGGATGGACTTGGTATGAAGATAGTAGCTAGCCACACAGATATTTATAAAGATTTTGAACGCAAAGTGGAAGATGCGGCATCCATCGGCATGGATTACCTGATCTGTCCATGGGTAGGTCCGCAAAAAACAATTGATGATTACAAAAAAATTGCCGACCAGTTTAATAAAGCCGGGCAAACATGTAAAAATGCTGGTTTGCGTTTTGCATATCACAATCATGCATACACGTTTACACCCTTAGAAGGACAACTTCCGCAGGATGTATTTATGAACAATACGGATGCAGACCTGGTAGATTATGAAATGGATATTTATTGGGTTGTAACTGCTGGTAAAGACCCTGTTGCTGAAATGAAAAAGTATGATGACCGTTACAGGCTGGTTCATGTAAAAGATCGCAAGAAAAATGTTCCGCTTACCAATACGGATGCATCCTGTATTTTGGGTGAAGGAAGTATTGATTATCCTTCCGTTTTAAAAGGAGCTAAGAGGTACGGCACAAAATTCTATATTGTTGAACAGGAAAAATATGAGAACAGTTCTCCAATGGCCAGTGCCCGTGCCAATGCAGCTTACATGAAAAGTCTGCAGGTTTAAGATTCCAGGGCTTCCCGCAATGCACTGACTGCTGCCGGATCAATAAAATTATTGGAATAACTTTCTGCAGATGATGCAAAAGCCGGGTGAATAAAATTCATCCGGCTTTTTATTTTTCCTCTGAGCGACGAATGAAATTCAACGGCACCTGTATGTTCGGCTAACATTTTTATGTTCTCTTTTCTTACACCACTTCCCGGCATGATCACAATGCGGCTATCCGCTTCCGTTATAAGATCCCTGATCATATCCTTACCTTCCGGCGCAGCGGGTTGCTGCCCTGAAGTAAGGATACGCTGGCAGCCAATTTTTATCAGGTCTTCCAAAGCTTTAAACGGATCCTTACACCGGTCGAATGCGCGGTGAAAAGTGATTTCTAAAGGATATGCCGCATTGATCAAAGCCGCTGTTCTTTCCAAATCAATTTGACCATCCATATCCAGCATACCAATAACAATGCCTTCACAACCCACTTCTTTACAAAATCGGGTATCTTTTAACATCACCTGGAACTCTTCTTCAGTATATAAAAAATCGCCACCTCTAGGCCTGATGATTGGGAATATGGGCAGGTTAAAAGAATTCCTGCATTGTTCTATCATTCCCCTGGATGGTGTTGTGCCTCCTTCATCCAGGTTTGCACATAATTCAATCCTGTCCGCACCACCATCTACGGCAGACTGGGTGGTTTCAAAATCGGATGTGGCTATTTCAATGATAAATGCTGGCATGTGTTCTGTTTTATTTTTGAAATATTCATTCAGTATTTTAAAAATAACTTTTTGCTTTCACCAGTTCTTCAACACCTTCTGATTTTAATGCATAACTAAAACCAGGTTGCAGCGCAAAAGCGCCAACATCTCCTTTTTTATTCACCGCAAGAAAAGCTACCTGGATATTTTTTGCTTTTTCACCCAAAATATGTACCAGCCGGTGAATGGCTTTGCGGCTGGCTTCCTCTGGCAACGAACCTTGTCGCATAAATTCAACCACCGCATAAGATCCGCAAATACGAATCACATCTTCACCCTGCCCTGTTGCGGTACATGCACCAACCGCATTATCAACGTAAAGCCCGGCACCAATTACAGGCGAGTCACCTACCCTCCCACGCATTTTAAAACCCGCACCACTGGTTGTACAACTGCCACTTAAATTTCCATTTACATCCATAGCTACCATACCAATGGTATCATGATTCCATTCACCATTTTCCAATTTGGTAGGTGCAAATGGTCCATGTTCCTGTTTGTTCTCGATATTAACAGCAGGCGGTGTATATGCTGATTTTTTCTTCCAGTTATCATAGGCTTTTTGTGCATCAGGTGAAAGTTTTTGTTCTTCCAGTTTAAAACCTTCGGCCATAGCAAATGATTGTGCACCTTCACCCACTAACATCACATGCGGGGTTTTTTCCATTACCCGCCGCGCCACAGCAATTGGATGTTTGATCCTTTCTAACCCTGCAACGCTTCCGCAATTAAAGTTTTCATCCATGATAGATGCATCCAACGTAACAAAACCATCCCGGTCCGGGTTAGCACCTAATCCCACACAACAATTCTGAGAGGCTTCTGTTACCATCACACCTTTTTCAACAGCATCCAATGCCCTGCCACCTGAACTTAAAATTTTCCAGGCTTCCTTGTTGGCCGCCAACCCAGCATCCCAGGTTGAAATAACCACTGGCCTGGTTTTTATTGCTGTTGGATCAAAATCACCCGGATTAAAATGCTGTTTTACCAAAAGAGCCACAGAACTTATTGATGAAACTTTTAAAAAATTACGTCGGTTAAACATAAATACCCATTTTTGCAGATAATGCTGAAATCATAAAAATTGAATCAAATTTTTAAAAAGACCACGGCAAAATACTAATTCATTATGACCTTTCTATTAGAGATTCCAAATTTTACCGATCCCAAAATTATCACTGCGCTGATAACGCTTACTTTTTTAGAAATTATTCTGGGTGTTGACAATATCATTTTCATTTCCATTGTCTCCAACAAATTACCCAAGAGTCAACAACCAAAAGCAAGAACCATCGGTTTGATCCTTGCCATGATCTTTCGTATTTTATTATTACTCGGTATTACCTGGCTGATAGGTTTAACCGAACCGGTATTCACCATTGGATTTATTACAGATGACAATGGGCTCCCACTCGGCATCAGCTGGAAGGATATCATCCTGATTTTAGGCGGTATATTTCTCGTTTTTAAAAGTACACTGGAGATACATCATAAACTGGAAGTTCCGGGTGAAACAGCCAAAGCAGTAAAAGCACCTGCTGTGTTCAGCGCGGTTATCTTACAGATCATTTTGGTTGATGCGGTATTTTCTTTTGATTCCATTTTGACTGCCATTGGTTTGATTGATAATGTAGTTATTATGATCATTGCTGTAATCATTTCCATGATCATCATGATGATCTTTGCAAGTCCTATCAGCAATTTTATCAATAAACATCCTACACTTCAAATACTGGCTCTGGCTTTCCTGATCCTGATTGGTGTGCTATTAATTGCAGAAGGTTTTCACCAGCATATCAACAAAGCATATATCTATTCTGCTATTGCCTTTAGCCTTGTAGTGGAGCTTATCAATATGAAAATGCGAAAGAATCGAAAGCAGGTTCACCTGAACCAGGAAGAACTTTAACAGCGACAGAATGTCCGTTTTTGAGAATGGCAGTAAATTTGATGTTTAAACATCTAATTATTGAACTCAATAAAAACGGACATTTTTTATGCATATAGAGATCATTTCAGGCAGCCCGCGTTCAAACAGTGTTACCCACCGGGTGGCGTTGCACCTGTTAAATCATTTAACAAATAATACGGATCATACCATTAACCTGTTAGACGTAAGAGACTGGGAACTGCCTCCTGTTGAAATGGTATTTAAGTCAGTGGATGATACACCTGCAGCATTCAGGGATTTAAGTGAACGCATGTTTAATGCCGATGCATTCATTTTAGTTTCGCCGGAGTACAATGGCAGTTATTCAGCCAGTTTAAAAAACCTGTTGGATCATTTTCCCAAACAACATCGCAAACCATTTGGCATCGTAACCGCATCACCAGGAGCAATGGGTGGCATTCGTGCAGCATTGCAAATGCAGTCGCTGGTGATTGCATTATTTGGATTGGTTTCTCCTTCCATGTTATTGGTTCCTGGCGTTGAACAAAAGATTGATGCAGTAGGTAACTTGATTGAGAAAAAATTTGAGCATAACGTGAATCATTTTGTAAGCGAATTTTTGTGGCTGGCAGAACATGTAGTAGAAGAAAAAATAACCGCCTAAATAATAATTCAAAATTCGAATATCGCTTTCATTAAAAACCAATCCACCATACTGTTTTAAAGAAAATCAAACAGCCCAATTCCAAATTCCTAATTCCTAATTCCCCATTCAAATAATATATTATGAAAGATAATAAATACCGCAGCATTGAAATAATTATGGAACCCGGCGCACCACATATGGTGGGTGATGGTTTCAGGGTGCATAGTTTTTTCCCTGGTCGGGAGATAGATAAAAAACGCATGAGTCCATTTTTTTTGATGGATTATAATGCGCTGATCGAATTTTCTCCGGCTAAAGAACCGCGTGGTGTGGGTGTGCATCCGCACCGTGGATTTGAAACGGTTACGATCGTTTATAAAGGAAGTATTGCACACCATGACAGTGCAGGCAACAGCGGCGTGATCCGCGATGGTGAAGTGCAATGGATGACTGCCGGTTCAGGTATTTTACATAAAGAATTTCATGAGCAGGAATTTACAAGGAACGGCGGCCCTTTTCATATGGTTCAATTATGGGTGAATTTACCTGCCAAACATAAAATGACAGCTCCCACATACCAGGAACTAACGGCCACCAACATTGTAAAATCAGATCTTCCCGGTGATGCCGGACATATCGAAATCCTGGCAGGTAATTATGCTGGTTTAAAAGGACCGGCCTATACTTTCACTGACATGAACGTATTTAATATTCATTTGAATTAAGGAGGCTCGGTTGAAACTCCTTTAAACAAAGATCATAATACCGGTATACTGGTTGTAGAAGGTGCATCCAAATTCAATGATGAAGAAACCGCTACAGCCGATCATTTTGTTTTATTCAAAAATGATGGCGAGTCAATAAAAATAAATGCTGTAGAAAATAGTTTGTTGCTTTTATTAAGCGGAGAACCGATCAATGAACCCATTGCACAATATGGTCCGTTTTTAATGAATACGATGTCTGAACTGGAACAGGCTCTTGATGATGTAAGAGCGGGGAAGTTTGGGAAACTGGAATAAAACAATTTGACAATTTGATAATTTGACAATTTGAAAATGAGGGAATCTGGTTTAACTATTGTTCCAATTGTTCAACAATAGTTCAACGATTGTTTACCCACTAACCAACCTAACAACTATCCAACCATTAGTTTATTAACCGATCAGTCAGCCCAATTCCCAATTCCAAATCCCTAATTCCAATCCGAAAATCAACCTATCAACTAACCCGCCATATACCGCTCCAAATTCTTCCTCGCTGCTTTCCTCACGGCTCGTTTCATAAAACCTGTCCAGCCGAAAAGAACACCTTTTAACCCAAAAGCCTGGGATATCCAATCGCTTAGCCTGAATGCATCGCTGTGTTCAATGATCTTTCCATCCTGCAATTTCATGTAAGCTTTTATTTTATTTACGACGGGCCTGCCTGTTTTGGAAAAAGTATATTTTGCTGTCCATTCACAAGTTGCATATTCATGATCCAGTTCTTCTATGTTCCCGTAAGTCAGTGAAAAATCTTTTGCATTCTTACACAGCATTTCCCACATGGCACGTACTTCATCATCTCTCAATAAAATAAATACCGGGTCGCTGAAAGTTATTTCATCAGCATAACAGGCATTCATGCCCTGGTGGTCCAGTTTCTGGAATGATTGATAAAATGTATGAATCACATTTTCATTGATACTCATAAAAACTTATGGGTGTTGAAGCATTATTAATTAAATTAGTCCCCGATCATTCGTCCTGGAAACGTAAATATTTGGCAAGCTTGCATTCATGGTCAATATTTATTCAATAAAGGCCATTCCATTTTGATCTTTTATAAAAATAAAATCATACAAATGAACGCTAAGTTATTTTATTTTCTATTATTCATTTTTCCCATCGGCTTATATGGCCAGCACCAGCAGGACAGCGCCTGGATCAAAGACAATTATTATAAAATTGAAAGGTATATACCGATGCGGGATGGCGTAAAACTTTTTACTTCCATTTATATTCCAAAAGATACCACAGAGCATCACCCTATCCTGATGAAAAGAACGCCTTACAGTTGTGCCCCTTATGGCGAAGATAACTGGCAGGCTTACTGGAACAGTTACCAGAAATATTATTTACGGGAGAATTATATCATGGTTACCCAGGATGTGCGTGGCCGTTGGATGAGTGAAGGTGAGTTTGAAGATGTGCGACCATTCAATGCAAACAAAACAGGTAACCAGATTGATGAAGCCAGCGATACTTACGATGCTATTGAATGGCTGGTAAAAAATCTGCCACATAACAATGGAAAAGTAGGAACCTTTGGCATTTCCTATCCCGGTTTTTATGCAACCATGTCTGCAGCAAGTAATCATCCCGCATTGGTTGCCGTGAGTCCGCAGGCGCCTGTAACGGATTGGTTTATCGGTGATGACTTTCACCACAAAGGTGCTTTTTTCCCTATGGACGGCTTTGTATTTTATTCTTCATTTGGTAAACCAAGACCAAAACCTACAACCGTTGGTTCACCGGGTTACCAGTTCAAGATCCGTGATAATTATAAATTTTATATGGAAACAGGCACCATGAAAAACCTGGCAAAATTAATGGGTGACAGTATTAAATTCTGGCACCAGATGTATGAACACCCTAACTATGATGCATGGTGGCAGGCAAGAAATGCAAGAGTGGCATTGTATAATATAAAACCGGCTACATTGGTTGTAGGTGGATTGTTTGATGCGGAAGATGTATGGGGTGCATGGAATACATACAAAGCCATCGAAAAACAAAGTCCTTCCACCAACAGTAAAATCGTGATGGGACCATGGTATCATGGGCAGTGGGCCTCCAATGACGGAACGAAATTGGGCAACGTACAGTTTGCTTCCAACACCTCACACTGGTACCAAAACAATATCGAGATACCGTTCTTTAATTATCATTTGAAAAATAAAGGAGAGATTTCGAAATTGAATGAAGCAACGGTTTTCTTTACGGGTGAAAACAAATGGCGTGCCTTAGCCCAATGGCCACCCGCTGAAGTGGAAGAAAAAAATTACTACCTGTCAGCCAACGGCGAACTCTCCTGGACAAAACCGGCTACACGTAACAGTTATAGTGAATATACCAGTGACCCTGCCCGCCCAGTTCCTTATACGGAA
>JAKFER010000176.1:0-9976 GCA_036675565.1 Chitinophagaceae bacterium
GCAAGAAACGGAGGTGAGGTTTGAAAACCTTTTAAGTGAAAGAAGCCTGCTATCAAAAGAAAAAGTGACATAACTGCCCGAACAACTACGTCAAAAAAGAAAAAATATTAAGGTAAGCAGAAAAGTATACGGCTGCCGGATAAAAAAGTGTAATTCCCTTATTACTTTCGCCTTGCCTTCTTAAATGCTTTGCAATATAGAAAGCATTATTCTACTAAAGTTTACAAGATATATAAGAGGCTAATTTGTTGAAAATCATCGGATAAATTCTCCGTTGGTATTTTTAATTGGAAATTAACTTATAAGTGAATAACTTTACAGTAGAAATATGGGATGATGAAGGTGCTAAATGTACCTTTTATACAGTTCGTTGGGATGAGGCCAGAGATAATGAAACAGATAAGTTCTTTGCAAAATATAATGCTGTTCCTGAATTGAAAAGTGAAGTTCAGAAACTACTAAGTTTTGTGCTGGATAGCATAGGTGATGACCACGGCGCTATAGATACTTTA
This sequence comes from Chitinophagaceae bacterium, assembly GCA_036675565.1. Classification (GTDB taxonomy): domain Bacteria; phylum Bacteroidota; class Bacteroidia; order Chitinophagales; family Chitinophagaceae; genus JACCYQ01. The sequence continues at coordinate 513 of JAKFER010000176.1, forward strand.
TTTAACAGGTTTGAGCAGGAAGTGGTAGGGCTGCCCAATAAAGGCAGTGCTAATGTAAATGGCATCGTATTTCTTTTTCCCAATTTTCCGTTAAGGCTATACGCATTGAGGGTAAAGAACAGAAAAGACCTGGTAGTATTGTTTAATGGCGGCATAAAATCGGCTCAAACAAACCAGGCAAGCAAAGACCTTAATTTAAAATGGATTGAAGCCTGCCAGTTTGCAAAGAGAATTGAAGAAGCGTTAAGAGATAAAGAAATAATAATTGATTCAAAAAAACGAAAGCTGTTATCAACCAACGGTGACGAAGAAATTATCTTATAAAAGGAGGATTTTTTATGAGAAGCAAAGTAGCAAAAAAAATACAAAGTGAAACGCCTGAAGAATTGCGCATTTTTGTGCGGCAATATACTGATATTATTGTTAGGATCAATGAACTGATTAAAGCAAAAGGGTATACGCAGAAAGACTTGGCAGATAAGTTAAACAAAAGACCTTCTGAAATTAATAAATGGCTGAAAGGGAACCACAATCTTACCCTTAAAACTATTGCTAAGCTAGAAGCTCAATTGGGCGCACCAATAATTTACGTTAAGCGAGCTTCATAGCATTTTACTCTCCCAAAGAAGTAATCCGTTCTATACAAATTTTCTCATTTTTCAAGAATTGACTGCTTTTCGTAAAAGTCTTCAATTTTTAACAGTTCTACATAATGCGACCAACACAATAAGTGAGAAGCCTTCTCACTTATTGGATATTCAAGGTAAAAAAGCCTCATATAGATTAGATTGCTCCTGCTAAACCCTTTACCGTGAAGCCGGCTTAAGTCTGTAGCAAGAGTATTAATCAAAGATTTACCATACGCTGCGCGTTCCAGACCGCCCTGTTCAAATTCAACAATATAACGGCCTATCTTCCAATAAGTAGTTACCAACTGTATGTTTACGGTATGGATTGCCTGTTGCCTTCCCTGGTCATAGGCCGTAGAAATCTGGCTAACAAGTTCTTTATAATCTTTCGAGTTCGTCATCTCCATAATCCAATTCTTAAATTTATTCAGTCGCCCAAATCTGCAATTCGCTCTTTGCAGATTCTATCTACAATGGGTATCATGGCCGATACCCGCTCAATAAGTATAGATAATTCCTGTTCTGTTATTGTAAAATCCTCCCGGTAGCGGGCATCTACATAACCCTGCTTCAGTAACTCAAAAAGATCTTTCTCCCGCTTATCTGTTTCGGCCCTGAATACGTGAAAAAGTTCTTCGGAATAAGGTTTGGCTTTCCGGCGTAGCTTCCAGAGGTTGTGCGTTTTGGGCTTATAGTCTGTAAATGCCAACAGCGTGGCATAGTAAAGACTTTCTGTAGATTGATGCAACTCGAAAGTAGCTATTCTTAAATTGCCCTCATTCTTGTAAAATTTTGAACCTTTCAAGAAAGCTGCGCCCTGTGGAAACCATGTATCAAAATATCGCAGTGCTTTTTCTTTCTGCTCTGCAGGAGTAAGCTCTCTTGGTTCTGAAAATTGTACGGTGCCTTTATCATACATCAGAATGCCTTCTTTCACTATATCTATCCAAAAATATTCGCCCCATTCCAATCCTTTATTAATATAATCTATGTCGTGTATTTCCAGGTTTATGGGAGGCTCAAACATTTCAGCTTTGGATGCAATGATGCTTTCCTGCACATACGATTTTTCGGGATTGTTTTTTGTTACCACCAAAAAATCATAATCGCTGATGTATTCAAATGTGATGCCTTTGGAAATATACTTGTGCTCTACATACTTGTTCTTAGCATAGCTTCCAAACAGTATGATCATTTCAGGATTTACCACCTCTTTAATGATTTCGGTAATTATCCTGATCTCATGCTGCTTTTTCTCCGGCAGGTATGCTAAAGATTCTTTCATAAATAAGGAATAGGGCTGATTTTAGCGCTAAAATTACATAATAATTTATTGGAATAGAATGTGTTTACAGCTTTCAATTCCCTATATCTACTCATTTAATAAATTTGAGCTGCTGAATCAATTTTTTTGTAAAACCTTCTACATTTTTCCATTTACTAATTTTTCATTTACGCCTTTTATTGGTGTTTTCCAGGCACCTGTGCGTTGGCTCACCAACAAACAATTATAAGCATTATTCAATCCATTGTATGCATTAACCATCCCAAATTATCATTTTAGGAAGTGCAATTAAGTTGTTTTCATTAAGAATATCCCGGGGATACAATACAGATATCCCATATCTTATAAGGAGTGGGTTATTACTGGGATATCTATGGGTTATCTATGGGTTATCTATGGGTTAACTATTTTAGTACAGGACACAATAATATTGTGAAAATGCAGAAACTTAAAATGCACGCAGTTTTGCAAAACAGCTATTGCTAACAGTTATTTTTTATTCAAAGTTTGCATTATCCAGCTGTTAAACGAAGAAACTCTAGTCCATGCCATGATAGAACCATAATATCCATTCTTTGCAAAATTTTCAATGTCTGCATTTGTAGAATGACATAGTCCTACAAGTTCCCATGCATTTCCTTTTTTTCTAAAAAGCCCACCTCCACTATCTCCGCCATTGCACACATACTCCAGTGGTTTTGGAGCTGAATTTCCCATTCTATTTAAAGTTGTGTCCGTGGGACTGTCAAAATCGCAATATAAAAGTGTATGAATATTATTTAAAAGTTTCCCTCCGATACTATCAATTACGTTTTCTCCTGCAATTTTTTTACCAACTGAAACAACTGTATTTGGCTTATTTGCAATTCCCGATGCTCCATATCCAATTCCAACAACGTCTTCATTTAATTCATCGATAGAATTATTAAGTGTAGCAGGTAATATATTGTTTACATTTTCCTGTAGTTCAATTATAGCAATATCACGTGAACCCTTGGTTGACTTATTAAAATACTCCGGATGGATAATTATAGATTTACCCTGATACCTTCGACCATTAAACTTAAAAAAGAATTTTGAAACATCAGCAGGGCGTGGGTTGGAAGCTACATTGGCTATTACTGTTTGTCCACCTATTTCCATTGTATCAGGATGAAAGTCATATTCCATAAAAACATGGGCAGCTGATAACACATACTTTGTTCCTATAAAGACACAAGAGCCCTTAAGTTTATCAGCATCATTAACAACTTCTCCAACACAATCAAATTGTTTTTGGCTTCCCAGTTCAATATATTTGGTTTCATCAACATCGTGCCTTATAACTCCTGAGCAAAGAAAAATGGAAATCGATAAACAAAAAGCAATTTTAATAATCGTTTTGCAAAATGACATAATACAAGTTTAAAGTTTCTAATAATAAGTCAATAATACGAATTAATTCGTATTTACTTTTAAAAATATTACTTTAATGTAAAAATTTAGACTTGTAAATTAATGGCATACACAAAGCCTATTTATGCCGTTGATTACTTGTTGCTATGAATGACCAGGCGGATACAAGCTATTACGAAAGATAGCTGCAGGTTGAAGTCTCAACTACATGCGCAGGCATTTACAATGTACAAGAGAGCCAATACAGCTATCACTTTCTCTTCCAATGAAGAGCCGTAGGGATAATAGAAAGTTTTATTTTTTTCATGGAACAAAGTTCAAAAAAAAGCTGCCTAAGCAGCTCTTGCTATCATGCTGTAGCACCTGCCATACTTCTACATTCTTCTGCACATTTGTAACATGCCTCTGCACATTCTTTACAATGTTCGTGGTCATGTTGAGCACATTCATCACCACAAGCCTGGCAGATGTCTGCACATAAACGACAAAGTTCTTTCGCTGTCTGCCCATTCATACTCATCACTTGTGCTGCTGCATAGCAAATAGCTGCGCATTCCATATCCAATTGAATGCAACGAGCCATCATTTTAACATCATCTTCCCGCAAGCAGGCAGAAGCGCAGTGGTTACAAATTGATGCACAACGAAGACAAGCATCAATACAGCTTTGGTACATTTGATTGTGAGCCATAAGATTTTAATTTTGTGTTTTTGAAAATATTATTCTACAATCTGCTACAAAGATTACGCCTTCCACACAATGCTGTTGTACAATTATGGATATTTTGTATACTATAGATATACATCATCAATGGTTTTTCTTGCAGTAGATCCTTTTACTTTGAAATCTTTTGGTGAATAATTGTACACTTTTCTGAACTGCAATGAAAATGCTGTGGACTACTGTAGGTTTCTTATTGCATTATTGATTGCCATGTCTCCATAAAGAATTATTCCCTTAACTTTTTTTAACTTCTGCAACAATTGCAATTTTTTATTTGAGGGTTTCTCATGTAGTTCTACTTTTCCCAACAAGATATTTTGATTGAAGCTTCATACTTATTATTTTGGTTCATCGTAGCATGTTGATTTCACACTCCCAGCTTACTACTTTTTCAAAATAATTGGCATCTCTACTCTCATCCGCTCCCATGCAACTGCAATTTTTGCTTGTCCATTCTTTCCATTTTCAATGAAGTACTGCAAACGCTCTGTATGTGGAACTTTAATCGGCTTCACTTTCAATCTTACCACATCTTCTTTTTCATCATATTCAGTAGCCAAATGTTGTTTCCACTGTTTATTGATGATGATGATCCATTCATTTTTACCCGGAATGGTGAAGATGGCATACTTGCCTGCGGGAATTTCTTTGCCGCCTGCAAGAAAAGGTTTATCAATTTCAAGCGTAGTTGCATCATGAGCACCGGTTACCCATACTTCATCATATGGAACCAAGCCGCCCCATATAATTCTTTTCCGAACGCCGGGTGAATGGTACACTATTTTCACGCTGTCACTATTGATTACAGCAACAGCCATAGATTTTATACTTTTCTTACTGGTATCTTTTACTAAGTTAGGGTTGTAACAAACCGCTTCATTTTTTTGCGCCTGTGCTGTAATTGAGAGCAGCGTAATTGTAATTAGCAGAGTAAGTAAATTCATTTTCTTTTGCATAGTAAACATGTTGGAGTTTTATCTTTTCTTAAAATTAGTTTATATTAATTATGAGCTGTTCTAAATGAATCCATGTGGCCGTTATTTTTGCATTTTCTTCTTGAGTGCAAGATGGTGCACCTGATTACATATTGAAGCACATTTTAAGCATGCTTCAATGCAACTTTGATACGTGTGATAACCGGTCATAATCGTTGGTTTTTATGTGAAGAAATAAGTTGTTTGTTTGTTGTTTAATAAATAATGGCAATACCTGCACCCAATCCCATGTCACTATCATAGTGGGTTGATAAAGCAAGCCATTTTCTCAAAACATATCTCAAGCCTGCAGCATATTCTTTATCAGTATTCCACATAAAATTTCCTCTTAACCGATTGGTCAGGGGAATATCTTCACGTTCCAACTGGAAGCGGAATTTTCCATCACCGTCCACTCTTGCATCAGCCACTAATAACATTGGTAATGTATATTGGACACCCACAACAAAAGTTTTCCGGTCGTTTTTATTGCTTACCTGCCCGAAAGAATTTTTTTCTATTTCATCTTCCACTTTTGCGTGATGATAGTCGAACCCCACATAAGGAAACAACCACTGCATCTTTCCCAGGTACCGTCCAAAATTCAGTTCCACTTCCCGTCCATGTTCGGGTGTATAGCCCAAATGCCACAAACCTTGCAGTTCGAAACGGTTTCCCGACACCAGAAATGTTGCGTCACTGCCATTGCTTTCCAGTCCAATAGCTGCTGATGAAAGTGTCATTTGTTCACTGCGCTTGAATTGCTTCCAAGCTTTTGCTTTATCGGGAAGTTGGGGATTAGGTGGCGAGTTCTGATAGCTTAACACATTGCCCATGCCTGCCATCATATGGTATAGAATATGACAGTGGAAAAACCAGTCGCCGTCTTTATTAGCGGCAAACTCAAGGGTATCGGTTTCCATTGGCATGATGTCTATCGTATTTTTAAAAGGGGCATATTCACCCTGTGCTCCCAACACCCGAAAGTCATGCCCGTGAAGGTGCATCGGGTGGCGCATCATAGAATTATTGGTTAAAATGATGCGTACCTTTTCTCCCTGCTTAATTAATATTTTATCCCATTCATGTAAGGTTTTATTATTGATAGACCATACATAACGGTTCATGTTTCCTTCAAGCGTAAAGTGCAATACTTTGGTGGGCACATCCGGCATCGTTGTTTTCACCGGGGAACGAAGCATGGCATAATTAAGCGTTACAATGTCGGTGCTGCCCATAGCCATTCCTTCCATATCATGACCTTTCATGCTGTTCGAAGTATCCATTTTTGCATTTTCCATAGCCTTCATGTCGTGCATCTTTCCGGCTTTAGCGGTATCGGCTTTCGTATCCTTCATTCCATCCATGTTCATGCCGTGCATATCATGCATTCCATTACTGCTTTTTTCATCTTCACTACCGGTAATTTCAGGATACATTACACTGTTCATATCCATTGTTTGCAGGCTCATTTGCATTCCGGGCATTGGCTTCATATCACCATTCATTTTCATCATGCCATTCATCATTTTCATACCCTCAAAGTATTTCAGCTTTGGCAGGGTTGGTGCCGGCATTTTCATGCCGCTGCCCAGCCACAGCGATGTATAACCGCTACGGTCTTCGGCTGTAGATCGAAATTCATAACTCATATTGGAAGGAATGGTTACAATTACATCATACGTTTCAGCCACGCCTATTATTAAACGATCCACTTCAACAGGTTCTATATCGTTGCCATCATTAGCAATCACAGTTATTTTTCCGCCTGCATATTGCAGCCAGAAATAAGAAGAAGAGCCGCCATTCACCACCCTTAATCTTACTTTATCACCAGCCTTAAACTGTGGGGCTTCAGCTTCGGGCTTGCCGTTGCTCAAAAATTTTTCATAATACACATCAGCCACATCCATAGCTGTCATGCGTTTCCATTCGTTGCCTAATTTGGTGGTAAAATGTCCTTTGGCAATGGCTTCGGCGTAACCCTGAACACTTCCTTTTTTGATAGCATACCAGTCGTTGCCGGCACGCAGTCGTCGCTGAACCTGGTGAGGATGTTCATCCGTCCAATCGCTTAACACTAAGGATAGTTCGGCATTGTATGGCTTATTCTTCATTATTTCATTTCCATTCCCATTCATAGTACTGTCTTCCCTGCTTTTAAAAATCAATGCGCCGTAGGTACCCACCTGCTGCTGCAATCCCGAATGGGAATGGTACCAATAGGTTCCATTTTGAGCAATTTTAAATTTATATAAATGTGTAGTACCACCGGGAATTACAGAAGTGGTTAAAAAAGGAACACCATCCTGCTCATTGGGAAGTATAACGCCATGCCAATGGATCGAGGTTTCCGTTTTCAGCATATTATGCAAATAGATTTCAGCCGTGTCACCTTCGGTAAAAATGAGTGGTGGGGCGGGAATAGAACCATTGACTGCAAGTCCATGTCTGTGCTTGCCGGTAAAGTTTACCATTGTATCCGTAACATATAGATCGTAACGAACGGTTTTGCCAGGAATGACAATTACCTTTCCGCCAATCTGGTTAGCTGCATCCATTTCTAAATGATCCATGTTCATTTTATCATGCATGTGCATGTTGGTATCTGCCTGCATATCCTTCTCCTTCATGTCACGCATTTCTTGCATGTCTTTTATTTCCTTTTTAGCGGGCACTGTATCTTTTGGCTTTGTAGCCTCTTGTTTTTTGGGAACTGCCTTCGGCTGTGTTATTTTAATTGTTTTTCTGACCAATGTCATTCCGCATTTAGGACAGTTGCCGGGCTTGTCCATCTTCACTTCAGGATGCATTGGGCAGGTGTAGATAACCTGTGTTTGCTTTTTTTGTGCCTGGATATCCTGCGCAAATACAACAAGCAAAATGAATTGCATTGTGAGGAGTAGTATCTTTTTCATATACTTATATTTAAGTTTATTGGCAGCATCTTTTCTTACGAAAAAAAATTGCCCTAATAATAATAAGTGTCACTTTTTGTATCTTTTTCATTATGGTTTTTTTTGTTCAAGGCTGTCTTTTGCTTGCAGTGCCCAATCAATGATCAGTAATTTTTGCTCTTTAGTAAGTCTTGCATTTTTGTGCAGCATCGTATAAGAAGTCAATGGCATTTCATCATCTTTTACCTGACTTGCAATGGATTTCAATTTACTCAATTGCCTTCTTTGCGAATAACTTCCAAACTCATTAAAATTTAGATCTGCTTTTCCATCCTTTATGTGATTAGCTAACAGCCACCCCATCGGTTGAATGTTTGTATACCACGGATAGTTGGTATTGTTACTATGGCAATCGTTACAAGCTGTTTGCAATAACGATTTTACATTCCCGGGAATGAAAACTGTTTTGGATATATCTGTTGCCGGCACCTGCCCGCTACTATTACGGGCAGGTTGTATCAATTGAATGCCGATCAACAAAATCAAAACAACTAATCCAATTTTTTTCATCAGGCTCATAGTCCTTATTTAATTTCTTCTTTCACTTCACCGCAGGTGGACATTTTACTGCCGTAATAAGGATTTTTAATTTCTTTTGTTTCGCTCAGCCAATTAGCGCCTTTGTTATTATTATACATCGGGCAATGGGTTTGATACAGGGTTTGAACCGATCCAAAAACTTTTACCATATCGTACAAATCTTTGCTGAGCGTTTCAAAATGTTCCCGTTGATGTTCTATGTTATTTGCGTTAGCAGCAATATGTTCCGCATGTTCTATGGCATCATCTTTTACATCGGCAAATATCTTTTTTTGATCCGCAGAAAACGAAGCAGGGTCTGCTTTCTCTATTGCCTTTTGCACTTCAGTTCCGGCTGCTGCAGCATCTTTACTATTATCATTTGCCAATGCATTTTTAAGCTGCAAATAAGAGGTAACCACATTGTTTACCGGGTTGTTACTATTTAAATCTGTATTAGCCTGCACCTCCGTTTGGGTGGTATCAGTTGTTGTAGCTGTTGTTTCTTTTGATTGATTGTTACGGTTGCAGGCAGACAAGGATATAGCTGCAACTGCGATCATGATTAATGTTTTCATCGTTGTTGATTTATATTTTAAAAAAATGCTGATCAGGGGCACTTAGCCCAAGCATCAGAAATAATAAGGTGAAAGTGTTACTCATTTATGGTTTCCACCACATTGCCGCAACTTAGCATAGCATTGCCGTAGTACGGATTTTTGATTGTTTTGCTATCACTGAGCCACGAAGCTTTTTTCATGGGGCAATAGATTTCGTAAGCAGGTTGTGTTCCCAGCTTAACAGCCTTTGCCAGTGTAATCATGTTGGTGGAAAGGCGGGCAAATTGTTCCCGTTGCTTTTTGAGGTCGGTCGTTTCTGAAATGGCACTGGCATTTTTTAGTAAAGCATGAATGTTGCCTTCTGATATGATTTTGTAATCAATACCATTGGCTGCTTTTACAAATTCTCCGGCACTGGCAG